>JAJRRA010000078.1 GCA_024279945.1 Gammaproteobacteria bacterium
ACTCGCTGAACCCACAGTTATCACATTGAAGGAGCACTAGAAATGACAATCACTGCTGGAGTGGATCTGGGAACCGGAACGATCAAGACCGTTCTGTTCAATATTGAAGGCGATCAAATTGAATGGCTGGCCCGGCGCTCAGACCGCATCCGCCAACGCGACCCATTTGACCTTGCCGAAAAAGGCTACGATAGCGTATTGGCAGACGCCGGCTTGAGCCGCGACGACGTCCACTATGTTGCTACCACCGGGGATGGCGAAACCATCCCGTTCCGCACCGGTCATTTCTATTCAATGACTACCCATGCACGGGGTGCCATTTACCTGGAGCCTGCGGCCCGTGCGGTACTGGATATTGGCGCTCTGCATGGTCGTGCGGTCAAGATGGATGAATTCGGCAAAGTACTCGGCTACCGGATGACCAGCCAGTGTGCATCGGGTTCGGGACAGTTCCTGGAGAACATCTCACGTTACCTGGGTATTGCCCAGGACGAAATCGGCACCTTGTCGCAAGAAGCCGATGACCCGGAAGTTGTTTCCAGTATCTGTGCGGTGCTGGCGGAAACAGACGTCATCAACATGGTGTCCCGCGGAATATCCGCTTCCAACATTCTCAAGGGCATTCACTTATCTATGGCTGGCCGCCTGGCGAAATTGCTGCGTATCATCAAGGTTCGTGAGGGTATAACGCTGGCCACCGGGGGCCTGGCACTCGACGATGGCTTAATGGCGGCGCTTAACGAGTCGTTGACCAAACAGAAAATCAAGGTCGAAGCCCGCAGCCACCCCGATTCCATTTATGCCGGAGCCATCGGCGCAGCAATCTGGGGCGCCTTCCGCTATGAGAAACTGCAACAACAGGGGCTGTTGGCCAAAGCCTCTTAAAGGTATCCTGAGAATCACCCAACCAACAGGGAGACAATGCTATGGCACTTATGATCAATAACAATTGCGACCTTTGCGATGCATGCGTTCTGGATTGTCCCAACGAAGCCATCGAAGAAGGCGACCCCTACGTGATCGATGCTCTGCGCTGCACCGAGTGCATTGGTGAGCACGATGAACCACAATGTCAGTTGGTATGCCCGGTCGATGATTGCATCGTGCCCAACCCGGATTTCCAGGAAACCCAGGAAGAACTGCAAATGAAATACGAGATGCTGCATGGCTGAGTTGAATCGCATCGGAAAGAATCTCTCGACATAATTGTCGAGTTGGACAGCGCCACCAATGGCTCCGAACGGCGTGATTTTTTCACCAAGCGCTTTCTGGCACAAGAAAAACATCCTCTGTCGTTTATCTCAGTCGGCGCCACCGTAGCAGGAAAGATGGCGGGGTTTGTCTGCTGCCACCTGCTCAAGGGTGAATTCGGCAGCGATGACCTCATCGCGGTTCTGGATGCAATTTCCGTCGATCCTCAAAGTCAGGGTCAGGGCGTCGGACATGAGTTGATGCAGTATATTACCGGCGAAATTCGTCAGCGCGGCGGCAAGGAGTTACGTACCCAGGCCGGATGGAATCAGCCCGAAGTTCTCAATTTTTTCTCCCGCAACGGCTTCGCCCTGGCGCCCAGGCTGGTTCTTGAGAGATCAACGGAAGGATATAATGAACTGGTCGGCGACCGGAACGAAGACGATGAAATTGACTTGTCCCGCGACAAAGTGCCGGTTCGCTCCCTGGCCCAGGAGGACCTCGATCAGGTCATACGGATCGATCAGAAAATCACCGGCCACGATCATCGCCCGTTTTTTGAACGTAAATTCCAGGAAGTTCTGTGGGAATCGGGCGTGCGTCTGTCACTCATTGCTGAGATTGACGGCATGGCCGTCGGCTTTATGATGGCGAGGGTAGACTTCGGTGAATTCGGTCGCACGGCATCCGAAGCCGTCATCGATACGCTCGGTGTGGCAGAGGCTTTCCGCTCGCAGCAAGTCGGACATGCCCTGCTCTCTCAGTTGCTGGCCAACCTGACATCCCTGCAGGTGGAATCGGTTCGATCTGAAGTTGAATGGAACAGTCTGGGCTTGTTGAGTTTCCTCGACAGTTGCGGATTTGAGACCTCACAGCGGTTGGCTTTGTCGTGCATGCTTGATTGATCCAGTCTCCGGCCAGGCTTCATGTACTATGAAGCCTGGCTCAAACCGCTGGAAAATTGCTCATGGCATTCACAAGCCTTCTGAAAATCCGTTTTGATGATGTCGATGGTGCCGGCATCGTCTACTACCCGCAGTTTTTTCACTTGTGCCACAAGGCGTTCGAAGATTTTTTTGATGATGCGGCCAGTGTCTCCTATCCCCAACTGATCAATGAACAGCGCCGTGGTTTTCCAACCGTGGCCATCCACTCTGATTTCTCAGCTTCTCTTCGCTACGGTGACATTGCACTGGTCACACTGGAAATTGACAAAATTGGCCGCTCCTCGGCCACCTTCAGCTATGAAATCCGCCGAAAACAAGACTCAAAACTTTGTTTCTCAGCAAAAATAACCAAAGTTTTTATGGACCTGGACAGCAAACAGGTACTTCCGATCCCGGATGACATTCGCGCTCTCTGGGAAAGCATTCTCTAATATTGAAGACTCGGTGGTGATCCGCAAAATACTTGCGCACCTGGATGAGACAGCGGTTTTGACTGAAAGCTGTCTGGCGCCGCAATGCCGTGCTCCGCCGCGAACGGTCTTGTTCGTCTGAAGGAAAGAACGCAACACGTTCACGAAACGGGCCGTTCCCCAATGGCAAACGGCGGGCTATTTTTCGCCCCGAGGGCAGAAATGGGGCCATCAATTGGGCTGCAGTGAAGTGTGGCAGGAACCAATTCAGGCGCGGCTGACAAAATCGGGGGAGAGTTCGGATCATTTGCGTGAAAAGCTGCCTGACAAACTGAGAATACGTTTACTCAATCGACAAACTGGCTTCTGTTTTAACAGTATTTCTTTAAGTAGCAACCTTGTTCAATGACTCCCAGACAAAGCCCACCATCTCCCGCTCACAGGCTATACTCGATTAACACATGACAAAGTAATGGGTGTACAATCTTTTTGAGGCTCCTTTTTCATAGAGGGTCCTTCGGCACTATCAGGATGTCAGGCAATACCCCCTAAACCCAATTTCTCGGGGGGAAGCTTCAATGAAAACAAATCACATGCGCTCGGACAGCAAAAAAGCATCGCTCAATTGATGTTCTGCTTTTTGCTGCCCGCGATATGAGGAGTTCGACAAAATAAACAAGAGGTAAATTATGGCAGGGCCAAAAATTGCGCGACTGGGATCTCCGGATATGAAACCGATAATGGTCGGCGGACCATCTTCAAGTGGGCAGGCTAGGGGCGGAGCAATAGAGTTCCTTTTGGCGCTTGTCAGACAGGGTATCTACTATTTCGGTGGCAAAATCGAGCAGTCCAAGGCGCAGAATGCATTGAAATCATTAGCTACCAGGATTGAGAAGGATCGCAGCACTCACCCGACAAGAGGGGTGTTGGTTTCGCTACAATTCATCGTTCTGGAAGGCTCGAAGGAAGCAGCCGGCTCAGGCGATGCATTTCGATATACCAACTATCTGTATGGAACCGGTGTGACGATAACTGAAGCGCGTCAGGATCAGGTTCGGCATGGATTGATACGTCAAGGAACGCGTTCGAATGAGAAATACGCCTATCAACCCATCTGGTTTCCACCACAGCAGCTTACAGGGCACTATCAACGACCATTCCCCGTGATCGGACATGGCTGTTTTGTTGAGGGCAAAGTATGGTTACAGGATGTTCAATGGACGACTGTTCAAGGCTTTGATGACGAGGGACAAACCCGTCTGGCCGGATCCGGAAATTCTTTCTATTTTGATGTGCTTCAACCTCCAAAAAACATTGTAACGACTCATGGGGCTACTGGAGTTGTCAAGATTCCCACAACGCTGGTATCCACCGGGCAAGGGGGTATAAAAATACCCGTTGTAAAATTGGATACGGGTTTAATTGGCAGCGTGACCGCCGCCATGATTTTCCCAGCAGATTCCCATACAGAAGTAGCGTTTTGGCGGGCGCCTGCTACGAAGCAAAAACCACTGGGCACCATTCGTGGCATTGTAAATTTTGAGCGAATTCGATGGATTCGGCCTGAAAACATTCGACTGGTCAAGTCGGAAAGAGATGTGTATTTGGCAGTGTAATCAACACTTCGCAGAACGAAGGTGATGACCTTGTTCCACAAGTGGCTGATATTTTTATCCGGTGCGAACGGAAGATCAGGGGCGCATCACCCGGAGCCGTTATTTGCTATTCGGTGTGTTCGTCTGAAGGAAAGAACGCTACACGTTTATGAAACGTGCCGATCCCGAATGACATTCACGCTCTCTGGGAACGCATTCTCTAAACCAAAAAATGCTTCTGCCGTAGTTGAGGAAGTACTTTTTCCAAATTTCTGTAATCTCTGTCGTGGTGTAAAAGTATCAGCTCGTTTTCCAGTGCACACTGTGCGATCAGACAATCGATGGATGAGCGAATGGTTATTCCCTGACGGCTACAGGAAAAGTAAATGAAAGCCGCTGCCTCATAACTGGCTTCAGGATCTGCAAATCCATAAAACTGCTGGGTGGAAAAATATCTTTGGAGTTTATTAAATCCGGCCTCACTTTTAGCCCGCTGAAGAATTTCCATATAGATAAGATGGCTGGTTCCCACAAGCATGGGTGTCAACAACAGGGTATCCAGAAACTCAAGGACTGGCGATTCTTTACCGTTTATATAATGAACCCAAACCGATGTATCAACCAGGTACATGTTTCAGCCTCTGCTGCGCGTGCTCTTGTAGTCATAATCAGACCGCAGCTCATTTATGCCTCTTAATTCCCTCAGGTCCATACGTTTTCGGTTAGCGACAAATTCCTTTAAAGCAACTTCTATGAGTTCGCGTTTGGTCTTTATTGCGCTTAGCGCCTGGGCCTCTGAAACCAATTCATCATTGAGCACAATATTGGTACGCATACCATACACCTCATAATGTGTATAACGAGGTGTATAATATCAAACTCGGGACCTGGAAACCAGATCCCGTAAGGCCGGGGTCAGCTTACATAAAGTCGCTTTCTGCGCCGCAGGATTTTATCTGCCAGGCGAGGCGCGGTGCCGGGCCGACTCCAGGGGCATACGGCAATGCAGATACCGCAGCCGTGGGTTTCGTTGAAATACGGAATGCACTTGTCAAAATCTACGTACCACTTTTTCACGCCGCGCACCATTTGTTTGTTATCACTGATTGCCGATGGTGGGCAGGCGTTGATACAAACCTGGCAGCGTGTACAAAAGTCATCCGCTCCAAATTCGCTTGCTTCGTCGGCAACAAGCGGCAAATCTGTTACCACCGCGGATAAACGAAAGGACGAACCGTATTGGCGGTTAATGATATTGCCGTGTTTGCCGAGTTCTCCAAAGCCACAGGCCAGCGCGGCCGGAGTCGCCGTAATCGACCCGGCCCAGGGGCCGGCATGGGACGCAGAATGATAACCCTGGGCGCGTATCCAGTTGGCCAGGCTGGACGCCGCCCGTGCGCCGCGATTGTACTGAACAGATACTTCATGCGCTGAGGCCGTATCCTCATCTGAGGATGGCGCCTGAGCCAGCCTGCTATGATCCATTTCAACTCCAAGGACAATGATCCACGGTTCAGTCGGCGGCTCACAGTCATCGTAGACCCAGTTTGGATCCAGCTTTGTAATACCCACCAGATCCGCCTCATGTTGCGATGCGAAAGCCTTGGCCCGGGCGGACCAGTTTGCCGGGCTGTCCTGTACCTGAACTTCGGCAACCGGGTCGAGTTCACGTGGGCCGCGATCCCCTTTAGCATAGACTTCCCGAAAGGCCTGCACGCGGTTGAAACGACTCACCATCCATTGCTGAATCCTGCCGTACGGAATGGCATCGGGGGGATTATGCCAGTAGATCCGCGTTGGCCGACGAAACCTGGTTTCACCCTGACCGTTAATGGTATTGCCTGATATATCAGGTAACAGCGCCAATTGCTCCGGGTCTGGTTGAAAGGGGGTAGTCCTGTTCTTGCTCACCTTGTCATCACTCCCGCTCTTCAGCAATCAGTTTTCGTAATACAAATTTTTCAACTTTACCCATGGCGTTGCGCGGCAATTTATCGACCAGAATAACCCGCCTGGGGTGTTTGAATCGAGCAAGCCTGTTGTTAAACAATGCCTGCACGGCATCCTGATCCAGCCCGCTACCCCGGGTCGTGACGACCACAGCAACGGGCACTTCACCCCAGCGTTCGTCCGGCTGAGGAATGACGGCTGCTTCTTCGATTTCGGGATGCTCGTAGAGAATTGCCTCCAGTTCCGCCGGATAAATGTTCTCTCCACCGGATATGATGAGATCTGATTTACGGTCGGACACGACATACGCACCGTCCGCACGGCAATACCCCATGTCTCCGCTATGGAACCAGCCATCGCGAAACACGTGCCTGGAAGCCGTGGGATCGTTCCAGTACCCGCTGAACAGGCTCGGACCCTGAATCCAAATCTCGCCGTTGCGGCCCGTCTCCATATCATGCCCGTCGGCGTCTACGATCCGGACTCTGCAATGCTCGGCGGCGAAGCCAACCGAACCCGCTGTCGCTGCCACATTGGCAGGACTCTGATGAATCGCCACGGCGCAGGTTTCGGTTGTTCCATAAACCTGCAGTACGGTCACGCCACGCTCTTCCCAGGGCTCGATACAGGAGTCCGGAACAAAAGTTGATCCGGTCGTCATGCAACGCAAGTGGCTCATGTCTGTAGACGACCAGCGGGGATGCGGGGTCAGCGAAAGGATCTGTGTCGGAACCAGGGCAGTCAGTGTCACCAGAGCACCATCGAGACTTGCAAGCACTGCCTCCGGATCGAATTTCGGATGCAAAGTAACTGTTGCCCCGACCGACAAGGCAGGCAAAGTCTGGATGTTCCATCCCCCGGCATGAAACAGCGGCAAAACGGTCAGAACGTGATCATTTGCACTCAGCTCGTGCATGTTCACGGCATTCAGCGCGCTCCACTGCAGCGCAGATTGTGAGAGCACCGCACCTTTTGGCAAACCGCTCGTGCCGGATGTGTACAGGATCAGTACGGGGTTGGCGGATCGGGCTTCGCCACGGTCACAAATCCGTTCACAGTGATCCAGCAGCGTTGCCAAGTCGGCCCAGGAGTCGGACTGCTCATCAATGAGGGGCTTCCGGCAGGCATGAACGATCCGGCAGGCGGCCCATTGTTCAGCCACCGCGGTGGCTAGTGCCAGTTGATCTTCGTCGACAATCAGCAGGCTGACAGCCGCATCGTGGAGTACCTGCAGCAGCTCAGGGATCGCCATGCGCCAGTTCAAAGGCACCAGAATGGCCCCCGTTTGAGCGCAGGCGAACAAGGCTTCAATCTCGCGTTGGCTGTTGTTGCCCAAATAGGCGACGCGGTCACCTTTGCCTATGCGGAGTTCATATTTGAAAACCGCGGCAAGGCGGACGATAGCCTGCGCCAGGCTGGAATAGCTGCAGCACTGATCGCCAACGATAATAGCGGGTTTGTCGGGGGTTTTTTCTGCCCAGTGACTGATCCAGTTGTGGAGATCCATTGTTAGCCAGCACCAGGTATCAGGATATCGCCCGCGAGCGGGCTCTTACAATTGTAATTCGCCTTCATCATTGAATGGAAGGCTACCACCTTTTCGATAGGCCAGAGCCTGGGCGCTTGCCAGTTGGCGATCATCAGCTTCTTCAAATACGCGAACTTCGTAGAGTGCGGTCTTTCGGGTCGCATTTACCTCCCTGGCCTCAGCGATCAACCATGAATCCGGGCGTGCAGCGGCAAAGAAATATGTGCTCACCTGCTGGGCCACGGCCACTTCACCACGAGCGTTGCAGGCAAGTTGGAAAGCTTCATCCAGAAGTGAAAATACTGCTCCTCCATGCAGCATCCCGAAAATATTTTGCATAGCCGGCTTAAACTGCATCCTGACCCGAGCGTAGCCGGGTTCTATTTCCAACACCTCGATCCCAAGCAAGCCGGGATAGGGTTCTTTCTTACAACGCGCCCATAAACGCTCAAGTGTACCTTTAAGCATCAGTACTCCAGCACAATTTCTGATTTTTTATTGGCCTCAACATCTTCAGCGTAAAACCACATCCGTTTTCTCCCGAAGCTGTTGTACAGGTCGAATTGATCCTTGTAATGGGAGTTTTTCTTACCTGCCGGACTGACAAACGCACTCTGTCCCGGCGGCGTCACCTCCCATCCGATAATGGCGTTTTCCCGCATAACAATCATATTATTTTCAGTGCCCCGGTTTTGTTCGATGGGCGCGGTAATAAGTTCATCACCACCGGCCTGGGGAATACCGAGGAAATTGATATTGGAAAACGGTCTTTTCGCTACCGGTAATCGCCACGCTGCAACAACATCACCCTGCTCCTGCGCCAGTAGATCGAGGGTCTCGAAAAGCGCCCCCGTAATAACATCGGATGCGTTCTCACCATTGAGCAAATCATACTCACCCCGGCCGGACAAGGACTCGATTACTGCCTTCATCCCGGCCTGGATGTTGGTACCCGCGCCGCTTGGAGTGTCTGCAGTAGGATATCCTGTTGCAGCAAATGGCCCAAAGACATCACCAAGGTCGTCACTCAACACATTGTTAAGTAATACGCCCACGAAACGACGAAAAATAGCGGTTGCGGCGCCATCGTAATTGCCATCCTGATCGCTATCCAGTGACTGCCGATTCCAGTTCTGAAGAATGTCGTTCACCGTTTTCAATCGCTCGTCATCCTGATCCCGGACCGCTGTTTCGATCAGCGGCAAAAGATACGCGGCGTGCACGTCAGCGTATGAACTCATGGTCAATAATGCCCAGGCCTGATCGGCTGTGAATGAATCACCTTGATCCAGCGCAGTATTCAGAATGTCGACGCGGTCCGCTTCGGACCAACTGAAGAAGAAAAAATCTGGGTTCATCACACCCTGGCCGGGTTTGTTATTCCAATTAGCCAAAAAACCGCTGCCCGGATTCTTGACATGGGGATTGGCCACATCGACCGACATACGCGAAAGCCAATCCATGCTGCCATCACCGGTCACAGGAAAACGATTGTCATGGCCAGCCACCCGTTGCGGGTAGCGACCGCCAAAAAAATAGCCGATATTACCGTGGACATCGGCAAAATACATATTGACGTTAATCGACGACCGGGCCGCTTCAGCTTCCCATGACTCAAAATCACCTGCCCATGTTGCTGCAACCCAGGCCAGCAGAGTTTCCAGTTCACGGCCTTCCCAGGCCCGGTGTTTTGCGTAATAAATACCGGCGTCAGAATCCTGATGGATGATGGGACCATGCACTGGACGATAGACGTCGATATTGACGTCTTCACCGCCACGAACCCGGATCGTCTCAAGCCGATGCTGCAATTTCCGGTATTTCCCTTTGTACAAATATTGACCCGGATCGTCCGGCTTAAGCTGCTCGGCATAAATATCAACAATATCACCACCGGCCCAGGTACTACCCCAGCCTATCGATTGGTTATGCCCGAACATGATCATGGGATAGGCACAAGGCGTATTGCCAACGATATCGATTCCGGCAGCGTGCATGCCAACAGAATAAACATAAGCCGGGTTGAACCAACCGAACTGAGGACCGTTGACGAGAATGGAATTTGCATCCTCGACTTTATCCTTGCCGATGACATAACAATTACTCATGCCGGTCGTTGTCGGCGCGGAAAAAACCAGGTAATTGGCTGGAACAGCCATTTCCCCATACGTGGGGGCGAGATTATCCGGTACGGGTACTGACCAGTCATCGCGGGGAATCGTTGTCGGCGCATTATTGGTAAAACGGGGGTTCAACTGGTCAAATATAGCCTTACCCGCAAGTTCACCGTGCTGAGCAATCAGCGATTGCCGTATCTTCAAATTATCCAGTTCGGTATTGAAGTCGCCATAACGATTCGCCATCGTGCCGACGAATATCATCACCACATCGTAAGGAGTCCAGTCAGCCGGCTCAAATCCATTATCGATAAACTGTTTTGGCATCAATTCGCCGGCATTTGCACGAATTTCAGCGAGCCAGGCATTCATTCCCGCAGCGAAACCGGCAAAGATATCCCGGTCCTTATCAGCGAGCGCATCCAGTTGACGACGTATGGAAGCCGGATCAAACAAGCTGCGGGTTCCCTTGTCGTAATCCAGATAGTCTGCTCCGAGCACCTCGGCAACCGTGCCCTGGGTGCTGCGCCGGGTCATTTCCATCTGGAACAGGCGATCCTGGGCAACAGCGTAACCGTAGCCGTAGTAGAGCCCATAAATCTCATCTGCATAGATATGCGGCACACCATAACTATCACGCAGCAGACGAACCTGGTTTGGCGTGTCCTGCGTTGCCGTGCCAGCACAAGCGACCAGCGACAAAACCATGATTGATACCAGTACTTTCTTCATCTGTCTAATTTCCACCATCCACAAAAAAGGGTGCGCAAGCGCACCCTCTTTTATTAAGGAACACCTTAATTACCGGATGTTCCAGGTCGCAGTTATGCCGTAGGTTCTCGGCGGACCCCAGACACCGATCACACCAGGGCCAATCACGTAAGTGTGAGCGAAGTAGTCTTCATCCGTGAGATTCTTGCCCCACAAGGCAACTTCCCACTGGCCATTCGTGCTGGTCCAGCCAATACGAGCGTCCAGCAGGTCCTGCTCATCGAGTACCGTCGCTGTGAACAGGTAGTCGTTAAGCTGTTCATCAATGTGGCTGAATTCGAGATGGAAAGCCCATTCACCTATGCCGCTTGGCAGGAAATAATCCGCCATGATGTTGTATGAGGTTTTCGGAGCCTGGCGCAGTTCCGTACCGGATAAGTCTTTCCCATTGATAATCAGGTCATTGGCCTCGGTATCGAGCAAGGCCAGATTACCGGAAATCTGGAACCCTTCAGTAATCAGCCAGGTAAATTCGGTCTCAAGTCCATAAATATCGGCTGAACCCACATTGGTGGTAATAAAAGTGCCAAAAGCCGAACCTGGAACGGGACCAAAACGCACGATCTGCAGATCCTGATAGTCCATGTAAAAACCCGTCATATTGAACCGCAAGGTGTTATTGAAGAAGTCACCCTTCATGCCAAGTTCGTAATTCCAGGCAGTTTCCTGACCCACCGGGTTGCTTGCTACAGACTCAATACCCTGAGATCCCGCAAAACCACCGCTCTTGAATCCCTTGGAAATCGTTGCGAAGAACATCAAGTCGTCACTCTGGTAATACTGCGCGGCAATCTTGGGTGAGAAGTCATTCCAACTGCCCGATGGATTGACCTCAAAAGCCTCGGCGATGATGTTCAGGCTACCGCCCACGCCACCGCACTCCGCGAAGTTCTCAAACTGCGTGCCAATAATTGACGGGTCATTGTCCCTGACCAGATCGCAGTTGACTGAAATAGCGGTATAGTCCTTCTTATCAGTGGTATAACGCCCGCCGAGCGTGAAACTCCACTTGTCATTGGGCCGCCAGGTGCCTTCGGCGTAGGCGGCGTAACTGTCCGTCTTGTTTGCGGTATATGCGTACTCGTTACCAATAATGGCTTGTGAGCCGGGATCGGTCATACGAAAGGGATTACTGGGGTCGCCAAAGGTACCGGCCTTTGTGATACGGAAAATCTCGGTGCGTTTGGTGTCTTCATTCAGGTAGTAAAGGCCGGCCGTATACTGGAAGTTACCGTCAAGCATGGAAGTCCAGCGCAGTTCCTGGGAAAAGGTATCGATGGATTCAACAATGTCATCGATCACTTCGTCAAACGGTAAACCAATAGCGCCGAGCGGTGCACCAACCGAGGGCATTTCCCAATCGGTATCAGCCTTACGAAACGCAGTGATCGTGGTCAGCAACCCCTGGCCGAATTCAATGTCACCCTGCAAGCTTATGCCGTAGGCTTTCCGGTTGGAGAAACCATCCCTGGAGATTGCCGTTTCCCTGGGGCCGCCCCCACCATTGGCTGCCAGTATTTGCAGCAATGGTGCGCGATTGACCACGGGTGTCCTGCCCATGTCATCGCGATTGTCTTCCATCCAGTCAGAAGAAACCAGCCACTGTGAAGCATCCGTTGTAAATTTCAACTGTCCACGGACCGATGTCTGATCCTCGTTTTGTATATCCTTGTTCAGGATGACGTTCCGCACGAAACCATCGTGTTCTCTGTGGGTAAAGGAAATTTTTCCGGCCAGATTCTCAGAGAGAGGACCACTGACCAGGCCACGGTAACGCAGGATGCCTTCATTGCCGACAGTGGCTCCCACCTTGGCGACCAGTTCATCGGACGGCTTCAGTGTGGTGACGTTTATCGCACCGCCAATCGCGTTGCGGCCAAACAGCGTGCCCTGCGGACCACGCAGGACCTCAATCCGCTCCAGGTCAAACATATCGAAATTGATGGCAGCGCTTCGGCCAATATAGACACCGTCGAGAAACAGCGCCACGGAATTATCCAGCCCGGCGCCATCGTCAGCCGAACTGACACCGCGCAGGGAAATAATCGCCTGACCAGGCGCAAACTCACCGTAGGTCATGCCGGGAACGCGATAAGCGATGGTTGTCGGATCAAAAATATCGGACCGCTCCATATCTGCACCGCTGATTGCGGTGACGGATATCGGGATATCCTGGATGTTCTCCGTGCGATGGGTGGCTGTGACCAAAACCTCCTCTAACTGCCAATTGTCCTTGTCTTCTTCATTATCGTCTGCGTTAGCGGTGCCCAATAGGGCAACAGCCGCCAGCAGTCCTATACCATACTTCAAGATTTCGCTTTTTTTAGTCACTGTTATTTCCCTCGTAAACAGGTTAGCCATCATTTTTATACCACAAAAACATTTTATGTCTAAAATAAACATGAAAAACTACACGATCATGGTTCCATATTTCACTATGTCCATGCTGAAGCGATTGGCGTTGTTATTTTAAGTGTCCCCGACAATATGATACAAGAAATCAAAATATTTTTTTGATTCTGTAACACTAGCCCTAAGGCTGTCAATAGGCTGTCCATATAAAAGTGGACAATTAATGCATTGAGTTGACACTCAGCCCCCTGTTCAAGGGCTGTTTTGCGGCGGTCGCCCGTCAAAGCCGATGATGCGCTCCAGCGTACGAGCCACAGCCAGAAGATGGCGATCGGTTTGCTCTGCTCCGTCAATTTCCATACCTACCGGCAGACCGGATGTCGTCAGGCCAACCGGCAGGCTTAAGCCGGGTAACGCGGCAATTGATGCCGGATCGGTATTGTGGATATAGCTCAGCAGTGTTGGAACCTGCTCACCGTTCAGGTCAACCGTTTCCATACTGCCCGCTATCGGACGGGCCGGCAGAATGGTGGTTGGAAAAATGATTGCATCAAGTTTCCAGCTTGCAAAAAGCTCCCGGAAATTCTTTCTGAGTTGCTCCCGGGCTTCCAGAGCCGCTGCATAAACTTCATCCGTCACGCTGCCCTCACCAGCCACGGCAGCAAACACGCCATGTACATCGGGGCTGGCAACGGCCCCCGCCAACTCGTTGAAGCCGACACCGGTACCAAATTTCTCCAGATAAGCGGGCATATCCCGGGCAACTTCATAAAGCGCGATCGGAAATGCGCTCCTTTCCAGCAAATCACCAATATCTGCAACTTCAACCTCGATCAATTGCACGCCGGCGTCCGCAAGCTGGGTCAGGCTTGCTTCGACAACGGCGGCTGTCTCTGGGTCGAGGTTCTGATAATAAAATGCACGCGGTACACCGAGCCGTATTTTATCGGCCGCTATTGCCGTTACCGGTTCGGCATCCGCCACAATAACGCCATCCAGCAGAATCAGGTCAGAAACCGTGCGTGACAGCAAACCGACCGTGTCGCGGGTATGTGAGATCGGCGTAACCGCCGTGGACGGATAACGCCCGGAACTGGGGCGAAAACCGACAATGCCGGTTAATGAAGAGGGAATGCGAACGGAGCCACCCGTATCGGTACCCAGTCCGGCCGCTACGATCCCGGCTGAGATCGCACTGGCTGTTCCACCGCTGCTGCCGCCCGGAATCAGACGGGCATCAAAGGGATTCTTCACAGCACCGAAAGCCGCATTGTTGCTTGTAATCCCGAATGCAAGCTCGTGCAGATTCGTCTTCCCAAGAATAATGGCTCCGGCGGCTTCAAGCCGCTCAACAACACCGTTACTGGCCGTCGGCACAAATTCCCTGAGGCTCGGCGTACCGGCTGTATTAGGCAGCCCGGCAACGTGGATGTTGTCTTTCACGACCAGGGGAATACCGTGCAAAGGCCCAAGAACCTCGCCACCAGCACGTAATTGATCCAGTTCATCCGCCCGGGCTGCGGCACCCTCAGCATCCAGCGTGATAAACACATTCAGCTCGGCAAACTGCCGGGCGCGCGAAATGGAATCAGAGACGATTGCTGCACTGGTGGTGTCCCCGGCCTTCATCATGGTCGATAAAATTTCAATATCGGGGTAGATCGGTGTGGGGACGGGTGCCCTGGGGTTGGCGGGCGCAACTGCTGTCTGATCGGGGGCAGGTGATTTCGAACAGTCTGATACTGACAATGCCAGTATTAGCGCCGCTAAAATATAATATGCTTTCAAGGGCCTCTCCAATTAGGGAGCATAATTGTAAGAGGTCCCTTGGGACCGACCGCTCTGTAATGGTCGCCCGCAAGCGGGCTCTTACAGGGATAATTTCACATCGATCTCGCTTTGGGAAAACTTCTGAGCCTGCTTCTCAGCCAGTCCACGGCCAAACAGGGCGGCGCCATAGGCGCCACAATACTGTGCATTTTCAACCAGAACCGTACGCTGATCCGGCAATTTTTCTTTGAACATATCCATCAAAACCGGATTATAATTCATCACACCGCCGGAAAACACGACCGTATCAGTGGTCAGGCTGGTCATTTCCAGAATTCGCTGAACCACCGAAGCATAGAGCGCATGGATCAGATTTTCCAGACGCTCACCGTGCATCAATATCTTTATGACTTCCTGGCCCGAGAACACCGTGCAATAGCTGTTAAGCGTCATTTCCTTGTCGTGTGCCCGGGCAAGACCGGTCAGGTCTTCGAGCTTCACTTCAAGGCGATGCGCCAGTTCCTCAATGAAGGCGCCGGTTCCGGCCGCACATTTGCGATTGATCACAAACTGACCGACGCGGCCATCATGTACTTCGATGACCTTGGAATCCTGGCCACCGATATCAACAATAGTGTAGGGACCTTCCAATTGCAGCAAGCGTTGCGCACCAAGAAAATGCGCGCTGATTTCGGTCAGTTTTCCGTCGGCAAATTTGATATGGTTTCTGCCATAACCGGTGGCAACCAGGGTATGGTTTTCCTTCAAGCCTTGCAGATCATCCGTCAACGGCGACAAGCCTGAATCTTCACCTGCCAGAGGTTTGCAAACATGCTCCATCAACGGGAACAGTGTGCGCCCGATCCGCTTGTGCAAAATCGTCCCCTCGCTATCGCACACGCAAACCTTGATCTGCGTGCTGCCGCAGTCCACACCCCAGTAAAGATGCTCCTGCTTGCTTGTTGTATCCGCTGTCATGCCAGCGTTATCCATATCAAAGTGTCTCTACAAAGGCCTCGATTACCGTGGCTGACTGCTCATCCGAGAAACAGCGCAGATCACACAGATCACCGTTGATTATAACGGCAGGAATTCCACTGTCCCGCAAACGGGCCGGCAAATTGTACTGGCTGTTGCTGTTGTTCGGACAGGTCTTGGCATCGTGGAAAACCACGCCATCAATGGCGTATTCATCCACCAGTTTACGGATGTAGTCTTCCTTGTAACGGTCGTTGCGGTTGATAAATATTTTTAGGTAGGCTCTGGCCATGCTGGGCAGAGGGGCTTCCGGATCAAAATCGGAAAATATCCAGCTATTGCAATAAGTCGAGGCCACCACACAGGCATTGTTGCTCTTGAATAACTCGGACATGGCCCGCAAACGGCCCCATACCGGCATGCCGTCCCAATAAATACGCTTGGTCTCGCCGGGAACCGCCGCCTCGTGAGCCGCTACTTTTTCCCTGAGTTCTGCGAGCAGGGAGCGGTAGTAATCGCGCGCAATTTCGGTCCCGCGCAATACCACGATGGGACCCATATAGATGGTGCCGTCGAAAAAAGTCAGTGGACTGGGTCGGGCCGTTGCGGTCTCCAGTACTTCCGCCCACAGATCAGTCGCCTCCTTGGACAGGGCGCAAGCCTCGCGCAGAGCCTCGGGGTCCAGTGCCTTGCCCTGGATTTTCTCTAGCAATTCAATCAGTTCTTCAAACTGCGCTACTACGTCATCAACATGGCTTGCCTCAACCTCGGGCAGGTGGGTCGGCGGATGAATACCGAATACCGGCACATCAAACTCGCGGGCAAAATATTCGAACCAGTGCATCACGTCTTTGCACTGGTTGGTGTTGTACACCAACACATCCGGGCGCGGAGTCGTCTCAATGCCGTAGGCTTTTGTCAGTGGCGTAATGCCTTTGAGATAGGCGCCGACATCACTGGTCAGATAACTGCAGATATCCGGTGAGTAACCGAAGGCATTGGCCTTGGGGATCGTGTCCATGCACACCCGGGTAGCACCCAGCATGGCACCGTGATTCTCCGGAAAAAACACCTCAAAACCCATGGCGCGCAAAATTTCGGCAGGACCGACCGAGGTACACCATGCGACTTTACGCGCAGGGTCTTTTGACGCCTGGTCCAGATCAAGGAAATAATCCTTCATGACCTGTTTCATATCCATGTCAGACCTCTTTTGCCTCTTTATTCATGCCGCTTACCTGCCTTCCATATCGATAATCTTTGCATCTTCCGGCAAATCATCCAAATGCTTGCGTTTCATCGCCTGGATGGTCTTCTTGAAATCCTCTTCGATCTTGCGTGGAATCAGCTTAAACGACGGAGTCAGTTGATTGGCCTCGACCGTCAGTTCCGTATCGACGACGACCGCGGCATCGACGCGCTCAAACGCTGCTCCCGCCTTCTGTTCTTCCGCAATACATTCACCCAGACAACCGGCAAGATCACCCAGGCAACCCGGATACTTGCAGTCGGACTGATCCAGTTTACCGCCCCCATCAGCCGACATCAGTTCATGGTTGGGAAAAGTCAACAAAGACGGGTGTTTTTGACCCGAACCGAACACGTAGGCGTACTTGATAAATTTACAGCGCCCGGCAATGCGATCCTCGATGCGCGCCGGAAAAACTTTCTCGCCGTTGTCCAGCTTGAACATGCGGTCAATCCGCGAAATGATCCGAACGCCCTCGGATGTAATTTCGCCAACATCACCGGTTTTGAACCAGCCGTCACTGAACACCTCAGCGGTCAGATCCGGCCGTCTGAAATAGCCCCGCATGATGTTCGGACCTTTCACCAAAATCTCATTTTCATCCCCAAGCATGAGTTCAACGCCGGGAATCGGAAAACCCACGACACCCGGTGTACGCTCAAGGCTGAGTTCAGTCAGGGTACAGCAGGGCGATGTTTCGGTAAGACCCCAGCCTTCCACCACAGGAACACCCTTGTTCCTGAATATTTCCGAGGTGCTGATCGGTAATGGTGCGGCGGCGGTAAAAACGAACTTGAGTCCATCGTGAAAAAACTGTTCACCCAGTTCCGGTTCAGACAGGATTCGGGTAACGATTTCCTGGTACACCTTGGGCACGCTGAAATAGACACTGGGTTTCACTTCCGCGAAATTCTGTAATAACCTGGCCACATCCTTGCCGGCAGAATCATCAATCGCCAGGCAACCTCCCGAATGCAATGCAAAGAATCGCTCAAATAATCCGCCGAAGCTGTGATGCCAGGGCAAATAACATAAAAAGCGCATTCCAGGTTCGGGCTTCCACAGAATTTCCAGCACTTTTTGCTGTGACAGCAGGTTGCCATGTGTCAACTGGACTCCCTTTGGAAAACTGCTGGTGCCGGATGTAAACATGATCAGGGCCAGGCGGTCTGCTTCCACAGCCCGCATCCGCTTTTCAATCCCACAGATATCTTCTGTGGCGCCGGTGGCAAGCAAATCTTCCATGAACGTGACGCTGCTAACCCCCAGCCCGGACAATTTCTCCAGCAATTGCGTATCGGCGGTAGCGGCACTGCCATTCATAGCCAGCACCCGGCGCGGCAGGCAATCAGCGCGCAGGGTAGCGACTTTTTCAAGGTTGTCACTCACCAGGCAGCCAACGTCTGCAAAACCGATCAGGTCGGACATCAACTCGGATGCATAGCCGGCGAAGACCGGCACAGCGACCATACCGGTGGCCATGACTGCCATCTCCGATACCAGGCGGTGATAGCTGTTGGCGGAGAAGATCGCTACCCGGTTTTCTACGGCATCCTCCTCAACCTCATTGGTAGGCAACACATAGGCCGCGGCAGTGATAATGTCGTCGACCATCTGCTGCCAGTTCCAGTAGCGATAGGGACCGTCCTGACGTTGTGCAAATGCGTTGCGGTCACCGTAGCGATCCCGGTTGTTGAGCAGCATCGTGCCAATATTTGGTGTTACCTCGCCCAAAGACAGGGGAGACTTGAGCACTTGCATGTCAGCTTATCCTCCAGAGTGAATCATATGACAGGTTCCCACCGGCCATCTTAAGCACTAAAGTGATACATAACAAGCGCAGATTACACTTAAAGTGTGTCACTTTCAGGATGTAGGTCAAGCTATGCTTAATCAGGCCAGGCGTCGCTCCAACTGTGGATACCACATCAACTGCGTAATTCCCCTCGCTGCCATAAACACCAGTATCGCACCCCACAAGCCTCTGAGCCCCCATGCAGCGGTCATTGGGTTGAGAATGAGCAGGTAAATACCGAAGGCAATCCCCATGGTCACCATCATGGCAACTGCTGCAGTAGCGCCGATAAAGACCCCGTCCAACTGGTAGCACCACACCGAAATGACGGGCATGATGACAAGCAAGGGCATCAGTTCCCGCGACACCGTCCGCACATCCTCCAGATCGGTCAGCAGCGCAATGATGCCGTCGCCGACAAGCCAGAAGAGCGCCGTATAAACCAGGCTCGCGGCTAGCGCCCAGGCGCTGCTGATCACAACCCAGCGCCGGAATGCTTCACGTTTACCGTGACCCCAGGCGGAACCGGCCAGTGCCTCAGCAGCATGTGCAAAGCCGTCCAGACCCAGAGCCATCAGCATCATAAATTGGCTGATAACATGGCTTGCAGCCATTTCCGTCTCGCCCATACTGCCGGAAACACGCATGACCATGGCCAGAACCGTCATCAGAAAAATGGTCCGGATAAAGATGAAGCCATTGATAAAGATCAGATGACGAAAACGTTCCAGCACCCAGCTTCGTGCATCGAGTACGGCATCCTGCAGGACTTTCAGGCCGAACAAACTGATCATCGTCCAGATGCTGCCCACTGCGGCCAGGCACTGGGCAATCAAAGTACCCCATGCGACCCCGGGCACACCCATGTCGAAGCCGATCACCAGCACCACGTTCAATACGCCGTTGCTCACGTTAAGCAGCAACTGGATCCACAGCACGGCACGGGTCCTTCCCAGCCCGAACAGCACGCCCGACAGTGCGAAAACCAACAAGGTGAACGGGGCGGCCCAAATGCGGATACGAAAATACTGTGCGGTGATTTCCGCCACGGCATCCGGTGGCGCCATCGCCTTCAGCGACAGCACCAGAATGGGCTCCTGCAAGGCCAGTAATGTCAGGCCAAAGAACAGCGCCAGCACACTGGAACGAATGACCGTCGCAACGAGTTCTGTCGAGTCATTCCTGCCTTTGGCCTGCGCAACCAGGCCAGTGGTTCCCATGCGCAGAAAACCGAAGGCCCACATGATGTAGCTAAAAATAACGCTGCCGAGGCCGACCGCAGCCAGATGTACCGCCCCGGGAAGGTGTCCGATCGCCCAGGTATCCACGAAACCAACCAGGGGAGCAGAGGAATTGGCCAGGATCGCCGGCCCGGCGATTGCCCAAACCCGCAGGTGCGGTGTCCGGGTATCTTCGGAAGTTTCCATGGTGTTCATTGTCGGATGGTACGGGGAAGGAGTCCGGGGCGCAATCAGCGGAATTTCAAGTCAATTCCACTTGACCTTCGCGGCTGTTACTCAGCATTTGTGCCAGGTAAGCCGTAACCCGGGCACAGGCGAGTGAATTCCCCCGCAGATTGACTCTCGACGGAATGTTATCCAACTCACGCGGCAAGCCCTGTGCGCGGCAGGCGTATGGCCCTGCGCCCTGCAATTCTACTTCGCCAGCCTGCAATTCATCATCACAAATCACGCCGTAAACACCCGCGAGGGCAGCCGGCAGCAAGTCGGGTTGTTGTTGATGACCTGCTGCTACCAGAATAACCCGCGCTTCACAGGCCGCAACACAGGCATCGGCAATCAGCCCTGCGCCCGAACCCGGCGGCAAGGCCAGGCTCAGATTGATGACGTCGCAACCTTCTGCGGCAGCCCTGAGGATGCCCCGGGCCACCAGTGAGGGATACGTGGTGAGCTCATTTTCAAATACCTTCACCGCAAATAATCCCGCATGCGGCAATGCTTTGCGTAACACGCCCGCCACCGCGGTTCCGTGACCAAGCGGATCGCTGAAATCATTGTCTTCACAAATTTGTTGATCTGAATTGAGATAGATCCGGCACCCGCTCACCTCGCCGCGAACATGTGAATGCCAGGGGTTGACTCCCGTGTCCACGATTCCGATCAGCAATTTCCGCACGGTCCAACCCGTCAAGCCTGAATTTCCCGGTCTTCTACTTTTGCCGGGCTGTGCAGTTCAAAATAGCGCAATAGTGCTTCTTTGCTCACAGGGTGTAATTGCCCATCACGCAACAGCAGCAAACGGTCAAACTGGTCAAGCCCGCTTAGCCGGTGACTTATGGCCAAAACGGCACGATCTGCAAAAGCGCTGAAAAGATTGGCGCGCACGCGGCTTTCCGTTTCCGGATCCATGGCGGAAAAGGCTTCATCCAGTACCAGCACATCCGGGTCCGCCAGGAACAGGCGCGCCAACCCAAGCCGCTGGCGCTGCCCATCGGAAAGACTGTGCCCACGGCCACCGATGACCGTATCAAATCCTTCGGGTAAGGAAAGGATGAATTTGTTTGCCTCGGCCAGCCTGGCAGCCTCCAGCATTTTTTCAGTGGTGATAGCGGGATTTCCGTAAGCAAGATTATCCCGCACACTGGCATGCAGCAGGAAGGGGTCTGATGAACAGTATCTAAGGGTGTTATGGATGGACTTGCCTTTCACGCCTGCGTGGCTTGCGGCGCCAACCCGTACCGTGCCGGCATGGGGAATGCGCAGTCCAAACAGGAGTTGCACCAGGGTCGATTTACCCGCGCCCGACGTACCAAATATCGCCACCTTCTCGCCCTGTGCCAGATGAAGGTTCAATCCACTCAGTACGGGTGAAGAATCCCCGTAGGTAAAACTCACATTATCGAGGCAAACCGACAACGGTTGATCTGCATCTGCCGGCTCTGCTGCCATGGAATCGACCCAACTGTGATCTTCTTCATCACCCAGTACTTCTGCTACACGGTCGAGGCTGACACGAGCCTCCTGCAGGGTTCTGACCAGTCCCAAAAGGCTGGAAGCCGGCCCGTATAGACGCCCCTGATAGAGCACAAAGGCGACAAAAGTACCCAGGCTGATTGCGCCGCTTTCCAACTGACCGCCACCGAGCAGATAAATCCAGGCCAGACTGATCGACAGCGCCAGCCCCGGTAACTGGGTGGCCGCTGACTGGGTCACCTGAAACCGCAGCACCTGCTGAACCAGTTGTTCATTCAGGTCCCTGAATGTCTCGATCTCCTGAGTTTCCGCCCGGTGAAAGCGGATTCCCCGCAGTGCGCCCAGCCGTTCAGCGAGAAAATGGGACAGGTCCGCCATCTGCTCGCGAATCCCGCGCGTACCGGTCTCGATCGGCCCCCGAAAAGCGACCGTGAGAATCAGGGCCAGAGCCAGGCCGAGATAACTCCAAAGCGCGAGGACGGGCGACAGATAGATTAGGATTACGGCGCTGAGAATCAGAAACAGCACGTTGTGCAGGAAACCAATCACTCCATCCACCAGCAAGGACTGGATTTTTGGAATGTCGGAGCCAAAGCGGCTCAGCAGGTCACCGTGACGAAAGTGCTCCACGCCTTCAATCCGCGCATACAGGCAATGACGAAACAGCCTTTGCCTTATTTCAACCAGCACACCGGCGGACAGTTTTGCATGCACCATTCGTGACACAAATCCGATCAGGACATCGGCCAGCGCCAGCGCAACCAGGGCTGCCGCTATGATGGGAATTACCCCGTAGTCTTCCCGTTCGACCACTGCATCAATAAAGGCTTTGCCAATCAGGGGGGTAGACAGAGATGCGGCAGAACCAACCAGTCCCAGCAAAAAAAGGCCGGCCAACGTTTTTTTTCGCTGCCTGAGGTGTCCGGTAAAAAGTTTCAGCTGGTTCAAGTGGCCAGTCTCAATTGCAAACTATGGTTCGATTTGCCACTCGATTTACCCGGGGTTTTCCTGTCATTCCAGACATCCGGGTAATAGCAGGCATGGGCATCCTGGCAAAGTGACGCAGCGCCACGAACGGCAATGGTCGCTTCTCTGATACTCTCCGCACTTCCACCATTGAGGGCGATATCCCGAGCCATGGCAGCGAGTTTGACCGAGGCAAATTTTCGCTCAAGCGAGGCTTCCCGTCCGACCACCTTGAGACTCCTCACGCCTACCGCCTGCAGTTTCGGAATGGCGCAAAGCGCACAGGGCCCCAGCGGATAACCCCGACTGGTACTGCAGCCACAATTATTCTGTGTCCACTTCCAAAAATCGTAACGGTCGAGTAAGCCGGCAGGCATATCTTTCAGCCCGTTGCCATCATTCAGGCAAAAAGTCCCGGCGTCATGGGTGGTGGCGCACAAACCTTCTTCAAAAACACAACCATCGTTGATCAGGAATGCCTCGAACTCCATTTCATCGATCACGCAGTGACCGATTTCCGCCAGGGTCAGGTGTCTTGGCAGAATAATGCGGGAGATCCCCAGCCCTCTGAAGAAGCTGGAACTGCCACTATTGCTTGAAGTCGCCAGACTGGAAAGATGTAATTGTTCTGCATGGCCTGCTTCAATCAGCGCCAGCAAAAGATCCATATCAGCCACGATCAGGGCGCTGACGCCCATATCCTGCAACAAGTGCTGGCCAAACTGCGCCAGCATTTCCACCGCACCCGCCGGATAGAAAGGTGAGTTCAGGGCAACGTAAACGGGCATTGAGGCGGCAGCCCTTATCATTTCCCGCAAGGCTTGCTCATCCGACACGCCTGCGGAGTCCGCGCGCCTGCGATTGGGCCAGGCTGACCCGAACTTCTCCGCCCACCCGGGAGGAGCCAGCCCGCAATAGAATTCATCGGCGCCGGCCTCCTGCAAAGGCTGAACTTCACTGGCGTTTCGGAGTGGGGAGAGTATCTTCATGGCCAATTTCTCACGGTATCGGCTGCTGGTGAAATACCAGGCGGTCAGCAAACACCATGTGACGCGAAATCCACTCCGGCGGCGCCTTGAAAAACAGCGTATTGCCGGCCCGCCACATTTCTTTTCCGGTATCCTGGCGATTCTCCTGCCTGTAGATACCCCGGCAGGGAGCTTTGCAGCCTGATTTCAGGCCATGGGTAAAGATTCCCCGGGTCAACTCCGCTCCGTCTGCCAAACTGCCAGCAGCCTTCTCCAGGCAGTTTCTTCCTGAGGCTGCGAAGGTGAAAGGAACGTGCAAGGCACGCGCAAGCCCGTTGCTGCCGTCACCCAGATAGCCGGGCTCCAGGTCGGCATCCGTTTCCACCGCACTAATGCCCAGAGCGGAAGCCAGCTTCCTGATTCCTGCCCCTCTTTCAATATTCTCACCCCCGGAACCGGGTGCTTGCATGTCCAGCCGCGGATCCCTGAGCCCCCGGTTCATCAAGCGACCCATGCGTAATGGAAAATCGGGGTATTTCGTTCGAAGTAACTCAAGAAGACCCCAGTCGTTGAAGACGACAGCGGGAAACAACTGCTGTCTGTGCAAGCCGCTGAAGAGGCGTTCAAGGCGGTTCAGGCCTTTTTGCGTCAACACCGGAGTGAGCAGCACGGCCTCCACACCCTCTTCCGCACAACGGGTACAAAACACTTCAATCTCTTTGATGCCCGGTATCAATTCCTGGCAAAACTCCGAGCCAAAATAGAGTGCGGCGAATGACTCATCAGCACACATTTCCCGCAACGCATCATCGCAATAATCCCCGGGGCTCTTGACGGGGCTTTCCAGCCCGGCAATGCGCAGAGCATATTCCATTTACGCGCTACCCCACACTAATGGGTCAAACGCCTGAGATCCATACCATCCGTTTCCATCTGCAGAACTTTGATGGGTTTCAGGGTTTTGCTATCAAATATGATAGTCGATGCGCCACCGCCGGCGACGTAAACCTTACTGCCGTCACTGGAAACATTAATCGCGTAATGAGTTCCCCCGGAAATGGGAATAATGTGCTCATAGCTACGGGTTTCCAGATCAATAACCGTCAGTTCATCCATCACCGCATAGACTTTCTTTTTATCCGGTGATCGCATTACGCTGTAGGCAAAGACAGGTGCACCCTCAAGCGGTGTGTCGGTAATTTCACCACTTTTCGCGTCAATGGAAAGCAGCCCCATAAATTCAGGTGTGTAGTAATTCACCATAAAGACACCACCGTTTCCCATTGTGTTATCCCACAGCGGTAAAACATTCCACTTTTTCTCGAACATGGGGTAAGTTCCGGTGATCTTCATTTTTTTGCCGGACACATCTACTTTTGTGATGTCTTTACCAATAACGTAGATACTCGTGGCGTTTTTTACCGAGACCAGTGAAGCAGCACCCCATGGCACTTCGATACTGCGCAGAATGCGCCCTTCTTCAAGGTCTATCTGCGCCAGCATGGGAGGAGCAACTACCGCTTCACCCTTGCGGGTGGTGCGCGACAGCAGGTTAACGTAAGCGGTCTTGCCATCGGGGGCGAGATCGAACCCGTAGATAAACCGGTCCCAGCCACCACCGCCTGCATCAATGGTGTTCACAACCTGTCTTGTCTCCAGGTCAATTTTCTGTATGAGATGCCGTTTGGTGACCACATATAAAAACTTCCTGTCGGCTGAGAAATCCGACTCCCGGACCCAGCCATCGACCGGGATTTCACCCACAATGGCATCGCTGTCGCCATCGATAATCTGGATCAGCCCGTAGCCCAGGTAATAGAAAGTATCCTTTGCACTTGCGGAGGCGGAATTCAGCCCCAGGGAAATGACGACGATCAGCAGAAAACTTGTCAGCTTTGTGTTCATATCCAACCCTTTAATCGTACTTGATGACCCGCCAGTCTCTGGCGACATTGGGGCACTGCTTGTCAAAATCCTCGTGATTGGTCAAACCGTCCGGCACCTGTGCAGGCCACCAGCAATCCCCGGCGCAACCATGAAAATCTTTGGCTGAAGACTGGCAGTTACCGACCGGATAGGTGGGGCGCGGGTTGGTTTCCCAACCGGTGTCGAAAATGGTGGTACAACCCACCGGCATGGCCGGAGGCCCTTCCTGGAGGGCCTCCACCGATTTTTCCTCTCCCTCGGTCAAAGACTGGATGGCCCGGGCTTTTTCATTGAGCGCCTCGATCGGCCTTTTCTTTTTCATCTCAAACTCCTTCTGGTGTACTCACACGACACCAGGAGACTGTCGGTTTTTCCGCAGCAGATCATGTTAAATCCGACAGTTTCCTAACATTGTGCACGTTGTTGAAGCCGGCGACCCATTGCCTCAATCGCACCGTCGGTGCGTAATTCAGCGTAGGTTTTCATACCCAGATCCAGCCAACTTCGAATAAATTTACAAGAGGTTCCACGTGGCAGGCCCAGCTTGTTTTCACGCAAATGATTTTCATAGTGGCAGCCACCGGCACACAGTGTTCTGGCCCAGCATTTGGAACAGCTTTCTTCGCGCCCCTCGTTTAATGTATCCAGGGCAGAATTTACCCTGTCCGTATCGATACCGGTTTCAAGATTCCCGGAGCAGAAAGCCGTATCGCCGGTCAAGCGGTGACAGGGGAAAAAGCCCCCTTTTGCATCAACGGCCATATACCCCAAGCCAGCCCCGCATGACACCGTTTTTGTTTGTCCCAGATGAATCCGCCCCAACAGGTCAAGCACATTTGAGAACGGCATGACCTGCCCGTTCCGGGCATGCTCGACAAAACGCCGGGCCAGTTCTCCAAAGCCTTCCAGCAGTGCAGCATCCTGACTCTCGGTAGGCATCAGGGCCTTGCTGACCGGGCTGACCGGGGCAATACCCACTTCATGAAAACCAAGACCCATCAGGTGGTCAAATACTTCAACCACCCGGTGCCACTGCTCCGGCGCTAGGGTTACCCTGGCCGCCACGGGAGCGGGTGAGTCTTTCAGCAAAGGCCCCAGGCGGGAGACGATTTCGCCATAGCTTCCCTTGCCGTTTTCATCGGGACGGTTGCGGTCATGAATGTCACCTGGACCATCCATGCTGACCGCAACGGAAATGCGGTGAACCCGCAGGAAATCTATAATTTCCGGATCCAGCAATGTGCCGTTAGTGGTCAGTGAAAAGTGGACCTGCTTGCCCAATGTGCGGCCGTAGGCCAGCGCCTCGCTGGTCGCTGCTTTCACTGCGGGCATGTTCATCAAGGGCTCGCCGCCGAAAAATATCAGAGTCACGTTCTCCCGGTCGCCCGAATTGTCCAGCAAATAGCGCACTGCCTTGCGCGCTGTCTCAGGTGCAAGAAGACAGGGGACCGCGCCATAGGTCCCGCCATCGGCATAACAGTAGGTACAGCGAAGATTGCAGTCCTGGGCAACTTCCAGCACCAGCGTCGAAAGCGGCACACTCCCCGCTTTGAGCGGAGCAGGCATTTCCTTTTCCCGCGTTGCCGGAAAAAGTATCTGCGCATCCCGCAAACCCTGCAGCACCTCCAGGTCGGGGGCTGGGACTTTGTCCAGTTCAATGAATTTGAATGACCGCCATCTGGCTACAATATCCCGTGCTTCCTCAGTCAGGGAAAACAGGCTCGCCTCATCTACCGCAAAGAGAAAATGCTCATCAGAACGGCTGAATACACGATGAGCCGCCCAGGACAGTGCCCCATTCATAATTTCAAGACCATTTCTTTACTACCGCCATCTGCAATCCATCATCTCAAACGCTGAATGTAGTCGGGCACGGTAACCACCAGGCGCCCTTCTGCGGTGTAAGAATCCACACCGCGAGTGTACTCGGCGATCACTTTCACCATGCCTATGCCTTCCCCGCCGTATTCACGGCCGGGAATGGGGTTGTAATCACTGCTGGGAAGGTAGGTTCCGTCTGCCTGGATCGCACCCAGATAAATGAGGTCGTCATCATTGGGTCGGGTTTTTTCTTCCGCCAGAGTAAACTTTGCTGCAACCGGGCCGAGCAAATAGTCATCCGCCGGGTCATCGGCATTTGCACCGCTGGACCACGCCAGAGCCTGGAATTGCACACCTTCCGCCGGATTGTAAACACCACCATTGACCCTGGCCCGCCCCATTGCCGGGCTGACACTCAGAAAATCAATCCCCGGGGCCAATTTCACTGAACCGGCTTCAAGTCCGTTTATGCTGACGCTGGCGCTACCGTGGCCTGTGCCCCGGTAAACAAGCACGACTTCGATGGATTCAGGACTGCTTCTGGCGGCCTGCACGACCTCGACCTCATCCGAGGATACTGCGATGTCTTTTGCGTCGACTTCCGGCAAGCCAATTCCTTCAATAAGAACCGTTGTTTCTTCACCGTTCAACAGGTAGTCCGGGGTCATTCGCAGGGCCCGGCTGTCCCCGGTAATGGGGTACCAGGTAGACGATGACGTACGGAAATCCGGTGCATTGTGCTGATGCTCACCACGGATGGTGCCGTCCACAAAACTAAACGCCCCCATGGTGGCGCTACCGTTATGGTGACTACGGGTGCGTAGCGCGTAGCCGCCGTAAAGGGTGGCTTCCCCCGAAAAAGTTTCCCCGGTCCCGTCAGAGTAGGCCAGTGCGCCTTCCAGGCTAAATTCATCATCACCCAGGGATTTCAGGCTGGCTTTACCGTGATAGTTACCCTTACCCGGTTCATTCCCCAGTATGAACCACTCACCGTCAGGCTTTTCTTGCGGGGCAGTCCATGCGCTGTTATAGGCTAATTTTTTACTCAGCCATTCTATTGCCGTATCCGCCTCGGTCCGCCAGTGCATTTCCCGCATTTGGCCCATGATGGCCGGATCGATGTAGAGGTGAAAATCACGAAGCTTTCCCCAGGCAGAGTCCGTCATACGGTAGGAGTAAATCTTCGCCGCACTGTGGCAACGAACACAGGTGGTGAACAAATGTGTTTCATCATCGCCGCTGGGGGTTTCGATCGTCTGGGGGTTATTGAACAGGCTGATATAGGCAACCTTAGCCGCTTCCTCCGGACTGAGAATCTGGGTGGCGCACAACTCTTTCAGCAAGGTTGCCATTTCACCTTCCTTGATACGCATTCCATATAAACGGTGCATCCGGTCAACGATGACCGTCCACTCCTCCGGAGTGGTGCGCAATTCTTCAACGCGATGCAATTTTCCGTGTTCGGATGCATGGCAAGCAATGCATTTTTTCCGCACCAGCGAGTCTTTATCAAATGCGTTTGCAACGCTGGTGATAGTGCCCAACAAGAGGACGGCTGTAATCGTTCTAACGATAAGTCTATTCATTTTTTTTCCTGAGCAAACAACTGAATTCTTCAGGATTGCAATGAATCTCCAAGTTTTTTTTGCAGATCTAGTAGTTATTTTCGGACTGGCGTACAATATTAGGACGGTTGCCCTAGATTTGTCAAACACAGGGTCTTTATCCATGCCAGAAAAAGAAAAGCAACGGCGCGCACGGGTTGCCGCCTACGAAAAAGGCCAGGCCCGGATCGAGGCCATCCTGGACGCTGCTGCCGAGGTATTGATTTCCCAGGGCTACAAGAAACTGACCCTGCGGCAAATTGCTTTGCAGGCCGGTATCACGGTGGGCAACCTGACTTATTATTATCCCGGCAAGGAAGCTCTGCTCAAAGACCTGCTGGAAAACATCCTGCGCGGCTACCTTGATGAAATGGATCGAATCGTTGATGCCAGCGGTGACTCTCCTGAAGATCATTTTGTCGCAGTCGTCGCTTATCTCATTGAGGATCTGCACACCCGGCGCACCACCCGGTTTTTTCCGGAACTCTGGGCGCTGGCGAATCACGATCCCTATGCCGCAGAGCTGATGGAAACCATGTACGCGGACGAACGGCGGGCGCTGGGTGAACTGATTCATGCAATCAATCCCGGCCTCAATAAACAGCAAACGCGCCATCTTGCCCTGTTCGTCTCAGCCTCCATTGAGGGAATGACAATGTTTGTCGGTGCCGGCAAAAAACAGGAAGGCGCCCTGCAATCCATGAAGGAGATGGCCTGCAACAGTTTTTTGCTATTGATCGAACATCAGGGATAGACCGGATCCACATTAACCCGGACCCGGATGCGATCACCGGGGTGCTGGGTCATCCGCGTCTGGTAGGTTTTTCCCTGGTAAGCCCAGTCCACGTCCCAGGCAATAATGCGCTCCTCGTTACGCCAGTTGGTCTCTATTTGGCACTGCTGCTGAAGCGTGGTGTACTGCTGTGAAGGATAGCGCTGATTCTGTGCGTTGCGGGCTACTGCCCCACCAATCGTGGCGCCGGCAATGGTAAGTGCCGTTTTTCCATGACCACCACCGAACTGGCTACCGATCACACCGCCAATGATGGAACCCAGAATGGTTGGCCCGGGTGAGCCCTGCTGGACAGCGTTATGCTGAACCGGCACCTGCCGACAGACCTGCCGTTCTTCCGGAATCTGGACGATTTCAGTGACCGGCTCCACATGCAAAACCTCCGCATAGTCATACTGCGAATTGTTGTAGGCGGCGTTTGAGTACGAACCGTTGTACTGTCCGGCGCAGGCCGGCAAGGCAACCACGACCAGGGCGAGTGCACCGAGAATTCTCAGGTAGCCGTTATTCATATACTGAGCCATTTCTATCTCCTTTTGAGTCACTTTCCGAACTTCACGGAAAGAATATCGCCAAGTGGATGAACCGGGACTGAATAACTCCAATATATTGGGTACTGCTTTTTGTACCTCCTTATGGCTACAGCGATCTGGTAGCACTTTTGCCTGCCTCAGGCAGAAATATTTTCGTCCACCGGTGGCTTCGATGGCTTACCGAGAATGTATATTGCCGCCGATAGCATGAATACACCAACCATCACTTTAAGCCAGTTGTCAATTTGTGAAGATACGGCAATAAAGGACATGCTGATGGCCATAAAGCCAAGCGCCACAATTTTTGCGAACAAGGGGATTACCCGGTAGTTGTCCCAAAGTTTCAGGGAGGGGCCGAACAGGCGGTGGTTGTACAACCAGTGGTGAAATTTCTCAGAGCTTTTCGAAAAAAACCACAAAGCAAATATCATAAAAGGAGTGGTAGGCAGTACAGGTAAAAATATACCCACAACACCCAGGCTGAAAAACAGCCACCCCAGAACGAAATAAAGATACTTCATCAATATCAAAATGATCTCAGTCAGGCCGGTAGTATCCGCCAGCATGGTCTTGATTACCGGTGCGATCTAACGATGGCATGAATCCATAAACCTGTCCATTTACGTAGCGTTATACCATTAAGGTGGCGTCTACTTTACTATTTGTCAGTAACAGCGATGATCACATAAATTGTTAACGAGGATGCACAGTGGGTGATTTGGAAGACTTGAGGGATCGGGTGGCTGAAAAGCTCAAGTCAACTTTTTTTGGGAAGCCTACGGATTGACGGCAGGTTTTTGCTGGCCCTGGTCAAAACCAAACAGAGACGGTTCCTTGGTGGCTGATGTTGAGATTGGTAACTTTAATAGACCTTGGAATGCACGGCCTGATGCTGGAAGGCTTGCGAAACGTATTCCGAAATCATCATTTTGGGCCCACGCCCCCCATGGAATCGATCAGGTTGGCTGTGTTTACACCGCCCAAGGATTTGAATTTGATTATATTGGTGTTATATGGGGTTCAGATTTATCATTTGACTTTGAACTGATGGATTGGGTGGGGGATAAATCAAGCTCCTATGACACAGTAGTAAAACGCTCTGGAGATCAATTTTCAGCTCTAGTAAAAATACGTACCGAGTACTGCTTACAAGGGGACTGAAGAGTTGTTATGTTTATTTTGTCGACAAGGACACGGAAAAATTTGTAAGGAGCCGTATCGAAGAAACAGGTTTTCTATGCTTATCGCTCAGAATCTCAAAAGCGGCGCGGTTTTCAGTACTTAAACTGAGTGCTTCCCGGCCGGGCCTGCGCAGAGTCAGGTGGCAGGATGCCAATTTGCTGTTGAGGCAGATCTTGTGACCACCGGGCGGGTTGTCGTAGCGCAGTGCGACAAAAGTCTCCGGCGCCGCCTCGATATGGCCCTCGATGGACACACCGTCAGCGGCAGTTGAAAACTCCCAGCGCCTGTTGTCGAAGCGGGCGCGGGCTCTCAACGCCTGGCTGAGACCGTTGATTGCAACGGTCTGACCATCCACCCTCAGCACTACCAGGGTAAAAAACGGGGTCCACAGGGGCCCGATACGAACACGTGCGGTGGACAGTTCCAGAAAGGCGTCCGGGTCATTATCGAAACCGGCAATCTGGCCCCAGGCGTAGTGATCGGTGTGGCGTTTGCCCCAGTTGTGATTTTGGCTGCCCCGCCAGTTGCGGATATCGACCTGCTGCCCACCGACAACAAGCTGGCCAATGTAGTGAACATTCGGCATGCCCACGAGGCTTTTGGCTCGGGGGAAACCACCGTTATAGAGCTTGCGGGGAAGCAACAGCAGCGGTTCCTGGCCACCTTCCATCTGCAGATCCCAGGCAATACGACCATCTGCTCCAGTCGCACTTCCTGTGAGGCCACTATCAGACAGTGCGGCATCGGCAATGGCCACATCCAGCCCATCGGTGGAGAAACGGCAGCGGTTAATCGGACATACTTCTTTGGCTACTGTGATCTTTCCGGTCTCACCATCGAAATAGACAGCCCATAGCTCTCCAACCGCCGCGCCCGGCTGATTTCGGGGAGAGAAAATCGTGTAGCGGATCCAGAAGGCCAGTGGCCGGTCCGGATGATTCGCTCGCTGAAAATAACTTTCGTAGTGACCCTGATCACTATCCAGGCGATAACGGATTGCGTTGCATTCCTGGAATGTTGAAAGAGAGCTCACAGTGCCTATCCTAGCGCTTGCACAGCAAACAGTCAGGGTAATGCTTAAGCACGCTCCATAATCTTCAGCATGGTCCGCAGGGTGATTGAGCGCAGCGTGGCCTCCATCATTTCACTGATTTCGACCAGGGCGACGGCCAGGCCGGCTTCCACATCTGTTTGCTGTGGCTGGTCGAGGTCTTCAAAGCCTTCGATCAACACCGGTTCGAACAACTCAATGACATCCATCAGGGTGGTGCGTTTGGAATTGCCCGAAAACCGATAACCACCCCCGGCGCCGCGCGCTGCCTGCAGCAGGCCGGCTTTAACCAGGATGCGCAACACTTTGGCCAGGTGGTTGATTGATACATTGAATTTTTGCGCGATCTCGGCGGCGGATAACTGCTCGCCACCGGCTTTAGCCAGTTCAAGCACCGCATACAGGCCAAGCAGTGTCGACTGCTGGAGCTTCACAACTCTTTTTCCAACTGGATATACGGCCCCGCCATCATGCCCTGGCTGCGAAAAAAAGAATGGGTGTCAATGTCCTGGCGGGCCAGCATGGTGCGTACTTCGTTAACCCCGGCTCCCCTGAAAAAATCACACATCGCAGTGTACAAACGGGTCGCAACGCCACTCAGACGGATATCGGGGCGCACACCCAGCGCGAATATCCAGCCGCAGGGATGCGAGCCGAATTCCCAGTCCCTGATCTCGCCGATGATAAAACCGGCAATTTCTGAATCCTGTTCGCACACCAGAAAGAGTTGCCGGCTCTCATCGTCACCGTAGCGACTGAACATTTCCTGCCAGTAGCGCGGGTTGGCGTCCTTGTTGCTGCGTTCGTCAAAGAGCTTGATGGCGGGCAGATCGGACTCTCCGGCACGGCGGATATGGAGCAGGTCGGGTTCGATTAAATTAGCACCCAACTCTGAATCCTCCTGCAAAAATGATTTAATTGAACCTGACCCCTTTAAACCCGTATTATAGTACCATAATATTGATTTAGTGATTTTTGCCGCTCTACTGCCTTGTAAGAGGTCGCTTGCGGCCGAAATCGTGCTTTTTTTGTGAATATTCGGCCCCAAGGGGCCTCTTACTTTAGGGTTATGGCATACCTTCTTTATGGATACTGAGATCAATTACGAGGATTTGCTGGTTCCCTATCTGGAGGGAACTGCTGATTCTCCACTGGAACCACAGGTGGTGGAAGCGCTACGCAGCGTGTTCGACCCGGAAATACCGGTCAGCGTGTTTGATCTGGGGCTGATCTATGATTTGCGTTTCCAGGAAGATGGCGTGGTGCTGGTCATCATGACGCTGACCGCGCCGACCTGCCCGGTGGCCGAGGAAATTCCAGAGTGGATCAAGCGCGCCATCAGGCTGGTCGATGGCGTGGAAGAAGTTGAGATCGACCTGACCTGGGAGCCATTCTGGCGACCGGAATACATGACCGAAGCAGCACGGCTTGAACTTGGGCTAATGTAAGAGCCCGCTTGCGGGCGAAAGGTTTACTCGTATTCAAGCCTCCAGATGTCGCCCGCAAGCGGGCTCTTACGGTTATGCCGGATGCTGCTTATCCTTTCGCCCGCAAGCGGGCTCTTACGGGCGTTTCTCTGTTGTCCACTTATCGTCGATCAGTTCCAGCAGGACGCCGTTCATTTTACCGGGGTGGATGAAGGCGAATTCGCAGTCGCGGAACTGGCGTATGCCACCGATAATCGGGTAGCCTTGGTCCTTGATTTCGTCTACCGCCTCGCGCGTGTTGTCCACGTTGAAGCTGACCAGCATGACGCCCTCGCCGCGCTTTTCGATAAACTTCGCCACGTCTCCGTCCGGGGTGGTTGATTCCATCAGTTCAAAACCGATTTCACCCAGCCAGTAACGCGCCACGCGAATTTTTTCCGGTTCATCGACATAGGCATCATCGGGTTGCGTTTTGCCCAGGATCGGTTCCCAGATTTTCCGCGCCTCGTCCAGGTTCCTGACCGCGATGCAGATGTGGTCCAGTTTGTTGCTTTTCATTGTTTTGCTCCCGTTTCGCCAGATTGAGGGTTTCCGAAGATCACGCCCGCATCGGCAAGCGAAGTAATTTCGGCCTCATTCAGGCCGGTCTCAGCCAGTATCTGCCGGGTGTGCTGTCCGTATTTGGCGGGAAAATCCAGTTCGCTTCGCGCCGACTCGCTGTCCACTGCCATCGGCTGCATGTGAATGAGCTTGCCGTCCGGCGTCCTGGTCGTGGTCAGCTTACCGCTCAGTGCTTCGAGCACGCGTACCTGGCGAATGTCGTTGATTACGGCGTGGGGAATCGTTGCCGCCACGAAATCCGCGGTCAGTTCGGCCGTCGTGAAATTGACCGATATGGCGCTGATGTCCTCGTAACAGGCCTGCCGTTCCGCCAGGCGGCCCTTGTTGGTTTGCCGCACTTCATTGGCCACCGCTGTGAATTTTTCGATTTCGGTAAAGCGCTGCCATTGCAGGTCGTTACCGATAGCCACATAGATATAGCCGTCCCGGGTTGGGTAGGCGTTGGTGGGGATGAACTTGCGATGTTCGTTGCCGCAGCGGGTGATTTCCGAATCATCGCAGTCAAAATCCACCAGCGGCAGCGTGGTGATCAGCCAGGATGCAGCCGCCTGCAGCATGGACACGTGGATTTCAGCGCCCTTTCCACCACCAAACTCAAGCGGTTCTGCCTGCTCGGCCAGCGCCAGGCAAACGCCGGCATAGACTTCATCTCCTGCCTTGAGGTCAATCAGCGGGATGCCCGACAGGGTCGGCTGGCCGTCTTCGCGGCCGGTCAGTTCCATGAAACCGGACATGGCCTGCAGAGCCGGATCATAACCCGGCACATGGGGATACTCCGGCCCCATCGCTGATATCCCGGCCCAGATGAGCTTCGGGGTGGCCTGGCTGAGTGTCGCAAAATCAATGCCCAGGCTTTCATAGCGTCCCGGCAGGGTATTGCAGCAAAATACATCAACCTTCAGTTCTTTGATGATGCGCAACAGCAAATCACGGCCGCGCGGGTCTTTCAGGTCCAGCGCAATGGCTTCTTTGCCCACATTGGGTGCGATGAAATAGCTGTTGCGGTCATCGTCGACCACCTGGGTGCCGATGTAGCGGTTCGGATCGCCCGGAAGGCGCTTGCCAACCGGTGTGGCCTCGATCTTGATCACACGCCAGCCAAGCTGGGCAAAACGCAATGTCGCATACGGCATGGAAAGAGCCTGCTCCAGGCTCAGAACGGTACGTCGCCTCACTGCGTGGTGCTTCCGGACTGCCGTGCTTCATACAAGGCTCTGGCCACTTTTTCGGGGGTCAGCGGCGGTGCAAAGAAGCGGATGCCGATCGCGTTGTATACCGCATTGGCAATAGCCGGCGCCGGTATGATCGCCGGCAATTCGGCGATACCTTTCGCACCCAGTGGGCCTTCAATGCAATCGCTTTCAACGAAGTGCAACTCGATTTCCGGGGTTTCAGGCGCCGTCGGAACCTTGTAATCACGGAAGCTGGGGTTGAGCACCTTGCCTTCTTTCATCTGCAACTCTTCGCTGAGCGCATAGCCCAGGGATACCGAAATTCCACCCTCCATCTGCCCTTCGATGCCCAGGCGGTTGATCACCCGTCCCACATCCTGCACCGCGGTCAGCTTCAACACCTTCACTTCACCGGTTTCGGTATCGACTTCGACTTCGGCCACGTAGGCGCCGTGTGCCCAGGTAGCGGAAAGGTTACCGATGTGATTTTTGTCTTCCGGTTCGCTGATGGGTTCGTAATAATCGGTCACCATGACCAGTTCCGGATCTTCCCGGAAATGCATCTGGCGCAGCAATTTGTCCAGCCGGATCACCGCGACGCCGTTATCGGCCTGCACCACGTACCCCTGACGCAGATCCAGTTCTCCAGCGGTCACATTGGACTGTTTCGCTGCAGCGTCGAGCACCTGTTTACGTGCTGCCTTCGCCGCCCGCAGCGCGGAGTTGCCGGCAATAAAGGTCGTCCGACTGGCATGCACGCCCACATCCCATGGGCCCAGTGCAGAGTCGTTGTTGACGATGGTGATATCCGCAATCGGGATACCGAGTTCCTCGTGTACGATCTGGCACAACACGGCATCGATGCCCTGACCGATTTCCGAGGCCCCCGTAATCAATGTGGCCCGGGCGAAATCATCCAGCTTGAGGATCGTGCCGCAACCATCGCTCTTGTGGATTTTGGCGCCGCCGGCATTGTGGATCGAGGTGGCGATACCGATGCCGCGTTTGAAGCGACTGCTCTGGTTTCGGGCCTCAGCGTTGGCCTGGTACTTACGCAGGAAATCGGTCTTTTCCGCCGCGATTTCGATGCACTCGCCCAGGCGGCAGTCTTCGAGTATGGAACCCTGCGGGGTAACTTCACCGGAATTCTGTGCATTTTTCAGGCGGAAGGCGATGGGGTCCATGCCCACTTCTTCGGCCAGCATGTCCATGACCGAGGCGGTGACGTAGGTGGCCTGTACGTTGCCGTAACCACGGAACGATCCTGCATAGACGTTGTTGGTGTAGATGGCCTGGCCTTTGTACTCAACTACCGGCACGCGGAAATGGCCGGTAAAGGTGCGCATCTGGATCACCGGGGTGGTCGGTCCCCAGGACGTATAGGCGCCGTTATTCAGCAGGGCGTCCACCTGGCGGAAGGTCAGCCTGCCGTCCTTGTTGACGCCGCTGCGGATTTTGAACTCCACCGGCTGACGTGTCGGTGAGTTGATGAACTCTTCCTCGCGGGAAAAAGTCAGCTTGACGGGCCGCCGCACGGCCTTCGCCAGCAGCGCACAAATGGGCTCGAAGGGATAAACGTCGAGTTTGGAGCCGAAAGCACCGCCAACGGGAGGCTGGATCACCCGGATGTCGCCTGGATGGATGCCCAGGGCCGGGGCAAGGTCCATCTTGTAGTTATAAGGGTACTGGGTCTGGGTGTAGATGGTCAGCTTGCCGGCCGTGTCGAAATCGGCGATGGCGCAACCGGTGCCCATACAGCAATGAGTCACATAAGGCACTACAAATTCGTGTTCGAGCACAATGTCCGAATCCGCCTCGGCGGCCGCGACATCACCGTGGGAAAACTCGTAATACAGGCTGCGGTTATCCGGGTGGTCTTCGTGCACCACCGGGGCACCCTCGCGCATTGCTTCACGGGGCGAAAAAACCGGTGGCAGGTCTTCATATTCGACCTGGATCAGGTCGATGGCCTGCGCCGCGATTTCTTCGCTTTCCGCCGCCACGGCTGCAACCTCGTCGCGGACACAACGGATCTTTCCGGCCTTCAGCGGCACGTTATCACGGGTGGGGCCAAAGCGCAGTTCCGGAATATCCTCACCGGTCAGAACCACGTGTACACCCAGCAAGGCCTTTGCCGCGCTGGTGTCAATACTGATGATCTTTGCGTGCGCCCGGCCGGCATGCAGGATTTTGCCGTACAGCATTCTCGGCAGCACCATGTCGTTGATGTAGCGGGTGCGCCCGGTGGCCTTGTCTGGCGCATCCGGTTTGGGAACGCCGGTACCGATGATGGTTTTCTTTTCAATTACCGGATTGATGTTTTGTGCGCTCATGACGAGGCCTCCTCGAGTACCACTGCCGCCACGGCATCCAGTACCTTGGTGTAACCACTGCAGCGGCAGACATTACCTTCCAGTCCGCGGGCAATGTCATCGCGGCTCATTTGACCATTGAGATCCGGGTTGTGGTCGACCACGTAACGCGCCTGCATGATCATCCCGGGCATGCAGTAACCACACTGGATCGCGCCATGCTCGACAAAGGCCTGCTGAACGATTTCCAGCCCGGCATCGGTGGCAAGGCCTTCGATGGTCTGCAGTTCGCGGCCATCACAATCCACTGCAAACATCAGGCAGGAATTAACCGTGCGGCCATCCAGCCTCACGGTGCAGGCGCCGCACTCACCCTCTCCACAGGCCAGTTTGCTGCCGGTCAGGTCGAGCTTTTCCCGCAACATGCTCAGCGTGGTCATGGTTGGCGGCACCCTGACTCGCGTGAGACGTCCGTTCAGGGTGAATTCGATTTCAATTTCCAGCGACATGGCTCAGCGCCCTCCTGATAAATACAGCCGTAAGGTGGGTGCGGTACCACGCCGATGCACGCACGTCGTCAATCGGGCTGACTTCCCGGCATACCGTCTCCACCGCCTGTTCAATAGTCCCGGCATTCATTGGCCGGCCTTCCAGTACCGCTTCGGTAGCGATCGCCCGCAATGGCGTCGGTGCAACCGCTCCAATGGCTACGCGGGCGCCATGGATCACGCCCTCTTTCAAGTCGGCTGCAACACCCATCGAGACGCTGGAAATTTCCAGCGCCGGGCGCGGTCCGGATTTCAGGAAACTCGCCCTGAAGCCATCGCCCGGCTGAGAAAATTCAACGGCGGTCAGCAGTTCATTCGCTTTCATCACGGTTTTTCCGGGAGCGGTGAAAAACCCGGCCAGTTCAACTTTGCGGGTCGTAACCGAACCATCGACCCAACTCGCCAGTTCCACTTGCGCGTCCAGCAGCAACAGCGGAATACTCATATCACCTGCCGGCGATGCGTTGCACAGGTTACCGGCCAGGGTCGCCGCGTTGCGAATCTGCGGGCTGGCAAAATGATCGGCTGCTTGCACCAGTACCGGCACACCCGCGGCAAGCAATTCACTTTCGAGAATTTCACTGACCGTGGTCAGCCCGCCGATACGGTACCTCCCCGATGACAGGGAAATACCCTGCATCTCGTCAATACGCCGGATGTTGATTAGCGTGGCGGTAAATTCCCTGGCTCCACTGGCGGTTTGCGGGGTCAGGTCGGTGCCGCCGGCAACAAGGGTCGCCTCCCCCTGCTGCAATAACTCCACCGCCTCGGCAATGGTGCCTGGAACACAATAGTTATCAATACTCATCGATGATTCTTACCTTTGAAAAATTTCCACACGGATCCTCAGTGTTGCTCAGTTCATGAGCAATTCAGAGGGACCCTAAAACCTCACGGGCTCGTTGTATCGGCCATAAACAGAAACCAGTGCTTCGGTCATCTCCCCCACGGTGGCATAGGCTTTGACTGCCGCCATGATGGACGGCATCACATTGACGCCGGATTTGGCGTCCTCGACCACCTTCGCCAGCGCAGCTTCAACCTCTGCGGCATCACGCTCATCACGCAAATCCGCCAGGCGCCGGATCTGTGAGCGCGCGTCCTCTTCCTGATAGGGATGGTATTCGACTTCCGGTTCTTCTTCGTCCATCTGGTAGCAATTGATGCCAACCTTGGGGAATTCACCGGATTCGATATCCTGCAACAATTTATAGGCCTGGGCGGAAACCTGGGCCTGGATGGTGCCTTCGGCGACCATTTTGACGATGCCGCCCTGCTCATCTACCTCGGCCATGACCTCGACCATGCGATCGCGCATCTGGTTGGTCAGGGTTTCCACATAGTAGGATCCGGCCAGCGGATCGACCGTGTCACACAGGCCCATTTCCTCAATCAGCAACTGCATGGTTCTCAGCGAGAGGCGTTGCGCCCCTTCACTGGGGATCGTATAGGCCTCGTCATAGCAACACAGCGCCATGGTCTGCGCGCCGGACAGGGCGCTGATCAGGGCATAGTAAGCACCGCGGACAATATTAACCTCGGGTTGCTCCTTGGTCAGGCCGCTGCCGCCTCCACCGGCGATCATGCGCAACACCATCGAACGCGGGTTGGTCGCACCGTATTCTTCTTTGACAATCTTCGCCCACAGGCCGCGCCCGGCACGAAATTTGGCTACCTGCTCAAAAATATTGCCGTAAATATTGAAGTTGAAAGAAAGGCGCGAGGCAAACTCATCGACGTCCAGTTCGCGCTCCAGAACCAGGTCCATATAGGCTTTGGCGATGCAGAAACCGTAGGCCATTTCCTGTGCCGGATCGGCGCCTGATTCGCGGATGTGATAACCGCAGACACTGACCGGGCTGTATTTGGGTGCGTTGTGGGCACAGTATTCGATGGTGTCGGCCACCAGCTTGATAGATGGCTCAACTGGAAAAATCCAGGTGCCGCGACCGATAAATTCCTTGAGGATGTCGTTCTGAGCGGTGCCGCGCAGCTTCGAGATGTCGTAACCGCGTTTCTCCGCCATCGCCAGGTACATCGCAATCATCACCGCCGCCGATCCGTTGATGGTCAGCGACACGGTAATTTTCTCCAGGTCGATGCCATCGAAGGCCACTTCAAAATCACGCAAGGAGTCGACCGCCATGCCAACCCGGCCAATTTCACCGATGGCCAGTTCATCATCTGAGTCCAGGCCGATCTGCGATGGCAGATCAAAGGCAACGTTAAGCCCGGTCTGGCCGTTTTCGATGAGGAATTTGAAGCGCTCGTTGGTGTCCTGCGGATTACCAAAGCCGGTGTACTGGCGCATGGTCCAGGGCCGCTTGCGGTACATTTCCCGGTGGATGCCCCGGGTGAAAGGGTACTCGCCTGGTAAACCGACCATTTCCACACCACCGGATGCTTCCAGGTCTTCCGCCGTATAGGTGGTCTTGATCTCGATACCGGATTCATTGAACACAGGCCGGGTGTCGTCCGCCCGGTGTTTGGATGCGCCACTGCGCTTTTTCGTTGGTACGGTCATGTGCATTTCTCATTGATGAAATCGACTATTTCTTCGAGCCGTGAGCCAGCAGGAAAAATTCCGTCGAGTCCGAGTTCTTTCAGTGCTTCCTGGTCCGGTGCAGGGATGCTGCCGCCGATGATCCAGAGCTTGTCATCCAGGCCCTTCTCGATAAGAAGTTCTTTCAGTCGCTGGCAATAAGGCACGTGAGACCCGGCCATGCTCGACAGGCCGATCACGTCCACGTCTTCCTCCAGTGCTACCTGCGCCACCGCCGCCGGCGCCTGGCGTAAGCCGGTGTAAATCACTTCAAAGCCGGCATCGATCAAGGCGCGCACAACGACTTTCGCACCGCGGTCGTGCCCGTCCAGGCCTGGTTTGGCGATCAGAACCCTGATCCTGCGTGCATTCATTTGGATAGTTCCTTGGCAATGATAAGTTTAAGAATTTCACTGGTGCCACCACCGATGAGCGTGAAACGGATGTCCCGCAAGTGGCGTTGCACCGGGTATTCCATCGCAAAGCCATAAGAGGCCAGCACCCTTGCGGCCTGGTCGCAGGCTTTGGCGGCAGCTTCGGAGGCGAACAGTTTTGCCATCGCCGACTGCTTGTGACAGGGCCGGTCGTTCTGTTTCAGCCAGGCAGCGTAACGCACCAGTTGTTCGGCCGCTTCCAGTTCGGTGGCCATTTCCGCCAGTTTAAGCTGAATGGCCTGGAAGCGGTTGATAGGCCGGCCGAACTGCTTGCGCTCGGCGGCATAGTTCACCGCTTCGTTCAATGCACCGCGGCCACCCCCGACGGCCATCGCCCCGGTGATGATGCGAATTTCGGCCAGCAGTTTGCGCAGGTGGGTCACACCCTCGCCGACGGCGCTGAGGCAATGACTATCGGGTACGAAACAGTCATTCAGCGCCAGTTCGGAGGTCGGCAGTGCGCGCACACCCATTTTTTCGATGGCGCGCCCGACCGCCAGGCCGGCAAAATCTTTCTCGACCAGGAAAATCGTCAATCCCCCTTCTTCACCACTTTCTTCGGTTTCATTTACCTTGGCAAAAACGGTAAAGAAATCCGCCACCGGAGCCGAAGTCACCCACATCTTCTGGCCGTTGATGCGGTACCCGCCATCGACCTTGACTGCGGTCGTGGCAATACCACCCAGATCGCTGCCGGCGTTGGGTTCGGTCATGCAAATCGCACCGACTTTTTCACCACGCAATGCCGGTGCAAACAGGCGTTCGCGGATATCGTCGCTGCCCAGCATGTGTAGGAACTTGGTGCCCATCAAAGATTGCATGGCCACCGCGCCGGCCAGCGACATGGAACCACGAGCCACCTCGGTCAGGGCCAGGCAGAAGGAATTGAGATCCATGCCGGAGCCACCGTCTTTTTCCGGATAGCGCATACCGAAAAACCCAAGTTCCCCAAGACTGCGAAACAGTTCCCAGGGAAACTCATGCGCCTCGTCAATCGCCTCGGCCTGCGGTGCTATCTTCTCATCGCAGAAGCGGGCGAAGGTATCGCGTACCGCCTGCTGTTCCTGTGACAGTTCAAAATCCATCAGCTTTCGCTCTCGTCAAATAAGTAATCTCGCCGGGCAGCCTCGGGCGAGATAACGCCGTTGCGAATTTCACGTACCAGCACGCTCCGGTCCCGTTTTTTAGGGTCGCCATAACCGCCGCCGCCGCCGGCAAACTGGTGATATACCGTGCCCCTGGGCACGCCGGTGATCAGGTCCTTGTTGTTGGGCACCACCACACTGCCGTCAGGGTAGGACAGCTTGATTTCATTGAGTGTTCCGTCCTTGCCGCCAAACAGGCCGAAGGCCGGCTCAAAATCACCGTCTCCAAAGGTCACCAACTGCGTGTCTTGCGAGCCGATAATAAATTCTGTTTCCACGCCCAGGCCACCGCGCCACTGGCCCGCCCCGGCTGAATCGGTCAGGTACTCATGCCGTTTCAGCAAGTGCGGCGTCTGCTGCTCAAACATTTCATAATCCTGATCGAGGATGCCGCCGGAGGCATCGATCATGCCGATGTGGTCGTAACCATCGGTGCCGAGCATGGCGCCCGAACCTCCTTTGAGTCCCATGAAGCCGATATCCACATAGCTCTCACCTTTGTCTTCATCCAATCCGGTGGTCAAAGAAGCCAGCAGGTTGTTCCAGCCGGCAGTGACCCGGTCCGGTATCACCGGTGCGAGGGCCCGGATGATGGCATCGGCATTGGGTGGGCACAGGTGGTTACCGAAGGTGGTGGCCTTGGGATAGGAAGCGTTCAGGATGGTGCCTTCGGGAATGATCATCTCGATCGGTTCCACCATGCCCTGGTTGTGCGGAATATCCGGATTGACCATCTGCAGGAAGGTCAGGATGGAAGCGGAGGCGCTGGAGGTATACGTGCCGTTGACGAAACCGTCGGTCTGGGCGTCGGTGGCGGAATAATCAAAGGTAATGTGCCGGTCCCTGACAGTCACGGTCACGCGTATGGTGAACTTTGTGCCCTGGTTGTGACCGTCAAAATAGACATAGCCTTCACCGCTGTATGACCCTTCCGGGATGGTCGAGATTTCTGCCTCCATCATCTTGCGTGTGGCATCGAACAGGGCCAGTTTGTGGTTCTCGAAACTGTCCCTGCCGTACTTTTCCATCACCTCCAGCAGGCGCCGCTCACCGACGGTACAGGCTCCCATCTGGGCGCGCATGTCGTGCTGGACGATCTCCAGGCGGATATTGGCAAAAATCAGGTCCCACACGTCCTTGCGCAGTTTTCCTTTTTCATAGACCTTGACCGGGGGGATACGCAGGGCTTCCTGCCATACCTCTGTGGCCCTGGGGTTGTAACCGCCGGGCACGTTGCCGCCGATGTCGGCCTGGTGGCCTTTTACCGCAGACCAGGCGACCAGTTCGCCCTGGTGGAAGATCGGCTTGTATACCGCCACGTCGTTGTTCTGATTGCCCATCGAGAAAACGTCGTTGTGAAAAATGACATCACCTTCATGAATGTCGTCAGCGAAATATTCGATCAGGTATTTGCACACCGGTGCCAGGGAGAAGGCAAGGATCGGCAGGTTCTCGGTCTGCTCCAGCATGTTGCCCTGGGCGTCGTAGAGGCCGGTGACAAAATCTTTCGCTTCACACAGGATGGGTGAACGCGCGGTTTGCTGCACCGACAGGCTCATTTCGTCGGTGATCGACTTGAAGGTCCGTGCATAGACGGACAGCAGGATGGGGTCTACTTTGTTCATGTCTGGCCTCCTTCCAACGCGGTACGAACAAGATCTTCCTGGCCTTTTTTATACAAGGCGAAGGAACCGTATTTATCCACCACGCAGTCAAAGCTGTCGCTGACCATGATGGCGGTGGTGACCTGCTCGATCATCGCCGGGCCGCTGACGCGGTTACCGAAGCGCATTTTGTGACCGTCGTAGACGGCTACCGGGCGGAAGGCCTGTTCGGAAAAGATGTACATATCCCGTTCGCCTTTGAGTGCGCCTGATGCGTCTTCACCGGCAAATTCCTGGACACGGAATTTGGGTTTGTCCGTCAGGCCAATCGCCTGCAGGCGCACATTGATCAACTCCACACCCACTTGCTGGTCTTCCAGTGAATAACCGTATAAACGATTGTGTTCAGCGTGAAACGCCGCCAGCACCGCATTGGTGTCGCCGGCACTGATCCATTCACGATCGACTGCGACGGAAACCTCGTGGTACTGCTTCTGGTAGCGGCAATCGAGATTGACCTGGAATTGCTGGCGCTCAGCAGGGATGTTTTCATCAAACAGCATGGCCGCACCTTCGCTGACCAGGCCGGCCAGTAATTCCTGCAGTGCGGACCAGTCGAGTTCACTCAGGCGGGTAAAGAAGGTGCGCACAAAATCGTGCTTGATGTCGCCCATCAGCATGCCGACTGCGCAGAGTATGGAGGACTCCCGGGGAACGATCTGGAACGGAATCTGCAGTTCTTCACAGATCATGCAGGAGTGAATTGGGCCCGCTCCGCCGGCAACGATCATTGGAACCTCACGCGGGTCGAAGCCGCGCTTGATGGTCACTTCACGTACACCCTGCGCCATGTTGTTGCAGGCGACCCGGTACATGCCGGCTGCAGCGCTTTCCACATCCATGTCCAGCGGATCGGCAATGTGCTCCTTGATCGCAGTTCGGGCGGCTTCCATATCCAGTTGCATGGCGCCACCGGCAAAAAAGTCGGGGTTCAGGTCACCCAGCACCAGGTTCGCATCGGTGCAGGCCGGAAGTTTGCCACCCTGGCCGTAACTCACCGGGCCGGGAACTGCCCCTGCGCTTTGCGGACCCATGCGCAGCAGGCCGCCTTCATCAATCCAGCCGATGGAGCCACCGCCCGCGCCGATGGTGTGGATCGCGAGCATCGGCAGGGCGATCCGGTGACGGTCGATGGTGCCTTCGTTGACCAGCACCGGGCTGCCGGTTACCAGCGCCGCCTCGAAGCTGGTTCCGCCCATGTCGACCACGATGCAATTGTCCTGATCGTGGGCCTGGGCATAGATCAGGCCGGCTCCGGGTCCGGCGGCCGGACCGGACAGCAGGGTCAGCGCCGCCGTTTTGCGGGCAGTCTCCGGCGTCATCACGCCGCCATTGGACTGCATGATGAGCAGGATGCCATTGAAACCGTATTCACTCAGGCGACCGGTCAGTTTCTCCAGGTATTGATTGAGAATCGGGCCGATATAGGAATTGAGTACCGTGGTGCTGACACGCTGGTAGAAACGGATGGACGGCAGCAGGTCGGTCGACACCGTAAGGTAAGCGCCGGGAAGCTTCTCACGCACCAGGTCAGCGGCCTGGTGCTCGTGTTCGGCGTTGGCGAAGGCATTCATGAAGCAGATTGAAACTGCCTCGACACCCTCGGCGCGAAACAGATCGATAGCCTGCTCAACCTCTTCCAGGCTCAGAGGCTCGACTTCGCTGCCGTCACGGCGCAAACGCCCCTGCACACCGACCCGCAGATAACGTTCCACCAGTGGTTCGACATTGGTGTAGCGGTTGTTGTATTGCTCTTCCCGGATGCCACGGCGCATTTCCAGCGCATCACGCACACCCTGGGTGGTGATCAGGCCGGATTTTGCCCCGTTGCGGGTCAGCGTGGCGTTGGTGGTAACCGTGGTTCCGTGCACGATGGTCTCCACCGTGGCCATGAATTGCGGCAGGCTGAGTGGTGGATTCTGCTTGCCGGCGATCTCGGTCAACCCGTTGATAACGGCTGCCGATGGGTCATCTGAGGTCGAAAGAACCTTGAAGATTTCCGGCTCCCGGTCTTCCCAGGCCACCAGGAAATCCGTAAAGGTGCCGCCAACGTCAATGCCAATTTTCAATCCCATGCTTTTACGCTCCACCCGTATGTTTTCTGATCTGCTGCAAATTACTGTTCCTGTTCCGGTCGCTGAGAACACTTCTGCAGCGCCAGTTCACGTACTTCTTCCTTGACAATCTTGCCCATCGCGTTGCGCGGCAGTTGATCCACGATAATCACTTCACGCGGGCAGGAGTATCGTGCAATCCGGCCCGAGCAGTAGTCCAGCACCTGATCGACATCAACCATATACCCCTCTTTGGCGGCGATAACGGCAACGGCGATCTCACCCCAGTAATCATCCGGCAGGCCAACCACCGCAATCTCGCCGATTTCCTCACGCTCGGACAAAAGGTTTTCGATCAGCGCCGGATAGATATTTTCACCACCGGAAATGATCATGTCCTTGATGCGCCCATCAACGTACAGAAAACCTTCTTCATCGAAATGTCCGATATCACCGGTGTGGAACCAGCGCCCGGTAAACGCCTCACGCGTTGCCTGCGGATCCCCCCAGTACTCTTTCAGAATATTCGGACCACTGACCAGTATCTCCCCTTTTTCACCTGTCGCGACTTCCTTGCCCTTGTCATCAACCAGACGAATTTCGCAATGCACGGCTGTTTTACCGGTAGATGCCGGCTTGCGCGCCGCATCGCCCGGCGGTGTGTAAGCAACAATCGGGCCCGTTTCAGTTGAACCGTAAACCTGCACCAGCGGAACGCCCCAGTCGCATACCGCTGACACCATCTGGCCCGGAACAATGGTGGAGCCAATGGAAATCATGCGCAGGCCATCCGGCTTCAGATCTACCCAGCGCGGGTCTGCCATGACCGTCAACATGATGGTCGGGACGAGCAAAGTCAGTGTAACCGGGTGATCTTCAAATGCCTGGAAAAACAGATCTACATCGAAGCGCCGATGCAACAACACAGTCGCACCGGCATGCAGGGTCGGCAGAGTCTGGATATTGAGACCGCCGATATGAAACATAGGCAAGAGCGTCAGGACCGTGTCGCGACTGCTCAGGTCGTGCATATGAGCTGAGTTCACCGCATTCCAGAACACCGCTTTCTTGCTTAACAATGCTCCTTTGGGCGTGCCGGTAGTGCCCGAGGTATAGCACAGCAACAAACCATCATCATCGCTAAGGCCTTTGGGCCGTTGAAATGCCGGCCTGTCCTGGCCGGCAAATTCAAGTTCAGCCAGCGAAGTCCATGCGTCAGAAGCATTTGCCTCACCCTGCTTATCCAGTAATACGAGCTTAACATCCTTGATATCTGATCGAACTCCGTCTATATGCTCTAAAAAGTCGACTTCTGCAAATAGGGCAATCGGCTCCGCATGGCGCAAAAGCTGCGCATGTTCGGGAGCGGCCAGGCGCCAGTTCAGCGGCAACAGGATGGCGCCGACACGAGCGCAGGCGAAAATGAGAGAAATGAATTCCGGGGAATTCAGCCCCAGGTACGCGACCCGATCGCCAGGACTGACCCCGAGTTCGCTACCCAGAATTTGTGCAAAACGATCAATCCGATCGGCCAGCGCTGCATAGCTCAATGCAGCCCCTTCAAAAAGGATGGCCGGTTTTTCCGGCGTAAAATCCGCTCGGCGTCTTATCCAGTCAGACAAATCCATAAATCTGCTACCCGGGCCCTGCTGATCCGCTCATGAAATATGGCAATACATGATCTAAAACAAAATGGGCCATGATCGTGGAATTATAATATATAGTTCAATCTTAAATGGTAATTAAGTACTATAATACCACAATTGTCATCAAAAGCATTTGAAGGAGCAGAAATCATGACCGCTAGTTATATTCCCTATGGCGCTTACTGGTGCAGTCCATTCGCACGGTGGCAGGGTAGCCTGGGCCACCTTCCCAGTGTCGAGTTTGCCGCACATGTCACCCGTGAGGCGCTGGCTACACGTGGTATCGAAACCAGAGTTTTTGATTCTGGAGTGCTTGGTATGACGGTTCCGCAACAGTACTCCTTCTATGGACTCCCGTGGCTGGCCGGCATGGTCGGCGCCGATCACATTGGCGGCCCCACCATCAGCCAGGCCTGTGCGACCAGCGCACGGGTACTGTCGGTATCCGCCGGAGAAATCGCCAGCGGCGCAGCCACTTGCGTACTGGCAGTAACGACGGATCGTCTTTCCAATGGCCCGCACATATACTACCCGCGCCCCGGGGCGCCCGGAGGCATCGGTGCACACGAGAACTGGGTCCCGGATAACATGGGATTCGACCCCTATACCCGTGGCGACATGACCCAGACTGCGGAAAACTGCGCCAGCAAGTGGAAGGTCACAACCGAGGAGCAGCACGAAGTCGTCTTGCGGCGCCTGGAGCAATACAACGACGCAACGGCTGATGATTCGGCTTTCCTGAAGCGCTACATGACGCTTCCCTTCGATGTGCCGGACGCGCGTTTCAGAAAAACCGTATCCACCATGAATGGCGACGAGGGTATTTTCCAAAGTACCGCAGCAGGGCTCGCCAAACTGAGAACAGTCAAAGAAGGCGGAACAATCACCTTCGGCGGACAAACGCATCCGGCCGACGGCGCTGCCGGCATGGTGATCACCACGAAAGAAAAGGCCAAAGAGCTGTCATCCAATTCTTCGATTACCATCGAGATCGTGTCCTTCGGCCAGGCCAGAGTGGAAAAAAGCTTTATGCCCGCTGCCACCATCCCGGCCTCCATGCAGGCGCTGGAAGGCGCAGGCATTGGCATCAGCGACCTGGCCGCGATCAAAACGCACAACCCCTTTGCGGTCAATGACATTGTTTTCGCCCGCGAGACCGGCGCCGACCTGATGTCTATGAACAATTACGGCAGTTCCCTGATCTGGGGCCACCCGCAGGGACCGACCGGCATGCGCGCGATCATCGAACTGATCGAGGAACTCACCATGCTCGGCGGCGGCTGGGGCCTCTTCCAGGGTTGCGCAGCGGGTGATACCTCAATGGCTGCAGTAATCAAAGTCGAAGGTTGATAAAACGGTAAGAGCGCGCTTGCGCGCGACCCTTTGATCCAACGGGTCGGCCCCGAGGGGCCTCTTACAATGGCGTTGATTAACGATACTTACGCAGGTACATCCACTCGAAAAAACGTTTGGCCCAGTGCAGGGGCAACATGGATGGCAACACCAGGTTACGCTTTTCCGTGCGCACCACCAGCATTCCACTGGTGCGGCTATCGATGATGCACAGCAATTCGGCCTTAAAGCTGTGGTTGGCCGGTTTTCCGGCCAGTTCATCGATCAGGTTGGCGGCACAGGCTTCGGCCTGCAGATCTGCCATGTGGGCCTGCTTGGGCAACCAGTCGGGCCCGGGGAAACTGCCGGAATCACCGGCCACGTAAACCTTGTCCTGCCCTTCGACCTGGCAAAAGGCATTGGCTTTGAGAAGGCCGCCGGCGGAGCGCGGAAGGTCGGTGTTGTCGAACCACTGGTTACCGGTCATGCCCGGGATGAACAGGATCATGTCCGCCTCGAACTCACCGCCCTCGGTAATGACCTTGTCGGCCTCAAAGGCTTTCATCTTGTGCCCGAGATGGGTTTCAATATTTCGCTTGTCCATCTCGGCCAGGATGCCTTCGACGGCTTTCGGGCCGAGGCGCGCGCCCGGTTTGGGTGCGGGAGTGACAAATACCAGCTTAAATTTGTCCCGGCGCCCCTGCTTGCGCAGCCAGTTGTCGATGCCGAAGAGAAACTCAAACATGGGCCCGCCGCGCATCGCCGAAGGTTCTTTCGGGTTGCCGGAAAAACCAAAAGCAATGGTACCCCCGTCCATGGCTGCCAGGCGGTCACGAATTTCGACGGTCGGAGCCGTTCCGCCACAGGGCATGATCGAATGTTCAATACCGGGCAGTTTTCGAATAAAACGGCCACCGGAGGCGATAATCAGACCATCGTTGCTGACATCACCCGCGCTGGTTTCAAGCGTACGCCCACCATCTTTCAAACCGGTCGCTTCGCCCTGATGGTAGTTGACATTCATGCGCCGGAAGAAATTGTCCAGCGGAACCACCAGGTCTTCGGGTTTGCGCAGGCCCGTGGGAATCCAGATCGTGCCTGGAAAATAGACAAATTCCGGCCTGGGGGCGATCACGTCAATTTGCAGACCGGAATCAGCGGAACGCAGCTTGCGAATTGCGGTCAGGGCGCCGAATCCGGCGCCGATCACAGTAATGGCTGACATTAAAATGTCCTCAGCGGTAATATGTAGCGATTAAAGCACAAGGAGATCACCATGCGCCAATATTCAACCGCCTTGAGTCTCGCTTTTCTACTGTTTCTGGGCTCACCCGGTGTGCTGGCCGACACCACCCTCATACACGCGGGCGAACTGCTGGCGGTGCCGGGGAAGGCGGCAAAATCCGAACAGACAATCGTGCTTGAAGATGACCGCATCGTCGAAGTTCGAGACGGTTATGCCGACCCGGAACAATTTGAAGGTGAGGTCACCGTGATCGACCTGAAACAGCAGTTCGTGCTGCCGGGACTGATGGACATGCATGTTCACCTGCAGGGTGAACTGGGTCCCGCCAACGACAGTGAAGCGCTGAAGATGTCGCCGCAACAAATTGAAATGAGAAGCGTGATGTACGCCATGCGCACACTGCTGGCCGGTTTTACCACCGTGCGGGATGTGGGCTCCTCACCGCAGGAAATGTATGCTCTGCGTGATGGCATCAACAAGGGCTGGGTGGATGGGCCGCGCATTATCGCAGCGGGCGGTGTGGGCATCACCGGCGGGCATGCCGACATCAGCGGCGTCAAGCCGGAACTGATGAAACTGTTCACTTCTGAAAACATCTGTGACGGGCCTTATGATTGCCGGCGCGCCACCCGCAACGCCATTAAGTACGGCGCCGACCTGATCAAGATCACGTCTACCGGCGGTGTACTGACTGATCGCGCCACCGGCACCGGCCAGCAAATGGAGATGGATGAACTGCGCGAAGTGGTGCTAGCGGCCAAACGTATGGGCCGGAAAGTAGCCTCGCACGCGCACCAGGAAGACGGCATTATCGCAGCGCTGGAAGCAGGCGTGGACAGCATTGAACACGGTACGTACTCCGGGCCTGAAGCGATCAAGCTGTTCAAGAAAACCGGTGCTTATCTCGTCCCCACACTGCTCGCCGGCGAGACCGCCATGCAAATGGCGAAAAATTCGGACTTCATGAGTCCCGCTATCAGGGAAAAAGCCCTCCGCACAGGTATCGATATGCAAGGCAACTTTGAAAAGGTCTACAAGGCGGGCGTCAAGATCGCCTACGGCACCGACAGCGGGGTTTCAAAACACGGTAGAAATGCACGCGAAGCGGTATTGATGGTCCAGGCCGGCATGCCGGAAATGGAAGTCATCAAGTCGGCAACAGTCAATGCTGCTGACCTGCTGGACATGACATCTTCCATTGGCACCATCGAAGCCGGCAAGTTTGCCGACATCATCGCGGTGGATGCCTCACCACTGGAAAATATCGAAGAACTGCTGGACGTAGACTTCGTGATGAAGGGCGGCAAGGTATACAAACAGTGAACAGGCAGAGAGCTCCCGGTCAGGGGTATACAGTCGCCTGCGGACACCCCGGCCATTCCGCTCTGAGTTTGTTTTCACTAAAAGGGGCTGTATCAAAAGGTGGTAAGCCCACGGACATCAGTTCGAACAGCCGCCCGCCATTTGTTACCATTGCGCTGTCTTCCCGACCGAGTTGATTCCCTCCAGCGTTGTAGTAAGCGTGGATCAGTTCGTGAAAAAGTTTTACCTGGGGGGGGCGCTCAATGCCAGCGGTGCTTGTCTTGTGTGGGTCATAGTTGATTCGCGTCCCTACTCCTGACCCGCTTTTAATGGAACCGGGCGCAGTCTGATAAAGGGCCAGCATAAGCACATCCATTTCCGCATGACCAAGCCTGGTCGCTCCCTTCAGCCAGGTTTCAACCTGCACCGCTATCCGATCCTGTAAAAACATGGGGAAAGGACTCTGATCAACGCCTCCTTGCCAATTGTTGAGCTGGGTCTTGCCCAATAAATCACCCAGGTCACCGGAGCTCAAACCTGCTCTTTGCATGGTCAGTCGCAATTCAGCGGCAAACTTCGCATCATCGCCATTATCGTTGTACTTGCGCAGTAATGTATAACCCATGGGCGAGCCTGCCGCCTGATTGGAATTAACACCATTGTATAGAATCGCCTGCTTTTTGCCGAATGCTGTCAATGCCTGAAAGAACTGCTGCCCAACCGGAAAGCTCCTGATTTCCTCCAGGTGGCGCAAAACAGTATCCTGGTAATTACCGCCACCGGGGTACGGAATCCCTGAATGTCGGACTTCAATCGTAGTGCCTGAAAAAATCTGGGGTAATGTGGAATGAGTGACAGAGGAAGGACTGCTGATCTTCGGTTTTTTGCTGAACAAACTCATGGATTCTGATACTCCTTTTGCCGTTGAATCCATGTGGTGCAAACTGGCATGGCAATCACTGATGGGACAACGGTAAAAATTAATCTCAAGACTTGATGTGCACATTGCTCTTATTTTTATGTGCTATGGCAACAAGTATAGGAGATCGTCCAATCTCTGCCATTTTGCAGACATCGATCGTTTGATGATCACTGAAGGGGAAAATACATCGGTAAAAGCCGGAGAATATTGGCACATCGATAACATAACGAATAAGGATAGATCGTGAGAGCGAAGCGAGCCACGATCTTATCCTGTAGTTGGACAAGCCCGTTCTTTATATAAGCAAATATCTTATTTGAAGCTCAGGTGGGAAGAGCCGGAGGGTTGATAAGCATGTTCCTGC
>JAJRRA010000079.1 GCA_024279945.1 Gammaproteobacteria bacterium
ATCATTTCCGCAGCAAAGATGACATCGTCATCCAGTTGTTCAAGCGCTTTGTGAGCCAACTGCAACCTTTGACCGAAGTTCCGGAAGACAGCACGATGGAAGCTGAGGATCTATGGTTCCTGCTCCACCTCAGCTTCGAAATCAAAGGCCAGTACCGATTCCTTTACCGCAACCTTTCTGACCTGACCGCGCGTATTTCAGACCTGAACTACGCCATGCACGGACTGATGATGCGCGAACGCCGGGCAGCCTTCCTGATGATTTCAGCTCTCGAGATGAAGGGAGCCCTTGAGATCAGCAGCCTGGAAAAGGAATTACTGGTTGATACGATTCTGCTGGTTCTCACTTACTGGATTCCTTTCTCTGGCATTTTCGAACGACAGGGTCTCGAAGACGGCAATGCACAAATCAAGGCCATCTCACGCGTACTCCAACTGGTTATACCCTTCCTGCGCGAACCGGAGCACAGCCAGTTCACCAGCCTGGTCCTCGAGTACCTGGGAAAAGATTAAGCATTCCAGAGCCGGGGTCAGCCCACTTTTTCCAAAGCCGGGGTCAGCCCACTTTTTCCAAACCAATCGTTTTTCACACATTACCCCCTATAAGGAAAAAGTGCCCTGACCCCAGTCCGGAGCGCGAAGCGGTATCAGGCTGGTTTACCGCCCATTCTTATTGAGCGCCATCACCAGTCCGGAGCGCGAAGCGGTATCAGGCTGGTTTACCGCCCATTCTTATTGAGCGCCATCACTAACAGAACCCGCTCCGCCAGTTCGAGGGGGTCAGGTTCGGGAACCTGACCCCAGTCCGTTTACGGCTTCTTTGCTTCCGGCTTCTTTGCTTCCGGCTTCTTTGCTTCCGGCTTCTTTGCTTCCGGCTTCTTGACGGCGGCCTTCTTGGCTGCAGCTTTCTTTACTGTGGCCTTCTTAACTGCGGCCTTTTTGGGAGCGGCCTTCTTCGCTGCGGGTTTGGTCTTCTTGTCCAGTGCCGCAACCTGCCGGGAGAGCTTCTGTACGCGTTTCGCCAGGTCGTTTACGTCATCCCGGTTCGGGATTCCCAGGCTGGCCAGTGCGCGGGACACACGCTCTTCAAAAATATTCTCCAGCTTGTCCCAGTTATCGAACGCCTGTTTGCGAACGGATTCCGCCTGCTTGCGGACAGACTCGGCCTGTTAGCGAACACCGCCGAAACGGGATCCAACGTTGCCGCGGATTCCGCTGACCCGAGATTCAATGTCGCTGCGAATGTCACCCACACGTGACTCAATGTCGCTGCGTAAATCACCAACCGCGCCTTCAACATCCTTGCGTGTCCGTTTTTCAAGCTTGCTGCCTTCGGCAACCAGCTTCTCAAACATCTTGCTGCCCTCATCGATAATTTTGCCACCTTCCGTCTGGGCCACGCTGAAAGCGCCGAGGCCTGCGAGCCAGATTTCGCGTGCAGAATCAATAACCGGATTCACATTCTTGCTTGCTGCCGGCTTGCCCTGTACTTTCCTTTTCAATTTCTTCTTAGCCATGATGTCCTCCTTCGTATTTACGGGTTTAACCAAATGATGGAGGTATTTTGGGGATAAAAAATAGAGCAATCACACTAGAAAGTGACTTTTTTTGAAAAAAAACGCGGTAAACTGATATTCTCTTTTGATTCAGCCAGTTGAGCAGGAAACAATCATGTATGAATGGAATAAGTTTCCCTTTGATCATTCGCCCTACGATTACCAGGGTGAAGCTTTGAGAGAAATCTGGGACGAACTGCATGAGGGGGACCGGGAACCTTTCCCGGCAGATGAACGCCTGCAGGAAGCCTGGCGCTGCTACCACCGGGGTGATTTCCAGCAAGCGGTAAATCTGGCTGATGAATGTGGCCTGCAGGGGCATGCCGTGGCCAACAAGGCAACGGGCATGTATGCCAGCCACCTGGAAGAAAATGAGAAGCGGCAACGGGACTGTTATCAATCAGCCATTGCCCGGGCTGAAAAGGCCGTTATCGAGTTCCCGGATGACGCCAACAGTCACCATTTTCATGCCTTTAACCTGGGCCGTTACAGCCAGTCCATATCGATTGTGAAGGCATTAAAGCAGGGCCTCGGTGGAAAAATTATGCACGCACTGACGCGCGCCCTGGAAATCAACCCGGACCATGCAGATGCACATACCGCGCTGGGTCTGTATCACGCTGAAATCATCGGCAAGATCGGCAAACTGGTGGGTGGCGTAACCTACGGCGCCAGCGAGAAAAAGGCCATTGATCACTTCAAAAAATCCCTGCTGCTGGCGCCCACCTCCCCGATCGCACATATCGAATACGGCAACGGCCTGTACCTGCTCTACGGTGACCGCCGCATCGATGAGGTGTCCGGCCTTTACGAACAGGCGACTGAACTCACAGCCCGGGATGCCGTTGAAAAACTGGACATAGAATCTGCGCTGGCCGAGTTCGAATAGATAAAACTGTGATTTCTCATGGATTTAGTTTAATAATCACTCGCAAAACGTTAGGATAATATCTGGAATAAAGGGATTTAGGAGCCTGCTGCATCAGCGGCAACCATTTTTTGCAACTTCGATCAGGTAGGGACACAACATGATCAGTGAAAACAATACCCTAATAGGACATATCGTCGAGATCAGCGGCGCAGAGTTTGTTGCACAGGTAATCTCTAAAGAAGAAGGGTTCATACCGCAGTTAACCATCGACGACAATCTGATTCGCGTCGGCCAGGTCGGCTCCTATCTCATGGTCAGGCAGTCGGGCCTGTATCTGCTGCTTATCGTTGAGAGCATGTGGCAGGAAATCGACCCGGAAGGCGGCCTGGTACGCATGCTCCGCCTTAATCCTCTGGGTGAAATTACCGCGAAAGGTGGCTTTGTCCGGGGCGTATCACACTATCCCACCACCGGGGCGGAACTGCACCTGGTCACGGCTTCGACCCTGGGTATCATGTTCTCCAAGTACAGCGCCGCCGATTTCAAGGTGGGCAAGCTCAGTTCCTTCGAATCTATCGATGTTTTCCTTGATGCCTCGGCTTTTTTTGGGCGCCACGCAGCCATTCTCGGCCAGTCGGGCTCCGGCAAGTCCTGGACAGTCACCAGTATGGTTCAGTCAACCTTGCGATCCATGCCCAATGCCCATATCACGATTCTCGATTTGCACGGTGAATATGGCACCAAGGACTGGGACCCGGACACCACACCACCCTTCCCTGCCGACAAAGTTCGTTGCATCAAGGCCAGTGATCTGGAAATCCCCTACTGGTTATTGACCTATGAGGAAATGATTGAACTGCTGATCGATCAGGATGAGGAAGACGCATCCATACAGATTGCCTTTTTACGCGGCGCTCTGCTGGAACTGAAACGTGAGGCCAACCAACATCTGGAGCTTGGCCATATCACCGTGGATTCTCCAATTTACTTTTCCATGGAAGACCTGTACAAACGCTTCAAAACCACCAATGAAACAACGGCCGACTTCGGTAAATCGAAAACCGCGTTAACCGGCAAATTTGACTCCCTGCTGGTCAAACTGCAAAGCCGCATGAATGACACCCGCTACGACTTCCTGTTACGGCCAAAGAAAAGAACGTCATCGGAGACCCTGCCGGACCTGCTACGGGATTTCGTCGGCCTCGGTGAACCCCGCGCCAAGGTGACCGTAATCGACCTGAGTTCCGTACCCTTCGACGTTCAGCCGACGGTCACGGCCCAGATCGGCCGCCTCGCTTTTGAATTCAACTTCTGGAACCCGCGCTGCCGCGAATTCCCCCTGTTTCTGATTTGTGAGGAAGCGCACTCCTACATCACCCGCGAGGGCACCAGCACCACCCACGAATCACCCCGCCGCAGCTTCGAGCGCATCGCCAAAGCCGGTCGTAAGTATGCCGTGGGCCTGTGTGTGGTCAGTCAGCGCCCGCATGAACTTTCGGAAACCGTTTTGTCCCAGTGCAGCAGTTTCATCTGCATGCGCATTACCAATCCGGACGACCAGGAATATGTCCGCGAACTGGTGCCCGATTCTGCCCGGGGCATACTCGAAGCGCTCAGTTCCCTGTCACAGGGCGAAGCCATTGCCACCGGGGAAGCCTCACCCATGCCGATGCGTTTCCGGGTCACCATGCCCGATCCGCCACCGAACGCCCAGTCGATTGACTACGCCGGCATGTGGACCCACGGTCCGACCGAAACCGACGTCGACCACATCGTTGATTGCTGGCGACGCCAGCGGCGTTAATTCGTACGGATCAGTTCTTCGGCAAGTTTTCCGGCTGTGGGCACCTCAACCGGAAGCATCAGGCTGAGGTAAACGAGGTTTTCGAACTCGGGCTGAAAGCGCTGGATGATTTGCTGGGGTTCCGGCACCAGTTTGCGGTCGGTAATGACCCCAAAAAAAACTTTGCCGTTGTAGCTCAGAATGCTGACACCCATGCCGATACTGCCGTTTTGCGGCACCCAAAACATCATCTGCCTGACCTCACCACCGCCCAGGTAAAGGGGCTGTTGCGGGCCGGGAACATTGGTTAACACCATGGTCGCTTTTTCACTGAGCATATCCAGCGCCGGCTTCTGCAATGCGGAAGGCCCCATTCCCAGGGCGGACAGAAGCCCAAAGGAGACGGCTGCCTGCTTGCTGGATTTCAGCTTGTTCATGCGTGCATGGACCTGTTTCACCCGGTCGATGGGGTTGGCTTCACCGATCGGCAGAGGCAGGAAAACCAGGCCAAAGTGATTGCCGAGGTTTTTTGCATGCTCCAGCGGCCTGAGGTTGACCGGCACCGTGGCCCGGACCTCGCTGTTGCGCGAGGGCGCTTCGCCCTGATCGAGCATATAGCTGCGCAGGGCTCCGGTCACGGCCGCAATCAGCACATCATTGACGCTGCAGCCGAACAGTTTGCTCACTGCCTTGACTTCGGCCAGCGGCAGCGGCTCTGCCCAGGCCACGCGTTTGCGCACGCCCAGGGCGCCCTTGAACAGGGTTTTCGGGTCATCCGAAAGCGTTAAGGAATTGGACACTTCCTTAACCAGTTCCGTGGCTTCGGTCACATACTTACGGGCCTTGTCCGGCTCCCGCACAATCTGCACGGCTTCACCGAGCAGCTTTTGGGACCAGTGGACGGCCAGATCCAGCCCTTGCCGGGCAGGCTCCCGGAGCCGCTGATAAATAGATGATTCGGCTACCCGCCGTTTTTTCCAGATTTCCGGATTGGCCGCCGAAGGCCGGGGTTCGGGACTCGGATCGGTGAGGGAAAGAAAGACCTGCACCAGCGCGATACCGTCTGCGTAGCAGTGATGAACCCGCTGCACGATAACCGGGCCATCAACGAAGTTTTCCACGTAATGAAACTGCCACAGCGGCCGGGACGGGTCGAGACGGGTGCTGGCCAGGTCGCTGACAAACTCTTCAAGCTCATCCTGGCCGGCTTTTCCGGGCAGCGCGACACGCCGGACATGGGTGTTGATGTCGAAATCCCGATCCAGTTCCCAGTAAGCCCCAGCCGCCTTGTCCACGGCTTTTTGCCGGAACCGCCGGAACGCCAGCCAGCGCTGCTCGATGGTGTCCACGACACGTTCGTAAGTAGCCCCGGAGTCCAACACAATAACACCGGTAATCATCATCAGGTTGGTGGCCTGCTCCATGCGCCACCAGGCGGTATCTACCTTGGAAATAGGTTCACGCATTGACTGCTGAATGCTCCGTTCTGCGCCGCGTACGCGCCTGATCGGAGCGTTGCATTTGAAGCTGTTCCAGGTAACCGTACTGAACGCCGGTGATGTATTCGCCGGAAAAACAGGAAGTATCGAACTTCTCGATGCGTTCATTACCTTCACGGCAGGCCTCGATAAGATCACTCAGGTCCTGGTAGATCAGCCAGTCAGCGCCCAGTTCTTCTTCTATTTCCTGCTCACTGCGACCACTGGCGACCAGTTCATCAGATGCCGGCATGTCGATGCCGTAAATATTCGGATAGCGTACCGGCGGTGCGGCCGATGCAAAATAGACTTTACGCGCACCCGCCTCTCTGGCCATCTGAATGATCTGCCGGGAAGTGGTGCCCCGCACGATGGAGTCATCAACGATCAAGACATTTTTACCCCGGAACTCCAGGTCGATGGCATTGAGCTTCTGTTTGACCGATTTCCTGCGTTCCGCCTGACCCGGCATGATGAAGGTGCGGCCAATGTAGCGATTTTTGATAAATCCTTCACGATACTTGACGTCCAGATCGTAGGCCAGCGGCAAGGCCGCCGTGCGGCTGGTGTCGGGAACCGGAACAACCACCTCGATATCGTGATTGGGGCGTTCCCTGAGAATTTTTTTTGCCAGTGACTGCCCCATGCGCAAACGTGCCTTGTACACCGAGATGTCATCGATCATCGAATCCGGTCGGGCAAAATAGACGTATTCAAAAATGCACGGTGACAGGGCCCTGGCCTGTGGACTCACGTGGCTGTGAAGTTTTCCGTCCAGGGTGATGAAAACGGCTTCACCCGCCTGCAGGTCCCGCATCAGAGTAAAACCCAGTGCGTCCAGGGCGACACTCTCCGAAGCGATGGCGTATTCAACCCCGCTGGCCGTTTCCCGCGAGCCCAGAACGGCCGGGCGGATACCCCGTGGATCGCGGATACCCAGAACGCCATGGCCCGAAATCAGCGCCACCGCTGAATAGGCGCCCCGGCAACGTTTGTGGACCGCATCAACCGCCTGAAAAATATGTTCAACTTCCAATTTGGCTGGGTTCTGCTTTTGCAGTTCATGCGCCAGGACATTGAGCAATACTTCGGAATCTGAACGGGTATTGAGGTGGCGCCGGTCGCTGTCAAAAAGTGCCTGCGTGAGTTCCGCCGTATTGATCAGGTTGCCGTTGTGGGCGAGTGCAATGCCGTAAGGCGAATTGACATAGAAAGGCTGGGCTTCCGAGGAGTCATCCCGCCCGGCCGTTGGGTAGCGGACGTGGCCTATGCCTACGTTGCCGGTGAGCCTGAGCATGTCCGACCGTTCAAACACGTCCTTTACCAGCCCGCTGCCGGTGCATAGCCGGATTCGATAACCATCAAGGGTGGCTATGCCTGCAGCATCCTGACCGCGGTGCTGCAGCATGGTCAATGCATCATACAAAGCCGGTGCTACAGCACTCTTCCCAACTATTCCTACGATTCCGCACATTTCGCCAGCCCCTGTTGGATTTCCGGCTCCTCATTCGCGCAAAATTCTAGCATGACGGCCGCACATTTCGGGAATTCATTTTGCCTCGCCGCTGCCACTGCCCGCACTGGCTTTGGCGCCGGTCGCCTCCGCTTCCGGCTTGTTCTCTTGCTCTTTTGCAGAGTCATCTGCTGATCCGTCCTGCGGATCGAAATCAAGCTGCCCGATGGCATTCTCCGGCAGAAAGCCGGCAGACCATTCAACCAAAGGCATCAGGCGCTGGACCATTTGAGAATCGTTCCACCAGGGATCAGCCGGGATGGGCGTAAAGCCCGCAACCAGCAGAACCGCGATCACCAGCGCCAGCCCCCTGGCGGCTCCGAAAATACCACCCAGCAGCCGGTCTGTTCCGCTCAGGCCGGTTGACTCCACCAGCCGCCCCAGCAGGTAATTCAACAAGCCACCGATCAGCAGAACCACCACGAACAGGCCGGTAAAACCCATCGCAGTGCGCGCGGACGGTAAGGATATCTGTGCTTCCATCAGGCCGGCAACATCACCGCCGTACTGGTAGGCAACCAGAAATGCCGCCGCCCACACCAGCAGGGAAAAAACTTCCTTTATGAATCCTCGCAGCGCACCAACCAGCAGAGAGATTGCGATGGTGCCCAGAATGGCATAGTCAGGCCAGTTCAAAAGAGTATCAATCCGCACTCATTACAACGCCGTCAAGCGATCGTTTCTCACGCAACTCACGCTCAAGCTGCAAGGCCTCTTCACGCTGCAGATAGGGGCCGATGCGAACGCGGTAAATGTTCGATTCGCCGGAACGGACCGTCTCCTGATAAGCACTCAGGCCATCGAGTCTCAGGGAGGCGACCAGTTTCTCTGCATTGCCGGCCCTGGAAAAACTGCCGACCTGGACAACCCACCGAATCAGCGGGTCTGAAGGGGTCGTTATCAGGGCGCTTTTTCCGGGCTGAAGATCCATCACCCGTGGTTTAACGCCATCGACCTTCGACTCAAGGTCAATCACAATCTGTTTGGCCTGCGCTTCAGAGTCATACGGGCCGACACGAACGCGGTGTAATGTCCCCACCTGCGATTTAACGCTGTCTGTCGTAACGGTATAACCGCTACTCCGCAGCGTGGCCGAGAGCTTGTTGGCATTAGCAACTGAGCCAAAACTGGCGACCTGGACAATGTAACGGCCTCTGTCCCCCAGGAGTTCAGGCTGTGGGATCGCGCGACCGGCCGATTCAGATGGTGGTGTTGGCGCCGGCTCATCATTCGTGGTTTCTTCCACAGTGGAAGCGGCCGCCACCGTTTTTTCAACCTGGCTCAGCGCGGGTTTCGCCACGGGTTTGGCCGCAGATCTTGGTGCCGGTAGGGGGCGCACGGGCTCTTTCCCGCCGGACGGGTCCTTCTTAGGCTGCTGATCGGAACCCTGCGCCGCAATCGGGTAACGGCGGGTTTCGAAACTGAGCTCGGGTGGCTGTGGGGGTAGCTCGATTTTCTGTACCCGCAGGGATTCACCATCGCTGCGCCCACCCAGCAACATGGGCAAAACAATAACCGCCAGGGCAATCAAAACGCTGGCGCCGACCAGTCTTTGCTTCAGGGCTTTATCCATTGGGAATTACAACTCCTTTAGCAGTCAAACACAATCACAGTGGGATTCTAGCAGCATCAAGTTCCTTGTGCGGAGGAACTTCTGTACGTTTAGCGGCCCGCTCCGGCTGCCATCTGCCAAGCGCCTGGCCGGCGGTAAGGAATGAGCCGAAGACAAGTACGCAAGATGACGATGTACCCTGGGTACTCAATGCACCCAGCGCCGCATCCAGCGCCGTATCAACATTCGCCCAGGGGCTGACATTTGCACCACCGGCCCCGGCCCTGATGCGCGCAGCCAATTGTTCGCCGGTCTGCCCCCGCTGGCCTTCCAGCCCGGCGCAATACCAGTGGCAAACCACAGGATCGAGAATGCGTGCAACGGTAGCCGCATCCTTGTCGGCCAGCATCGCGATTACGCAGTGGCAGTCCCCCGCTGCGTCCGTTTGCACGACCTCGCTCAGTGCCGCCCGGATGGCTTCTGCCGCCAGCACGTTGTGACCCACGTCAACATAGACACGGGGGCGGACTGAGACCTGCTGAAAGCGGCCAGCCAGGGATACCGAGGCCAAACCGTGCCGCAGTTGATCAACGTGATTTGCAGCATCCGGCACCAATTCGAGTAAGGCGGCCAGGGCCGTTGCCATGTTGTCGACCTGGTGGCGGCCGCTCATTTGCGGTCGGTCCAACAGACATGCCGCTTCATCCTTGCTGAAACGAATACTTCCTTGCTCCTCAATCGCGAAAAATTCATGACCCAGGCGCAACACCGGGGCCTGCAGGCGTCTTGCCTGCGCCATGACGCTGACGGGAGGCTCTGCCTCCCCGCAAACCAGCACGGTATCCGGTCGAATAATTCCAGCTTTTTCCCGCCCGATAGACTCGCGATCGTCACCCAGATATTCCTGGTGATCAAGGCCAACAGTGGTGATGACGGCACAGTCCGTATCAAGGATATTAACCGCATCCAGGCGACCGCCCAGACCGACCTCCATCACTGCAAAATCCAGCCCGGACCGGTTCAGCAGGAAAATTGCTGCCAGAGTCCCGAATTCGAAGTAACTCAGGCTGATATCACCCCTGGCGGCCTCTACCCCCTCAAAAGCAGCCAGCAGTTGGCGGTCCGAAACCTCGCTTCGATTGATTTGCACCCGTTCGTTGTAACGGAATAAATGGGGGGTGGTGTAACTTCCGGATGAATAGCCCAGTGCCTGGAGCATGGTGCTCAGATAACCCACCGTGGAGCCCTTGCCATTGGTGCCGGCCACCGTAATAATCTGCCGGGCGGGGCGCGGTGAGCCCATGCGCTGCCAGACTTCCCGACTGCGCTCCAGGCCAAGATCAATCGTCCGGGGATGCCGCGATTCCAGCAGGACAAGCCATTCATTCAATGCGAGAGAGCACATAGTTTAACGCTTAAGAATAGACCGTCAATCCGGAATGACGGTCGAATCGTTGCTTCCGTCATCCCGGATCACGCGCAGCGTGCATCCGGGATCCATCGAGCATCATACGAAAGCCTCAGGCAACGACTTCTCCGCTCACCACTTTGGCTGGCTCCCCGTCCATCATCAGCGCCAGCATGGCGGCAATTTCATCCCGCAACTGCCGGCGATCCAGGATCATGTCGATGGCGCCTTTCTCGAGCAGAAATTCACTGCGCTGGAATCCTTCCGGTAGCTTTTCACGCACGGTCTGTTCAATCACGCGCGGCCCGGCAAAACCAATCAAGGCACCCGGTTCGGCGATATTGATATCCCCCAGCATACCCAGGCTGGCGGAAACCCCGCCCGTGGTGGGATGAGTCAGTACGGAAATATACGGGATTCCCTCTTCCGCCATGCGGCCCAGCACGGCGCTGGTTTTGGCCATCTGCATCAGGGACAGCAAGCCTTCCTGCATGCGCGCCCCGCCGGTGGCCGAGAAACACACCAGGGGCACCTTCAGCCGCAAGCATTCCTGGCCGGCGCGGGCAAACTTTTCACCGACCACCGAGCCCATGGAGCCGCCCATGAAGGCAAATTCAAACGCACAAGCCACGATGTCCCGCTCGGCGAGCTTACCCACCAGGGCGATCAGTGCGTCTTTCTCGCCGGTTTTTTTCTGCGCGGCAATGATTCGATCGCGGTATTTTTTCTGATCACGGAATTTGAGTGTATCTACCGGTTCGAGATCGCCGGCAATTTCACGTTTCTCGCCCGGGTCGAGGAATTGTTCCAGTCGGACCCTGGCGGCGACCGGCATGTGTTTGCTGCACTTGGGACAGACCGCCAGGTTGCGGTCAAGTTCGGGCTTGTACAGTACCGCTGAACAGGCAGCGCATTTGGTCCACAGCCCTTCGGGCACGTTACGTTTGGTCCCGCCTTCGGTGCGGATTCGCGAAGGCATGAGTTTTTGAAACCAGCTCATATCAGTCCCTGTTGTCCATTGCATGACGGATGGGTGCAAGAAAGCCCATCACCCGTTCGCAGGCATCATCGCATGATACGGCGTTGCGTACCTGCTCCACCAGTGCACTGCCGATGACCACCGCGTCAGCCAGATCGGCAACTGCTGCGGCATCTTCTGCAGTCTTGATCCCGAAACCAACGGCAAGCGGCAAATCACTGCATGAACGGATTTCACCCAGCGGCCCGGCAAGACTGGCCCGGTCCAGGCTGTTGGCCCCGGTGATACCCTTGAACGAAACGTAGTACAGGTAGCCTCTGGCCTGCCCGGCAATGAACCGCAGGCGCGCGCTTGTGGTCGTGGGCGCTACCAGGAAAATGGGGTAAATTCCCTGTTCATCCAGGCAGTCGCGTAAAGCCTTCATTTCCTCCGGCGGGCAGTCCACAGTCAATATCCCGTCGACACCGGCGCGGGCGGCATCCCGGGCAAAGGCTGCGTAGCCATAGCGCTCAATCGGGTTCAGGTAACCCATCAGTACAACAGGTGTATCCGGATCCCGGCAGCGAAATGTTGCCACCGCATCAACTACACTGCGCAGCGTGACGCCCCTGGAAATTGCGCGTTCACTGGCCATCTGGATAACCGGCCCATCCGCCGCCGGGTCAGAGAACGGTACACCGAGTTCCAGCACATCAGAACCGGATTTCACCAGCGCATGCAGGATATCAACCATCCACTCCGGATCGGGATCACCCATGGTAATAAAGGGAACCAACGCCTTGCGTCCACTCCGTGACAAGGCCTCAAAGCGTGTATCTAATCGGTTGCTCACAGGGAAATATTCTCCAGTTCGGCAACGGTCTGGACGTCTTTGTCGCCCCGCCCGGAAAGATTGACCAGCAGGGTCTGGTCCGCCTTCATTTCGGCAGCCAGCTTCATTCCGTAGGCAACGGCGTGGCTGCTTTCCAGCGCCGGCAGGATGCCTTCCAGCCGGGTCAGCCGGTGAAAGGCCTCGAGTGCCTCCTGGTCCGTCACTGCGACATACTCGGCACGCCCGCTGTCCTTGAGCCAGGCATGCTCGGGACCCACGCCCGGATAATCCAGCCCGGCTGAAACCGAGTGTGTGTGCATGATCTGACCGGCGTCGTCATCCATCAGGTAGCTGCGGCAACCGTGCAGGACACCCGGCCGCCCGGCACACAGGGATGCCGCATGCTGCCCGCTGGACAGCCCCCGGCCCGCGGCCTCCACCCCAAACATTTTCACCGGGGCATCCTCGATGAACGGATGAAACAAACCCATCGCATTGGAACCGCCACCGACACAGGCCACCAGCGCATCGGGCAGCGTATCGTACTGTTCCATCATCTGGCGGCAGGCTTCGCGCCCGACCACCGCATTGAAATCCCGCACCATCACCGGATAGGGGTGCGGCCCGGCAACGGTGCCGATAATGTAATAGGTGTCATCTATATTGCTGACCCAGTCCCTCATCGCCTCGTTGAGCGCATCTTTGAGTGTTTTTGACCCCGATGTGACGGACCGTACTTCCGCCCCCAGCAAACGCATCCGGAAGACGTTGATGGCCTGGCGATGGATATCTACCTCACCCATGTAAACCACGCAGGACTGGCCCAGACGCGCCGCTACGGTTGCCGATGCAACACCATGCTGCCCTGCACCGGTTTCCGCGATCACCCGGGACTTGCCCATGTAATGGGCGAGAAGTGCCTGCCCCACCGTGTTGTTTATTTTGTGCGCCCCGGTGTGATTGAGGTCTTCGCGCTTGAGAAGAATCCGCGCACCACCGGCCAATTCGGTCAGGCGGCGGGCAAAATAAAGGGGCGAAGGACGGCCAACGTAATACGTAAGGTCAGAGTCCAGGCGAGCCATGAATTCCTCATCCTGGCGCCAACGGCCATAAGCCTCTTTCAATTCATCCAGGGCATGCATCAGGGTTTCGGCCACATAGCTGCCGCCGTAAGGACCAAAATGGCCGGATTCATCGGGCTCTGAAGTGGTCAGGATGGTCTGGTCTGCTTCACTACTCACTGGGGTGCTCACTCTTTACCTGTTCAACAAATCGCCGCATTGCAGCAGCGCTCTTGATACCCGGCCCTTCCTCTACGCCACTGGATACATCCACCGCCCAGGGCTGCACCAGACGCACCGCCGCAGCAACATTGTCCGGGGTCAGGCCACCTGCCAGGATCAGCGGCCGTCCGGCCCTGTTGCCGGTCTGACCTAATTGCCGCCAATCGAGTACCTGGCCGGTGCCACCCAGCCCGCCGGGTTCATGGCTGTCGACCAGCAAAGCCGCAGCATCGTCAAACTCCCGGTGCGCCCGCTCCAGGGTCTGCTCAGCAAGCCGGGCGGAATCCATACTCACCGCCTTGACGTAAGGCAGACCAAACTGTCGGCAGAAGGCGGCATCCTCCCGGCCATGAAATTGCAGCAAGGACAGCGGTACCTGGCTGATAATACGGCCAACCTGCTCCTCATCCTGATCCAGAAACAGCCCTACCCGGGCTACAAATGCCGGAACCCATTGTACGAGTTCCCGGGCCTTGCTGTGATCGATCAGGCGCTTGCTGCCGGCGGCAAAAACAAAACCAAGCGCATCCGCCCCACAGGCGACAGCGGCCCGCACATCACGGCCCCGGGTCAAGCCACATATTTTAACCCTAATTCGCATACGGAAAATCATATTGTGCCGCATAACGGGCGCGCACAAAATAGAGCCCTTCGGGGGCGGCGGTGGGGGCGGCCAGGGCACGATCCTGCTTGCCCAGCACGTCACCAAGCCACTGCGGGGGCGCCTCACCCAGCCCAACCCGGATCAGGCTGCCGGCAATGTTCCTGACCATGTGATACAGAAATCCGTTGGCCGTGACTTCCAGGCTGACGGTATCAGCCGAGCGCTGCACCGAAATTTGCTGAATTTCACGCAGCGCATGGCGCGCCTGGCAGGCGGCGGCACGAAAAGACGTGAAATCGTGTTCACCGAGCAAAAGTTGTGCGGCATCGTGCATTTTATCGGCATCCAGCGGTTTGCGGCACCAACTCTTTCGGCCGGCATCCAGCGCCGGTCGGATCCAGCGGTTCAGGATGAGGTATCGATAGGTCCGGGAAAAGGCGCTGAAGCGTGCGTGAAACTCGTCATCCACCGGACGAATCCACAGGACGCTGATACCCTTTGGCAGATTGCTGTTGAGGCCCAGGATCCAGGATCGTTCGCTGCGCTGTGCATCAGAATCAAAGTGTGCGACCTGCCCCAGTGCGTGAACACCCGTGTCGGTCCTGCCGCAAACAGTAACCCTGGCTGCATGATTTGCGACCCGGGCCAGGGCCTTCTCGACACAGCCCTGCACCGTCGGCTGCTGGCGCTGAATCTGCCAGCCCAGGAAGGCGCAACCATCATATTCTAGTCCCAGGGCATAACGCATATCACGTCGGGCTTGGCATGCTAAAACAAACCCTTCATTTTGTTCGCTTCAGTCTGCTGTTCCGCGGAGCCGTTGGCAATCACTTCTTCCAGAATGACCCTTGCAGCTTCTTTATCGCCCATGGAGATATAGGCCCGAGCCAAATCCAGTTGGATCTCCGGATCTGCGCTTTCCTCATCCAGCAAGTGGGCATCTTCATCATCGGCGGGAGGTTCGTTCTTGACCGGCATGGTTTGGGTGGCCTCTGGCGCATCCCCTGGCGCATCCCCTGGCGCATCCTCCGGCGCACCATCGGCTTCTGCTGTTACAGACCCTTCGATGGACTCCTCATTTGCAGCCTCTTCGGCCGGCATCTGTTCAATCGGAGTGGAGTCCAGAACCCGCAGGACATCTTCCGCTGGGTCCTTGAACTCACTCAGCGGGCCCGGTTTGCGCCCAAGGTCGGAAACCACCGTGTCCGCACCGCCACGACGGCTCATGAACCAGCCCACAAGCACAACGATAACGACCAGCAGCGCCAGCAACCAAAGAGAAAATCGACTGTACCAGGGCTTTTCCTGCACCGGAGCAGGCACGACTTTTGGTGTTGCAGTTTCTTTATCGGCGAGTCTTTCCTGCCGCAGGCGTTCCTCCATGCCGGCCAGATTCTCGTTCTCGACCGTCGCTGCGGGGGCTTCCGCCAGTTGGCTTTCCAGTTCCTTCAGGCGTTGTTCCAGATAGCTGTTTTGCTGCTGTTGATTGATCAATTCTTCTTCTTTACGCGATAATTCCTCACGCAAGGCTTGGGCTGTTTGCACTTCATCCGCCCCCGCCTGTGTTTCCTCCGCTCCAGAGCCGTTGCTAAGGGATTTGTCTTCAGCCGGCGGCAGCAGCTCCAATTGACTGGGGATTAAGTCTGCCTGCGGTTCGGATGGCGGCACTTCATCCGCCGTGACAGATTCTAAAAGAGCGGATTCCCCGGCCTGCTGGTCCGAAACCGGCTCAATTGCGGCACTTTCATCAGCCAGCAACGGAACCATCGGATCGGCCATGTTACGGTCCGGGCGCGACTGGACGGCATCCGTTTGTTTTTTCACTTCACTGCTGGCCACAACGGAAGATATGGTATTGATACTGTCCTTCTGCGGCATGCGGAGAATGGCCCCGCGTCGCAGCAGATTAATGTTGTTTTGGGAAAATGCCGTCGGGTTTTCACGCTGGATGGCCAGCATCACTTTGTTCAGGTTGAACCCGCTTCCGGCAGACCAGTCCGTGGCGATGCGCCACAGGGTATCGCCATTTTGTACCGGACCGTATTGATCTGCGCCGGGCACCAGGACATCAGCCCCTTGTGCGCTGGGTGTGGCGGGCTGCGTTTCGGTTGTACTGCCTGCGTCAGGCCGGGGCGCAGCAATGGGTTGTGACGCAGTGGCCCCGGCTGTTTCAGTGCGGGGTGCCGGAGCGGGACGACTGAGTGTTGGCGGATCCAGGAACAGGGTGTATTCCCGCAGCATGCGACCATTCGACCACTTCACCTCCAGGATCAGGCGCAGAACAGGATCATTGATACCCAGTTCACTGCTCACCGTGATAGACGCATCTCCATCCAGTTCATTGACCGAGAACTGTAAGGGCACGGAAACATCATTGCGGCTCGCACCGATCAGCTCATAGTCTTCTGCCGAAGCCAGGCTGGCGCTGAGCGAATCCAGGTCGTCCGATGGACGGGTAATGAGTTCTATGTTGACTTCCAGCGGTTCGCCAAGGAAAGATTCAATTTTTGCTTCTCCCAGCCCGAGTGACCAGGCCAGTTGGCTGAAAACAAGCAATGAAGCACCCAGCATGGCGCTGATGCAGAATGAATTTCGGGTGTTCATGAGTCCCTCCGTCTTTCCCTGACTTTTAGAACAACAGGATTTAGTGATTTTTCTCAAGCACATTCATAATCTGGATGGCGTTCAAAGCCGCTCCTTTGCGGATATTATCCGCAACAACCCACATATCGATACCACGCGGGTGGCTTAAATCACGTCGCAATCTCCCGACGTATACCGGATCCTTGCCGGCAGCATGGGTCACCGGCGTCGGGTGAATCATGTCCTTGCCTTCCAGGAATTCGATGCCGGGAGCCGCTTCCAGCAATTCCCTGACCCGCTCGATACTGATGTCTTCACGGGTTTCAAAATGCACCGCTTCGGCATGACCGAAAAACACCGGCACCCGCACCGCGGTTGCATTGACCAGCACGTCGGAATCTTCAAAGATTTTCTGGGTTTCCCACAACATCTTCATTTCTTCGCGCGAATAACCGTTGTCCTGCATTTCGTCGATTTGCGGCAACACATTAAAGGCGATCGGCTGGGCAAACTTGCTGATTTCAACATCCTTGAGGTTCAGCCGTTGGGCGGTCTGAGCCGCAAGTTCATTCAGGCCGCCACGCCCGGCGCCTGATACCGACTGGTAAGTAGCCACGTTAATCCGGCTGATACCCGCCGCCCGGTAGACCGGTTCCAATGCAACCACCATCTGGATGGTCGAGCAATTGGGATTGGCGATAATGCAACCACCCGACAGGCCATCGAGGACGGCGGCATTCACTTCCGGAACAACCAGCGGAATATCATCGTCGTAGCGGAAAGCGGAGGTATTGTCGATCACGATCGCACCTGCCGCTGCCGCCCGGGGCGCAAATTCCTTGCTGACGGAACCACCGGCTGAAAACAGTCCGTAATCTACCGTGGAAAAGTCAAAATCCGCGAGGTTTGATATAGTCAGTTGTGCGTTGCCGAAATCCACATCGGTGCCTGCCGAACGTTCGCTGGCCAGTGCCGTAACCTGGTCGGTCCGGTAGCCTTCTTCGGCAAGAATGGACAACATCACTTCACCCACGGCGCCGCTGGCGCCGACTACTGCAATTTTCGTTTTATGATTCATGTTTAAAATTATATAGTAATTGTAAGTCGTTGTTTAACAGTTTTTAAATTAAATTTATCCGTTCTGCGCACGATGGCGTAAAACATGATCAATCAATACCAGGGCCAGCATGGCTTCGACAATGGGCGTCGCCCGGATTCCGACACAGGGGTCATGACGGCCGGTGGTAATAACCTGCACTTCATTGCCATCGGTATCCAGTCCCCTGCAGGGAATTCTGAGGCTGGATGTGGGTTTGAAAGCCGTACTGACAAACACATCCTGACCACTCGATATGCCACCGAGGATACCCCCTGCGTGGTTACTTAGAAAGCCCTCTTTTGTCATTTCATCGCGATGCTGCGTTCCGTTCTGTTCAACGCTGTTGAAACCCGCCCCGATTTCAACCCCTTTCGCCGCATTGATGCCCATCATGGCGCTGGCCAGGTCCGCATCAAGCTTGCCGTAAATCGGCGCACCCAGGCCCGCCGGCACGTTTCGCGCCACCACGTTCACCCGTGCGCCTACGGAATCTCCCGACTTGCGCAACGCATCCATAAACGACTCGAGTTGCGGCACTTTAGCCGGATCAGGACAGAAAAACGGGTTGTCGTCTATGCTCTCCCAATGAATGGTCTCATCGGTGCGGATGGGCCCCAGTTGGGCCAGCCAGCCCTGGATCTCGATGCCGTGATTCACATTGAGCCACTTGCGAGCGATCGCGCCGGCCGCCACCCGCATGGCAGTCTCCCGCGCAGACGCACGCCCTCCGCCGCGATAATCCCTTAAACCATATTTTTTCCAATAGGTGAAATCAGCATGGCCCGGCCGAAACTGATCCTTGATTTTACCGTAGTCTTTCGATTTCGCATCGGTGTTTTCAATCACCAGGGCAATCGGTGTACCGCTGGTCCTGCCCTCAAACACACCGGACAGTATCTGTACATCGTCTTTCTCCCGGCGCTGGGAAGTGTGCCTGGATTTGCCGGTAGCGCGGCGGTCGAGTTGCAGCTTGATTTCTGCTGCATCGATTTCCAGCCCAGGGGGGCAACCGTCGATCACGACCCCGATCGCCGGGCCATGGCTTTCACCGAATGTGGTGCATCGGAACAGGTGGCCAAAGGTGTTATGTGACATTTTTTCTTTCCTCCAGTAAAGCCGCTATCCGGGGACCGGCTTGATCCAGTTCCTCCCGCGTCAGGATAAATACACCGGAACCGCCCTGGGTGAAATCCAGCCACAGAAACGGCACTTCCGGCAGCAAGGCACTCAGGCGTTCTTCACTTTCGCCCACTTCACACAGCAGCACGCCATTTGCCGTCAGAAAGCACGGCGCGTCCGCCAGAATGGACAACGTGGCGTTCAGGCCGTCACGCCCGGAAACCAGGCCCTCAACCGGTTCGGCCCGATACTCATCCGGCAGGGTTTCAATGGATTCTACGGGAACATAAGGCGGGTTCGCCACGATTAAGTCATAGCGGCAGGCGGAAAGTGCGTGGAATAAGTCAGATTCGATCAGTTTTACCCGCTCACCCGCGGCATGGCGGCTGATATTGGCTGCGGCAATTTTGAGCGCCTCGCGACTGTTATCCACCGCATCGACCCGGGTCATGGGCAGATAGCGGGCAATGGCAACAGCAATGCAGCCGCTACCGGTGCACATATCCAGCACGCGCCTGAGTGAGGCCGGATCGACCCAGGGCTGGAAGCGGTCGTGTATCAGTTCGGCGATGGGAGAGCGCGGCACCAGGGCGCCAGGGCCGGATTCGAACTCGAGCCCGGCAAACCAGGCGCGGCCGGTCAGGTAGGCCAGCGGCAGTTTTTGCGTTATGCGGGCGTCCAGCAATTCCCTGACCTGCTGCTCCTCCCGGTCATCAAGCGCCCTGTCCCAGTCATCAAAGCTTCCCTCCGGGCTAACGCCGATGGCATGCAGGACCAGCCAGGCCGCTTCATCCCGTGCATTTGTCGTTCCATGGCCGAAATGAACATCTGCCTCATCCAGCTTTCTGTTCGCCCACTCGGCCCACTGTGCAACATTCATCGTCAACATCCAGGTTTTCACATGTTCAGGCTCACGGTTTACACACCCCGGTCTGCTCGAAGTATAATCGAGGTTTCACTACTGCCTGGGTTTGATTTGACTTCCAACAACTTCAATATGCGACTTTTCATCATGGCGTCCGTACTCGGCATCGTCAGCGCCATCGGCGGCTTTTCGTACTGGCAGTTAAGCCACGCCCGCAACCCGTTTCCAAGTTCATCGCTACTGGTGCTGCCGGATGCCCGCGTCATCGCGGATTTCAGGCTCGCCGATCAGGATTCACAGCCCTTCACGCTGGCCAATCTGCGCGGCAAGTGGTCATTGATTTTCTTCGGATACACCCAGTGCCCCGATGTCTGTCCCAGCACCCTGTACGAGTTGCAAAAGGTCAACGATATCCTCAAGCAATCGTTGCCGAACAAAGCCGACCGGCCGCAGATTCTTTTCTTCTCGGTCGACCCGGAGAGGGACACGGCTGCCAAACTGAAGCAGTACCTGGCGTACTTCGACCCCGATTTTATCGGCGTCACGGGGGATGATGCGCAGTTACTGCCGCTTACCCGCCAAATGGGCATTGCCTACCGGATCGAAGAACACGAGCCCGGGGCTACGCAGTACGATGTTGCTCATTCAGCCAGTATCCTGCTGATGAATCCGGCCGGCAGGCTTTACGGGGCCTTTCCGGCGCCCCATGATGCAGAAAAAATTTCGGCCGACATGCTGACCATCATCGAAGATTAATCCCCTTGGTCCTACTCGAGAAATTTCTTGCAGCGATTCAATTCCTGCTCCCCCATCACCTGCTGTCCAGTCTCGTTCACCGCTTCATGCGCATCCGGCTGAAGGCAATTAAAAACCTGCAAATAGTGCTGATCGGTGAGATGGCGGGCGTTGACTGGAGCGAATCCAAGCTAAAGTCCGTGTCTGATTTTGAGACTTTCAATGCCTTTTTTACGCGCGAACTGGAGGATGACGCCCGGCCGATCGACCCGGATCCCGCCTCTTTCGTCTCACCCTGTGACGGCAAAATCAGCCAGTGCGGGCGATTAACCAGCGACCGCATATTGCAGGCCAAGGGGCAACACTACTCGGTTCGGAACCTGTTGGCCGGCGACCCGGTAGCCCGCGAATTCAACAACGGATTCTTCCACACCATCTACCTGTCGCCGCAGGATTATCACCGCGTCCACATGCCACTGGATGGCCATCTGCAGCGCGTGATCCACGTGCCGGGAAGGCTGTTCAGCGTGGCGCCCTACACGGTGCGTCGCGTGCCACGAATCTTTACCCGCAATGAGCGCGTGATCAGCCTGTTTGAGACCCGTCACGGGCCCATGGCGGTCATCCTGGTCGGCGCCATGCTGGTCTCGAGCATGGAGACCGCCTGGTCCGGCGTGGTCACGCCTCCCCGTGGACGGCGGGTCGTCACCGGCGACTGGAGCCGGCAAAATATTCGTCTTAAAAAGGGTCAGGAAATGGGGCGTTTCAATATGGGCTCAACGGTGATCCTGTTGCTGCCGGCCACTGCGGTTTCCATGCTGGAGGACTACGAAGCGGACGATCTGGTCCTCATGGGGCAGAAGCTTGGGCGCCTGACTTAGATGGAAGCAGACAGGCCTGTCAAGTGCAGCCCGAGGCGTAACTGTGCTACTCAATTATCATATTTCCTGTTGAAGCAATAAGTTGATAACCCGATAGTGAAATTTGGCGAACTTTACATTGTAGACTTGAAAACGACGAAGAATTTGTCTTCGCCCGGAAAGCACCAGTGGCATGGTCTGGAAAAACATGGGGTCAGGAGCACCCGCTTTGCTGCAGCACAGGACGAGTCTTTTGCTGATATTCCCTATAATATCAATCCAATCAGGTCGACTGACAGCAAACCCATATTTTTCAAAGTAGACGCTGATGGCATCATTGAAATTCAGGACGTACAAATCAAAAGCCCTACCCTCAGTCACAATCAGATCGGTGACATTATCTCTTTCCAGTTTGTGTCAAAGGTGTCCCGATCAGCAACTCTGGGCGATATCACCAACACCCACAACCTGGGTCCCGCTATCATCTGTACGACCATCGGTAACCCGATAAACTCTTACCGCCTGCCCAAGGTCGGTGAGGTCCCAAAGTGCGTCATTATTCACACCACATTATCTACCCTGATTTCCCGGCTTAATGAAAACCTGAACGACTACCCGAAGTGGTTTCGCAATTGCGTAGACGGGCAGTCTGCCAGTCCGATTCAAAGAGTCCTTTTTCTGGATCCTGCTCATCGCGGCCTGACCTGGCCGTGTTTTCAGCTTCCGGTAGGAGGCAACCTTCTCAATAAATGGTTGACCGCAAAATATTGGGAGTTACTGACTGTCGGCTTGCATACCCTCAAAGAGGATGTGGAATACTTACCGCTTTCACCACCGGGAAATATGATTGCCATGACAGAAAGGCTACGCAGGGCCCGGCGTATTCTGGATCGTGAGTATGTAAATCCACCTTCACTGGAAAGCCTTTCGCTTCACCTGGGCCTGTCCCAAACGCGGTTGAAATCCGGATTCAAAGGCATTTTCAACACCACGATTACGCAATATTGTCTCCAAAAACGAATTCAGGCGGCACAATTACTACTGGCGGAAAATCACCTGACCATTTCTCAAATAGCAGACAACGTCGGTTATGAGGATCCCTCGGCCTTTTCGCGGGCTTTTCGCCGAATTACAGGCGTAAGCCCCAACCAGTGGAGACAATCCGGAATCCCGGTAATTTCACAGGAATAAACCGAAGATTGACTACTCCGTCACGGCGTGATCCTGGAAGCCGGCATTGCACCGATGGAAGTGAGCACCTCCAGTCCCGTCACCCTTCCTGAGTCACTTACAAAACGAAGCCTGATTTCATCATCTGTAGCCAGTACAAACTCATTAGCTGATTGGGGAAGCAAGGGGATCAGGGATGAATTATCCTCATCATTAAGCTGTAACTGCAGTTCTCCATCCTTCAGCACGATCCAGATAAACTCACCAAACACACGAAACGGACTCATCCTGTACTTGCCTGTACAGGTTTCCAATACTTGCTCGGAAACTTTGACTCCGGTCTCTTTCGGCTGTGGAATCATAAATATCTCGCGCGCTATCTTTACGGCCAGACTGCCAGGCGAAATGGGGGCACCATCGGCGTTCACAAGCACAATCAGGGTGATGTCTTCGTCCGCAAAGTAATCCTGATGGCTGCCAAAGCCGGAGATGCTACCCGAATGCCCCCATCTGCGATGCCCCTGGAAGTCGCTGATCAACAGTCCACCCAGTGCATAGCGTTGTTTGGTCCCATCAGGAAACGTATTGGTTTGGGTGATCAGGTCCCGTAATTTCTGAGAGCTTAATGGTGATTTGAACACCATACGACGGTACTTAAGCAAATCTGCAGCAGAAGATTCCAGCGTACCCGCAGAAAAAGGTGTCAGTTGTGGTACCGGGTCTGCACGGGCATATCCACCTGACGTTACCGTGTAACCACGTGCCTGATGCGGCACTATTTCAGCGTAGTCGCCGGTGAAGGTTGCTTTCAGACCGAACGGTTCAAGCAGACTGGTTTCCAAATAATCGAAATAGTCTGATCCGCTGACTGCCTCGATTATCAACCCCAACAAGTAGTAACCCGAATTACTGTAGCTGTACTGGCTGCCGGGCTCAAATTCGAGTGCTTTATCTCTGAACAGACCCACAATGTCATCGCGTGTTGTAACCACCCATGACATCATCGGCATGGCTCCCGGCAATGCAGTGTAGTTTGGAATACCGGATGTGTGGGTCAACAACTGACGGATAGTGACCCGACTGGCAGGCCCCTCATATTCCTTAAGGTAGTGTGCAACTTCCGCATCCAGGTCTATTTCTCCCTTTTCCACTAATTGAAGAATAAGTAATGCGGTATATGACTTACTGAGCGAGCCGATCTTGTAAACTGTATTTCTTGTTGCCGGGATCTGGTTTCCGATGTCAGCGTAGCCGCTGTTTCTTTCGTAAACGATTTCTCCCCCCTGATCAATCAGGATCGAGTACGCGGGTGTGTCTCCGGACCAACTCAGCCTGGAAGATACCAGTGCATCAATGTTTTCGATGATTTCCTGGTTAAACTCGACTTTTGACTGGGCCGATCCGGAAAAAACAATGTTGACCAAAAGGACTACAAAAAGCGCCGCTCTGCGTAACGATATCATCGCTTATCTCCCTACCATACGAGCATTGTTGATCATGCTGAATAATAGCCTGAACCAACACACAAGCTGTAGGCAAAGACGCACCGCGTACCGCATCGGCACATCAATTTGACGGATCAGCCTACAGTCATTTTGCTAGCGGGCTCTAGTATTCTCATATGGTTAAGGTAACGTATGTCTGACACCACACACTACATAATGGAATCTGCCCCGGGTTCCGAAACCACTATCACTGGACAGAGCTATCTCTATTTCGGCGGCACGGGATACTACGAACTTCAAAGTCATCCTGAGCTCATCAATGCAGGAATCGAGGCCTGGAAGATATCCGGCACCAGTACGGCAGCAAGCCGTAGAGGTATGGGGACCGCTGCAATTCACCTGAAAGTCGAACAGCTTGCAGCAAAATATTTTGCTGCCGAAGATGCAAGCTATATTGCATCGGGTTATCTCAGCAATATGGCCGGTTTGCAGGCACTTTATGAAGCCCGGTCATTCGATGTGATTTTCATTGACCAGCATGCGCATTTTTGCATCTTCGATGCCGCACGTTCCATCGGCGTAGAAAATTTCCCATTTTCCCATTTGAGTCCGGATGACCTGCTCCGACAGCTAAAAGCACATGTCAAACCCGGTCAGAGGCCTGTGGTGTTGACAGACGGTCTTTTTCCTGGCCACGGCAGCATCGCTCCACTACCCCGCTACCTGGAGATTCTCGAACCCTGGAACGGCATCATCTGGGTCGATGATGCTCACGGGGCCGGAATACTCGGCCCACATGGCAGAGGGACAGAAGACCACTTTAGTTTAAACAGCGACCGGATATATTCCGGCACAACAATGTCCAAAGCATTCGGCGGTTTCGGCGGCATGGTAAAAGGGTCAAAAACATTCATGGCGAATGTCCGCTCAGGGAACGTCATGAATGGCGCCAGCCAACCCCCCTTGCCCATTGCAGCCACAACAGCCAGGGGAATAGAGTTGGTCACGGCAAACCCACAGTGGCGAGAGGCCCTGTGGCGCAACGCACGGCTACTCAAAGCCGGTCTGCGGAAACTGGGATTCGATACAGATCAGTCAGAAATTCCAATTATTACATTTTCACTGGAAAATCCGCACCGAAACCGCCAGGTATTCAAACAACTCCTGCAACGGAAAATAGCCATTCAGAACACCAACTATCCCGGTATTGCCGCCGGTGGAACACTGCGAATGGTGGCATTTTCAACGCATACTGACGAACAGATCAATTATTTCCTTGAGGAACTGCGTTCCATCATTTGATTCCACAACTGTTGGGAGCGTACTGCCTGACGGCTTATCCCCACATCTGCGGATCGATTGCGGAAACAATCCCTTTGTCATAGGTCAGTCCCCTGGGGCGATCGTACTTGAGAAGCAGGGGTCCATCGATATCGACGAAGTCACAGAGTTGGGCAACGACAAAGGCAGGGGCCATCGCCAACGAAGTACCACACATGTTGCCTACCATCAGTTTGCAATTCCGCTCTTTCGCCGCCCTGGCGAGTTTCAAAGCTTCGGTGAGCCCCCCCGTCTTGTCGAGCTTGATATTGATCATGTCATAGCGTCCTGCCGCGACATCCAATTCACCGCTGTGCAGGCAGGACTCATCTGCCGCCAGCGTGATGGGGGATTTGAATCCCTCCAGCATTTCATCTGCACCCCGAGCCAGCGGTTGCTCGATCATCTCGAGATTCAGACGGTCACATTGCGGAATTATTTTCGTTAGTAATTCAAAATTCCAGCCCTGGTTTGCATCGACAACTAAAGTGGCATCGGGCCGGGCCGCGCGAATTGCCATCAGTTTTTCGTAGGGTTGATGACCGTCCAGTTTGATTTTTAGCACCGGCGCATCGGACGCGGCAGCCGCCTTGGCTGCCATTTCTTCAGCCGTGGACTCCAGGCCGATGGTATAAACGGTGGTTACTGGTCTCGGGTCAATGCCAGTCAATTCCCAGATACTCCTGCCTGAGCTTTTGCACTCCAGATCCCACATTGCACAATCAATGGCGTTACGCGCTCCGCCAGCGGGAAGTAATTCCTGCAGGTCTTCACGGGAAATACCCTGGCGGATTTCAGCAGCCACTGCGTGCACCTGCTCAAAAATACTATCGGCAGTTTCATCCATATAGAAAACCCCCTGGGCTTCCCCCCTGCCAATGCAGTCGTTGACTGCCAGTTGCACTACAATGCCGCGGATGGTGGTCCATTCCTTATCAGAAATCCGGAAGGGTTCAGTCATTTCCCACGCTTCGATGTGTACGCTAAGTTTCACGATGATATTCCTCATATGATTCGTTTAGTTGTTTAATGCCTCACCGCTCTTTCGCGCTTGCTTCGGGTGGCACAATAAATCGGACCCTGGGTGTACCTTCAGCCCAGAATTGCAGTAAAACAGACTCGACTTTACCGCTGCCATTCAGGGTGAAATTCAGCACACCCGGATCGGACGCATTACGCCATGCCAGATCATAGGCCAGATCAAATGAGTTGTTCTGGTGGTGCACGAGTTCGCCCTGATAAAGGCTGCCAAAGGCAAATCGCAGCTTATGGTCAACATAGTCAACAACAAGATCACCGTAGACCTTATCGCTGAAGGTTCCGGCAAACCTGTCGGGTGTTGTGGAAGGCCTTAAGGACGGGTCGTGTGTGTCAATGTGCAGTTGCCTGGTTTCAGTTTCTTTATCCTTTTGTTTCAGCAGCTTTTCATTGAAGTCCGCCAGGTAGTCCTTGTCATCCAGCCCCAGTTGGTGATCCAGTATCCAGGTCAACACAGCACTATCGAGCCCGTAGTTGGGTGTGCTGTTGGTCAGCACCACGACGCATAGCTCTGAGTCCGGCAGGAAGGTGAAACTCGATACCATCCCGTCAATGCCCCCGTTATGCCAGTAAGCAACCTGGTCCGCTCCATAGTTCTGCCGGAGGATGCCAGGGCCATAGGCGCCATGAACTGTTCGAACATGCCCCTCACCGGTCAGTGGCACCAGGGTATGAGGCTTGCGGACTTCGCTGATGACCTTTTCCGGGATAATCTGCTTACCGTTCAACTTGCCGCCGTTGATCTGCACCTTGCACCACTGGGCCATATCGGATACGGAAGAATTGATCGATCCTGCCGGAGCCATTTGGTCGATATTGTAGTAAGGGATCGCCACGGCCTGAGCATCTGCGAGACTGTGTGGAACGGCCACATTACTCATCTCTCCCAGGTCCCTGACGCTGGTATTGCTGCGGGTCATCTGCAGTGGTTTGAATAGTCGCTGGTTGATAAAGTCATCCCAGGTTTGCCCCGTTACCGCGGGAATCGTCTGGCCCGCAGCCAGGAACAGGAAGTTGTTATAAAGCAATCCGGATCGGAAAGATTGCTCCAGAGAAAGGTTCTGAATCATGGCAAGAATTTCGCCCCGCGACTTTCCGGGGTTTACGTACCAGGCCAGGTCTGCCCGTTGCAAGCCCGAGCGATGCGACAAGGCATCGCGAACAGTCAGTTCGGTAAACAGGTATGGGTCGGAAAAACGCAAGTGGGGAAGATAACTCGTCAACGGATCGTCCAGACTGAGTGTAGCTTCCTCAGCCAGCATACCGAGCGCCGTGGCGGTAAAGTATTTCGTGTTAGATCCAATTGCAAACAAGGTATTCTCGTCCACCGGCTGGTCTTTTCCGGTCTCCAGCACACCGTATCCCCGTGCCAGTATGACCTCGTCACCGAGCACTACTGCAACCGCAAGTCCGGGTGTCCCGCTCGCTTTGCGTGCCTGTGTTACGAATGCGTCCAGACCGTCCAGTCGATTCGTCTGCGTGGCGGCATTTGCAGTAGCCACCAGGCAATAAATGAACGTAAGTTTCAGTAAGCGTACTGCCAGATTCATCTTTTTCTCCAAAACCGTTCTTCGGCCATTGAGCGTCGTCTCAAAACACGAGCCGCTATATTTCGGTCAGATTCAAGCAAAATATTGCCAGCCGAGGATATTCCAGTAGTAGTAAAACCAGCACATGAACAAGCCGGCGAGCGTGACCAGGGTGTAACGAAGTCTGGCCCACAGGCCACCGAGTAATGCATTTTTCCACACGCCGGCGCAGCGATACATCAGCAACAGGCCTGAGATGCCTGCAACAATCGGCAATACCAGCCACAACTTCAACAACAAGGGTATTTCCATACCCAGGCGATCCCCCACCAGGGCGAGCACGACCAGAGCGGTGATGATCACCAGCCAGTTGGCGGCGGCAGTATAAAAAGATGCTTGGAGCGCCGATTGGTCAGCGCCCTGCATGGATGAGAACATGGATCGTTGAAAAAACCGGCGCAGCAGCACAACGAGAAAAATCAACATCGATAAACCCAGCAGACTCCAATTGAAACCGGGACTCGCAAAAACCGGAAGTTTGCGCAAGGACATGAAAGGCAGGCCGTCCATTACAAAACCCGTAATTTGACCCTGATCGTTCTCCTGGAATGCCACCAGCCTCACCTTGAACCGGGAATTAAGAGAAACACCGGAATCAAGCTCACGAAAAAGGTTCTTTTCAATTTCCACATATTGTTTGACCCCCTCGCCCCAACTGATCGCCAGGGTATTGTCCCTTGTGACCGCCACGGTAATTCCCCCCAACAGTCCCTGAACCTTTTCCAGGCTTGAAAAGTTGGATCGCCAGAAATTATAGGAACCGGCATATTTACCCGCCTGTTCTGAAAAGTCAGGTGGTATAGGATCATTTTTTGTTTCATCAGGATAAAACGTATCGTAAAAGGCGCCGGTGAAAGCGGAACGAGCAACCGACCCACCTTCACCTGCAAAAGATACGAAAAATGCCAGATTATGTACCTGATCGATCACCAATTCAGATTTAAAATACTCGGTTGACCCACCATGCCCGACCAGACGCAGACCATTGGCCTGCGTTTCGTAAAATCCCAGGGCCATGCCCATCAGGCGGTCATCCTGGGAAAAATTCCGGGTCAGCATTTGCCTGACGGTTTCCTCTCTTAAAATTCGCTCACCGTGATACTCACCCCCGTTTAAGATCGCCCGGGCAAATTTGAGCATGTCGGTCGAAGTGGCCGACAGAGCGCCTGCCGGTGCAAAATTGGAAATAATTTCAAACGGTTTTTCAACATAAGCCCCCTCTTCAAAAGCATAAGACAGCACCATATTTTCTTGCAGGTATTCCGGCAATGGCTCCACGAACGTAGCATTTTTCATCCCCAGTACATCAAATATATTCTTTTGTACATAATCGACAAAACTCATACCGGAAAGATTGCTGACAATCAGGCCGGCAACAGCCGCAGCATAATTCGAATAGGCTGTCTGTAATCCGGGTGGATTGACCCGTTCCGGCTGATATCTCTGCATGGATTCAGCCAGTGGAATGATCCTTGAAGGATCATCAATAATCAGGTACCCGAGGCTGCCGTCCTCAAAACCGGGCGTATGGGTCATGATATGACGCAGGGGGATGGGCTGGCCGGGATAGCTGTCCTTTATCTGAAACGTTTTCAGATACTGGTTTATATCCACATCCAGGTTCAGTTTCCCCTGTTCAAACAATTGCATCACCGAAACCCAGGTAAAAAGTTTGGAAATGGAACCGGGGCGAAACAGGGTTCGAGTGGGGTCAACGGGTATACGTTTTTTCACATCCTGAAAACCATACCCCTTGGCAAATAACAGTTCTCCGTCTTTAACGATGGCCACGACTCCTGCCGGACTGCGATGGTTACTCATCAGTGGCGTGACCAGACCATCCACAAAAGCCTCAGCAAGCCTGGGGTTATCAAGGTCCGAAATCTCCAGCGCCTGCACCGACATCATCAGGCTTTGGGAGATAAGGAAAGCCACCAGGACGGCCGCTATGCGAGTATTCATATTAATTTCCTGCCGTAAAGGCCGAGAACTTACTTTGACGCCCGGTGAAGTGACTAGCCCAGCAATCCTGCCAGCCCCACGCCGATAAAATTGGCAATCGCATAACCCAGAATCCCCACCATGAGTCCGGGCGTCACTAAGGTCCGCCACCCTCTTGATGCCGAGATGGCGGCCGGTGCCACCGGTCCGCCAATACAGGCCAGCGAAGCGATTACAAGCTCGGCGAGATCCATCTTAAACAGCTTTGCGCCCAGGATAATCACAATCAAGTGCGTGATGATGATGAAAGCAGCATAAATAAAGATCATCACACCGGCATTAATCATCACCGTGATATCCGCACCGGCACCGATGGTCGCAAAAAAGATATACATCATCAACATGCCGGTCTCGAATGCGCCATGGAGATTTTCGAGCTGCTTGTGGAACATATTGGCCACCAACAGAGTGATGGCTGTAATGAACAGAATGCCGTAGTTGGGTACGTGCAAAAATCCGGCGATACCGTAGCCGGTGGCCGCGATCAGCAGACCGATGGTCAATGCAAGACAGATGTGCGCCGAGTTATATGGAACCGTCTTGTCTTCAACCTCAATTCCATCATGCTGATTGTCAGCGGAATTCTCGACGATGGGAGAGGGTATCCACCTTCTCAGAACAGCCACTGATGGAATCAACACGACCACCAGAATATGCAGCGTGCCAACGACATTGTCAGCCGCAAGCGCTGCGGCCAACAGTGTCTTTTCCGTGAACTGCAGGGCCTCGGCTACCGCCACGAAATTCATTGAACCCCCAATATAGGTTGCGCTCAGAATACCGGCAAGATCCGGCCCGGCACTGCCCATCGGCAAGACCCACAAACCCATAACCGCACCCATCAGGGTGCCGGCAACGCCGAGAAAAAATGCCCCCAGCATTGGGCCGGTTTCCGGGATGATGCGCCTCAGGTTTGCCTTGAGCAGCAACAACGGTACGGCAACCGGCACCAGGAAACTCCAAACCACCTCATAGGCAGGTGCGGCATGCGGGATCACACCAAAGTTGCCCAGCACCATTGCAATAACCAGCATGATACCGACCCCTGAAACCTGTTTTCCCAGATGCGTGGAATCAGCCCAGAAACCAAAACCCGCCACACCGATAAGTACGGCCCACAGTGCAAAACCCCAGTCCGGTGAAATGAGCGGAAAGGTCAGAAGGTCTTCCTCAAATTCAGACCGATGGTGCGCGGGCGGTTTCGCAACGCTCTTTGTGGACCCAGAGAAGCCTGATCGATAAACAGATCGGCTCGGGTGTCTGTGAGATTTTTCACATACACAGACACGTTCCAGCTTTCTTTAACCAGGCCCAACCTGAGATTCATAATGGTATAGGCATCCATTCTCACGCGGAGCTGACTAAACGGTCCTTGCTCATAGGTGTTGTAGGTGCCTGAGGTGTAAACCGTATCCAATCGCGCATAGCCGGCAAACGTACCGATCAGTTCAGGGATTCGGTAGTTCAGAGTCAGGCTATAGGTCTGTTTCGGGATACCGGGAAGGTCTTCCCCTTTCGGCGCCAGGGTCAGGTTCTGTGGATAAGGCACCCCAATCTCCTCCAGCACCGGGTCGACTTCTTCAGCACTCAGCTCCGCAGAAGTAAGCGCTGCAGTGGCGAAAATATCGAAATTCTCGATCGGGTTATATTGCAATTCAAGCTCCAGGCCGTAGATATCGGCGGCCGGGCCGTTGGTCGTATAATTAATCCCGCTTGGACGGGCAACATTAACCCGAATATCGGTCCAGTCCATGTAGTAAACCGCTCCATTCAGGAGCAGAGTGTTATCCAGCCACTGGCTGTGCAGTCCCAGTTCCCAATTGGTCACTTCATCAGAGTTATAAGCCTCGGGAATATTGGGTATACCGAAGCTGGCTCCTATAGCTGAAGCGAGATTGAAGCCGCCCCGCCGGAAACCTTCGGAGCGGATAAAAAACACCCCCACATCTTCGGTAAACTCATAGGCAACACGGAACTTGGTGTAGTAGTCACTGTGGTCTACCGCCACAAGATCGAGTGGATCGCCCACACCGGGTGGAAACCCGAACAATGTACTGACAACAAAGGTCTGGTTGCGCTGCTCTACATCCAGATAGCGAATACCGCCTGTCACATAAAGTTTATCAGTGAAGTGATAGCTCAATTCACCAAATACGGCTGTTTCTCGCTCTGTGCCAAGGATGGCCCGCTGATCAAGCAGCATGTCCGGGTCGTCAAATCCGGAGAGATCTCCAACACGGATACCGATCGCCGGATTATCCGGGTCCACTTCTGTTACGAAAACAGAGGTATCGGCAAAAGTAAACTCTGAATCCTGGTAGAAGGCGCCCACAACCCAATCCCAGGCACTGTCCATCGACGATACCAGGCGAAGCTCTGCTACATCATTTTCTTTTGTAATATCGTCCAGTTGATACACGGTAGCGAACCCTCCGCTGGGAGGATCGGGAAGACCAAATGCACCGTTTATGAAACTCGTAATATCCTCACGCCCGGTGTTCTCTTCTTTGGTTTTGGTCAATGACAGGACCAGGTTGGACCACCCCAGATCCCAGTCAAGCAACAGGTTGCCGACACCGACATCCGTATTGGATTTTGCCTCAAAATAGCCGGCAGTCTGGTAAGGCCCCAGATTCAAATCCTCGAAATCACTGTTACCAAAAGCCTCGACTTCTTCGCGCAAATAGGTGGCCGTGATAGCCAGTGTATCTGTCACATCCCAGCGTAAGGCGAACCGGCCACCGGTCACTTTTTCTGCGTTGATATCATTAATACCCAAACGTATATCATCGATAAAGCCATCATAGTCCTGCTGATAGAGTACAGCCCGCACAGCCAGTTTATCCTCGACCAGCGGCATATTAATCGCTGCGTTTAATTCATAATTATCACTGCCCGAGCCTGATGTTGATGAGTAGTCGAGATCAACAATTCCATAGAATTCCCGACTGTTGGGCTTATTGGTCACCATCCGGATGACCCCACCCATTGCACCGGCGCCATACCAACTTCCTTGCGGCCCTTTCAGTACCTCTACACGGGCCATGTCAAACAATCGAAAATTGTGCTCGATGGGTACTTCATCCAGATAACGCGATGTGGTGCCCGTTGATCCGTTGCGGTTACCCAACTGACTTCTCAAGCCACGGATCGTATAGTCCTCGCCGGTTTTAACAAGGCCCGGCACAAAAGCGACGATTTCATCCAGATCAACGGCGCCAATGGCTCGCAAGTCGGATTCGGTGATGGCCTGAATACTAATCGCCGTTTTCTGAAGGTTGAGTTCACGACGCGTGGCGGTAACAATGACCTCTTCCAACACCATACCGTCTTCCACTTCATCCTCTGCCTGTGCAACAGCAAGTGTTGATATCGAAAGGCCGGCACTGACAGCAAAGGCCGGGACCAGCAGTGACAACATGATTCTCCTGGCCGGACCGGCACGACCGGAGCAGTGCAATTCTGACTGAGATTCGAGTATTTTCATGATTTCCTCTTGTAATTGAAAACGGGAATATCCATGGTGATCGGGCACAAGTAACTCTTGATTGGTTCTTTGGCCGAAACGGTAAATTGACCGATCCCCAAAATGACACTAGCGCGGATTCAGTCGAAAGCGGTATGCAAGGCAGACAATTCAGTATGCAGAAACGGTGGGAAGGTCCGGTCAACGATATTTTATGGTGATACCGACACCCTGATTCAGGCCATGATATTCATCACTGCCACCGGCGTCGCAAACGCTGGAGGCAGTACTACCAGCCGCACTGCCTTTGAGCATTCTGTTCGTCCAGCCAGGTTTTGAGGGGAGCAAAATAATCCAGGATGGCGGTGGCATCCATTTGCTTTGACCCGGTCAGCGCTTCGAGCGCTTCGGGCCAGGGTTTGCTGCGGCCCATTTCCAGCATGGCGTTGAGGCGTTCTCCCGCCTGGCGGTTGCCGTAGATTGAGCAGCGATTGACCGGGCCCTTGTCTGCGGCTATTTCACACAGTGCGCGATGGAACTGGAACTGCAGGATATGGGCGAGGAAATAGCGGGTATACGGTGTGTTCCCCGGCACGTGGTACTTGGCGCCCGGATCAAAGGCGTCTGCGGGACGTTCGGATGGGGCGGCTACGCCCTGGTATTTCTCGCGTAACTGCCACCACAAATCGTTGTAGCCATCGGGTCCGACTTCGCCGTCAAATACCTTCCATCGCCATTGATCCACCATCAACCCGAAGGGCAGGAAAGCAATTTTTTCAAGTGCCTGTTTCATCAACAGGCCGAGGTCACCTGAGGTGTCCGGTACTGCATCAAGCAAGCTGATCTGAACCAGGTATGTCGGCGTGATGGAGAGCGACAGTGTGTCACCTACCGCCTCGTGAAAACCGTCGTTGGCGCTGCCCCGGTACAAATAGCTCAGATTTTTGTACGCACGCTGATAATAGTTGTGCCCCAGTTCATGGTGAATGGTCTTGAAGTCCTCGGCATTCACATCAATGCACATCTTGATGCGCAGGTCGTCTTTCTCATCAATATCCCAGGCGGAAGCATGGCAAACCACGTCGCGGTCAGCCGGCTTGACGAACAGGGAGCGCTGCCAGAATGTCTCCGGCAGTTCAGCAAATCCCAGCGAGCTGAAAAAGGCCTCACCGGTTTTCACCATGCGGATAGGATCGAATTTATTGGCCTGCAAAATCGCGCTCAGGTCGTAGCCGGCGGAAGTCTCTTCCGGAGCCACAATGGGATAGATATTTTCCCAGCTCTGGGCCCACATATTACCCAGCAAGTGTGCTGGAATGGGGCCGTCCAGCGGCACCAGATCACTGCCGTACTGTGCTGCCAGTCGAGCCCTGACATGGCAATGGAGTGCATCGTAAAGCGGCTTGACCTGACCCCAGAGCCGGTCAAGTTCTGCTGGAAAATCGGTCGGATCCATGTCGTATCCGGAGCGCCACATGGTACCCAGATCGGCAAAACCCAGTTCGACCGCACCCTCGTTGGCCAATTCCACCTGGCGCGCATACAGCGCTTTCATGGGCGGTGAGATCGTGCGCCAGCCCAGCCAGGCCTCCAGTAGTTCGTCTGGGTTCCTGGAATCTGCCATGATGTCTTCCAGTTCGCCCAGCGCCAGACATTCTCCGTCCTCGCGACAGTATCTGCCCTTGCCGTACAGCCCGTTCATCTTTGCGCCGATTTCCGCCTGCTCGGCGGTCTTGGCCGGATCGGCGGGAGCCGGCATGACAATGCCGCTGCGAAGCATGTTCAACTTTCTCGCGGTGTCATAATCCAGACCTTCAAGATGGGTGAAACGGGCTGCCTGGGCGGCAATTTCAACCTGTGCTGCAGTGAATTGTTCGCCGGCCCGGGCGGCAAGTCGTTCGGTATCTTCGGTGATAAAATTGGCCAACACCCAATTTGTGCGTTCACTGTACTGCCCAAGTTCTGCCAGGCGCTGTTCGGCCCCGGCAACAAAACTTACTGCCTCTGCAACACCTGCGGCAGCCGCCTGCGATTCATCAGCCGCCGGGTTGGAAGCTGTCGTTGCGACAGGCTCACAGGCTGCAAGCAGCAGAAATAGTGTAGCCAACAACATCCGTTTGCTGAGTTTATCCATAAGCATCCCTCTGGTGTCAGAACCCACTTGCGCAAAAATGTAAGAGCCCCACTGGGTAAAAATGTAAGAGCCCGCTTGCGCAAAAATGTAAGAGCCCGCTTGCGGGCGATATAATATCATTGAAGCAGAGATCGCCCGCAAGCGGGCTCTTACATGACAGGACGGACGATGAAAAGACTTGCTTATCTTATCTTTTGTTCACTCATTGTTTCCGCTGCCTTGCGGGCGAACGATGAGCGCCCTGCTCCACCCATCAGCCTCGCAGACCTCGGTGCAAAAGCAGATGTGATCGTGCTGGCCCAGGTGAAAGATACGGACTATTTTTATCGCCATGGATATCCGGTCAGCGGCAGCGCCTATCTGAAGATTCTGATTCCTTACAGAATCGACAAACCCGCCGACATCATTGAAGTTTATGAAAAGGGTTTACACCCGAACGAGTGCTATTTCCCCAACCCCACGGTCTTTGAAGAAGGCCGGCGCTACCTGCTCTTTCTGCAGCGGGATGCTGAGCACCCGGAGCGCTACCGGGGACTGGCGCAAGGCTGTGCTCTTGACGTACTGGTTGATGTGGACAATCACTATGCACTGCGTTACCCGGTCACCGGCATCGCTCTTGCTGATTCACTTGATGAACTTGCAACAGAAATGAAATTTGGCGATGCCTACGCCATTGAAGATGAGGATTCCCTCAGTTCAAACGAACGCAATATTCTGCTCGGGGCCGGCTGGATTGCTCCCCTGGATGAGCCGGAAAAGAAGAGGGTTCCCGGCGTACTGGGGATGCCGCAAGCTAAAGTCCCTGGCCGACAATGGACATATACCCATGGCATCGACCTGTCCACCATCCGCAAAATGCTGGGGCCCATGCGGGAAGACTGATCAGGCCAATAGTCTGTAACAGGGTTTATAGGCGCTGTTGCCGGGAAGTTTCATCCGGTTGTCGGCCACGAAAGCGGTTAACAGCTCATCCAGTGAACGCATGATTTTCCGCTCACCCTGAATCTCAAAATTGCCGTGCTCGCGGATTGCCCGCAGACCGTCCGGCTTGACATTGCCGGCCACGATCCCCGAAAACGCCCGGCGAAGATTGGCGGCCAGTTCATGGATCGGCAGATCCCGGCTGATTTCAAGCGCCGCCATGTTTTCATGGTTGGGGCGGAACGGAATCTGAAAAATCTTCTCAATTTCAAGCATCCAGTTAAAATAGAAAGCGTCATGGGTTTCAACCCGGAACTGCCGTACCGTCTCCATGCCCCTGGCCATTCGCTGCGCTACCTGTGGTGGATCACCGATAATGATCTGGTAACAGCGGCAGGCTTGCTCACCCAAAGCCAGCCGGATAAAATTATCAATCTGTTCGAAATAAGCGGCTGATTCCTTCGGCCCGGTCATGATCATCGGAACCGGCATTTCGGCATTGGCCGGATTGAGCAGTATTCCGATCAGGTAGAGGATTTCTTCCGCCGTTCCCACACCACCGGGAAAGACGATCATGCCGTGCCCCAGGCGGACGAAGGCTTCGAGACGCTTCTCAATGTCAGGCATGATCACCAGTTCGTTAACGATCGGATTGGGCGACTCGGCTGCAATGATTCCGGGCTCTGAAATACCGATGTAACGGCCCGGCGCGACGCGTTGTTTCGCATGGGCAATGGTCGCGCCTTTCATTGGCCCCTTCATGGCGCCGGGTCCGCAACCGGTGATGATATCCAAGCGGCGCAAGCCCAGTTCGTAACCACATTTCTTGGTGTAGTTGTACTCCGTGCGGGAGATCGAATGACCGCCCCAGCATACCACCAGGTCCGGATCAACCGCCGGCAGCAGTGCGCCGGCATTGCGCAGCATCTCGAACACCGCGTTGGTGATGCCGGAGGTATCTTCCGGGTCATCGCTCAGGCGTGCAGAAATTTCGCTGTCAAAGTGAACCAGGTCGCGGATGACGGCGGAAAGCAATTCACGGATACCCTCGATAATTCGCCCATCAACGAATGCCGACCCGGGCGCATTGATCAATTCAAGACGCAGTCCCCGGTTAACCTGTTGCACCTCGATTCTGAAATCACGGTAGGCCTCCATCAGGGTATCCGCGTTGTCCCCCTGGTTGCCGCTGTTGAGCACCGCCAGGGCGCAACGTTTGACCAGGCCGGCAAGATCTCCCCGGCTGGCGTCATGCAAACGTTCCACTTCGTGGCGGCTGAGGGTGTTGAGCATCCCGGCGGGATACAGATGGGTGGAAACGGAATCAGCGGGCAAAAATCTTCTCCTAAACAATCTGGCCAGCCAGCATAACGCTAAAAAAGCACCCATGTAAGAGGCCCCTTGGGGCCGAAACAGGCAGCATAACGCTAAAAAAGCACCCATGTAAGAGGCCCCTTGGGGCCGAAAAAAGCTGGGCCATCGCCCGCAAGCGGGCTCTTACAGTAAGAAAACGGGGCGGAAATCCGCCCCGTAGCTGTTTTTGTCGGGTCTTCGTCAGAATGAATAACGCAGTCCGATGCGAGCCTTCCACAGTGACGGGTTGGCGAGTCGGGTCTGCACATCAGGTTTGGTGAACTCTTTGAAAACGTACTGGCCATCGCTGTTGATGGACGCATCGACTGCAGGCTGGTAACGCGGGAAGCTGGCTTCGTACATCACGCCCCACTCGCTGTTCAACGGATTGGTCAGGTTTTCGATGATCAGGAAAGCCTCAAACTGATGGCCCTGCTTGAAACCCGGGAACTGCTGGGAAATCTTCAGATCCGCCTTGGCCCACCAGTCGCTTTGGAAGGCATTGCGCTTGGAAATGCTCCCGGCGAACTTGTCCAGGCCGCTGGCATTGACGAAATCAAAGAAGGCATCCGTATCAAAACCATCAGCAAAAACGACCTTCGGGTCATCTGCGCCACTGGGTACATACAGCAACTGACGGCTGATGAAACCAACCGAGTCGCCAAACATGAATCCGCTGTCAAAGGTATAAGAATACGGCCGGCCCTGGTTAAAGCTCATAAACAATGAAACCCGGGTCATGCTGTCACCAAAGAAGGCGTGTTCCCAATTCAGGCGACCGGTAAAGCGGTGCGGGATTTCATAGTTTGAAGTCGCCCGGTCCGGGTTATTGGGATCAGAGGTTGCAATGTTGGTAAAGTTAGACCAGGCAACTGAACTGGTCATCGGGTTGACATCTGTGGCCTTGGTATAAGCATAGCCGAGGAACCAGTCCACACCGGAGTCGTAGTAGTTCTTGCCAACACCAAATGCGACCTGCGTCTGCTCGGCATCCGGCCCTTTCACGTTGGTCAGGATGAAATCCTGACTGCGGCGGCTGGAACAAGCGGAAGAGGTCGGATCGGAACAATCCGGATCACTGCGGTCAATGGCCCGGTAGATCGGGCGGCCATCAGGTGCTGTACCAATCCTTACCATGGTTGAATCCTGGATAATTGCGGAATCCTGGCCCTTGGAGTAGATGATATCGCCATTCACAGTCCAGCTTTCGTCCGAACCCATAACCCAGGTAAATCCAAGGTTGAATTTCCAGTTGGATGGAAGTTTGAAGTTCGGATCCATGGCGTTGACGCCGCTGTTGGCGACACCACTGCCCACTGCGTCATACAGATGCTGCGGGATATCCCAAATGGGACGGCCGGAACCAGTCCAGTTCATGTCAAAGAGAGGCGTACGGCTACGATCCTGGAATTCAACCTGAGTTTGCCCATCGTTGGAATAGTTGTTGGAAATCCAGACGTTCGGATTGCCGCCGGAATACAGGCCGATACCACCGTGAACCAGCAAGCGGTTGCTCGCGGTCCAGTTGAAACCGAACCGTGGCTGTAAAAGGTCCTTGCCGTCCAGGGTCCGGGTATTGGTGAAACCGTTACGGGCCTCGAACAGATCATTTTGGCGCGGTGCGTCACTGGTGCTGTACCAGTCATAGCGCAAACCCAGGACAACGCTCAGGTCACCGTTCATCATGGTGAAATCGTCCTGGATATAGGCGGTGTTGATGTCATATCCAAATGAGGCAGCCGCATCGGCCTTGATATTGGACGGAGCGGCATTCTCGTAGGTAATGCGATCGGCGGTGCCGGCCTGGAATGCATCGATACAACCGTCCGGATTGGAACTGCTGCACTGGCGGTCAAAGCGGTATTCACCTTCTGCTTCCTGGATGAACATATTGAAGATATCGTAGCCTTCCTGCTCGAAACCACCCATGATTACGTGATTACCGACCGTATAAATACCAGCCAGCTTGAGTTGCAGGGTTTCGTAATAAAGTTTGTTGGCGTGACGGGAATCATCTGCGCCGAGGTAAACCGTAGCGCGGGAGAAGATGCCATCACCGTCCGGGTCGTTATAAGTCCGGATCTGCACCTCACCAAAATCGATCGGTCCCTGCGGAATCTGACGGTTGTCCAGTTCGGAGTAAGACACCCGGGCTTCGGTGGAAAAATTGGACGTCCAGTCGGAGAACAACTGGCCTGAATAGGAAGTCAGTTCAGCACCACGCTCATAGTAGTGGTTGGAGAATTCCAGTTCGTTGTTGTCGCCGTCTGCCTGGGAAATTGAAAAACCATCATTGTAGTTGTAGATCAGTGATGCGCGATGGTTATCATTGATGCTCCAGTCAAGGCGAGCGAAGATCTTCTCATCATCGACCGGCAGGCTGAGCGGAAGGCCACCGGGCTCGTAATCATAAAGTGTGCGGGCAATTTCGGCGATCCGCGCAAACTGCTCGGCAGACACGCCCTGAACGGGTACGGCACGATTGGAATCGGCCGGGCCACGGTTAAATGTTCTGACACCTTCCAGCTTCTCATAAGCCAGATAGAAAAAGAGGTGATCCTTGATGATCGGACCGCCGAGAGTGACACCATAGCGTTTTTCGTCAAATTTTGGCGAAGCCAGCTTTTCACCTTCGAGTTTGTCGCCTCTCAGGTTGTCATCGGTGTAATCATAAAATGCCGAACCGTGAAATTGATTTTCGCCGGACTTGGTCACTGCATTGATGTTACATGCGGTGAAACCACCGTACTGAACATCGAAAGGAGCCAGTTCAACCGCCACCTGCTGCAGGCTGTCAAACGGGAATGGCGTACGTTGCGTGGGATAGCCATTGCTGTTCAGGCCGAAATTATCGTTCCTGCGAACACCATCCACCGTCAGGCTGTTGAAACGGGGATTGGCGCCGGCGCACTGGATAGCACCGACAAAACCGGCATCAATGTAAACTCGTGGATCCTGCTGGATGATATCCCTCAGGTCGCGATTGATGGCGTGAAGTTTTTCCAGGTCTTCCTGACCGAACATGGAGGACGGGCCCATTGCGATCTGCGAACTGCGTACTGCGGTAGCCGTAACGATGACTTCTTCAAGCACGTCTGCGCCCAGTTTCAGAGTCAGGTCATAGGTATCACCCAAACGCAGGCTGATGTCTGTAACGGTCTGATCTGCGTAGTTGTTGGAAGAAACGACGACGGTATAAGGACCGCCAACGTTTAAGCCCCGCTGGGTAACAACACCGGAGGCGTTACTGGTACTCATGCGAGATCTGCCGGTCCGGGAGTCGATGATGGTAATCTCATCCCCCACTGAAGGAGAACCATCCGGCCCCTGGACAGTGACACGAATGGAAGAAGTGGTTTCCTGCGCAAGAGCAATCACAGGAACCAGGACGAAAAGCATTGTTACCAATGCCGAAAAACAAAGTCGGAATCTATTATTCATTGATTTACGCCTGTAAGTCATCTGGAACGAGTTAACTCAGGCCAGAAAAGACACAAAGGATTGGAAACAAGCTGTGCATGATTGCCTATTGCCCGGAGCGTTCCCCACAGTCAACCTCGGTCTTTCTGACTCCCACTACCATGAAATGGTCGACGTATTGTAGCAGGGATTTATTACGAAATCTTAACAATCAACTATGGGTTCATTTTCCAATAAATCTCAATATCAATGACCCCCTTGCGCAGGAACCTGGCGAATAATGTAAGAGGCCCCTTGGGGCCGATATCCAGTGATCCCCTTGCGCAAGAACCTGGCGAATAATGTAAGAGGCCCATTGGGGCCGATATCCAGTGATCCCCTTGCGCAAGAACCTGGCGAATAATGTAAGAGGCCCCTCGGGGCCGATATCCAGTGATCCCCTTGCGCAAGAACCTGGCGAATAATGGTAACCGGTTAATAAACGACAGGCTTGCTCAACCGGCCCTGATCTGATCCTTGTCGATGTTGCCTGGCAACAGTGTTTCAATGGCCTCAACGGTTTCTGCTTTCGGTAGTTCGGTAAAGACATGACGCAGATAGACATAGG
>JAJRRA010000003.1 GCA_024279945.1 Gammaproteobacteria bacterium
CGGTGTCACCTTCATGGCACGCGAAATCAGGATAATGAGTGGGCCGAAAATCACTACCGTAGTAACGTTATCCAGTAGCAGGGAGAGTCCGGTAACCGCTGTACCCAGCAGGACCAGCAAATAAAATTGCCGGCCTTTGCTTATTCTTGCCATATAGTTGGCCATGACTTCAAAGCCACCGGTGGGAATCATGATAGACACGATGGCCATCATGCAGCCCAGCAGAAATACAACGTTCCAGTCCACTGCCTTAAACGCCAGCGCAGAATCATAGAACTCAAAATACTGGCCCACTACGATCATGGTTATCGCCCCCAGCATGGCAAACTTGGCGCGGTGGAAGCCATGCATGGTTTCGGTAAAAATACCGATAAAGGTGATGGCGAGAATAATGCCCGAAATGAGCATCTCATCGTTCATGACCAGTGGTTCTGTCATCAGATATTTCTCCGTAGGGTGTAAAAAATCAGCCCAATGAAGGGCATCGGACTATTATGCACAGAACCTGTCCACACACAATATATGCTTGCAAGGCGTGCATTTTTCAGACACTACAGGTATCATATATCTCTTTATCCTGATTGAAAGATATATAGCGAGGAATGCAGCGAATGAGCAGTTACCTGTTTACATCTGAATCGGTATCCGAGGGTCACCCGGACAAAGTGGCGGACCAGATATCTGATGCGGTTCTGGACGCCATCATTGAGCAGGATCCAGCCGCCCGAGTGGCTTGCGAGACCTTCATCAAAACCGGTGTCGCGATTATCGGCGGTGAGATTACCACCAGTGCCTGGGTAGACCTGGAAGAACTGATTCGGAAAGTCATTGTAGATATTGGTTACGATTCTTCCGACGTTGGCTTGGACGGCAATACCTGCGCCATCGTCAATATCATCGGCAAGCAGTCTCCCGACATTGATCGCGGGGTGAACCGTGAACGGCCTGAAGAGCAGGGCGCCGGTGACCAGGGAATGATGTTTGGCTACGCGACCAATGAGACGGAAGTGCTGATGCCTGCCCCAATCCACTACGCACATGAACTGGTCAAGCGCCAGTCTGTCGTGCGCAGAACCACCGCTGATGGCCGGCGCCATTTGCGACCGGATGCCAAGAGCCAGGTTACCTTCCGTTACGAAAACGGCAAAGCGGCCGGTATCGATGCGGTGGTGCTCTCCACGCAGCACAATGCGGACAGCACGCAGACAGATCTGCGGGAGCTGGTGATGGAGGAAATCATCAAGCCGGTGTTGCCCGCAGATTGGCTGAACGGCAACACCAAGTACCTGATCAATCCCACCGGTCGTTTTGAGGTAGGCGGCCCGGTTGGTGATGCGGGCCTTACCGGCCGGAAAATTATCGTGGACACCTATGGCGGCATGGCCCGTCACGGTGGCGGCGCATTTTCCGGCAAGGATCCCTCCAAAGTCGACCGTTCCGCCGCGTACGCCAGTCGCTACGTGGCAAAAAATATCGTTGCGGCCGGACTCGCCGACCGGGGGGAAATTCAGGTGTCCTACGCCATCGGTGTAGCCGAGCCTACATCCATCACGGTAGATACCTTTGGTACCGAACATATTCCGGTGAGCAGGATTGAGCAGGTGGTTCGGCAGGAGTTCGACCTGCGACCCTACAGCATCATCCAGATGCTGGACCTGATCAAACCAATCTACCAGCCTCTGGCGGCTTATGGCCATATGGGCCGGGAAGACCTGAATGCGAGTTGGGAAGTCGTCGACCGGGTTGAGCGCATCAAATCCGCGGTCGGACTTTGAGCCACCGGGTCACCACAATATTTACGGGAGTATAAACAGTGAACGCTGTTATCGAAGAATTGGATAAACATGATTATTACGTAGCGGATATCGGCCTGGCGGAATTTGGCCGCAAGGAAATTGCCATTGCCGAGACCGAAATGCCCGGCCTGATGGCGCTGCGTGAAGAATACCGGGATGAGCAACCGCTCAAGGGTGCGCGTATCGCCGGCAGCCTGCATATGACCATCCAGACAGCCATGCTGATTGAGACACTGAAGGAACTGGGCGCCGCTGTGCGCTGGGCTTCCTGCAATATCTACTCAACTCAGGATCACGCAGCCTCTGCTATCGCCGCTGGCGGCACACCGGTGTTCGCCTACAAGGGCGAAACCCTGGATGAATACTGGGAGTTCACTCATCGCATTTTCGACTGGGGTCAGAGTCCCGGTGACGCGGATGAAAATTTTGCCAATATGATCCTGGATGACGGGGGCGACGCCACGATTCTTCTGTACCTGGGAGCCAAAGTGGAAAAAGATGCAAGCGTGCTGGACGATCCGCAGAGCGAAGAGGAAGTCGCCCTGTTTGCTTCGATCCGCCAACGCCTGGATACCCGCCCGGGCTGGTATACCACGGCCCTGGGGAAAATCCAGGGCGTAACCGAGGAAACCACCACCGGCGTGAAGCGTCTCTACCAGATGGCGAAAGACGGTGAATTGCCGTTCCCGGCCTTCAACGTCAATGACTCGGTGACCAAATCCAAGTTCGATAACCTGTATGGCTGTCGTGAATCCCTGGTCGACGGCATCAAGCGCGCCACGGATGTGATGATAGCGGGCAAGGTTGCCGTGGTTGCCGGCTACGGCGATGTGGGTAAAGGCTGCGCGCAGTCTCTCAAGGGCCTGGGGGCTACCGTCTGGATCACCGAAATTGACCCGATCTGTGCCTTGCAGGCATCGATGGAGGGCTTCCGCGTGGTAACCATGGATGAGGCCGCTCCCCATGCTGATATTTTTGTTTCGGCAACCGGTAATTACCACGTCATCACCCACGACCACATGGCGGCGATGAAGCACCAGGCCATTGTCTGCAACATCGGCCACTTCGATAACGAGATCGATGTCGCGAGCCTGCAGCAATACCACTGGGAAAACATCAAGCCCCAGGTGGATCACATCATTTTTCCGGATGGCCGTCGGATCATCCTGCTGGCTAAGGGGCGCCTGGTGAACCTGGGTTGCGCCACCGGTCACCCGAGTTTTGTGATGTCCAATTCCTTCACCAACCAGGTGCTGGCGCAAATGGAGTTGTGGTTGCGGGGTGATGATTATGAGAATCAGGTTTACGTCCTGCCCAAGCACTTGGATGAGAAGGTGGCCAGGCTGCACCTGGAGCGCATCGGGGCTCATTTGACCACGCTCCGGGATGATCAGGCGCGGTACATCAGCGTGGATGTCGCAGGGCCGTACAAGCCCGATCACTACCGCTACTGATCCGGTGAATTACATCTGGCGTCGGAAGGTGCCGGCGCCGGGCGTGTAAATCTCATGACATCCCCTTCCATTTCCTTCGAATTCTTTCCGCCTCGAACAGCGGAACAGCAGTTGATCCTGGAATCGACCTGGCAGAAGCTGTCCCACCTGAACCCGGCCTACCTTTCGGTTACTTTTGGGGCTGGGGGATCAACCCTGGATGCGACCCGGGAAACGGTTGAGGCCCTGATCAGGGAGTCGGGCGTACCGGTGGCTCCGCATATTTCCTGCATGGCGCAGCATCGGGAAATGCTGCGTGACATCCTGCAATCCTATCGCGACAAGGGTGTGAATCGCCTGGTTGTGCTGCGCGGTGACCGGCCAGATGGAATGGAGGGCCCCGGGCCCTTTCAGTACGCCAATGAACTGGTCGCTTATGTGCGTGAGGAGTTCGGGGATCACTTCCATATCGAAGTCGCTTGTTACCCGGAATTCCACCCCGAATCTGCAACGCCACAGTCTGAATTGATGTACTTCAAGGCTAAGGTTGAGGCCGGGGCCAATGGCGCCATCACGCAGTATTTTTATAATCCGGACAGCTATTTCCGCTTTGTGGATGACTGCCGTGGCATGGGCATAGACATCCCGATCACACCGGGCATTATGCCGATTACCAACTACAAACAGCTTTCCAGGTTCTCCGGCATGTGCGGAGCCGAAATACCGCAATGGATACGCCGGCGTCTGCAAGGATTCGGTGATGACGGTGCGGCCATTCGTGAATTCGGCCTGGATGTGGTCACATCATTGTGTGAGCGCCTGCTGGAGGGCGGGGCGCCGGGCCTGCACATTTACACGCTGAACCGCGCCAACGCCAGCATGCTGCTGTGGCAAAGACTGACCCAATTGTAAGAGGTCGCTTGCGGCTGGTTCCATCATTCATTTTTGTAAATCCTCACAGCCAGGTTGCCATTAACGTCGATGCTGGCGCGGTACATGCCGGGTGTGTTGAAGGTCAGTACGATATTGCCTTTCGGGTCTATCGCAATAACCCCGCCATCACCGCCCATATCCTGCAGTTGGCCGTTGATCACTGCGTCCGCTGCAACGGCCAGATCGACTCCCTGGTATTGCACTCGCGCGCAGATGTCACGGGCGACGGTGACACGGATGAAGTACTCTCCGTGCCCGGTTGCGCTGACCGCGCAGGAGCGGTTATCGGCGTAAGTGCCGGCACCGATAATAGGCGAATCCCCAACCCGGCCCCAGCGCTTATTGGTCATGCCACCGGTGGAGGTGGCGGCTGCCAGGTTGCCATGGGCATCCAGTGCAACAGCCCCGACCGTTGACAACCAGTGATCCGGGTACTCTGACTGAATTTGTGTATCTTGTTTTTCTGCAGTTTTGATCTTTTGCAATTGTTGCCAGCGGTACTCGGTAAAAAAATAGTCATCATCGGCAAATTCAATTCCATTGGCCCGCGCGAATACTTCCGCACCCTCGCCAGCGAGCATCACGTGAACAGAGTTCGTCATGACCTTTCGCGCCAGCAGGATGGGGTTGCGGATGTTTTGCACACCGGCGACCGCACCCGCGTTCAGATCGGAACCGTCCATGATGGAGGCATCCATTTCGTGCTTGCCTTCGGCATTAAAAACCGCACCCCGGCCGGCGTTGAAGTGAGGTGAATCTTCCAGCACAGTGATCGCGCGTGTAATGGCATCCAGGCTGGAACCTCCAGAGGAAAGAACCTGGTATCCAGCCTGAACCGCCTGCTTGAGTGTGTTGCGGATTTTCAATTCCAGGGGAGCGCTAAAGTCCTCTTTGCTGATGGTGCCGGCACCGGCATGGATGGCAATAGCGACCGGTGCGCCGGACCCGGCGAATGCCGTTATGGTGATCAGCCCGCTGGAAAGCGCAATGATCAGAGTGAGGATGGTTCGGAAGTGCAACATGGCTTCACCCGTTCAAAGATTTCATGGTGAACTGTGAGTCGGAGGTGGTCAAGGGCGGTTTCCTCCTGTGCTACAGTTTCCGGCACAGTAATAAAATTAATGGAGAGTCACAATGTCCTATCCTGTCACCATGCTTTACGCTTCCCTGCTTGGCATTCTTTTGATCATGCTGTCCTGGGGTGTTTCCAAAGTTCGCCTGCGCGAGCACGTATCCCTGGGAACTGGAGAATTTTCTGACCTCGAATCCGCCATTCGCGCTCATGGAAATTTTATCGAGTACGTACCCTTTGCGCTGATCCTTTTGCTGCTCGCTGAGTCGACCGGCGCCTCATCGTGGTTGTTGTATACACTGGGCGCTTCTCTGCTGGCGGGTCGTTTGCTGCACGCCTATGGAATACGGCAGGCTAAAAATACCAATAATTACCGAAAATCCGGCACGGTGCTGACCTGGCTGATGATCCTGGTCACCTCTTTTTACATTCTGGCTATCAGGGTGGGAGTTCTGTAGACGCCAGCCAGTAGAGCGCTGAGTAAATTTTGGGGTCCAGAAGCGTGCCTGCCGCCTGCCGTTCCTCCAGCCAGTGATCAACCTCATTGAGGGGGATGATATGTACCTGGATGTCTTCGCTGTCATCGCCACCACCGGGACCGACCCGGTGCAGTCCGCTGGCCAAGACAAAGGACAGAATTTCATCGCTCATGCCGGCTGAACCCGGGCACTCCATCAGCAAGTCCAGTTGTGCCGCCTCAAAGCCGGTTTCTTCAAATAATTCCCGTTGGGCGGCCTTGATGATGGATTCGTCCTGGTCTTCGTGATCCCCGACCAGTCCGGCCGGCAATTCGATAACATTGTTTTCAACCGGTTTACGAAATTGTTCCACCAGAACAATTTCACCCTGATCGGTAACCGGAACCAGGACGACGACCGCGCTGGCGTTGCTCCTGCTGGCAAACTCCCATCCATCGCGTTCGAGCAGATTCAGGTATCGCCCCGCGTAATGGGTGATGTCGTCTTCCATGCTTCGATTTCCTGTAGATTTGGTAGAATCTACAGATTGTAACTTTGACCGTATCGGTTTAACCAGAACTCATCGAACAGAACAACGCCACATTGAAGGAGTACCGGTTTCAGTATGGAACCATTCCCGTTGCGTCCGCTCAAACAGAGCCACGCCCAAGTACAAGGCTTCCGAGGAAAAATCATGTCAAGAATAAATGTTGTCAGCATTGTAGCTGCACTTCCGGCGTTGCTGCTGATGCTCTCTTTACAGGCCCAGCAGACACCTGAATCCGAATTAGCAGGCCCAAAGGCTGCTCCGCCCGGTTCGAGCAAGTTTTCGGCGCCAAAAATAGCTGAAAGTGTCGATGAACTTGAACAGAAGTCCCGGCAGTCTTATGCAGACGGCAAATACGTACGTTATTACGTGGCCAATATGAAGTTACACCAGTTACGCCCCTATGAGCCCCGTTACATGGAAAATATTGTTGCGGCCTGTGCGCTGGTGGGCCGGACCAGAACAGCCTATCACTATCTTTTGCAGATGCAGCAGCAGGGCTTTTCAAACGATCTCAGTCAAAATCCCGACACCGAAAGTATCCGCGATACCGAAGTCTGGAAATATTTGAACGACCTCATGGTCGAGGCCGGAACGCCCGCCGGCAGAGGGGACATCGTGTTTACTTTGCCGGCGGAGCTTTCCAGGCCGACCGCCATAAGCTGGGATGAAAGCCGGGAGCGTTTCCTGGTGGGGACTGAGAATGACGGTACAGTGGTCGCGGTTGGGCAAGATGGCTCAAGCCAGGTTTTGATCAAGGCCAATGAGAAAAATGGTCTGTGGGCTATTCGGGGGCTATTTGTTGACAGCGAGAACAATCGCCTGTGGATATCCAGTGCGGCTGTTCCGGCTTTTTCCGGCTACCGTGATGGCGATCAGGGGCGCGGAGCTTTATTTGAATTTGATCTCAAGACCATGGAACAGAAGGGTCGTTTTGATGTACCCCAGGATGAGCAGACTCATGAGTTAGGGCCCATTGCGGTATCGACGGATGGTGATATCTACATTGCAGACCTTGCCCAGCCAATGGTTTTTCGCAAAACCGCCAGGGGTGATCAGTTGGCAGCATTCGTCGGAAACGAGGGACTCGTCAGCTTGCGTGATCTGGCCATCTCGCCCGATAGCGGCAAACTGTATATTGCAGACAGCGCAATGGGGATCATGGTGGTGGACCCTGTGCAGCAGACCTCGGCCATGTTGACGGGGCCGGACAATCTGAACCTGGGTGGCATTTCAGGTCTGTTCTATAAGGACGGCAACCTGATCATGATCCAAAATGGCTTTCAGCCGCAGCGCATCATGCTTCTCAAACTCGATGACAGTGGCACAAATGTCACCGAAGTCGTTCCGCTGGCTATAGCACTCGATGAATTTGACCAGCCTGCTTTTGGTACGATCAAGGGCGAAGAAGTCTACTATTTCGCTAATCCGGGTAGGGATCAGCCGGTGAAAGTAATGAAGACACCACTGGATCCCGGAAACTCAATCGAATCGGCGGAAATGCGGAAAATCAAGAAGCAAATGAAGGCGATGCAGTGAGTCTTTCACCCGTTTACCTTGTCGATGCCAGTATCTATATTTTTCGGGCCTGGTATTCCATGTCGGACGACTTCGTCAATGTGGCGGGTGAACCCACCAATGCAGTTTATGGATTTTCAGGATTTCTCTGCAGCCTGCTTGAACAAACCACGGCTGAACATGTTGCTGTTGCCTTTGACGAATCCCTGACCAGCAGTTACCGAAACGATATATACCCCGAGTACAAAGCCAATCGTGACCCGGCGCCGCTTGAACTGAAACGACAATTCGGCTGGGCGCGGTCCGTTGCCGAGGCGATGGGTTTTCAGTGTTTTGCCGATCCCCGGTACGAGGCTGATGATCTGATCGGCACACTGGCGTCTTACTGGCGAGCACGTGGACATCCCATCTGCGTGGTGACCAGTGACAAGGACCTGGCGCAGGTAGTGGGTGAGAATGATTACTGGTGGGATTACGCGCACAATCGTAAGCTCAATACCCGCCAGTTAACTGAGAAATTCGGCGTCATGCCGGAGCAGATGGCCGATTTCCTGGCGCTGACGGGGGATTCCGTGGACAACATTCCGGGTGTGCCCGGTGTCGGGCCCAAGTCCGCATCTGCTCTGCTCAGGCACTTTGGGAATCTCGACAGCCTGTATGAACGATTGGATGAAGTGCAGCACCTGAAAGTCAGGGGAGCGAAATCGCTCCGGAAAAAGCTGGCGGATAATCGGGATGCGGCTGAGTTGGCGAGGAAATTGACCGGAATTGTGACCGAAGTGGAGTCTGCCCTGGCGGCGCCGGAAGTGAGACGCAAAACGGTAGATGAAGCCCGGTTAAACCGCCTGTTTGATGAATTAGACTTCGGGCGCATGCTACGGCAGCGCTGCCTGAGGAGTTAGTGTAACGCAGATAAAATGTAAGAGCCCGCTTGCGGGCGACTGTTCCAGAGATTTTCGCCCGCAAGCGGGCTCTTACATTAGTAATTCTGTTCCCTGTTCCACTCGTTGACGCAACACACTTTGACGGGGGAAGTGCGCCAGCAGGAACTCCATTTGATCAGCCAGAATCGCGTGGCCTTGCAGGTAGACATATTCGGCGTGTGTGGGTGTGAACGGAATGGCCAATAATTCCAGGCCGGCCTGTTCGGGAGTGAGCGCAGCCTTGTAGTTGTTGCAGCGCTTGCATGCGGTGACCACGTTACCCCAACTGTCTTCACCACCCTGGCTCAGGGGTTTTACGTGGTCCCGCGACAACATGAAATATGGGAATTGCTCGCCACAATACAGGCACAGGGACTGGTCACGACGAAACAGCGCTTTGTTGCTCAGGGGTGGGGTATAAGCTTCTGAAAACAGGTGGGCATGGGAGTGGTGACCCTGGCTGGCAATGATGGCATTGACTTCAACAACGCTCTGTTTACCGCTGATGGCGTTAATGCCGCCATGAATGCAGTACAGGGTTTCTCCCAGCGAATAGCAGACCTGCTCCAGGCAGATCAGGCGAACCGCCTCCTGGTACCCGATCCACTCCAGTGGCATTCCCGCCACGTCAGTTCGTAACACTTGTTGTTGCAGGTCCATGTCCTTCACTTTAGCAATATACGGGCCAGCCTCAAGAGATCGTGTCAAACTCTTTCTTTTTATGCTGTATATCCGGTTTTTGGTGAAATGGCAAGTTTTCGGTCGAATGGTGTGCTGATATGATGTTTTACAATCGATGAGAACCTACCGCTAGGATTCTGGTCAAACCATTGGTCAATTACCCTGGAGTGAAAATTGCAGCAATTATTCAAGTTAGTTTTGCTCGTTTTGGGTCTGGTTGCCGTGCTCAGTCCGGTAGATCAGGCGATGGCAGCATTGCCTGTTGCCGTTGAAGGCGACCCTTTGCCAACCCTGGCTCCTGTACTCGAGCGTGTCACTCCATCGGTGGTCAATGTATACACTCAAACCCGTGTGCGCATTCGCAGTCCCCTGTTGGATGATCCGTTTTTCCGTCGCTTTTTCAATGTGCCGGATACGCCGCGTGAGCGGGTTTCACAAAGCCTGGGTTCTGGTGTAGTTGTCGATGCGGAACAAGGCTACGTGTTGACCAACAATCACGTTATTGCAGGATCAACCGAGATTTCGGTGACGTTGGCTGACGGCAGGAGTTTTGAAGCGAAAGTCATTGGAACGGATCCCGATACCGATCTGGCAATGATCAAAATTTCCGCCGACAATCTCAAGGCGCTACCGCTGGCTGATTCGAACCAGTTGCGTGTAGGAGATTTCGTCATTGCGGTGGGTAATCCTTTTGGTCTCGGTCAGACGGTGACTTCCGGAATCGTCAGTGCACTGGGCCGGGCCGGTTTCCGCGGGCTTGAGTTTCAGAATTTTATCCAGACCGACGCTTCGATTAACCCGGGAAATTCGGGTGGCGCATTGATCAACCTGCGAGGCGAACTGGTGGGTATAAACAGCGCAATATTTACTCCCAGCGGAGGCAATGTGGGCATCGGGTTTGCCATTCCATCCGCGATGGCCAGGTACGTGATGGATCAACTTGTAAAGTTTGGAGAGGTTCGTCGCGGTACTCTCGGCATCTTTGTTCAGGACTTAACCGTTGAACTGGCGGGTGCCTTTGGCCTGGAAAACGGCAGCGGAGCGCTGGTGGCGGAAGTAGCCGGGGAATCTGCGGCTGAGCGGGCCGGTATCCAGGCCGGCGACGTAATCACCACGGTTGCCGAATATCCGGTGAACAATGCGCGGGAATTCCACAATATTGAAGGTCAGTTGCCGCTGGGTGAACCCATTACCCTGGAGTTTTTCCGCAGCCAGGAGAAGATGCAGGTAAGCCTTAACCCTGAAGCCCTGAAAGTGATTGATGGCAGCGCTTTAGATTATCGTTTAAAAGGTGCGAAGTTCGAGGAACTGCCGGTAAAACTAAGATCCGACCGGGTCAAGGGCGTCCTGCTTTCCGGGCTGGAGCCCGCTACCCAACTGGCCCAAAAAGGCCTGCGGCCAGGTGATATCATCACCAGCGTGAATCGTAAGAGCATTAGTGATCTTGCAGATTTCGAGGAAACGGTTGGCCTGGTCAAGGGGCGCTTGTATTTTCAGGTTGTCAGAAATGGCAGGGTCTACGGTGTCCGGATTGATTGAGCTGCGGTACCGCTCTTGCCTGAACTGATTTATCCTCATACTGTTTAATCACCCAAGCGGAGTCACTGTGGCCTACCAGTCTTTATCCGGAAGTATTTCCTCAAAAACCATCGTTACGCTCATTCCTCTGCAGAAAAATGATTTTGAGCAATGGCGGAACGCGCTGCCGAAAATACATCATCGGTGGGTCGATGTTTCCGGCTTCATGGGGAAAGCAGGGCAGTTTTGCATTTTGCCCGGCGAAGGGGAAGATGCTCCTTCCTGTGTATTCGGTATGCAGAAAGATGGCTGGGTGCCCCAGCTTGCAGTCCTGGTTTCTGTCTTACCGGAGGGCATTTACAAGCTCCAGTGTGACTGGGATCAGGAACAGCGTTTGCTGGCCAGCCTTGGCTGGGGCCTGGCTGCTTACGGTTTTGACCGCTACAAGAAAAACAGCAAGCGCCAGGCAGAGTTGTTGCTGGATGAAGATATTGATCAGCAAGTCCGCGCGCTGTGTGATGCACAGTGCCTGGTGCGTGACCTGGTGAACACACCCACCGAGCATATGGGCCCGCAGCAACTGGCGGATGCAGTGACCGCTCAGGCCGATTCTTTTGACGCCCACAGCGATTCCATCGTGGGTCAGGATCTGCTTACCCAGAATTATCCAGCCATTCATGCTGTAGGTCGTGCATCGGGACGCGAGCCCAGGCTGATTCTAATGACCTGGGGTCAGGAACATGCCCCCTTATTGGTGCTGGTGGGCAAGGGTGTTTGCTTTGATTCCGGAGGGCTCGATCTGAAGTCTGCCAGTGGTATGGCCCATATGAAAAAGGACATGGGGGGCGGAGCCCATGCCCTGGCCCTGGCCAGGCTCGTGATGCAGCACAAGCTTCCGGTACGCCTGATGTTGTTGATTCCCGCGGTCGAGAACTCGGTGTCCGGCAACGCCTACCGACCAGGAGACGTGATTGGAACACGCAAAGGCCTGTCCGTGGAGATCGGTAACACCGATGCGGAGGGAAGGGTGGTTCTGTCGGATGCCCTGGCCTGTGCCTGCGAGCAGATGCCCGACCTGGTGATTGATTTTGCCACCCTGACCGGTGCGGCGAGAATTGCGATGGGCCCTGAATTGACACCGCTGTTCAGTAATCGCATGGAAATCGCATGCGCCATTCAGGATGCCGGAGATCAGGTTGAAGATCCGATGTGGACCATGCCCCTGTTCCAGCCTTATCGCAAACTGATCGAGAGCCCGATCGCGGATCTGAACAATACCGGCACAACGCCACTGGGTGGTTGTATCACCGCGGCCCTGTTCCTGGAGCACTTTGTCGAAGCGGATATCCCGTGGGTCCACATTGATACTTTTGCCTGGAATTCGGTGGATAGCCCGGGAAGGCCAAAGGGCGGTGAGGCGCTGGGGTTGAGGGCGGTGTTCAGCTACCTGCAATCCCGCTTTCGCTAATCAGAAACTGTATTCAATTTCAGGAGATCGTCATGTCCTATCAAAAGCCTTCATTCAGTGAACAATACGAAAATTTCATCGGCGGAGAATGGGTCGCACCGGTTGACGGGGATTACTTTGACAACACGTCCCCCGTTGATGGAAGTCTCATTGCCCGGGTGCCGAAATCAAACAGTAAAGATATCGACCTGGCCGTTAAGGCGGCCTGGAAGGCGGCTGATGCCTGGGGCAAGACTTCAGCAACGGACCGCAGCAATATGCTGTTCAAGATCGCCGCCCGCATTGAAGAGAACCTGGAAGATCTGGCCCTGGTGGAAGCCTGGGATAACGGTAAAGCGATTCGGGAAACCCTGGCGGCGGATATTCCCCTGGCGATTGATCATTTTCGTTATTTCGGCAGTGTCATCCGGGCTGAAGCGGGGCAAGTAGCTGATCTGGACGCGGGCACAGTTTCAATGGAAGTCCACGAACCCCTGGGCGTGGTGGGCCAGATTATACCGTGGAACTTCCCGATTTTGATGGCAACCTGGAAGCTGGCTCCTGCACTGGCGGCTGGTAACTGTGTGGTCCTCAAACCCGCAGAGCAGACACCCGTTTCCATCCTCTTTCTGATGGATGTGATCGGTGATCTGCTTCCGCCCGGTGTTCTGAATATCGTCAATGGCTTTGGGCCGGAAGCCGGCAAACCGCTGGCGACCCACCCGGATATAAAGAAAATTGCCTTCACCGGGGAGACCACCACAGGTCGGTTGATCATGCAGTATGCCTCGGACAATATTATTCCCGTGACCCTGGAACTGGGTGGAAAATCTCCCAACATATTCTTTGAAAGTGTTATGGCACAGGATGACAGTTTCCTCGACAAAGCCATTGAGGGTCTGGTCCTGTTTGCGTTTAACCAGGGGGAAGTGTGTACCTGTCCATCCCGCGCGCTCATCCAGGAAAGCATCTATGAAGAATTCATGGCGCGATGCCTGGAACGTGTTGCGGCCATCAAGATGGGTGATCCGCTGGATATGAGCACCATGATGGGCGCCCAGGCATCAAATGATCAGTATGAGAAAATCCTGAATTACCTGGATGTTGGTAAGCAGGAAGGAGCAGAAGTCCTGATTGGTGGAGAGGCTTATCAAAACGACTTGTACCCCAACGGTTTCTACATCCAGCCTACTATTTTCAAAGGCCATAACAAGATGCGTATTTTCCAGGAGGAAATATTCGGCCCCGTATTGAGTGTGACGACCTTCCAGGACGAAACCGAGGCCATGGAAATAGCCAATGACACCCTGTACGGACTGGGCGCCGGCGTTTGGACCCGCGATGTCCACCAGATGCAGACTTTCTCCCGTGGTGTTCAGGCGGGTCGTGTCTGGTGCAATTGCTACCATGCCTATCCTGCCGGTGCTTCGTTTGGCGGTTACAAAAAGTCCGGCATTGGGCGGGAAAATCACAAAATGATGCTGAGTCATTATCGTCACACCAAGAACGGGTTGATATCCTATGACAAGAATCCACTGGGGTTCTTCTGAGCAGGTGCCTGTCGAGCGGGTATCTGTTACGGACAAAGCCCGGGCCCTGATTGATCGCTTGCGGGAGCAGCACGGGGAATTGATGTTTCACCAGAGCGGCGGCTGTTGCGACGGCTCCGCTCCGATGTGTTTTGCCAAAGGTGATTTTCTGATTGGTTCCAGGGATTTGTGCCTGGGTGAGGTTCACGGCTGTCGTTTTTACATGGCGGCAGATCAGTTTGAATACTACAGGAACACGCACATCACGATTGATGTGACCGAAGGCCGAGGGTCAAGTTTTTCACTGGAAATTCCGCTGGGGCTGAGGTTTATGGCCATTTCAAGGGTTTTTACGGAAGATGAATTAAGTCGCGTCCGGCCCGTTGAAGGGGGTGCCTCCGGGTAGGCTTATCGTTATTGGCGCCCGTTGGCGCACGATACCGAGTTCCGGAAACCCAGATACTGCTAGTCGTTCACGGACATAATCCTTGTCAAATTCTGCAGGATCAAGTGACCCCTGTGCACTCAATCCTGAAGCGCGACGCCCAGGAACATGCAGGGTCTGGCTGGCAAATTCATTACCGGCGGCCACCAGGCGGAAACGAAAGCGCCAGGGGTGCAGCAGGCAAATCAGCAGCAGGCTCCAGCGGTGTTTCCGATTGGGTTCCACCGAAAATACCTGCATACGAGTGGTTCGGCGCAATACGGATAGGGACGACTGGCCTCGGTTCGCACCGACATCCAGAACCAGTCCGCGTGTATCGGTCAGCCAGTCAAACACCTTGAAATCTGACTCGTGCGCATAGCGGGTCAACCATTGCACAAGGTTGGCGAGAACCCCGTATGGCAGTATGGGACGCAACTTTTTTGCCAAAGAGTATATCCAGGGCTTCAAGCCATCCGGTAACATGCCCTCAGGGCTGCAACTGCTTTGGGTCGATATTCACCGAGCGCAGGGCGCTGAAGGCCTGCAGGCCCGCCGGTGACAGTGCGATAGATCCGTTGCCGGAGTGTCCGTGCCCGATCCAGCCGAGCCGTGCGTCCACGTAATTGCAGCAGTTTACGTACACGGTGCCGCTGTGCATGGCGGAGATAAAGGCTTCCGCCCGCTTCTGCGAACGGGTGAATATGGAACTGCTCAGACCATAGCGGGTATCGGCCACCAGCCGGGTGGCCGTATCGTCTTCGTCAACGCGCGTGACGGGAAGTACCGGGCCAAAAGTTTCCTCACGCATAAGCAGCGTGTCCTGATTAACGTCGGCGATCAGAGTCGGCAATAGAAAATCACAATGGCCGATGCGCTGCACCTTGCCGCCGGCCAATAGCCGTGCGCCCCGCCCAATGGCGTCATCAACCATCGTCAACAGCCGATCAATACCTCCTCGACCACCAAACAGCGGACCCAGGGTAGTGTCTGGATCACACGGGTCACCGCAGATCTCAGCGGCCATGATGGCTTGCGCACGTTCGAGGTATTCGTCATACCGGCTGGCATGTACATACACACGCTTGGTGGCACAGCAGGATTGTCCGGAGTTGTGCAGGCGGCCGATTTTAACGGTCCAGAACGCAGCATCCTTGAGATCTGCATCTTCGGCGATATAGGCAGCATCGTTGCTGCCCAGTTCCAGTGAACACTGGATGAAAGGATTGGCCAGTTCGTTTTGACAGCGGCGGGCCACACTGGCGGCAATCTCACGACCGCCGCGTACCGAACCGGTGAAAACAACGTGGTTAATTTCAGCTTCCTCAATGATCCGCGCCGAGGTTTCAAAGTCAACGACTACATGTTGCAGCAGGCCGCCAATACCGGCCAGGGTGCCAAAAGCCTGTGCAAAATGCTCTCCAACCGATGGAGTAGTTGTGTGTTTGAGCAGCACGGCACTGCCGGCCAGCAGCGCGCAGACGGTGCCGTTGATGGCACAGAACAAGGGGTAGTTCCACGGGGAGATGATGTAAATCACGCCCTTGGCGCGATAGTCGATACGCCCCTGGAAACCTTCGTCCCACCAGTGGCTGAGATCAAGCGGGTCCAGTGCACCTGTTTCAGCGAAACGGCACATCTGGCGTGCACGTTCGAGCATGAAATCCAGTTCCTCCGCAGCGGCCAGCAGCGGCTTGCCCATCTCGCGGGTGATGCCGGCGGCAATTTCATCACGGTGTTGTTCAAAATAGTCCAGCGCTGCGCGTACAGCAGCGGCACGTTCACTCACGGCCAGTGCCGACCATGCATGGCTGGCCTGTTGAGCCGTTCGGGCGTACTCTGCAACCGTTTCAAAAGACTCGCTTGCTGCTGAGAATACGCGTTCGCCGGTGAAGGGATTGTGCAGTGTTGTCACGGTCATGTTTTCCTGAAATACCGATAATTATCGAATGTCAGATGAAATAGTAGCATCGACCGCACTTGTATCAGAAATGAGCGGCGGTCAACCGGGTACCCTGGTCAATCAAAGATTCAAGACGAGTGATTATCCCAATAGACCCAGCAAAATCCCACGCATCCAGATATTGGCCTGATCCTTGTCAGCACTCTTGTGCCAGTACAGGAACTGATCGAGGGCTTCGACATTGAACGGCAGTTCCAGCATTTTCATATCGTACATAATGGCCAGGCTGCGTGGGATGGTGAGGGCAAGGTTGGTGGAAGCAACAACTTGAGGTCCGGCCATGTAGTTTTGCATGCGTAACTGGATATTTCTTTGCCGGCCCAGACGGTCCAGTGCCCGGTCAACGTGACCAGCACCCCTGCGTCGGCCTGAGACATGAATGTGTTCAAGGTCCAGGTATTGATCGAGGGTTAGTTTTGAGCCCACTGCCGGGTGACCGGGCCGCACAATGCAGACGTAGTGTTCGGTGCTGAGTTGTTGCCGGCAAAGCTGGCGGGTGGCAAACAAGGGGACATCAAGTGCGAAATCAAGGCTGCCCGCAGTCAGTTCGCTCTCCAGATCTCGGCGCGGAACGGTAAAACACTCAATTGATACACGGGGCGCCAGACCTCCCAGTTTATCCATCAGCTTCGGGATTACTTTGACCTCGTCAAGATCATTAACACTGAAGGTAAAGGTTCTGTTGGATAAGCCGGGGGCGAATACATCCCCTTCGGCCAGGCTGATGTTCAGCAGGTGCAAGGCTTCCTTGACCGAAGTAGAAATATTGTCCGCAACCGGTGTCGGAGCAACACCATGGGGCGTGCGCACAAACAGAGGGTCATTAAAAGCTGCGCGCAGTCGCTTGAGCGCGTTGCTTACCGCCGGCTGGGTGACATTAAGGATCCTGGCAGCCCGGGTCAGATTGCCTTGTTCATAGACCACATCGAATACGATAAACAGATTCAGATCAACACTCGGTAAACGCAATGGCATCTCCTGATATAAATGTTATGAATAATATCCTATTTATTTAATAAATTAGAACAATAACGAGCAAAAGTTTAAGCTGTACCTTGTTTCTGAATTGGTTAGCAGAGGTCATTCAACATGAATTTCGAATACGACGATAAAGTCAAGAATTTGATCGGACAGGTTCAAGGCTTCATGCAGGAGCATGTTTTTCCCAACGAGGAAATATTCGATAAACAGCTTGAAGTAAACCGCTGGGAAACACCTGCCATTGTTTCGGAACTCAAGGAAAAAGCCCAGTCTGTCGGTTTGTGGAACCTGTTCTTGCCCGTTGAACATGGCAAGTACAGTGCAGGCCTCAGCAACATGGAATACGCTCCGCTGGCCGAGCAAATGGGCGGGGTCACCTGGGCTCCTGAAGTTTTTAACTGTGCCGCACCGGATACGGGAAACATGGAAGTGCTGGCAAAATATGGCAATGAGGAGCAGAAACAACGCTGGCTGGAACCTCTGCTGGCCGGTGAAATTCGCTCGGCATTTGCCATGACCGAGCCGGACGTCGCTTCCAGCGATGCCACCAATATTGCAACCTCTATGGTCCTTGATGGCGATGAATACGTGATCAACGGGAAAAAGTTTTACGCCTCCGGCGTTTGCCGCAAGCAGTGTGAAATCATGATCGTGATGGGAAAAACTGACCCGAAGAATTCCAATCGATACATTCAACAGTCTCAGATTCTGGTCCCGGTAAACACGCCGGGTGTCACCGTGACACGCCCCATGAAGGTGCTGGGTTATGACGATGCACCGGAAGGTCATGGCGAGATCATCTTTGACAATGTGCGGGTACCGGCGGCCAACCTGATCCTCGGTGAAGGGCGTGGTTTCGAAATTGCCCAGGGCCGCCTCGGCCCGGGCCGCATACACCATTGCATGCGGATGGTTGGGGCTGCTCAGCGTGCTTTCGACCTCATGTGTGAGCGGGCCAATTCACGCATTGCCTTCGGTCGTCCCCTGATCAAACAGCAATCGGTGCGTGAAGATATTGCAAAATCCGCTTGTCAGATCGAACAGGCCCGTCTCCTGACCCTGAAAGCCGCACAGAAAATGGACACTGAGGGAAACCAAGGCGCCAAAGACCTGATCGCAATGATCAAGATTGTGGCACCCAATATGGCACTTGACGTTCTCGATCGCGCCATCCAGATTCACGGAGCTGCTGGTCTGAGCCAGGATACGCCACTGGCGCATTTATATGCTTATGCGCGCACCTTGCGTTTGGCCGATGGCCCCGACCAGGTGCATATGATGCAGTTGGGGCGAAATCTCGCCCGCCGCCACGACCAGGCTTAGCAACGAAATTCCCATTGATCGATGGAAAGAAGGGGGATGATCGGATCGGGGCGCGGCAGGGATTCGCTGACTGGAAGTTTGAGATCAGTTGTTGCCATTCCGCAACTCGCTACATCCGGCTTTTATCAAAGCAGAACAAAGCTCAACACGGCCGCTACGGATGTGGCCAGGGACAGCAGGATTATATATGACAGGCCGATAACGACATATTTGGCCAGGGTCATTGCCCAACTTTGTTGATAGACTCGCTTCATTGATAACAGGAAGTAAACCGGAATCCATGTGTATATCGTCGTGTTGATCCAGAAAATGGTGGTCGACACCGGCCCTTCTTCACCGGGCTCAAGCCAGCCGGCCAGCGCATTCAACAGCATACTCAGAAGGAATATCACGAACAGGAAAGAGTGGTTATGCAGGGCAAATATCAGGTGCTCTATATAGTATTTCCGGGCGAACAAGTACCAGAATTTGAACAGCAATGCCGCCAGCGGCAGCAGGACGAACATGGTCATTGGCAACACATCAAAAATCTTGGCCAGAATCAGGTTGGGATTGGCCCCTATTTCCCGGCCTTTTTGTGGGGATTCCTCAATTTCGTCGTTGATCCAGTTGTTGACGAAATCCGGCATAAAAGGAATGGTCACCGGGTTGGTTTCCTTGTCCCAGGGCTCGCCATTGAGGTTGATCGTATCGCTCAGTGCAAGCTCCTTGTCCACGGCATCGGTATCAATCGTGATCGCGTTGCCTGCCAGCATCGCTGCCAGGATAAAGAACAGCATGCTGGAGAAGATGTAAAGCCGTAAAGGAGGTGTAAAACGGAAGCGCTTGCCATCGAGGTAATCCCGGGTCAATTTTCCGGGGATGAACAACAAAGGCTTCATGGTTCTTGCAAAGCGGGAATCCAACTCCAGGAAATCTTCCAGAAATTCCCGCAGCAGCACTGGGAAGAAGCGCATGAAGTTTTTATCCGGTTGGCCACAGTAGTAGCAGAAAGGCCCCTTGAGGGAAGTGCCGCAATTTAAGCATTGGGCGGAACCGGCCAAGCGGCTGGGTGGGATGGTCAGGGATTTTTTGCCTGTCATGGGTTGCTCACAAGCCTTTGTTGGTCAATGCGGATGTCCTCTCATGTACAATGCTCGATCCGTCCCTGTAAAGTCAAAACCGGGTTCCGGATTGGCACTGCCGACATGACAAGTATAAACAAACAAAAAGATCACTTGGCTGAAGTACGGCGAACGCTGCATCTGGCCGCACCCGTTATTATCGGCCAGTTGGCGGTATTCAGCATGAGTTTCGTCGACACGGTGATGTCCGGCCGCTTGCCAAACCGGGAAGTTGCGCTGGCAGGTCTGGGAATTGGCGGGGCCGTCTGGTCAGCGCTGCTGATGTTCACGCTGGGTATCCTGGTGGCCGTTCAGCCCAGCGTGGCACAACTCGATGGCGCCGGGCGTCCGAAAGAGGCTGGAGCCTATACCCGGCAGGCTTTCTGGGTTGCGGCGGCAATTGCAATTCCCTACTGGGCATTTTGTTTTTACGCTGAACCTTTCCTTGTCTGGTTCGGAATAGATTCCGCTATCGTACCGGTTGCGGCCGGCTATCTCCGCGCACTTTCCTGGGGCGCCCCGGGTATTTGTCTGACTTTCCTGTTGCGTTACTTCAGCGAGGGTACCGGATATACCTGGCCCACCATGATGTATGGTGTTCTGGGCGCCTTGCTTAATATTCCGCTGAATTATATTTTGATGTTCGGGAAACTGGGTTTTCCAGCACTGGGTACGGTTGGCTGCGGGATTGCCAGCACCATCGTGATCTGGTTTTCTGCGCTGTTGCTGCTGGTCTATATTCTCAAACACAAACATTTCAAACCCTTCGCGCTTTTTTCCAGATTGGACGCACCGGACTGGAAGCTAATCTCTGAACACCTGAGAGTGGGGTTTCCCATTGCAGTATCGATATTTGTGGAAGGCAGCCTGTTTGTTGGAGCGGCTCTGCTGATCGGACGACTTGGTCCGATACCGGCTGCATCGCATCTGGTGGCGATCAATTTCTCCGCACTGGCGTTCATGATCCCGGTCGGTATGTCGAGCGCGATTTCAATCAGGGTGGGAAATGCGATTGGGCGTGCCGATCCTGAATCTGCCCGTTATGCCGGGCTGATCGGCATCGGTATCGTACTGGGGTTTCAAACCATCAGCGCCTCAGCCATGTTCCTGTTGCCGGACTTGATCGTGAATATGTATACCGCTGATCCGAAAGTTGTGCCTCTGGCCGTTAGCCTGCTTTTCTACGCGGGTCTGTTCCAGTATCCGGACGGAATCCAGATATGCGCCGCAGGTGCATTGAGAGGCTACAAAGACACCCTGGTACCCATGATTTACACTATTATTGCCTTCTGGCTGGTTGGTATGACCCTGGGCTATTACCTGACATTCAATGAGCAATGGGGTCCAGCAGGCATGTGGGTGGGGATGATTGCGGGCCTCAGTACGGCCGCCGTCCTGATGCTGGTCCGTTTTCACCGTCTCAGCCGGCGCCTGATTGCCATGCACCGGGACTGAAAAGGCCCAATTTCCGGTGTGCGGCCGCAAGCGACTGTAAGAGCGCCCTTGGGCGCGACCAGACTTTCGGCCGCAAGCGACTGTAAGAGCGCCCTTGGGCGCGACCAGACTTTCGGCCGCAAGCGACCTCTTACAATTAGGGTTTCTTGTCCAATGCCCTGAATTGCCGCTCCAGGTCGGCAATGCGCTGACTTCGCTGCGATAATTCGGGGGATGTCAGCCTATCTCCTGCCTTCTTTCTGTTCGGTTGCCAGATTCCAGACAGGTGCATCGTCACCGCCAGGATGGCATATATCGACGGTGCGGCCACGGTCTTGATGGCGAGCAAACCGACAAAGAGGGCACGGAGAACCCAGACGTTCCATCGGAGCACCCGGGCGATCCAGGCGCAGACACCGGCAAGCAGCGCCCCGTCAGGTCGTTTGACCTGCTGCCGTGGCCTGGCGCTCATTGCTCAGGCTTCCTCCGGAGATTGCTCTGCTGCAACGGACTGATCCGCTGGCTGCTCTACTTCTTCAGGCCGGCTTTCACTGGAAACCTGTCGTTTGAGTTTCTCGAGTTCCTGTTCAACCATCGGGTCCATCGCCGTTTCACTGTGGGTATTCCAGACCTGAATTGCGGGTCCTCCAACTTCATAGGAACGCACTCTCGCTTCCAGGTTCTCTACCTGCGCCTGCAGTTGATCGAAGCGGTTCATGGCGCGACGGATTTTCCTTTCTCCCGGCGTGAGCTTATGATTCCTTTGTGCAAATACCGTAGTTGGACGCTTGGGGTCGTACATGCCTTTGAGCTTCAGCTTGGCATTTGCCAGTTTGTTTTTCAGGATGAGCATGTCCTGCTCTAACTGGGTAACACGGTCTTTGACAAATTCCTGCTCATGGAGGATGGATTCGTGGTGGTCTGCGATTTCGGCCCTGGCTTTCAGGGCCGCACGGGCCAGATCATCACGTTCCTCTGTCACCGCATTTTCGGCACGCCGGCGCCATTGCAACAGATCATCCGATAGTTGGCGTTCCAGTCGTTCCAGTTGCTGTTGCTCAGCGAGCAGATCAGCACTTGCCAAGCGCGCTTCTTCGCTGGCGTCTTCCATCTCGCGGATCAGGGCACGCAGCAGTTTCTCCGGATCCTCGGCTTTTTCGATCAATGCATTCACATTGGCGGCAATGACGTAGCGAAGGCGTGAAAAGGCTCCCATGGTTAAAACTCCTGTTGTAAAAGGGTATTGCTACCGTTTAATATGCAGGTTTCGTGCCATCCATATTTACTTAATTAATACATTGGGATACACCTGCTTGATAGTCGGCTTCAGTGTGGGTGATGGTGGAATTGGCTTATTCTTGGCGCAGGAGCGCGCCCTTGTATAATTCTTCCTGATGTTACGGGTCGCAGGCAATAATGTGTATTGCATGCCCCATGCGCTCCTCCTGAACATGCCTTTTGGCCATTGTTTTGCCGTACCGTGCGGTTAGAATGGTCAGATTGACCAAAGGAATTCCCCATGACTTCTGAACGATCTGCGCTTACACGCTTTTTTGTTGGCATCTGGCATGCCATTGATGGCGCCCGGAAACTGGTGCTCAACCTGATTTTCCTGTTGATCCTGTATTTGGTGGTTTTGGCGGTTATGGATGTTGAGGAGACGGTGATTATCAAGCAGGATACGGCGCTGGTTCTGCGGCCTTATGGAAACATCGTAGAGCAGTACAGTGGCACGCCGCTGGACCGGTTTGTACAGCAGGCTACCGAGCAGGAGCGTTCAGAAACCCGCTTGCGGGATATCGTGGAAGCCATCAGAAGGGCGCGCGATGATGACCGTATTACACGCCTGGTAATCGTGCCAACTTACATGTGGCGTGTTGGTATGTCTTCCTTGCTTGAAATCGAAGCCGCAATAGCTGATTTTAAAACTTCAGGCAAGCCGGTCATTACGCTTGCAGATAACCTGAGCCAGCAGCAATATTACCTGGCGGCCCTGGCTGATGAAATCTGGTTGCATCCGAAGGGCATGGTCTGGATCGACGGCTTTTCAGCTTATCGCCAGTTTTACCGTGAAGGCCTGGATAAGCTCGAAGTAGAAGTGAACCTGTTCCGGGTCGGCCAATACAAGTCCGCCATGGAGCCCTTTATTCGTAATGATATGTCACCTGCAGCCAAGGAAGCCAACCTGTACTGGATTGGCAGCCTGTGGCAGCAGTATCTGGAAGGGGTATCCCGCAATCGCGGCATTCCGTTGGAAAACCTGTCTGAGGCTATTAATGACTTTGCCAACGGACTGCAGGCAGTAGACGGTGACTTTGCACAATTTGCGCTCGAATTGGGCCTGGTTGATCGCCTGGTGAGCCGGCCGGAAGCGAATCTGGAACTGGCGGGGATGGGTGCGCCCGGGAGTGGTAGCGAAGGATTCCGTCAGCTTGGGTTTGAAAATTATCTTGCTCTCACCAAAATACAACATCGCCCAACATCGAAACAAAAGATTGCAATCGTCATTGCCGAAGGTGAGATCGTTCGGGGTGTTCAGCCACATGGCACGGTAGGTGCAGTGACTCTGTCTGAAGAATTACGTGCCGTTGCTGAAGACAGTGAGGTCAAGGCGGTTGTGCTGCGCATCAACAGCCCCGGAGGAGACGTGTTTGCCTCCGAAAAAATAAGGCGGGAAGTGCAGGCTCTGAAAGAGTCCGGCAGAACTGTAGTTGTGTCGATGGGTGATGTGGCCGCTTCAGGCGGATACTGGATCGCAATGGCAGCGGATGAAGTCTGGGCCAGCCCATCGACGATCACCGGATCGATCGGGGTGTTCGGTATGATTCCAACCTTCTCCAGGCCACTGCAGAAACTGGGCATTCATACCGATGGTGTGGGTATGACACCGCTGGCCGGAAAACTCAGGCTGGATCGGCCACTTGATGCAGACCTGAAGCAGATTTTCCAGCACGCGACGGAACAAACTTACGATGACTTTATCCAGTTGGTTGCCGATGCAAGGCCACTGGAACGGGATGAAGTGGAAGCCGTTGCACAGGGCAGGGTGTGGAGTGGAGCACAGGCTAAAGACCGTCAACTGGTTGACCAGACCGGAACGCTCCGGCAGGCCATCGATGCTGCAGCCCGGATCTCCGGCCTGGGTACCGATTACAGTGTGCAATATAACGAGCGTGAATTGAGTGGTTTCGAATCTTTCCTGATGGAAATGACCAGCACTGCACTGGCCCGCATTGGAGTGGGACAAACGAGGGGACCCTTACTGCGCAGTTCACTGCTGGAAGATTTGCTTGGAGACTTAACCATGCTTGCACGTAACGCCGGTAAATTTTCAGTTGTAGCTCATTGCCTGTGCCGGGTGGAGTAGAGGTTTTGTCTCCCGTTCAGGAGGGGGGTAAGGACTGTTCTGATTGTTCTGTAATTCAATATCGCTTGGTGGGATCAGGCAGGCCGCTGTAAAGTTGCCAGCGCTTGATTTCCTCGTTATAGCGCCATTCCTGTTCATCATTAATAGTGCGTTCGACACCCTGGTTTTTGTTGAACATCTTGATCTCGACGGATTGCCGGACGGTCATGCCATCATCGAAAACTCCGAGGGAACGAACCGTGTAGGCCGTTACTTTGAATAATCTCAGGCGGTCCAGTTCCAGGCGGGAAATGGGGTGCTCCTGCTGGTACTCCGCAGAGACAAAATCAGCCGCGGCGTCCCACTGACTCCAGCGGACAAGGGTTTCATATTGTTTGAAAACCTCGCCGCGATTCTTGTTAACCTGGTTGGTGCTGCATGCTGCCAGAGCGATTACCGCAAGAGTCAGCAGCATTCCCGTGCGTGCAATCAACGTCCGTCCGTGTTTCATGGGTCTTCCCTCGTGTTCAGCTAAAGTTAGTCCAGGCAATGGCGCCCCACGTAGTCGCAATCAGGAACAGACACAGCATAACTGCGGCAGATGCCAGGTCCTTGGCCCGGCCCGACATCTCATGATGTTCGTGGCCGATTCGGTCCACCGTGGCTTCAACGGCGCTGTTCAATAGTTCCACGATCAACAGCAGCATTAATGGCGTAATCAATGCGAGCCACTGTGTGGTTGACTCTGCCAAGTAAAATGACAAGGGGAACAGGATAAGGCTCAGGCCTACATCCTGTCGGAAAGCAGCCTCATTTTTCCAGCAGGCCTTGATGCCGCTGATTGAGTTGCCTGTCGCCTGAATCAGTCGTGTAAGTCCTGTTTTTCCAGGTTTAGTCGACCTTGATTCCGCTTCTTTCATTTTTATGCCTCATTTTACCTGGCTGGCCGCAAAACATGGTCCACAGCGCCAACCATGCTAACATTCGCCGCTGTCGATTTGCGCATATTATGAACAGTATATTCAGAATGCAAAACCCACTTGCTTCCACCAGGCATTAATAAGGATGCAGTACACTCGAGAGCCATGGTTTGTTGAAGGAGCCACCTCATGTTCAAGATCGCTTCATGGAATGTCAATTCGCTGAATGTGCGTTTACCGCATGTCATTGCATGGTTGGATGCGGCACGACCCGATGTGCTGGCATTGCAGGAGACTAAGTTGACGGATGACCGCTTTCCGGTGCAGGAATTTCTGGACGAGGGTTATGCCAGTGTATTTTCCGGGCAAAAAACCTATAACGGGGTGGCAATTCTCAGCCGCGAGGAAGCGCTGGACCCCGTCACCGATATCCCTGGCCTCGATGATCCACAGCGGCGTATTCTGGCGGTAACGGTGGGTGATATTCGTATCGTCAATCTTTATGTGGTGAATGGCAGCGAAGTTGGCTCAGAAAAATTTGAATACAAACTTCATTGGCTCGATCAGGTAACCGCATGGCTGGCGAGTGAACTCAAGCAGTTCGAAAACGTGATTGTGCTGGGTGATTTCAATATCGTACCGGATGACTGTGATGTGCATGATCCTGAAGGCTGGCGCGACAAAATTCTTTGCAGCGCGCCGGAACGTGAAGCCCTGGGTAAAATTCTGGAGCTTGGTTTTGAGGATACGTTCCGGCTGTTTGAGCAGCAGGAGAGGACCTGGAGTTGGTGGGACTACCGCATGAATGCTTTTCGCCGCAAGATGGGCCTGCGCATCGACCTGATACTGGCCTCAAACGCCATGGCCCAACGCTGTACTGCAAGCTATGTTGACATTGAGCCCCGGCGCCAGGACCGTCCCTCAGACCACGCCCCTGTCATTGCTGAATTCAATATGTAAGAGCCCGCTTGCGGGCGATCATTATTCAGGTCTGATGCGTTTCGCCCGCAAGCGGGCTCTTACAGTCAGAAGGCCGGTAAAGAGGGATCAATTTCCTGCGCCCAGGCCTGCATACCTCCGGCGACATTGCTGATTTTTGTGAAGCCCTTTTTGCGGAAAAAGTCTGCAGCCCCCTGGCTGGCATTGCCGTGTTGACAGAGAAAGGCAATTTCACTGTCTTTTGGCATCTGCTCCAGTTTATCCATTACTTCCCGGCTGAGCACTTCTGCGCCGTCAATGAAGGCCCGTTCCCGTTCAGCATCACCGCGGATATCGACCAGCGTAATATTCCCCGCTTCCAGTTTTTTCGCCAGTTCCTGCACCGTCATCTGTTTGACCGGTGGTGGAGCCTGGGGAAGATCAATCGCCAGGCCTTCGCCCTGGATAGTTGAAGCCCAGTCAATAACGGCACCCTGGGCGCGCTGGGCGGTGGCCAGATCCATCAGGATGAGGATGCCGTTGGATTCAGTGCTGATCTCATTGCCTTCGGCTGGAGCCAGGTTAAACTGCGAATTCCAGTTGGTATCGATCTGGAAATGCAGTGCAATCCCCTCGTGACCCTGCATGGATTCCTTGATCTTGGCGGCTGCTTCATCGGTGACTGTAATATCAGGTGGTGTTCGGTCCGGGGGATCCAGATCCAGACATTCGTGAAGTTCACCACTGTTCAGCATGCTGAGCACAATATCGCAGCCACCGACCAGTTCGCCATCAATATAAAGCTGGGGAATGGTGGGCCAGTTTCCGTAAACTTTGATGCCTTCGCGTATCTCTTCATCCTCGAGCACATTGATCGTGCTGTAGTCCGGCAGCACGCTGTCCAGTGCCGCGATAATTTTTGCTGAGAAACCGCACTGAGGTTGTTGTGGTGTGCCTTTCATGAACAGGACAACCTTTTTGCCATTCACGTAGTTGTCGATTTTGGTTTTGACTGAATCACTCAAACTCATAATGAAATTCCGTTTACTCAGGGATAAGCGTGCAATATGCGGGTTAAAGAAGTATTTCTCAAGAATCATTCCATCCGTAATCAATAGTGATTTCAGATCCGGCGGAAATAAAGGTCAGGGCGTAACATTTCAGCGCGTCCATTTCAGCATTGGGTCGGTCTGCGTGGTTCATGAAGCGCATCTCATTATTGCCTTCATATCCGGTCCATTCACCACCGGGTGAGTCTTCCACCCACAGTACATACATGCCATCTTCAGCAACAAGAGATCCTTCATACACTCCGATCAGTTGTCCCTTTTCGATGTCCCCGGATGAGAACAGGCCGTTGCCATGTATGGCTGAACGATCCACAAAAACCAGCGGATTTACCTGGGAATTCTCCAATTCCTTCATCGCAGTTCAATTAGGATCCCGAACGATACATCACACTAGCCTTCACGCATACGCTCCGATTGTATCGTTGCCGAACGGAATTGCCCCGGTTTTCCGGGAACAGGATAGAGATGACCCTTGTGTTTAAAGCGCAGGAATCCGTCTTCTTCAGTATGCACACGACCTTCCAGTTGGAAGGGCAGGCTCAGCACTTCGCCGTCCTTCAGGGACAGCAGCAGATCCTGCACGAATGAATCAGGGAACTGTTCGACTTTGATGACTTCGGTGCTGTTGGCCCCAATCATGAGCCTGATATCCTCGTTATAATGTGCGAGTTCTGCTTCTTCGACCTGGACCGTGATTTGGATGCTGTCGATGTTCATTGCTTCTTCATTTGAGTTGCTGATATTGAAATTCACCGACAGACGGTCACCCTGCAAGGACAACTCCGAGATACTGATAAAAGGCGGTAGCCCACGGACGATTTTCGGACTACAGGCTGTGCAGGTCAGGATAATCAGAAATAACACGACAAAGGAGCTGCTTCTTGCGGTTTTTTTCATTATGGGTTCCATAAGTGACACTTTACATGATGGCTGGTTCTTTTTTCCCCGGATTCATTGATTTGATTGCTGAGGGGATCCAATACCCTGCATCGATCCTCGACTCGGGGGCAACGTGTATGAAATACACAGCCTGCAGGCGGAGTCAAGGCTGAGGGCACCTCACCTTGCAGTGCGACCGGTTTGCCATGTGCCGGGTCAGGCACTGGCACGGCTTCCAACAGTGCACGGGTGTAGGGATGTGCGGCCTGACGAAACAGGCGGTCTGCCGGTGCGATTTCAATCATTTTTCCAAGGTACATGACACCCACATGGTCGGCCAGTTGCTGGATAACCGCCAGGTCGTGTGCAATAAACAAGAAGGCTATGCCCAACTGCTGCCGCAAGTTCAGGATCAGCTCGATAATGCGCGCCTGGACGGATACATCCATGGAAGATACCGACTCATCGGCAATAATCAATTCCGGCTCTGTGACCAGCGCCCTGGCCAGCGCCACGCGCTGCCTTTGCCCGCCTGACAGTTCATGCGGAAAACGAAGCAGCACGTCCGCTTCCAGACCGACCGTTTCCAGTGCCCTGCAAGCCCGGGCGCGGCGTTGCTCTGGAGCATCAATCCGGAAGTGATCCAGCGGTTCGATCAGGCTTTGCTGAATGCTCCGGCGTGGGCTGAGTGAGGCCAGCGGATCCTGGAAAGCAAGTTGGATGTTCCGGCGCATTTTTTTCAGGTCAGATCCTTTCATATGGGCCAGGTTTTTACCGTGAAACTGTACTTCGCCTGAAGTCGGCAGGGTCAACTGCATAATAGAATGGGCAAGGCTGGTCTTGCCCGACCCGGATTCGCCTACCAGGCCAAAAATGCTGCCGGCGTGGATGTCGAAACTGACACCATTAACCGCGGTCAGCAGTTCTCGCCTGCTGCCGTTGACCCGGTATCTGACCACCAGTTCGCGAACGCTGAGCAGTGCAGAGTCAGTCTGCATGACAAGAGTGTTCCAATGGGTGGTGACAGGCGTGAAGATGGGAATTTGTTGGCCCATCAACCGACCGCATGTTCGGTATCAAAGTCCGGCAGCGTGTGTCAGCTCGCTGGCAGCGGTTTGCAAAGTGGCAGCCATCGGAGAGTGCAGCCGGATGGGGCACCAGGCCGGGGATCGCCTGAACCCGTTGAGCCCGGCCAGTGCTGATGCGTGGTACGGCGGCCAGCAAGCCCGCTGTATAAGGGTGTGTCGGTGCCCCGAACAGTGCCTTGACCGGGGCTTCCTCCACAATCCTCCCGCAATACATGATGAGCGCCCGATCACATGCCTGTGCTACCACGCCGAGGTCGTGGGTAATCAGCAATATTGCAGTACCGAAGCTTTGTCCGAGTTCACTGAGTTGTGTCAGTACCTGGGCTTGTGTCGTCACGTCCAGAGCGGTGGTTGGTTCGTCGGCGATGAGTACTTTCGGCCGACAGGCCATTGCCATCGCGATCATGACACGTTGCCTCATGCCACCGGAAAGTTGGTGTGGATAGCTTTGCATGATCCGGTCGGCATCTGCCATTCCAACACGTTCCAGCATGTCGACAGATGAGCGCAGGGCCTGGCGCCGGTTCTCCCCACGGTGTCGGCGGATGACCGTGCTTAAGTGACTGCCTACGGAAAAAACCGGGTCGAGCGCAGTCAAAGGTTCCTGAAATATCATCGAAATCTCGCTGCCCCTGACGCGGCGCAAACTGGCCTCGTCCAGTTGAGTGAGGTTCTTATCTCCGAGCTTGATCTGATCTGCCGTAACCAATCCTTGCGGTGAGAGAACCAGTCCCATCAGTGCGGCGGCCGTGATCGATTTGCCGCAACCGGACTCACCCACCAGACCCAGAATTTCACCGCCCTGCAATGAAAAGCTGATTTTGTCCACAACCCGGGCCAGCCCAAGACCCGTCTGCAAGGTGACACTGAGGTTCCTGACGGAAAAAATGCAGTCACTCATAAAGAAGCCTGCCTGGGATCGAACGCATCCTGCAGGGCGTCCGCGAGCAGATTGAAGCCCAGCAGCAGTATGAATAACATGAATGATGCTGTGAGGAAGTTATTGAAATGCCCGGCCAGTACTTCCTGGGTGCTTTCCGCCAGCATCATCCCCCAACTGACACTGTCCTGCACACCCAGGCCAAGGAAACTCAGGATAACTTCGGTTTTGATGGCGGCGACAAAAGCCATGCTGGCCTGCACCAACAGGATGTGCAATGTATTGGGCAACACATGTCGAATCAGGATCACGGGAACGGGTAAACCGATGGCGCGGCTTGACAGTACGAATCCACGAGATTTAATGCGCATGACCTCAGCCCGTACCAGGCGCCCGGTAGTCGTCCAGAACGTGACGATCATGGCCACGTGCATGGCCCAGGGCCAACCCTGCAATGCATAAGCAACGGCGGCAACAAAAAGGTAAAAGGGAATGGAGTCCAGCACGCCCATAAGCCACAGAATGCTTCCATCCACCCAGTTTCCCCCAAGTTTCGTATTGTACCAACCAGCCAGAGCCCCCAGCAAAGCCCCCAGCAGTGTGGACAGAAGGGATACGGCCAGCCCAATCTCGAAGGCCGTCCGTGTGCTGAAAACCGCCCGTTGGAAAATATCCTGCCCCAACAGGTTGGTTCCCAGCCAGTGATTCACACTCATTGGTTCCCATCGGCCGCCGTCAGCGATCGACCATCCCTGACCCAGCCAGCCGAACAGCACCCCCAGAGAAAGTAAAAGAAATACTGTGACGATGACCAGGCCAAGCAAGCCGGCCTTGTCCCGGCGCAATTTGGACCAGACCCGGCCGCGTCCCTTGTCAGACTCAAAGGCATTAGCCGGGAATACTCTTGACAGGGTCAACGCCTGTGGCGTTTTCATCAACTGATCCTTGGGTCCACAAGCCGGTAAATGAAGTCGGTCGCGATCTGTATCAGTACAAATATAACGGCAGTCAATCCGACCACGGCTTTCAATATGGGTTGGTCGCCACTGGTAATAGCGTCAAAACTTACCTTGCCGATGCCAGGGATGCCAAAGTAGCTTTCGATCAGCAGACTGCCTGAGATGACAACCAGCGGTATGGAAAACATGATCCTTGTGGTGATGGGTACCAGGCTGTTTTTCAACACGTGCCGCCACATCAGGGTAGCGGGTGAAGCACCGAATGCACGAGCAGTGCGTATGTGTTCCCGAGATGATTCCTCAATAAACACGGCGCGGTAGAAGCGTGTGTTGTATCCCAGTGTCACCAGGATCAGTGACAAGGTAGGCACCGTCACATAAGCCAGGTAGGAAGACAGATCCTCAACCTGCCAGCCACGTACCGGAAACAGGTTCAGTCCGTAGGGTGTGCTCAGTAGTACCTGCAGGCCGATGATGATGATCAGAAAGCTGATACTCATTCCGGTCACCGACAGTCCGGTGATCAGGCGGTCGCTCCATGTACCCTTGCGAAAAGCAGCGATCAGCCCAAGCACAATGCCCAACAGGTTGCCGATGATGAAGCCTGGCAACATCAGCGCCAGTGATACGGGCAGGGTACGCCTCAAAATACTGTTGACCTGCTCGCCGGATGAGTTGGAAGCACCCAGGTCAAGTGTGAACAGCTCGACCAGGTAGTCCAGGTAGCGCCGCATGAAAGGCTGGTCATAATTCAGTTCATGGCGCACTTCCATAATTTGACTGGCGGTGGCATTTTTACCGATCAGGGTATAAGTCTGGTCTGGCCCAAACCAGACCATCAGCAGGAAACTGATCAAGGTAACACCCAGGATCAACAGCAGACCATGAATGATATTGTGCAGTATGATCCGCACTATTCCTCTTGCCTGTTTTTAAAGTTGGCTTTGCCCGGGCCAGCAAAGCGGAAAAAATGACCGCCCAGAAATGAGCGGTCCGGTAACATGGCTATATCCCGGTTCCAAAGCAGAATCATTTTGCGCGAAATGCCGCTAATGGTCACGCAATCTTCAATCACAATTTGGTTCATCTTGCGGTACATCTCGGTGCGGGCCGGTGAAGCCAGCATGGTGGAACTGTCCCGGAATAAGCGGTTGAATTCCTCATTGTTGTAATTGGCGGTATTGGACCCGGGTGTGGCATTCGGGCCATAAAATAGCTGGATGGTGTTTTCGGCATCCGGGTAATCCATGGTCCAGCCGATGGTCATCAGCATGACCTCGCGGTTGAGGTAGGCCTGCGCGTAGTCACCGTAGCTTGCAAAAGTCAGAGGGTGAATCTTTCCCCGGGGATAGCCGATGTCAGCCATAAAGCTTCTGAACTGTTCGAACATTTGGCGTTCGGTGACGCTGGATGTAAACCCGATTTCCAGGTCAGGCAATTTATCCGCAGTCCAGCCATGGCTTTTGAGCAACTCGCGTGCAGCCTTCAGGTCACGAATGATAGAAGTCCTGTCCTGATCCGGATTAAACTCAGGCGCAACTGGGGGAATGATGCCGGGGAATACTTGCCCAATGCCGTAGTAAAAAATCTCATTGCGCTTCTCCCAGTCGAAAGCCTTGGAAATTGCGCAGCGCAGCGCCTTGTTGCGGGCGTTTGTCTCAGGGTTCGGATGATAGCCGATACGCGGGTCATCCATGTTGAAATCGGTGTGGACAAAACCAGATTCCAGGGTGGCCTGAAAATGGAAATTCTCGGCCAGTTCCGGCTTCAAAACCAGTGGGTTGCGGCTTTCCAGCACCTGATCAAATTGACTTACGGGGGCTTTGACAAAATCGAGTTCGCCGGCGATGAATGCATTCCAGCGCGCTGCATCTTCGCCGATAAACTCAACTTCAATACGGTCCATGAAAGGCGGGGTCAGGCCCTCCAGGTGTTCCAGGCCATAGCGGGACTGTGAGGCCGGGTCATAACCTTCATTTTCCAGGCTGAAGGGCTCCTGCCTGAAATCGGAGTTCCGCACCATCACTGCGCCAGCCGTGTTGAAGGACAACAGACGGTAGGGTCCGGAACCCACCGGATGTATCGCCAATTCCCTGCCGTAATACTCCACAGCCTCACGAGGAACAATGGCGGAGAAGCCCTGCGTCAGCGTGTGTACAAGTTGGGGGTAGGGGGAGATCAACTGGATCTGGATTGTCCGGCCATCCAGTGCGCGAAGCCCGGTGATCTCCTGCTTATAATCTGATCCATTTGCTTTCCAATCATCCAGCCCAACGATTCTGTTTTGCCACAGCCATGCTCCCTGAGCACGTGTTTGGGGGTCAAAATGTCGTTTGATGGAGTAAACGAAATCCTGGGCGCTTACAAGTCTGCCTTTAGATTCCGGAAAAGCCAGATCATCAATGAAATAGACATCCGGTTTGATCCTGATCGTATAAGTTAATCCATCTGCCGATATTTCGGGCAGGTTTTCGGCCAGATTAGGTTCCAGTTGGTAGGGGCGAGCGAGGTATTTGTAGCGGTACAGAGTGTCGTATAAATTTACCACCAGGAAATTGGCATATATATTTGATGAGCGGGCTGGATCCAGGTTGTTTGGAGCACCGTCCATTGAGTGCCGATAGACGGAATGGGAAATCTCTGTAGATGTGGATTGATCCCCGCCGTTGCATGCGCCAAGCGCCAGCAAAAGCACCAGCAACGGAACTCGGAAGGACAGATTTTTCATCCGGAAAGTCACAGTTGATCAGCTTAGCCCAGCCCCCTTGCTGCAACAAGTCTTGTCAAAGCCCGTGAGTGACCTGACTGGCCCTAGTAGTCCTCCAGCAGGGAGTCGTAATCTGGCGCCGGGGGGTCTCCGTCGTAGATCAGAAATTGACGTCGCTGCAGGTAGGCATCGCGGATCAGGGTGTAAGGATCATGGGCTGTCTTGATATCTTCGTCAAATGGCAGCAGCGATGCACGCAATGTGATCAGGTCTGCCACCAGCGGAAGGTAGTTATTATGTTCCCGCGCATAATAACTGACCGGGTGAGCATATCCGTAGAAACTGCGACCGAGGAAATCCCGGGCCGTATATGGCCCGAAAAACGGCATTACAATGTAGCGGCTGTCTTTCCAGCCCCAGACAGCGAGAGTCTGGCCGAAGTCTTCGTCATAATATGGAATGCCGTCCCTGCTGGCGATGTCGAAAAAGCCCAGCAGGCCCACTGTAGTATTCAACAGGAAGCGACCAGTGGCCTCCACGGATTCCTCAAAATGGCCCTGGAGAATCAGGTTGAGGAAAGTGACCGGGAACGCCAGGTTACGAAAGAAATTCCGCACACCGCGCTGTGGGGCATCGGGCATGATGTAGTCGTAGCCTTTTGCGACCGGACGGAATATGGTCCGGTCAAAGGCCATGTTGAAGTTGTGAATTTTTCGGTTATAGGATTCCCAGGGATCCCGCTCGGAGTCTGTCATGGTCACAGGATGGCTGGCGCAGGCGGTGAGCAGCATGATGATCACTGCGATACAGGTTTTGGTCGCCAACTGGCGTAATTTGTTGCAATCAAGGTGAGTCATTTCCCCGGCCTGAAATATCGAGTAATTTGTCTGCTTCACACAATTTTGCCAGGCGCAGCAGGTTCTCAGGTGCGTTTGTAATGTGCAGGTGCTGGTCGAGTTTATGGGCTATTGCTTGCCACTCGAGCAATAATGCGAGGCCTGAACTGTCCGTGTGTTCAATTCCAGCCAGGTCAATGTTCAGCACAGATCCATTACCGGTAAATTTGCTTTCGAGTTCGCGGTAAATGCCCGGTGTGGAAACAAAATCCATTTTACCGGTCAGGTGCACCGTTCCGTCTTCTTGTGTATGGATATTGTTATTACTCATCAAATGTTACATTTCCTGCAATAATCTCTTCAGTCACTTTTTCTATGCCTTCTGCCTGTACCCTGGGTGCTATCTGGTTACGGAAAGTGATGACGTAAGAAATACCTTCAACGGTTACGTCGAATATTTTCCAGCCTGTCTCGGTTTTGTGAAAAGCAAAGTCCACCGGGACAGCATTACCCTCGGCTAGCTTGATTCGGGTGCGAACCCGGGTGAGTGTGTCCGTGTTCTTGCCCTTTAGCGGCATCACCTGTATCCGCTCCTTATTGCTGAATTCGATCAGGCTGCCGGAATAGCGGTTGATCAGAACATTGCTCAGGGCCTTGGAAAAGGCCATCAGTTGCTCCTCTGAGGCTTGCCGTCCGGCCCGGCCGAGGACCAGTCGGGCAGAATAAACAACATCGAGCAACGGCAGCATGTTTTCCCGGACGACCTGGGCTAAAAGGGCCGGGTTCTGGGTATATTCGGCCCGATGGCTGTCCAGAAGGTCGAGGATTTGCGTACTGGCTTCGGTGATGATGGTGGCTGGATCGCGGTTATCCACCGCGTCTGCGTTCGCCAGACTGCTGCCAAGCAGCAGGAACAAGGCGCCAGAGAGAAGTAGTTTCACTGGGGTTTCTCCGATGAGCCGGCATTGAACAGGTATTTGCCGATAACCTGCTCCAGGATCAGCGCGGACTGGGTGATGAAAATTTCATCGCCATCGACCAGCATGTCCGGAGCACCACCGGGTTCCAGGTTGATGTAACGGTCACCCAGCACACCCGAAGTTAAAACCGATGCACCGGTGTCAGAAGGGATTTCATTGAAACGGGAGGCGATGTTCATATTCACTACGGCTTCAAACATGACCGGATCCAACACGATGGAATCGACCATGCCCACGGTCACGCCGCCAATCTTGACCGGTGCTTTTACCCTGAGGTCGGCGACATTGGTGAAGCGGGCACTGATCTGGTAAGTGTCTTTGCCAATTCCCTGCCCATAGTCGGTGGCCCGCATTGCGAGCCAGACCAGGGCGGCGATTCCCAGTAACAGGAAAATGCCGGAAGCGAGTTCCACCTTGTAATTAGGGCGCATTAGGGTACCTCAGGTAAAAAACGATGTCATGATAAAGTCGAATACAAGGATCAGCACCGAACTCAATACAACCGTATTGGTCGTTGCTGTACCAACACCGGCGCCGGTTGGTTTGGCCGTGTAACCAAAGTACACGGCGATCAGGCTGACCAGACCGCCGAACACCAGGCTTTTCCAGATGCCACCGATAAAGTCCTTGTAAAAGTAGATGCCGTTTTGCAGCTTGCTCCAGAAAATACCGCTATCCATATCCATTACGCCGATGGCAAACACGATGCTACCCAAAATAGCCAGGGCATTGAACATGGCGGTAAGCAGGGGAAGCGAGATCAAGCCGGCTAAAAAGCGTGGCAGGGCGATGACCTGTATGGGGTCGATGGCCATCAGTTCCATGGCTTCGATCTGGTTGGTCGCTTTCATCAGCCCGATTTCTGCGGTGACTGAAGTGCCGGCGCGACCGGCAAACAGAAGGGCCGTGAGTACCGGCCCAAGTTCGCGAAAAAGAGACTTGACGACCAGCAGACTGACCTGGTCCGAGGCGCCAAATTGCTCCAGGGCATTGATTGCCTGAAGTGACAACACCATGCCGACGAAAAAACCGCAGATCATAATGATGACCAGGGATCGAGCACCGATAAGGTAGGTCTGTTGCAGCACCGCCCGGAGTTGTGAGGCGTTGAAGCGGATACTGGAAATCATCCTGAACAGGAACAGGAGGCACTGGCCGCTCTGTGCAACAGGCGCAGTCAGTTTGCTGATGTAACTTTCCGAAACAGCCATAATCAGTCCAACAGCCCCCACTGTGTACCGGGCGTTTGATAGTGGAAGGGGATCGGTCCTTCCATTTTGCCGTTCATGAACTGGTAAACACTTGGTTCGGTGCTTGAGTTCAGCTCCTCCGGCGGGCCTTCTCCGGCAATTTTTGCCGAAGCAATAATGTAGCAGTAGTCTACCAACTTGCTCATCTGATCTACATTGTGCGTGACCACGATACTGGTCAGCCCCAGGGCATCGTTGGTTTCACGCATTAGTGTCCGGATGGTGGAAACTGCAATTGGATCCAGGCCAGTCATGGGTTCATCGTAAAGCATGATGCGGGGGTCTAGCACAATAGCCCGGGCGAAAGCCACCCGCCGTGCCATGCCACCCGACAACTCATGAGGCATGCGATCCTCAATGCCGCCTAAACCCACTGCGCTGAGTTTGCTCATCACCAATCGGCGAAGTAATGGTTCTGGCAGGTCGGTGTGCTCACGCAAAGGTGTGGCAATGTTTTCAAACACCGTCAGATCAGTAAACAGCGCTCCGTCCTGCAGCAAGACCCCAATGTTGCGGCGAAAGTGGTGCAGTTCACGGTCAGACATCGCTGATATCATCTGCCCATTAACCTCAATGGTCCCCGCGTCTGGCTTCAGTTGCCCTGAAATCAGCCGCAGAATGGTTGTTTTTCCGACACCACTCGGACCCATGAACGCAACAATGGAACCCTGCTGGATATCCATGCTGACACCATCCAGGATGGTTTTGCGGCCGCGACGAAAGACCAGGTTCCGGACACGGATGGCTGTTGTGTTTGGTTTTGCCTGTTCCATTATGGGTAATGACCGGTCTACCGCTGTTGTCGAATAGTAATTGTATTACGAATCTGACCCGGAAAATGCGGTTAATGTTTCATTTTTTTGGACAAAAAAAGAGAGGAGGCGTAAGCCTCCTCTCCGTAGAAGTATCGGAACTCCGCTGATGGTGGACTACAGATCCTCCTGGGCCTTTCCAACTTCACCGGCTCTCAGCTCTCTGCTGCTGGCCTCCGGTCACGGGGCTTCTTTCCCGTGTTTCTTTATTGACGCTAAGTAGCGACATCTCTCAGCCTTTCGGTTCCACTGGCTTGCGCCTGTTTCCCCGTCGGCTTCCTGGACTCTCGTCCTTTCCACCTGTCGGTCCTTCCGGCTTGCGCTTTCCGGTCCGGTGGTTGTCAGTTGCCGAAGCTTCTTCCAACCTTTAGATCTTTCTGAGCCGAAGCCCTTTCCGGTTTTCCAATCTTTCTGAGCCGAAGCCCTTTCTGGTTTTCCAATCTTTCTGAGCCGAAGCCCTTTCCGGTTTTCCAATCTTCCTGAGCCGAAGCCCTTTCCGATCTTCCTTCCTTCCTGAGTCCTAACCTGGGCCGAAACCTGGGATAAAACCCCTTTCGATCTTCTTTCCTTCCTGAGTCTTAACCTGAGCCGAAGCCTGGGATAAAACCCCTTCCGATCTTCCTTCCTTCCTGAGTCTTAGCCTGGGCCGAAGCCCGGAATAAAACCCTTTCCGATCTTTCGATCTTCCTGAGCCGAAGCTCTTTCCGATCTTTCGACTTTCCTGAACCTGAGTTCGTTCCAGTCTGTGGCATATCGAGACTTACACCTCTTGGCGTCTATCTCAAGGGATCGCGTTCTCCCTCTCGAGTCACCCTTATCAGTGGTACGACCGGCAATTACAGAGTCCGGTCTGGGTGACGTACTCAGTACCACCTGAGCACTTGTCCGCTTTTCTGTTGCCCTTCGCTGCCTTCCGGCGGGTCGGCCGTCCAGCTGATGGGCTTCTTCGAACGGGGGATTAAAACTACTCCCGCGCTCCGGTGTTGTCAACGGCAAATATTTCATAGTTATCGGGCATTTCTCAAGGTTAGTCTCAGGTGAAATTTCCAAGTTGCTGAATAGCATAAGAACCTGCAAGTTTGGCAAAATATTTTTTTGCGATGAAGCGAATTTGTTGCGAGTAAGCGAATCTATTTTCTTCGGGAATGTTGAAAAGTAGAATGACAAGGTTCTGAAAATCAGAGTTTGCGAAAAGGCTGATATTATTGTTTCCGTTACTGGGTATTGCCATTATCCTGTTACCCAGGGAGCAGTACGGGATGAGAGTTGAGTAGATGATTTCAGGGGCTGCAAATTTTAATTATTTGAATATAATAGTAATTATATGTTTTTCCGTGCTTGTGCTGGTCGCATGCGGTGAGCGGGATACTGCGGCAACCCATGCGCCTGAGGAGCAGGCACTGGTGGCGACAACTGAAGCTTCGGTCGAAGTCTCAGGTCAATCAGGGGCGGAAGCCCCGGCAAACGGGGCAGTGCAGGCCCCGGCATCCTCCGATGAGCAACAGGCTGCTCAGTTTAATCTGCTTTCCCGTCGTTGGGTCGGCGACCTTGATGCCATGGAGCAAGAGCGCGTCATTCGCGTACTGACGGTCTACGGCCTGGGGCGTTATTTTCTGGACGGGCCGGAGGAGAAAGGTCTGACCTATGAATTGCTCAAAATGTTCGAGGACTTCATTAACCAGCGCCTGGGAAGGAAGCATCTGCGGGTTCATGTGATCTTTATACCTGTTGCCAGGGATGAGCTGATTCCCGGCCTGATCGCAGGCCGTGGAGATATCGCAGCAGCCGGCCTGACCATCACTCCGGAACGTGAAGAGCTGATTGATTTCACTGAGCCGGTGAGCAGGACGCTATCAGAAATCCTGGTCACCGGACCTTCGGCGCCGGCGCTTAATATCATTGAGGATCTGGCGGGGAAAACTGTCTTTGCACGCGCATCCAGCAGCTATCGTTCCAGCCTGGATCGGTTGAACCGGCGATTCAGGCAGGAATCCAGAGATGAAATTGTGGTCGGGGATATCTCTGAATTGCTCGAAGATGAAGATCTCCTGGAAATGGTTAATGCGGGTCTGCTTGACTGGGTGGTTGTCGATGATTACAAAGCATTAATCTGGGCTGATATTTTTTCAGGTCTGACCGTGCGCGAAGACATTGTTTTGCGTAAGGGTGGACAAATAGCCATGGCAATCCGTAAAAATAGCCCGACACTCATGGCGGCCCTGAACGAGTTTCTCCGCTCTCACCGCCAGGGGACTTTGCAAGGCAATATCCTGATTAACCGGTATCTCAAGAATTTTGATTGGGCAAAAAATGCTTTGAGTGGTGGGGATTACCAGCGATTCCAGGGCGTGGAAGATATCTTCCGGAGCTATGGTGAACAGTATGGGGTGGATTACCTGATGGTCGCGGCACAGGGCTATCAGGAGTCCCGCCTGGACCAGAATGCGCGGAGCCGGGCGGGTGCTGTCGGCATCATGCAGTTGCTGCCAAGCACCGCGAAGGACCCGAATGTTGGCATTCCGGATATCTTCAATGCCGATTCCAATATCCATGCTGGCATCAAGTATCTTGATTTCATCCGCAAACGCTACTTTTCAGATCCTGAAATGGATCGGTTCAACCAAACCATGTTCGCCTTTGCAGCCTACAATGCCGGCCCGTCACGGATCAGAAAGTTGCGGGTCAGGGCGGAGCAGCAGGGATACGACCCGAATAAATGGTTCGATAATGTCGAGGTGATAGCAGCACAGGAAATCGGCCAGGAAACGGTTCAATACGTGGCCAATATTCTCAAGTACTACATCGCTTATCGACTCAGCGCGCAACAGCAGGCTCGAAGGGCGCGGGACCGCCTGAGTCATGGTGTGGATTAGTCCGTTCAGATAGAGCAAACTTCTGAGCTTCTGATTGAATCAAGCCATGGAGTCCTCAATATTAAACCCACCACAAAACGAAACGAGGTTTGAACCATGTCAGGAATGGCCTACGACATAAAGCTTGATACATCCTATAGTGAATCCCTGGAGCGCGTGATCGCGGCGCTCAAAGACGAGGGCTTTGGGGTTCTCACCCGCATTGATGTCCACGATGCATTCAAAGAAAAACTAGGCGTTGATTTCCGCCACTACACCATCCTGGGCGCCTGCAATCCACCGTTGGCGCACCGGGCTCTCAGTGCTCGCCCCGATGCGGGCCTGATGTTGCCCTGCAACGTGGTAGTCGAAGAGGACGATGGCGGTACGCTGGTGCGCATCGTGGACGCGGCTGCAATGATGCAGGCAGGAGGCCTTGACGGAGACCCGGTGTTGAAGGAAGTCGGTAGTGAGGCCGAAGCACGTCTGAAACGGGTTGCTGAAGCACTTGAAGGCTGAGATGCCTGGTGTAGTGTCAAGCCTGAATTGCCGCGGGGGCCCGAATTCGGTTTAAGCACTCACCGAATTCGGGGCTGCGTGGAGCTTGTTATGGTGTCGTGGTTGCGGCCTCGGCCGGCACAAAATCTTGCAGTACTGCCTGGCGTAGAATATCGGGTGGCAACAGCCCCTGGGCAAGCACGAAATCGTGGAATCTGAGTTGATCGAAACGATCACGCAGGATCAGTTCAACCTCGGTGCGCAGTCGCATCATGTTCATGTAGCCGTAATAATAGGACGTTGCCTGGCCGGGTGCACGGAAGGTGTAGCGGTCGACTTCGGAGCGGGCCATCGGCTCTGACAGAACCACATCGTTCATGATGAAGTTCAGTGCCTGTTCAGGCTCGATCTGGCCAAGGTTTAGCATCGGGTCGAGAAAAGCCCGCGCCGCACGCATCATTCTTGCCTGCAATGAAAACAACTGGCCTTCCAGTGGCAGGTATTGTTTCATCACGGCTTCAGCGTAAAGGGCCCAGCCTTCCACATTGGCGCTGTTGAACGCGTAGATGATACGCGCCTGTGATATACCAGACTCGATCATTGAGGCAAACTGCAGTTCGTGGCCGGGCCGGGCCTCGTGAACCGTGAGTGACCAGGTGCCGGCCTGGTGGCCCCAGTCATCCATTTTCGCTTCACCTTCTTTCGCGGTCGGGTTGCTGGTAACCAGTACAAATTCTGCGGGCTGCCCGGTATTGCCAATCAGTTGCGGGGTGCTCAGGAACGGGGCGGGGATGGCGGAAGATTCTGCTTCGGTGGCCAGTCGGATCACCACATCGCGTTCAGGCAGGCTGATGATGTGGTTCTCCTCGATAATTTTTTCCAGGGTCTTGAGGCGGTCACGGTAGAAAGGCATCAACTCGGCGGGCGGGATCTGCTCCTTCTTCAGTTCCCGGATAACATCCCGGTAATCTGCTGATGGCAGTTTGCGCTCCTTTGCAATCAGTCTTGCGATTGTCTGCATTTCATTTTTGATTTCTCCAAACCCCAGTTGTGCCGCACGTATCAGGTCCTGCGGGTCCATATCCACGCCAAAATTTTTCAACTCGTTGGCATAAATCTCCTTCGGTAGTTGATGGTTCGGGCGCGAACGAGACACCATTTCCTTCTTCAACCAGACCGCGTAGTCATTGAGTTGTTCCTGTAACGTGGCGAGATCATCTTCCCAGCCCTCAAGGCCAGAATCAGCGAAGAGCTTCTCCAGGCCTGCACCGTACCGCTCAACGTTCCCGAGATCGGTTTCAAGTTCACCGGCATAAGGTCCCACCAGTCCGGGTACATTGAAACGTTCGGTAGTCCGCGCTTTGGCCAGTTCGGTCAGTGGCGTATGTTTTTTGTCCTTTCCCGTGTATTTCCTGAGGCGCTCAAGGGCTGCCGGGTAGCGGGCGGAAGCAACACGGGGGTCCAGCAGTCCCCTGAATCCATAGAATAGGGTCTGCGAGAGATTGTAGTAGGGCAGCATGAGGCGGCGCTCAAGCTCCGCCGTCTCGTACTGATCCTGCAGGGACTTGATCAGGATTTTCATATCCTGGATCACTTTGGGGTTATCTGCTGATTGAAGCTGTTCCCTGACTTGGGTGATTAACTCCTGCGTGTGGGACTGCGAGCGCTGATAAATACCGTCCTCGAGGTCGAAGATCTCCCCGTCATATTTCTCGATGCCCAGGTTGGCAAAAGCTTCTGGTGTAAATTTGGCCTGCGCTTCCATCACCATCATGGTGGTGGCGTTGCTTTCCTCTACCCAGCTCTGCTCAGCCCCGTTGTCACTGGCCAGGGTAGGGCCTGAAGTGATGAGGCTGGTGGCTGCGAACAGGCAGAGAAACTCGATACGGACTTTCATGGGCTTTCCTCATGACGAATACAGAATGTATGGGGAAACTAAATGAAACCGGACCATTAGTCCCGTGGCATTAGTCATGCCCGGATGAAATGAGCTGGCTGGTCACTCACCAGCGAGCCCCTGCAGGGGGCCGCTGCTATGAGTTTGATTTTAAGCCCGGAACAGGGTGCTGAAATTAACACCCGGTTCAAGTCCGGAAAAAGCAGTATCAGGAAATACCACGGCACCGGCGCCCGGCCGGGACCAGTTGGTGGCTGCTTCCAGAATTCGTTCGGTGGAAGTCAGGCCTTCGATATCTGCCCCTGGTGTTTGCAGCGGCACATTGCCATCGGCGTCCGGTTGGGCCTCACGATCCGGGAACATTTCGCCATAAACTCCGCCCCGGACTGCTTCACCGATCACCATTGTGTAGGTGCCCCTGCCGTGATCGGTGCCTGCAGCGCCATTAGCGACGATCTGGCGACCGAAATCACTGGCCAGATAGAAAACAAGCTGGCTGGAGGCAGGCCGATCAATCCAGGGCAGGTTCTCGATTGCGCTCATGGCGGTGGCCAGGCCGGCATCTTCGCCAAACAGGTCCTGCAGGTTGGCGCCAATTTCTGCCGCCTCGTTATTGTGTGTATCCCAGCCACCGTATTTCATCGAAACGACACCGAGTTTGAGTGCATCCGGCACCTGGCATACATCGAACAGGTTGCGGCACTGCTGGGCGAACTCCGGTGAACTGAGGCCCAGGTTGGCGAGCTCATCGGGCAGGGGCTGGCAGGCTTCCAGGCGGGCTTCAACGGTCGCGCCGAAAGCACGCAGGGCTGAGTTGTGCTGAAAGAATATGTGGTAGGGCCAGTCAGCCGACTTTTCTGCCGCGACTTCCTGGCCGCGGGCTGCATAGTAAGAGCCGAGCGCGCGAGCGAGGATACTTCGCCTGGAGGCAGGGGAGTTGTCGTCTGGACCGGCCAGTGAAATATCCCGCATGTCCTGGGCGTGCACGACCTGGTCGAGGCGTGCACCGGGTACAGAGCCTTTGTTAAAGGTTGAAATTTCACTCCCTAGTTCCACGCTGTTGGCGCCGTCACCAAGGAATTCAACCAATCTGCCTCCCCAGCCTGCCCGTTCAAAGTTTAGGACATCAAGGTCAGGTTCGCCGACATCAGCATTCAATATGGACTGGTCATGCCGCCGGTTACGCGAACAGTAGGCATTGGCTACCACGGCCACCCGCCCCAGTTCGAATTGTTCTTTCAGCCATGCAGCACGGCGGTAGATTCCAAACTGGAAACCAGTGGCCGGATCCGTGGCCAGCAGGTATTCGCTATCGAACATCTCCTGGTAGTTTCCGTATCCTGATTCGTACAGAGGACGGCGTGCCGTCCATGCAAGATCCCGGTAGCTGCTGTTTGGATGATTGGGAGCCGGCATAAACAGGAAGCGCAAATCAGCACCACCCTGTAACATCAGGTTAACCAGTGTTCTTGGCGCATCCACCACCTGGCACTCCATGGCTAGCGCGCTTAGCGGGATACTGGACGAGGCGCCAACAGCCACGGCTGCAAGAATCGATTTTCTCAGGAAATTCCTGCGGTCCATGGAGATTTGATCCGGAAAAAAATGTGCTTTGCGATTTTTCATTCTGTGGCGCCTCCTGTAGCAAAGGTGTAAGGAAGCATTGTGATGAAGTTGATTGCCATTCCCACTCTTAGCTGTTCGTCCGGGTTGGAAAAATTCATGGTCATGGCGGCGAGTTCCGTATCTACTTCGGCTGCAGGGCCCTCGACAATATCTGCTGAGCTGAATACTGCATCGAGATCCCCTCGATTGAAGACGGCTGCAAAGTCAAAGCCGGTAGCGAGCAGGGCGTGGATTTGTGCCCGCGCGATGGGGTCAAAATTTTCTCCACCGTCCGGGATAAATCGGTTCCACAGCCATTCGGCGACATCACCGACAATGTATTCACCGCTGGCATTGGCTGGGATGACAGTTCCCCAGTCTTTCTGCCACAATTTTGGCGCTCCATCAGGCTCCAGTCGATAAGGTATTTCGGCAACCGCCAGGATATCGGGGTTTTCTACATTGGCACTCCATGCATTCTTGAACACGTAGCGGTCATTGGCCGCATCGGTACCGGTTTGTCCGCCGAATACATCCCGGATCGGTGCAAAAACGAGCGCACCCTGTTCATACATGCGTACTACGGGGCCGGCATAGAACGGCCGGGCGAAGGCCTCTTCATTGTTCAGAATGCTTGCATTGTAGACAATGAGGTTGCGTTCAAACGCAGACCAGTATTTGAACCTGTCCGGGCTGTGAAACAGGGTGGACACGGCATAGGCCCGGATGAATTTGAGTAAATCGAAATCTGCGCTGGCCCATGCTGTCTGCAGGGCCAGGGCTTCTTCATCGGAAATCACATTGTCAGCCAGGGAACGAATAATTTTCAGTGGTGTATTGGCCATGCTTTCGGGGTGTCTGGCGGCAATTTCGCTCAGGGCCCGGAGTTTGACCGGCGCAGTTCCGCCACAAATTTTTTCGTGGAGTATTTCGAGGCAACTAAGCGCGCCTATGCGGTAATTATAGTGTGCGGTGCGGTTATAAATCTGTCGGCCGCCGGGGTCGACATGGTCTGAAAAGTCAATCGGGGACAATAACCAGTCAAGGCGGCGTTCCGAGCCGAATCGATCCGGTTCCATATCCAGCATCATGCCGGTTAGCAGCAGGGCATTGTTTTCGATGGTGACGCTTTCATGATAGTTCTCGTCCTCCTCGGTCGTGCCCTTGATACCGAACAGGAGTTGAAAGTATTCCCTTGCAAAGTCGTCATTGCCGTGGAATTGGCCGTTGCGAGGGTCAACGTAATTGGTGAAGTGGCCATAAGCAAATGCCAGTGCGCCATTGGTGGCCGCGTTGTACATCAGGTCGATGAAGTTGCTGCCAGAAGCCAGTGCTGCGACCGTATCGTTGTAGTAATCCCGGGTCAGGGCGACACCGGCGTTTTGTATATGGATGGAGGCGTGGTAGTTGGTCAGGTAGAACGCCATCTTGTGCAGGAACAGATTACAGCCACGGGTATACATGGCTCGCGACCAGACCAGAAACAGCCCGAGTTGGCTCAATTGCGTCTGGTCTTCATTGAGCAGGGAATAGTAGGGGCGGTCGGAAACCCGCAGGGGGTTTGCAGGATCATCCGAACTCCACAAGGCTTGCAGTTCGGTCAGGGACGTGCAGGCTCCAACGGCAAGGGCGCCACTTCCCGATGAAGAAAGCTTGCGATTTCCCGGTCTGAAATTCAGCATTTGGGTAATTGCAACATTGGGTATCATGGATGCCCAGGTTTCTATCTGGGCATCATCAGCCTGTCCGCCAAAAGCAAAAGCCTGCAGGACACGTCGGACGGCTGTCGTGCTCCAGTCATTGGCAGATACCGTTTCGAGACCTTTAAGCATGGTCCTGCCAGGCAGTGACCCAGGATCAGGCGGCTTGTCCGGGCCTGGGTCAGATTGTCCCCATGCGGTGGATCCTGCTAACAGGAACAGAATGAAAATACTTGCGATTACTCTCTTGGGATACGGCATTTTATTTCCTCTGCGATGACTCACTGGAGCCAATTAGGCAATTTGGTACGGTCAATGCTACAGCGCGAGTTTGTCCTGAAGATGAAGAAAATGTGTACATTGGGTAAATGCCGGTAAACAGATTCTGATTGTTCTGACCGCAATTACCTTGACCATCATAGCAAGTGTATTGTTCAATCCGGTATTCCCGACCTGAGCTCCTACGTGCTCAGCAATGAGGCTTGAACCCGGACGAGGATTCCCCAATCATGATTAAAACACGTAACACGGGTCTGCTAATTCGGGCCATTGGACTCAGCCTGTTTGTCCTGTTGCTTCCGGTATTTGCTTTTGCCGCCACCGAAGGTGCAGTGGAAATGCTGGATCTGACAGTGCACTGGGCTGGAATTCTGTCCCTGATAATTTTTGTCCTGGCCTATTCGCTGGTTATTGGTGAGGAGGTCATACACCTCAGAAAATCCAAGCCTGTGATCATTGCGGCAGGTCTGATCTGGGTGCTGGCGGCGATTGCATTTCTTCAGGTGGGAGACACTGAGCGCGCGCATGTAGCGATTCGGCACGACCTGTTGGAGTTCGTCGAGCTATTCCTGTTCCTGCTGGCGGCGATGACCTATATCAACACGATGGAAGAGCGTGGTGTGTTCGATGTGCTGCGCGTATGGCTGGTCACACAGGGCTTTTCCCTGCGCAAGATTTTCTGGGTCACGGGTGGTCTGGCATTCGTTATGTCGCCGTTAGCGGACAATCTGACCACGGCCATGCTAATGGCGACTGTTGTGGTGGCTGTGGGTGGTACAAATACCCGTTTTGTTGCGCTCGCCTGCATCAATATAGTAGTTGCGGCCAATGCCGGTGGCGCTTTTAGCCCATTCGGTGACATAACAACACTGATGGTCTGGCAGAAAGGGATTGTCCAGTTTCAGGAATTTTTTGCTTTGTTCCTGCCCTCGGTAGTCAACTGGCTGGTGACGGCGGTGATTCTGGGTTTTGTCGTTTCGAAGGAGCAACCCGAGCCGATCACTGATCATGCGGAACTCCAGCATGGAGCCTGGGTCGTGGTTGGCCTGTTCATACTGACTATCGCGATGGCCATTACCATGCATAACGTGCTGCACCTGCCGCCGGTGGTTGGCATGATGACCGGGCTCGGATTCCTGAAGTTGTTTGGTTACTACCTGGCGCGGCGTGATGTCCGGATTGCGCTGGGGCATGAATTACAGTTGGTTGAAAGTTCAGCTCTGGGTGTAACGGCTACTCACGAAGGTGAAAAACAGCATTCCTCGCAGGTTTTTGATATCTACCATAACCTCCAGCGGGCTGAGTGGGACACCCTGATGTTCTTTTACGGGGTCATCATGTGTGTTGGCGGCCTGGGGGCCTTTGGTTACCTGGCCGTGGGTTCAGAATTAATGTATGAGGGCCTGGGAGCGACTCAGGCTAATGTCATTGTCGGGTTTGCGTCGGCCATTGTGGACAATATCCCGGTGATGTTTGCGGTGCTTGAGATGAGTCCGGATATGTCCCAGGGTCAGTGGCTGCTGGTAACGCTGACCGCCGGGGTGGGCGGTTCTTTGCTGGCGGTCGGATCAGCAGCAGGTGTTGCGGTAATGGGCACGGCAAAGGGCGTCTACACATTTTTTGCCCATCTGAAATGGAGTTGGGCGATCTTGTTGGGCTATATCGCCAGTATCGCAACCCATTTCGCAGTGAATGCCTCTTTGTTCACTTGATATGGGAAATGGGAACAGCCAGGCGAGTGGGCTCCAACGCGAAATCGGCAAACTGGGCTTCGGAGCAATCGTACTAAACGGTACGATCGGAGCAGGAATATTTGCTTTACCGGCAATTGCGGCAGAAAAAACCGGCTTGTTCAGCCCCTGGATGTTTTTTATCAGCGGCCTGCTGATCATGACGGTTGTGCTTTCAATGGCCAGGGCCGCCAGTTTTTTCAGCAGTACCGGGGGGCCGACCGCCTACGTCACCCATGCATTCGGAAAATTTGCCGGCTTTCAGATGGGCTGGCTGTATACGCTGTCCCGTATCGCTGCATTTGCCGCCAACATCAACCTGATGGTGACCTATGCAAGCTGGTTCTGGGAGCCGCTGGCATCCGGAATGGGCCGGGCCATAACGACCACCGTGGTCAGCCTGCTGCTGATTTACGTCAACGTGATTGGTGTGAAGCGCGGTCTGGCCGCCCTGTTCGTGATCACGGCACTGAAAATGATTCCCTTGTCCCTGATTATTTTACTGGGTATCACAAAGATCAATCCGGAAATTTTTATTGCGGCTGACTTACCGGTTTTCGAAGGGCTGGGCGATACGATCCTGGTCTTGCTGTATGCCTTCGTCGGTTTCGAGGCTTCGGTAGTTCCTGCCGGTGAGGCGCGTAACCCTCGCCGGGATATCCCCTGGGCCCTGGTTAAGACCACCGTTTTTATCGGTATTTTCTACTTCCTGATCCAGTTGGTTTCGATTTCCGTAGAACCGGGTATCGGGGGCAGTAAAACACCGCTGACCGATGTTGCGATGGCCCTGATGGGAACTGCCGGTGCGGGTTTGCTGGTTTTTGGGGCTGTATTTTCTATCATCGGTAACCTGTCCTCGATGATGTTGTCCGGGCCACGAATGTTCTATGCGATGGCCCATGATGACCACAGCTTACCGCCCTGGTTCGGTGACATTCATCCGCACTTTCACACGCCCGCCCATTCGATCATTTTCCTCGGCCTTTTCGCCCTGGTCCTGGCCCTGAGCGGCAGTTTTGTCTGGCTGGCGGCCATGAGCACCGTGGTGCGCCTGATGGTTTATGCCGGGTGCATACTTGCGCTGCCCCGTTTGCAGAAAACCATTGAGCCGGTTGAAGGCCAGTTCCGTTTGCCCGGTGGTTTCACCATTCCCGCCATCGCTCTGGTATTGAGCCTGTGGCTGATGACACACGCTTCCATGGAGTCATGGCTGGTGACGGGAACCTTTGCGGTGCTGGGCAGTGTGTTCTATGTGGTGACGCGAAGGCAGGCTGCAGGCAGCCCCTCGGGCCCGGCCTGAACGTACTTAAGGATACCGACCCGGCGCTCAAGGCGCTGTTTCTTCTCGTCAGCCGTTGGTCAGTCCTGCTCGTCTGATTTACACATTGGCCCCATGCCCGGCATTTCTGGGTAACAGGTGATGCCATTGTCGCCCTGTTGCAGAATATTGCCCTGATGGTCTTTCACGGTTGCATGGTCCGCAACGGCGGCCGGCGCGGCGCTCAGTGCGCTGGCGATCATGGCTTCCCTGTCGCCGGCCATCGGTTGGTCCTGCTGGTCTGACTTGCACATCGGGGCCATGCTGGGCATTTCTGGGTAACAGGTGATGCCATTATCACCCTGTTTCAGAATATTGCCTTGATGGTCCTTCACGGTTGCATGGTCTGCAACGGAGGCTGGTGCGGCACTCAGTGCGCTGGCGATCATGGCTTCCTTGTCGCCGGCTATGGCCGTTCCGGCACCGAGCAGGCAAAAAGCGGTACAGAATTTGATGAAGGTATGGTTCATTTTGACTCTCCTAAGACGGCGTACTGAATAAAGTTACCCGAAATGGGCTCTTGCCGTGCGAATTAGTGAGTTTTTACAAATTGACCACGACCTTTTGGTAGAGGCCGCCGAAGTAGAACTCTGAATGGATTTGTTCCGGCTTGATGTTATCCGGCATGTAGGCAGGCAGTTCTTCTTTCCACAGGTCCAGCGCGAAGGGCTCCAGCCAGCTCAGGATGGGCTTCATCACGTAACGCATCGGGTTGGATTTTCGCGGGCCGTGGTAGTCGACAAAGATGATCTTGCCGCCGGGTCGGGTTACGCGCAAGGCCTCGGCAATGGTTTTGCGACGGGCATCTTCAGGCTGTTCGTGCAGCAGGAAGAAGACAATGGTTTCATCGAAATGGGCGCCGGGGAAAGTCAGAGCGTTGGAATCCTGATGGTGGAATGTCACATTATCCCGCCCGCTCAGTTTCTTCTCGATATTACTCAACTGGATGGATGCAACGTCAACAACGTCAAGCTGAGACTGGCTCTGGTCCAGATGTGAGGACAGCCGGTTTGAGAAATCTCCATAGACACAGGCCACTTGCAACACGCGACTTTGTGGCTGGAGATCCGACTCATCAAGCACAGCCTGTGTGAGTTTTTTCATATTGCCCCAAAGGATCAGGTTGACGACCCACTCACGCTCGAAGAAATAGAAAGATTTCGGATGAAGGTAGGCCCACCAGTAGGTGTCCTGCAGATAATCGGGGATAGCGGGTGCGACCTCGGCCGCAGTTGCGGTCAAAGTATCGGGTGAAGCGCTCCTCTCAATTTGTAGTGCGATATTACCTACCTCATTATTTGCCGCGTATGGCTCGTTTGTAGCGACTGCTCTGGAGTCGTCATTCATCATCATTGTTTGGCGGCTCACTTTGCGGTGGCTTTGCAGCCGTATCCCGGTTTCAGTTTATCGAGTATAAATAAAAAGCCGTCATTACGGTGCCAGCGGTGGCCACCAGATAGACGGCGGTGGCAATCAGCCCGTCTTTCCTCACCCCGAAATCGTGAAACACGACCCGCAGGCGATGGGCTGCATGCCAGAGTGAGAGGAAGAGTACGATGAACAGGGCTGCTTTGCCAAGCCAACTGGCCGCAAAAGCGTAAATATGTTCATATTGCAGGCCATCCGGGGTAAATCCGAGGGCCACCAGCAGGAAAAGGGCGATCAGGGCGGGAAAAATGAATGATGACAGAGTTCCTCCGGCTGCGAACAAACCCCACACAACTGCTTTTTTTGCGATGGCCATGACTAAATTACTCCTGCCAGCCAGAAAATGAAGGCGCTGAGCACTGCCCAGGCAATGTAGTGGCCAATAACAACATATTGACCGGACAGGTTCTTACCACCGACCTGGATCGGCATGGCCTTGGGCGCCAGCTTGAACCAGGCGAAGGTTTGGAAAAACAGGAAGTAGAGCAAGGCGATGGCATGAAAAGCAATCATCGCTGTATTCTGCTGTGACACCAGAAAGCTGATCCATGCGTTGGGTCCCTTCGCCAACGCTGCAAGCCCGGCTATCGTGAGAAAAGCATAAAATCCGACCAGTAGGCAGGTTACTTCACGCAGCATATAAACTTTGTAGCGCCCCTTGCGCATGTACCAGGTGGTTTTCGAAAAAGGTCTGACATAGGGCTGGCTGCTCATGACTCACCTCCCGGGAATCCCAATTTTTGTTTCCACCATTCCATCGCGCCGTCGATTTTCATCTGCTGAATGGCTGCTGCCGGATCAACGTGCTTGGGGCAGACTTCCGAACAGGCGCCAACGAATGAGCAATCCCACACGCCGTCATGATCGGCCAGGATGTCCAGGCGTTGAGATTTGCCTTGATCGCGTGAGTCAAGATTGTAACGATGGGCCAGTGCCAGTGCTGCGGGGCCGATAAAATTCTGATTCAGCCCGTACTGTGGGCAGGCGGCATAGCAGCACATGCAGTTGATGCACATGGTGTATTGCTTGAACTTCTCCAGTGCGCCGGGTGACTGCTTGAATTCCTTGTCTTGAGGTGGGGCGTCTTTACGGATGATATAGGGTTGTACCTTGTGCAATTTCTGCATTACGTCATCCAGTACTACCACCAGGTCCCGTTCGATCGGGAAGTTTTCCAGTGGCTCAATGCGCACCTTGTCGGGCAGGTCGCGGATGAAGGTTTTGCAGGTCAGGCTGGGTTCACCGTTCACCATCATGCCGCAACTGCCGCAGACCATCATGTGGCAGGACCAGCGATAACTCAGCGTGGTGTCAATATTTTCCTTCACATAGTTGATGGCATCCAGAATCGCCCAGTCTTCCTCGCAGGGTACGGAGTAATTCTGGAACCAGGGGGCTTCGTCCTTCTCGGGATCGTAGCGCATCACTTCGAGTTCGAGTTGGCGTATGGTCATTTCTCTTTGCCCCCCGAATAATCGCGCACACCCGGTTTCGATCGCGTGATCGACACATCGGCCCACTCAACGCGTGGGCGGCCATCGGATTGACGGAAACACAGAGAGTGTTTGAGGAAATTGACATCATCGCGCTCGGTATAGTCCAGGCGTTGGTGTGCACCCCTGGATTCGCGGCGCTGCAGAGAACCTTCTGCAACAGTTTCAGCCACATCCAGCATGTTGCGCAGTTCGAGCGCCTGCTGGAGGTCGGTATTGAATACATTGCTCTTGTCATGTACTTCGATGGCGCTGTAGCGCTGACGAAGCTCTGCGATTTTCTCACAAGTGGCGGTCGCGCCTTCTTCATCGCGATATATGCCGGCGCCTTCTTCCAGCGTGGTTTTCATTTCCCGTCGCACACCGGAAAGCGATTCATCTCCACCTCCTTGCAGCAATAGCTCGCGCACTCCGGTCACGATGCTTTCCGCTTGTTTGGTCAAGTCTGGATCGTTATTGATTCCACCAGCCTCGCCTGCGTAAGCACAGGCTTGATCCGCCGTCCGCTTACCTGACACCAGTAACTCAGTTAGTGAATTGGAACCCAGGCGGTTGGCGCCGTGGAGGCCGGTACAGGAGGTCTCGCCGAGGGCAAACAGGCCCGGCATGCGGGTTTCGCCGTTGATGTTGCAGTCGATGCCACCCATCATGAAGTGTATGACCGGGCGCACTGGGACCGGATCTGTCACGGGATCATGGCCCACGTAGGAAGCAGCCAGTTCCCGTACCAGCGGTAAGCGTGCATTGATTTTTTCTTCTCCGAGGTGACGCATATCGAGCAGGACGCAGTCACCCCAGGGCGTTTCCACCGTGTTGCCCTTCTTTTGTTCGTGCCAGAAGGCCTGGCTCAAGCGGTCGCGCGGTCCAAGTTCCATCGTTTTCAGCACCGTTTCCCCGATCGGGGTTTCCGGACCCATGCCGTAATCCTGAAGGTAGCGATAGCCGTCCTTGTTGACCAGGATGCCTCCTTCGCCTCGGCAGCCTTCGGTCAGAAGTATTCCTGTGCCGGGCAGACCCGTCGGGTGGTACTGGACCAGTTCCATGTCTTTCAGAGGTACGCCGGCACGATAAGCCATGGCCATACCATCGCCGGTCTTGATGGCTCCATTGGTAGTAAACGGAAAAATCTGGCCGGCGCCACCGGTGGCCATGATGACCGCAGGTGAGTTGAACTGGAAGAAACGCCCACTGCGCATTTCCATGGCGACCACACCGCTGCATTTACCGTCCCTGGTCAGTAAATCGAGGGCAAAATATTCATCATAGCGCTTGATGGATGGGAACTGCAGTGAGGTTTGGAACAAAGTGTGAAGAATATGAAAGCCGCTTTTATCTGCCGCGAACCAGGTGCGCTTTTTCTTCATACCTCCGAACGGGCGTACCGCGACCGAACCGTCATCCTCGCGGCTCCAGGGGCAGCCCCAGTGCTCCAGTTGAACCAGTTCACGCGGGGCCTGCTCAACAAAATACTCAACTACTTCCTGGTCGCACAGCCAGTCACCGCCGCTGACGGTGTCGTTAAAGTGCATTTCCAGCGAATCGTCAGCATTCTTGACGCCGGCCGCGCCGCCTTCAGCGGCACAGGTATGGCTACGCATGGGGTAGACTTTGGAAATCAGCGCAATGCTCAGTTCCGGGTTTTTTTCGGCGATGGCAATAGCGGCACGGAGGCCGCCGCCGCCGGCTCCGACGATGACGATATCAGTTTGGATGGTTTCCATATTTATTCTGTCTTGTTGGTACCAGTGAGAAGAACAATCTAATGTTATGTCGGCAGGAAATGAATGACTCATGTCATTATGAGCCAGTTTACCCCGGGTAATCCCGGGGTTCTGTGATCAAGGTGATTCTAATGCAATCAACAGAGCTCAGTTGTTCTTCGCGCCCTGTTTGATCCATTGCCTGATGGTCAGGATGTCCTGTTTGGGAATGGGTTCTTGCTGACCGTGTGGCATACTGATTGAAGGATCGGCCCGTCCCTCCATAAGGACGACCATGTTGCTTCCTTCGGCATCGCCGGCAATGATCATCGGGCCAAATTTTGTGCCTTTCATCAGATCATCGTAGGTTTCCATGTTGAAACCACTGGCCTCCGTGCCGACTCCGCCCGACTGGTGGCACTTGATGCAATTTTGGTCCAGAATCGGCCTTATATCCTGCGAAAAGCTGATTGTTTTTTCACCACCGCAACCCGTCATTACCAAAGGAAGCAGGGTCAGCGTGATCAACCTGGTGACAGTCTTGTATGAAATCTGCATGGGAATCTCCTGGAATCAATATAAAACTACGCCGTCAATACTAATTCACGTATGACGCATGTCAACTAATTGAAATTATTGGAGCACAGGGAGCAAAGAAAGGGTTAAATTCTCCATAGTGTGTAATGGAAGGGTCTCTTGAAGATAAGTATTGTCGGAGCTGGAATTTCGGGATTGGCCACAGCGCAAGCGATTTTGGCCAGGGCGCCGGATGCGGACATCACAATTTATGAGGCAGGCAAACGTGTCGGCGGCAAAGTCCGGACTGAAATCAGCCCGCAGGGCTACCTGTGCGAAGGTGGCGTCAATGGCTTTCTCAACAAAATCCCACGGACTCTGGAACTGTGCAGGGAAGTTGGTGTAGAGCCTGTTTCTGCCGACCCGGCAGCGGAAAAACGTTATGTGTTCAGTCACGGTGAATTGCACAAACTTCCGGAGAAACCGCCTGAGTTTCTGACTTCGCGTTTATTGAGTGTGCCTGGGCGGTTGCGGGTGATTTACGAGCTTTTTGCCGGTGGTACTGACAATCCTGATGAAACGCTGGCTCAGTTCGGTACCCGGCGTCTTGGCCGTGAAGCATTTGAGCGGCTGATTGACCCCATGGCCTCGGGCGTGTTTGCCGGCGATGCCACGAAAATGAGTGTTACAAGCTGCTTTCCCCGCATCAAGGAGATAGAGGCTGAATACGGCAGCCTGATCCGTGGGTTGATCAAGTTGCAAATGAAAGCCCGCAAAGAGGGCAGGAAGAACACGCCCGGTCCTGGTCCCGGCGGCAGATTGACTTCGTTCGGTAAGGGAATGAGCGCCCTGACCGACACTCTGGCGCAGATGCTGGGCTCAAGGATACGCACCGATGCGCCGGTCGCCGGTATTTCCCGAAACGGCAGGCTGTTCACCTTACATTTGAAGGACGGTACGGATGAAGAAACCGATGCCCTCATCCTGGCTGCCCCGGCTTTCGCCCAGTCGAGTATGTTGCAAGAGTATGACCCGGAACTGGCCGGCTTGCTTGGTGGTATCGAGTATCCGGCGCTTTCCGTCGTCTGCCTGGGTTACCGTGAAGATCGCATTGCCCCCTACCTGGATGGCTTCGGCTTTCTTGTCCCGTCCGGTGAGCGGCGCTCCATTCTCGGGACCATCGTAGATTCCAATGTCTTCCCGGGACGAGCACCCGAAGGTCACGCCCTGTTCCGAACCATGGTGGGCGGCGCTCGCACACCGCAACTTGCCCGCTTGCCCGATGAACAACTGCTGGATCGGGTCAGGGCGGATTTGAAAGACATAACCGGTCTTGCGGCAGAGCCTGAGTTCGCGCGAATCTTCCGCCATGAAAAAGCGATTCCCCAGTATGTGGTTGGACATGCCGCGAGACTGGACGCCATTGATCAAATTCTGCAAAAACACCCCGGCCTGGTACTGACCGGAAATGCGTTCAGAGGGGTTAGCCTGAATGATTGTGTAGTCAACGCCTGGCAAACCGCCGAGTCGTTGATGCAGGCTTTAGCTGAGGGTGAGTCACTGCCATGCTGATACAGGCCAGCCTGAAATTCAAAGTCGGGCTTTATCTGATTATCGTTCTGATGGTTGCTGTATTCCTGTTCACGTTTATGGTCGTCCGTCACAACCGTGAAGAACTCCTGCAGCAAGCGGTCAGGCACACCGCTCAGTTGTCCGAAGTGGTCATCAAGAGCACACGTTTTGCCATGTTGCAGAATCAGCCGTCTCACGCCAGCAGAATCATTCAGGATGTGGCCGCCCAGGAGGATATCGAGAAAGTCAGAATTCTCAGCAAAAATGGAACGATCATTCATTCTTCACAGAAAGATGAAATTGGCACGCAGGTTGACCAGGAAGCAGAATCCTGCCTGGCCTGTCACCGGGATGAAAAGAACCGCAAGGCAAGCCCCATGATCGGCAGGCCACGATTTTTTACCGATCGGGATGGCAGGCGGATGCTCGGCAGCACAGCGGTGATTCTAAATGAGCCCACTTGCTCGAACAGCGGCTGCCATGTCCATCCGGAGGATCAAACCGTACTGGGGGTGCTGGATATTGTTTATCCGCTGGACAAGATCGACCAGGCTATGCGTTCGAACACCATCACCATGATTGGGCTGTCGCTCGGGTTTGTCATTCTGGCCGGATTGATGGTCAGCGTACTGGTGCATCGTATGGTTTATGTGCCCCTGCGTGACCTGGAGGAAGGGGCTCAAAGACTGGCTCAGGGCGATCTGGAGCAACCGATACCGGTTCGCAGTGCAGATGAATTTGGCCAGTTGGCGGCTTCCTTTAACAGCATGACTGCCGCTCTGCGCAAATCCCGCCTGGAATTGCAGGATTGGGGGCGGACTCTGGAAGAGAAGGTTGAGGAGGCAATGCACGAACTTCACATTGCCCAGGCTGAAACTGTGCGCAGTGAGAAACTGGCATCTGTCGGTTTGCTCACCGCCGGTATCGCGCATGAGCTTAACAACCCCCTGACGGGCATACTTACTTTTTCCCATCTGGTACGCAAGCAGGTGCCGGATGAAAGTCCTGAAGCGGAAGACCTTGACCTGGTGATCCAGGAGACCAAGCGCTGTGCCGCAATCATCAGGCGGTTGCTGGACTTTGCGCGGGAAAAAACGCCTGAGAAGAATTTTTCCGATCTCAATGCGCTGATCGAGGCGACTGCTCACCTGATCGAACAGACAGCGCATGTTCAGGATATCGAAATCATCATGGAACTGGATGAGCATTTGCCAACGGTATGGATTGACGAAGATCTGATCAGGCAGGTCATTATGAACCTGTTGGTGAATGCGCAGCACGCTATTGAAAGTGAGGGCGCCATCACCATTCGAACCAGTGTGCATGAGGAGTACAGGAAACCTGATGGCAGGCTTGTACCCATGGTTGAAATTGCCGTGATTGATACCGGTTGCGGTATTTCCGAAGCAGACCTCCAGCGCATATTTGATCCTTTTTTTACCACCAAGGGTGTCGGTAAAGGCACCGGCCTGGGCTTGTCTGTCAGTCACGGAACCGTGACGGCGCACGGTGGTGAAATCGAGGTGGAAAGTACCGTTGGCACGGGCACCATATTCCGGATCTACCTTCCCATTGGAGGGGCGGATACCGGTCAGGAAGGGAGTGAGTTATGAAAGGGCGGATACTGATTGTTGACGACGAGGAGATCGTCATCCGGAGTTGCCAGCGAATACTCGCTGATGGGGATTACCAGATTGATGCCGCAGACAACGGTCTGGAGGCACTAGGCAAAATTAATGAGAATGGTTACGACATGCTCATTCTCGACGTCAAGATGCCGAAAATGAACGGTATTGAGGTGTTGCAACGAGTCAAGGAAGTGCACCCTGATATTGACGTGATCATGATTACCGGTCTGAATGAAATCGAAACTGCCGTCAAGGCCATGAAACTGGGCGCAATTGATTACCTGCCCAAGCCGTTTGATCCCGAGGAACTTGAAATCATTGTGATGAGGGCGTTTGAGCGCCGGCAATTGCTGCAGGAAAACGTCAACCTGAAAAATGAAGTCAGTGCCCGCTACCGCTTTGAGAACATAATTGGTTCCAGTCCCCCGATGCAGGCTGTTTACCGCCTGGTCGCACGCTGTGCAATGACCAACAGCACGATACTGTTACGGGGTGAAAGTGGCACCGGCAAGGAGTTGATTGCCCGGGCCGTTCACTACAACAGTCTGCGCAAGGATCGGCCTTTCATTACCGTCGATTGTGCATCCCTGAGCGAGAATCTGCTCGAAAGTGAGTTATTCGGTCATGTAAAGGGTTCGTTTACCGGTGCCGTATCCAACAAGAAAGGCTTGTTCGAAACAGCCGATGGCGGCACGTTATTCCTCGATGAAATCGGCAATATTTCCCTGTCTACCCAGGCAAAATTGCTGCGTTTCATCGAACAGCGGGAATTCAAGGCCGTAGGTGACGCACGACTCCGGACCGTTAATATCCGTTTGATTACCGCCACCAACAAGAATCTGGAAAGCATGGTTGCAGAAGGAGATGTTCGTGAAGATCTCTATTATCGGATCAATATATTCCCGATCAAACTACCACCAGTGCGTGAGCGGCGCGATGACATACCGGCGCTGGCTTACCATTTTCTCAAGCTGTTCAGCAAGGAAATGGAACAGCCGGTCAAAGAGCTTTCCGCTGCCGCGATGAACCTGCTGATGAATCACGATTGGCCGGGGAATGTGAGAGAACTGGAAAACGTCGTGCATCGTGCGGTGATCCTGACCAGTGATGCTGTGATTCGCCAGGGACACCTGGTCAATCTCATTGACATGTTGCCCCGGCTCGATCTGGATGTGCCGCGCACCAGTGAGGAGCTCAAACGCATCAAGAAGATCGCTCGACAAAAGTCAGTGGAAAATGTTGAAAAACACTTTGTGCTGGGGGCGCTGAAAAGAAATCGCTGGAACGTGACCCGCAGCGCCGAGGAGACGGGTATGCAGAGAACCAATTTCCAGGCTCTGATGAAAAAATACGATATCCGGATCCGTGCCGCCGACCAGAGCGAGATAAATGAAGGCTCCGGTAAGGAGTCCGGAGCCTTCTAGCCGGCTGGTTCGACGCTGCCACGAACGAGCCGGCCCCCTTGCAAAGGGTAAACAGGTTCTAATCTTTTTCTTCGTATCCGGTAAACATTTCCTTGAAATGGGTTGAAGGTTTTTGACCCAGCGCGCCCATATAGGCATGCACCAGGATGAAAAATACGAACAGGATAAATATCAGTACGTGCACTGTATCGACTACACGAATTCCCCCCATCAGTTCAATCCAGTTCCCGAAACGCTTGACGTCCCACATCATGATTCCGGTGGTGAACTGAATGGGAACAACGACCAGCATCATTACCTGGTAGGCCACCATTTGCATCGGATTGAATTTGTCATAGGGGCTGACTCGGTGGGGACTGCTTTCTCCTTTGAAAATACCGTAACTGTAAAACCGGATTTGCCGGAAACTGTCGCTGAAAAACTTTTTTGCATCGAGTTCGGGATGATAGACCTTGATCTTGTCAGTAAAAAGATAAAAACTAAGCCAGATAAAGTAGTTGGCAATGACGACAAAACCGGTCCAGTTGTGCAGCTTGACGGTTTCTTCGAAGGACAGCAGTCGGAACAGATCCATGTACCTGAGCTGGAAACCGGTCAGGATCAACAGCACGAATCCCAGCGCATTGACCCAGTGCCATATACGTACCGGCAGCGGATTAATGTAGTTGTCGCCATGCCGGAAATGGTCTGCATAAGTCGTTTGCATTATTGATCTCCTTGTTTCGTTCTCTTTTTGAGTATTTTGCCCACCGTGATGTGTCCCAGCGGGATGGCGAGACCGCCAACCAGACTCAGGACCAACAGAACATCCAGCAACTGGATGCGTGTTCCGCCAGGGGCATAGAAGTCTCGGACGGAAGCAACGGACATGATGGAGCTCAGAACTTCCTTGTCCGCCTCATAACTTATCTGCCTGCCATCCGGGCGAGTGATGGAGACCACAACATTCTGGAACGCATCAGAGCCCTTGTGATGGCAACTGTCACAATTCCTGACGGCTTCAGCCTTGATTGCCAGTCGGTGTGCTTCCGGGCCGGTGCTGACTTCCATACGTCCGCGCAGCGTGATGTCTGTTTCCTGTCCGTCCTCACTGTTTGCCCTTACCAGATTCCAAAGTTCAAGCGGATCCAGGCCGGCACCAGTTTCGTCAATGGCGTGCAGTTGTTTTTTGATCTGTGCGTGATCGTTGTGCTGGCCAACCGGAAGCTGGGCAGTGTTGTCGTAGAGTTCCAGATTGATCCTGCGTTCAGCCAGCGGGGCGTGGCAAGCCGCACAGGAAACAACGTCCAGGTGCAGACCGGCATTCGGCAGCCACTGGCGATGGGCCAGGCTGGCGTCCGGGTGACAATCGAGACAGGTAGACTGCAGGTAGTTGCTGGCCGCCACGGCAGTCACGCCATGTGCCTGGTGACAGTCTGCGCAAATCGGCGCCTGAATGTGACTGTCCCGGATAACGTTTCCGTTTGCCCTGGCCCCGCCATGTACGCTCTGCGCATAGGCTTCATAAATATTTTCATGGCATTTCTTGCAGGGCAGCCCGGTCACCGGCTGGTAAACCGCCATCGATTCGATTGCGTGAGCACTGTGGCAATCCGTACACAAGGGCGCCATGAGATTTCCTTCAGCCACCAGACTTGCGTGGATACTGCTTTCATATACTTTGAAGTTTTTAGCATGGCATTTGCGACAACTCTGATTCAGCGTTAGAGAAAGTTGGCGCTTGCTGGCGATGGATTCCCTTGACGGGTGTTTTCTGGCGGCAATCGCCTGGTGACAACTGGTGCAGCCTATGTCACCGTGCACGGAGTTGGCATATTCGGTTTTTGAAACCTGCAAAGACAGCACGTCTCCGTCCTTCAGCGTTTTGTTCCGTTTTCTGGAGTGGCATTTCAGGCATTTGCTGTCGCTTTTTGTTCCCGGTTCGCTACTGCTGCGTGCAATGGCAGGCGAAACAAGCAATATCACGCCAAGTATCACCAGAGAAACGAGCAGGGCGGCAGAGACAGGTTTTGGCCTTCCCGTGATGCCGCCGGCTCTGCTCTGTAATGTCATGTTGAATCTCCTTCTGAATCTGAATCCGGGCCTTTAACCGGGGTCCACTTTGCTCACAGTCCCCGGTTGCGTTGGACTGGCGTAACCATCATGCAGACAGGTGCCTTTTGTTGTAGGCCTGGTAGCCCAGCTTTGCGAACATGTAGAAACCGACAAACGGCAGTGCGATGATGTATGCCAGGGCAATGAAAGGAGCCGCGAAGAACAGACCGGCATTTTTAGCGAAAATACCCGCTTTTCTGAGAACTCCAGCCTGTTGCGCAGTATCGGCATCAGCTTTATTCGCCATGCCAACTTCCTCAACCGGCTCTTCAGCCACAACCTTCTCATTGAGGGCTTTAAGCGTGATGTTCTCGATAATTTCGGGAGTGAGTGGTTTGTGAACGAAGCCACTGGCGCCAAGCACTGAGGCCCTGGCTTCATTGTCTTCTGAACCAAATCCCGTTATCACCACTACCGGTGTCCAGGGGCACCTGGCTTTGATGCGCTCGGTAACTTCCAGCCCATCCATTCCCGGCATTTTGATATCGGTGAAAACAACGTCAAACTTCGTATTTTCGATTGAATCCAGCGCTTCCTCACCACTTTGAACGGTGCTGACTTCATAGCCTTTCTCGGAGAGGACCCGGTCGAAACTGCGTCCGACCACTGCGTCATCATCAATGACCAGCACTTGTAATTTAGTATTCATGATTTACCTCCTGATCCTGTTGAATTTCATTCACGCTGTGCAAGGCCCAGCGTTTTTGCGTCATGGCATCAATTGCCACCTTGATTACATCATCGGGTCCCACCGGTTTGGCGAGATAATTGAACGCACCCAGACGGACGGATTCCTTGGCCGATTCGATCGTTGGGTAGCCTGTGATAACGACGACTTCGCTGTCAGGCCAGCGTTCCTTGATGGTTTTGAGGACATTCATGCCATCGAGACCCGGCATGCGAAGGTCAAGCAGAACGACATCAAAGGGATGCTGTTCCATGACGCGTATTGCCTCATTGCCATCTCCGGCAACCTGGGCATTGCAACCTGTGCTTGCCAGGCTTCTGAGGTGGCTGCGGCGCACCACTTCTTCATCATCGACGATGAGGATATTGGCTCTGTTGTTCATGTGATTACTCCGCATGGCTGTTTCATATAAGATGATGCAACTTACGTGCCAGAACACGGCTAAAGCGAGGGATATTGGCTTAGCTTATAAAAGTCAATCGCTTACGATCGTTTACCAACTTGAAGGGAGAGTGAGGTGATGTTCGGAAGAAGTCATGAAGTATATTTTTTGTGTACGCAGAAGTATAAATACTTCAAAATATTCCCTATTTTTCAGAATGATACAAAGACATCTAGTGTGTATATTTTTTTAGTACATTCGAATGATTTTGAAATTCATGACGGATGTTGCATAACAGCCAGAAAAGGCTGAATATTTTGCGCCCATTCTGATCTGGGTCATATTTAGGATCATGCAGAATCCCTAATATTTGCCTTTGTTGATATCGCTATGAAGTAGTTGCGCATATCCAGGCCATTAGTTGTTGCCGGCTGAACAAGGTGGGTGCCGGCACGACCACAAACCATAAGGAAATGAAATGCCTCTGTCGAGCCGGTTACCCGGAACAATCTCCTCCCTGAACTCGCGACCTGGATGGATGCCAACTATACGGATTCTTTTTGCCGTGCTTTTACTTACTGCTTTGCAGCTTCCATTGAGCGGCACGGCGTTGGGTGAGCCAGATAACCCCAAACTGCGTAATGAGCGTTGTCTTCGCTGCCATGGTAAAGAGAATTTTTCCCGCAAGGGAGCCAATGGAGAACCTCGCGATCTGCACGTCATTGCGGAAAAGTTTAAAAGCAGCGTACATGGCGGTCGGGATTGTGTGAACTGCCACAAGGACATTGTCAAAATACCGCACAGAAAAGGAATCGATCGTAAAGTGGGTTGTGTGCAGTGCCATCAGGAACTCTGGAAGAAGGCACAGGAGGAGGGTACTACGGATGAAACCCCCTTGCTGGGTGTGGTGATAGAACAGATCAATAGCTACATGGGTTCCATTCATGCCCGGCCCAGTATTGAGGACCAGTCAAGGACAAATGCCACCTGTTACAACTGTCACGATGCCCACTACATTACACCGATCAACAGCGAGGTTGGCGCCGAAGGACGCCTGAAAATTCCCGATATCTGCGGTAAGTGTCACGCCGATGTCAAGGCAATTTATTTGACCTCGGTGCATGGCCAGGAAGTCAGCGCCGGTAATGCGAATGCCGCAGTATGCAGCGATTGCCACACGACACACAATATCGAGCGACCACATGAGGTTTCAGGCAGGCTGGCCATCACGGAAAACTGTGGCAACTGTCATCAGGAGAACCTGGAAACCTACATGGATACCTATCATGGCAAAGTCACCCGGCTGGGTTATGGGGAAACGGCCAAATGCTACGATTGTCACGGCTCCCATGGAATCAAGAGGGTCAGCGACCCGGCCTCATCCATGTACATCGATAACCGGCTGAAGACCTGTCAGACTTGTCACGAAGGCGCGACCCAGGGTTACACGACGTTCCAGCCGCACGGCACCAGTCAGGATTTTGAGAAATACCCCGAAATGTGGCTTGCATCGAAGGGCATGATCGGCTTGCTGTTGGGCACTTTTGCATTCTTCTGGTTACATTCAGCCCTGTGGTTCTACCGTGAGTATCAGGACCGCAAACATGGCAAAGACCGGCCCCATATCCTGACTGAAGATCTGCCTGAAGGGAAAACACATTTCCGGCGCTTCACGCGGTGGTGGCGGCTGGCTCACCTGGTGGGCGCTCTGTCTATCATGACGCTGGCCCTCACCGGCCTCACGGTTTTGTTTGCCGATAGTTCCTGGGCGCCCGTGGTTATGGAAATGCTGGGTGGTCCAAAATCAGCCGGCATCATTCACCGGATTGGTGCAATCGGATTCATGGGTGTCTTTTTCATCCACCTGATCTATTTCACGATCCATATTGGTCGGAACTGGAGGACGTTTGAGTGGTTCGGTCCCAACTCACTGCTGCCCAACTGGGATGATCTTAAAGATGCCATCGCCATGTTCAAGTGGTTCTTCGGCCTGGCACCGCGCCCGGAATTTGAACACTTCACTTATTGGGAAAAATTTGACTACTGGGCACCGTTCTGGGGCATGACGATTATTGGTGTCAGTGGCTTAATGATGTGGTTCCCGGCTATTACAGCCTCCGTACTGCCTGGCTGGGTATTCAATGTGGCAGCTATCGTGCATGGTGAGGAAGCCATTCTGGCCGTGGTGTTCCTGTTCTCAGTGCACTTCTTCAACAATCACTTCAGGCCTGACAAGTTCCCGCAGGACACCACCATGTTTACTGGCAGAGTGCCGCTGGCAGTCTACAAACATGAGCACAGGCGTGAATATGACCGTCTGCTCAAGAGCGGAGAACTCGAAAAATACCTGGTGGCAGCACCATCGCAGCCGATGTCCCGTGGATCGAAGATACTGGGCACTGTGCTGATTATCATCGGTCTCACTTTACTGACGCTGATTTTACTCGGAATTTTAGGGATATAGGATTGAGCAGAACATTGCTTGTATAATCATTTATGGAATTTTGGAGCGGTGTTTGTCGATGGTGACCGCTCTGTATTCTCGATAACAACCAGCGGATTTATCCGCAATTGAGGTTAGCTATGAAAAATATTCTCTGTGGCGTTGCGGCACTTATGCTCGTTGTGGCTTGTGCCAAAGAACCAGAGCCCTCAGCGCCCGTGGTCGATATTGAAGCCGGCAGGGCGATCGCAGAGGCTGATTGTTCCGGTTGTCATGGAATGGACGGACGGGGCGAGACCCCTGAAATTCCAAACCTGACGGCGCAGCCTGCGGACTACCTGGTCGAAGCCTTGTACGCTTACCGTGACGGCAGGCGGCACCACGCGGCCTTGCAGGATATGACTTCCGGGATGAGTGAAGCGGATATCGCTAATATTGCGGGCTATTATGCCAGTCAGCCGCCACTGGAGACCATCAGCGATGAGCATGAGGGGAAGGGCGGTGCCGATCACAGTAAAGATGCAGCTTACGCAGAAGGTGAGCTCGTTGCGGCTGTTTGTATTGATTGCCACGGTGAGAATGGTGTCAGTACAACGCCAGGTATCCCCAGCCTGGCTGGGCAACAACCTGTTTACCTGATTGTTGCAACTCAGGAATATAAAGACGGCAGCCGTGGTCATGTTGAAAAGAAGGAGATGCTTGAGGGGCTTGGGCAAATTGATATTGAGAAGATGGCCATGTATTTTGCCTCTCAGGTTCCGCCGGTTCGCGAGGCTCCGCCATTTGGTGATCCGGCTGCCGGTGAACCGCTTTCAGCCAGTTGTGGCGCCTGCCACGGAGCACGGGGTGTCAGCTACGACCCCATGGTGCCTAGCCTGGCGAGTCAGGAGCCAAACTATCTGATGGCGGCCATCAAGGCCTACCGCAACCATGAACGCGTACACGAGGACATGATCACTGATAAAAGTGACCAGGAAATCGAGGACATTACGGCATATTACACGGTACAAAAAGCCGAAGCTGCGGCTGATCAGCAAAACACAGTAAAGGAACTGGCAGCCAAGTGTGACCGCTGTCACAGTCCTTCGGTGGGTAAAAGAACGCTGGTCGTTCCTTCGCTGGCCGGTCAGAACCGTGACTACCTGGTCAGGGCGATGAGGGAGTATCGCGAAAACGATCGCGGTAGCTCAATGATGCACAAGATGAGTTCAGGCTACAGTGATGAAATGATTGAAGCCCTTGCCACCTATTACGCCGCGCAATCGAATTGAGCACTTTAGTGGTGATTTGAGGGGCTGTTCAGAACGTTTTGGTCGTTGACGCACCCGGCTTGCCCGGGTGCTGTCCATTGGAATCCAGATATTTGTTAACCTTCCAGAGTGGCGTAATATGCTGCCAGGTCGGCCATGTCCTGTTCACTGAGTTCTTCTGTAAACATCAGCATGGTTTCTTCTTCATCAACGAGTTCGCCGGACTGATATGCTTTGAGCAGTCCGAGGTGCTTCGCTTCGTCCAGGCCCGCAATTGCAGGGTTGTCCTCGTCACCCTTGCCATCTATGCCATGACAGTCAGCGCAGTCAACAGATAACTCCTGGCCCCTGGCGGGATCACCGCCAGCCTGAAGGCTACCGGTCGCCAGCACTAGCACAAACATAACAGCAAACATTAATTTTCTGGTTAACATTATATGACTCCTCTCGTCACTTGAAGGGGCCTGCATGCGGCCCGATTGAAAAAATCTGCATAGAATACTAATTAGGTAACATCGGGAAGGCAAAGTTCCAGGCAGGCCGCTCGAAGCATTGACCCAGATCAAGAGAAGGTTTACTGGCGCCGCTCAATTGGGCGGCGCCTTTTTCATTATGTCCGGGTCGTGCCCGGTGGTGATGAAGCTGGTCAGATTTTGTCCGGGTCTCCCCCCCCGTGACGGCCGCGGACATGCTCAGGAACCCGGTAGAACCACATCTGGTACATGGATATGACCCACATGATGGCGAAGGAGAGGCCGTTGAGTGCACCGGCAATCAATACCACCCACGCGAACGGAGTAAATACCTTGGTCACATACCACCCGATTACATCCGACATGACGGCGAAAAATGGCGTGGCGATGATGATCGCTTTGAGCCATACCGGCCGGACGTAGGAATGGCTGAAAATAAAGGCCATGATGAAGAAGATAAAGGTCAATCCAAACAGATGAATGTGTGAGACGCGCACCAGCGAAAACAGGTCTGCACCGGTATCGATCGCGACCACGGTCTGGATATTTTCAAAACCGTCAAGGTTGGCCAGGTGAGGGTTGCTGCCGTCATGGCAGGTCAGGCAGTTATCCGCAATAATCGGCTCAATACCTGAGGTAAAAGTTTTCTTGTCGGCGCCGTTATGGATCCAGGTAAGTATGGCTACCAGGTCTCGCTCAGGTAGCATGCTGGACATCGGCCCCTTCAGAGCTGATTCCAACTGTGTTGTCCCTGGGCTGCCACTGTAAGTGATCTTGATGTCATCCACCGAGAGACCCGGTTTGCCATCGGCCCCGGAGTGTGCGGCGAACACATAAAGCATTGCAAACATATAGCCCAATCCGAGGACAAGCAGGGTACCCGTGAAGAGTACGCGCATGCTGATGGGCAATTCCTGGAAATGCCGGTAAAGGCGATGAATGGCGTGGTCACTCATGTTGTTACGTTCCTTGGCCAGGCACACAGCACCCGGCCACACATTCACTTGAAAGCCAGCCGAGGCTGGCATAATCAAGCTTACAGATTGAGGTTAAGATCGTCTTGTAGCGTCACTTAGCGGGAAGCGAGTGGAAATAGGCCGCAAGATCAGCCATGTCCTGGTCGCTGAGTTCTTCAACATAATCGAACATCATTTCGTCTTCGTCTACCCGTTCGCCGGACTTGAAGTCTTGTAGATCTTTTATGAAAGTTGCTTCGTCCGTGCCGGCAATCGCCGGTGTATCTTCATCACCCAGACCGTCGTCACCGTGGCAGTCGGCGCAGTCTACGGCCAGTTCTGCGCCTTTTGCAGCATCACCGCCTGCCTGAACACCACCGGCAGCCAGCATTAAGATAAACATAACAGCGATAATCAGTTTTTTGCTTAACATTTTTTGCTTCTCCTTACGAATTGTGGGTTCACGGCTCGATCCCACCAGATTTTGTGTTGTTGTATTATTTCCCTGCCTGACCGATCACCCATTAATCGGCCGCTTCGGGACAGGGCAATTGTATATAAACAACGGGCTTGGGTTCCTGCGACGCATAGTGGGATACGATGCGTCCAATATCTGTTCCGCTCAATGGCTGGGACATTTTACTCATGATGGAATCGGGATAACCTCCAGCAGCATATGCTTCCATCATTACCCTCAGGTAGCCTTCATTTTGTCCAGCCAGCATGGGGAACCGGGGGTCGGTGCTGTTGCCGTCAATGCCGTGACAGCGATTGCAACGTGAGATCCACTCTGTTGTTTTTAACGGCGTGCGTACATCTCTCTTAAGCGGTTCCTTAGCGGCATAAAAAGTCGCCAGGTCCTTGAAATCTTCCTCACTCAAAGTTTCGACGGCTTCCGTCATTGATTTGTTCTGGCGTTTACCATTCTTGTAGGCTTTCATGGCTTTGATAAAGTAACGTGCGTCCTGCCCCGCCAGGGTCGGGATACTCTTGTTATCCGCATTGCCGTCGTCACCATGACAAGTTGCACAATCCTGAGCTAACTGGCTACCGGTTTCGGCATTGCCTTCTCCCTGGGTATCCGTACGCTCGGGCTGTTGCACGGCATAGAAAATACTCATTTCCTTTATGGTCTGTTCATCCAGTTTACTGACCAGCTTTTTCATCAGCTTGTGCTTCCGACTGCCATCAAGATAAGCATCCATGGAAGTTACAAAGTACTCTGGATTCTGGGCGGTTAAATTGGGCATGCCCGAAGCCGTGCTGTTGCCCGTTTCGCCATGACACTTAGTGCATTTTTTAGTCCTTTTGCGAGTGTCTGTGAAAGGGTCAGCGTCAATGGGTTCAGGTTCCTCAGCCACCTGTTGCAAGTTGGATGGGGGGATGGGCGAAAGGCTGGCGTAAAAAGCGGAAACCGCCAGCATCGCTTCATCATTCAGAAAACTGTTGGGGTGTTGTGTGGCCCCGGCCATGCGCTCACCACTCTGATAAGCCTGCAGCATCCTATAGAGGTAAACGGATCGCTGGCCTGCCAGGTGTGGTTGATTTTTTCCCATACTCTTGCCGTCCATGCCGTGACAGTTGACACACATATTCAAAGCAACAGCTTCGCCCATCTCGATCACTTCTTCTGACGGTGCAAGAATGGTTCTTTCTTTTTCATTGATGGCCTGCGCCAAATCAGCAGCCTGCGCCAGTGCTGACGCCAATCCAGATAGGATTGCAGTGACTGCAAACAAGATTTTCATGCTTCTTTTCATTTGTATTTTCTCGTACATTTACTTGCCGCGACAGTATTACCAGTGATGACCGTAGAACGCAATGCTTGCCGGTCAATAAAAGGCCAGTTTTATAGTTTTCGTTGCTTTTGTGCGGCTGAAATTTTTAACGGTGCATGGGTGCCCCGTCAGCGAGTTGCTCCTCTGCGACTCGCGATATCCACTAATTCCCGAATTTCACCGGTCTGGTTCTCGACCAGTCGATGAGTGAGATCACCGCTGGATATCATGCCCAGCACTTTGCCATCCTGAACCACTGGAAGGTGTCGGAATCGCTGGGTCGTAATAATGCCCATCGCTTCCTCCAGAGTGGTCGATGGCGTTACACAGAATGGATCTTTCGACATGACTTCGGATACTTTAGTGTCGGCAGGGTCGAGTTCCGCCCCCAGTACCCGGGTGATGGCGTCACGTTCCGTGAAGATCCCGAGCAGTTGTTCATCCACCATCACCAGCATGGCGCCGATTCTGTATCCATTCATCTGGCGCACGCACTCCGAGACCGAAACATCAGGGCGGACCGAATGAATTTCCGGATATTGTTCATCAAGCAGGGTGCTCAAGGATTCGTTTGGTCCATTTTTCCCTTTCACCAGAAAAAAGATGCCGATAGCGACAAAAGCCGCGAAGATGAGCAGTATGTAGAATGACCATTCAAGTACTGGCGCCGGCAGATTGACTTCCTCGGCATGCGCGCTTTGGGCCAGCAGCGAAAGAATGGCTGAAAGGGTAAACAGGTATGGAGTTTTCATGACAATCTCTCTTCGTGCATGGATCGGCATCATGTATTCCCGGGTGGGTCGGTCCACGGTGGAAACAGACGGGTCAGCACCCACAGCAGAGCGAATGGCGCCATCACCAGGACGGCTGCAGACATCAGGCTTTCCCTTCCCCACACAGGTAGGGGATAGGTCAGTAAACCTTTGCCGGTCTTGGAGATTTCCTGGCCACCGATGACCACATTCCAGCGCATCAGGAGCACATTCATCAGAACCAGCAATGCACTGACCATGGCGCCAATGACAAAAGCCTTCCCCCGCACATTGCGCGCGATCATGAGGCCCATGATCGCGATGGGCAGCAGTGCTCCGAAGCCGAACTGGAGGATGAAATAGCGGAAAAACAGCGGGCCCTGGACATATTCCATAATGACGTCAATACCTTCTTTGCCCTTGTACACCAGATTGGTGAATTCCAGACCTTCCAGGATGACGGTGAACATCAGAAATCCCCACAGCGCAAAGGTCAGGCCTTTCAGACATGCATGATCAATGGGTACACGGCGAAGTTTGGACGCAAGTACGTAAAGAACCATCAACAGGGCTACGCCGGAGACAATGGCCGAGAACAGGAAGATGACCGGCATTAAGTCTGATTCCCACCACTGGCGGGCTTTCAGGGAGCCATAGACAAAGCCGATGTAACCATGCAGGCCGTGGGCTGAGGGTATACCCACGATTGCCAGGGTCAGTAGCCACTTGCTGTCAATGGCGCGGGCCCTGGGTGAAATATCGTCGGACCAGAGTGTGACCGTGCGGTAGAAGGTGCGTGCCAGGCCGGTCGAATTGTTGGCCCGCACGACATTGTCCGCGCGGAATACAAACCAGCACTCCAGGAGCAGTAGCACCGTGTAGAAAGCAGCAAAATAGCCGAACATTGCAAACGCGGATGTCAGGTGCGGTGTGATCATGGAGTTCATGGCCCGTTCCGGATGCCCGAGGTGTAGCAGCAAGGGCGTCGGCACAAAAATCATCACGCTCAAAGACGTCAGCAAGGCGAATCGGGCCACCGGCTTGAATTGTTGCATTCCGAACACGTGGTAAAAGCTGGAGACGGTAAAAGCGCCCGCGACCAGGCCGGTCAAATAGGGATAGATAACGATTAATACGCCCCAGGGAACAATCGTTTCGTTGGGGTATACATAGCCCGTAAAAGGTGCAATTTCAGTCATGAAAGGTACAATTTCATTCATGATACGTCCTTGTCGATACCGACATAGAAGCACATGGGCGCGTTACCGCTCTCCGGTTTAAGTACCTGCACCGGGTTATTGCGGATGAACTCACTGACCGGGCTGGATGAATCGTTGAGGTCACCAAAGATGCGGGCATGGGTTGGGCAGACTTCTACACAGGCCGGTTGCAATCCCTTGGTAATGCGGTGATAGCACCAGGTGCACTTGTCGGCGACGTTCAGTTCCTCATTGAAATACCGTGCACCATAAGGACAGGCCTGGAGGCAGTAACGGCAGCCGATGCAATAGTCGCGATCAACCAGTACGACGCCATCTTCCGTCTTGAAGGTTGCACCCACCGGGCAGACCTGGACGCAGGCAGGATGTTCACAGTGGTTGCACATTTTCGGCATGAAGAAAGCCTTGCTGACTTTCGCGTCTTTATAACGGTTGTCGAAGCGATATTCAGCCTCGGAGCCTGATGCGGCGATGTTTTGCGGATCAGCGTGACTGTCCACATGGACCTTTTCGTCCCCTTCCAGGTAGACGTACCGCTCGACCCATGTACGAAAATGGTGGGCATCCCCAATCACGTCATTCTCTGCCTTGCAAGCCTCAACGCAGCGCAGGCAGCCGATACACCTGGTGGCGTCGATTCCATAGGCCCAGCGATGTTTTGTCCAGTCATAGTCGGGGGTGGGGAAAGAGTTTGCGCCCTTGCCGGCGCTGTCTTTCATGTTTTCTTCTGCCTCCCCCTGGCCGAGCAGATTGCCTCCGCCCGCAATGACACCGAGACCGGCGAGCGCTTTGCCAGTGCTACACAAGAAATTACGTCGTCCGGCTTTTTTCTTGTCGTATTTCACTGATTCTCTCCTTCCCGGTGTTGCTCCGTGCAACAGTATGTTACTGAGGCGGTATGGCCGGCAGGTTCTCATAATATTTGGCCAGTTCTGCAATCTCCTTATCACTCAGACTGCTGGCGTACCTTGCCATTTTCTTGTTATCGCGAGCGCCGGAGATATACATGTTTATACGCTCAATAAATACGGCGGATTCAAGGCCTGCGAGAGCAGGATTTTTCTTACGCCCTTCGCCTTGTTTACCGTGACATTTTGCGCATTTTGACGCCACAGCAGGTACATTTATAGCTCCCCCGGCTGTGACTGCTGCCGGAGTATCCGTATTCAGTGTCCCTTCAGTTGCCTGGCTGTCCCCCGGCGAATGTGGGTCATGGTAATTTTGACACGGCTCCGGTTCGTCACCGGGGAACGGGTGTTCAGCCGATATGATTTGAGGTTGTCGTGCCGGCCGTGCCGGCATCGCCTCATGACAAAGTGTGCACAGCCTGATTGTGTCAGCAGGTATCAGCGCCTTGCCATCGTCAGGGTGTTCCCGATCCGTGCCATGACACACTTCGCATTGAACCGTGCTGTGAATACCGGTTGACCAGTCGGCTAAGCGTTCATCGTGACATGTTTCGCAGTAGGCTGAACCCTGGTATAGGGGAGTCCCAGCCGCAATTATGGGGACGGCATCAGCCCGGTAATGGCCGAATCTATAAAATGACGGATCGGTCAGATAGATTTTCGCGGAGATTGCCAGCAAGGCAAAAATACCCAGTAACAGGAGCAGATTGAATATATGTTTTGGCAGCTTGCTAGGCATTTGACTCAAAAGCATAGTTGATGAACCGCAAGGTCCGTTTGATCTGAGTCAAGTAGTTTTAGTTGCCTGTTAGTGTCAGCGGCAGGGATTCATTAAACTCCCTGCGGCAGATACCGTACCAGCAGAGCAAAAGCACCGATCGACGGGATTTGTGATGATTCGGGAAGTGGAATTTTGACAACGTGACCGGAACCGGGCGCAACATCGGTTCGTTGACCATCACGGCCGATAAGATCCTGCAGCCTAAATGACAGATTACCGGATGGTGTGACCAGTTCCAGCAAATCACCGGTCTCGAAGTGATTTTTGACGTCAATGGTCAACCAGCCATCATTCAGATCCAGCACGTCACCGACAAACTGCTGCCGGTCGGAGCGGGATATGCCCTTTTCGTAGTTCTGGTATTCGCCGGGTGGGTGGCGGCGGTAGAAACCTTCTGTATAGCCCCGGTTCGCCAATCCTTCGAGTTCGTCCATCATACCCATGTCGAAGGGACGGCCGGCGACAGCATCTTCAATCGCTCTTCGGTAAACTTGCGCGGTGCGTGCAGTGTAATAGAAGGACTTGGTGCGACCCTCAATCTTGAGCGAATCAATGCCCATAGCTGACAGTGTGTGGACGTGCTGGACAGCCCTGAGGTCTTTCGAATTCATGATGTAGGTGCCGTGCTCGTCTTCGAATGCAGGCATCAGTTCGCCGGGACGGTTTTCTTCCTCCAGCAGCACGATCGGCGGTTCTTGCGTCTCTGAAACGGGCGGTGGGTCATCCATCGTTTTTAGCGGGACGATATCGCCGGTGCTGGTTTCTCGGGCTTCAAGCGCATCGTACTTCCAGCGGCAGGTGTTGGTGCAGGCGCCCTGATTGGAATCCCGGTGGGATATGTATCCGGACAACAGGCAGCGCCCGGAGTAGGCGATGCACAGTGCCCCGTGAACAAACACTTCCAGTTCGATATCGGGGCATTGTTGGCGAATTTCGGCAACTTCCTTAAGGGCCAATTCACGTGACAGGATGATGCGTTTTAAACCGAAGTTTTGCCAGAACTTCACGCCCGCGTAGTTGACTACGTTGGATTGAACCGACAGGTGGATCGCCACGTCTGGCCAACGTTCACGCACCATCATGATCAGGCCGGGATCAGACATGATCAGGGCATCCGGCCCCATTTCGATGATTGGTTCGAGATCCCTGATGTATGTTTTTAGCTTGTTGTTGTGTGCCGCAATGTTGCTGGCCAGGAAAAACAGCTTACCCATGGCATGGGCCTCCTCAATACCCTGGGCCAGTATGTTTTCCTTGCTGAATTCATTATTGCGCACCCGCAGGCTGTAACGCGGCTGGCCGGCATACACGGCATCGGCACCGTAGGCAAAGGCGTAACGCATGTTCTTCAGGCTGCCGGCGGGCGAGAGGAGTTCGGGTTTTTTCATGTAAAAGTCTGATCAAAAATTGAGCGGCGTATTGTACTCCAAATTGGGTCACAGCCTGTAAGAGGCCCCTTGGGGCCGACAGCTACTGATAAAGACCGATCACAAACAGACGCTTACATCTGGATGTGATTATGCGGTGGAGAATAGCTCTGTACGCAGTCATGATTGTCGTTCAGCTTCAAAACAACATCGGCAGTCCCGGGCAGGGTAGCCAGGCACAGCCGCGTCAAGCGCTCAAAATGTTGGATAAAGCGTGCTATTTGTCCTTCATTCATGATTCCAGTTGCATGAGCGGTCGTGACTGTGGCGAGTTTTTGTTCCTGTTCGAGGCGCCAGCGATACACCGCCCCAAAACCTGGCGCCTGAAGGAAAACCAGTGCGTCCAGACTTGCAAACAGATCGGCATAAGCCCCTTTGAGTTGATCGTTAACATAGTGCCTCCATTCACCCGAGCTGTCTTCTTCGCGTTCCAGTATATTAATGGGTTCGATCAAATCGCCGTCAGCCTGGGGTGCGCAGCCAATACACCAGCCCTCGAGGATAATCAGGTCCACCGGTCCGCTGATATGGGGCCAGTCATCAGGCTCAGCTCGATCATCCCGCGATTTATCGAAGCAGGGCAGGGCTATATCTGCCTTTGAACCCGGATTTTTGAGTTTTTTGATGCAAGTGGAAAGCATTTGTATATCGTGTGTGCCCGGAACACCCCGGGTCTCCAGCAGAGGATGGACATGCCGACCGAGTTTTTTGCGTTCTGCCTTGCTCAGATAGAAGTCATCGATTGATAAAACCGCTACACGTAGCTCGGCGCTCAATTCAAGTACCAGGCGAATGAAGTCAGCAAGCGTTGTTTTGCCTGTGCCCTGCGCTCCGTTTATTCCAATGAACAGCGTTTCGCCGGGTAGATGCCGTGACTCCACCCACGTAGCCAGGGGCAGGTAGTGCAGATCGATAAGCTTACGAAACTTGCCGGGCAAGCTATGTTGCACAATGAAATCATCGATTTGTCCACTGTTTAAGGACATTCTGATCAATTACACTCCCGTCATTCCGGACCTGGCAGTCTGTCGGACTTGACCGCTCGTAGCGAGGGAAAGTCGATTTGAGACAGATTTCTCGGTCTTTTGAGGCGAATAGCACCGCTATTTAACGAAAAAGAGCGAGAAATCTGGCCAAACTCGGATTTTCCGCAGTAGATCATGTTAAGACCGACAGACTGCTAAAACCTGTGGTAGTCCAGCAGGCGCCTCATTTTCCAGTGGCGATGCAGGTTGGGTGGCTTGCGTTTCAACCCCTGCAGGCCGCTCCTGGCCAGTTCGTCAATGGCATCCAGGGTACGCTCGCTGGATTTTCCATCCCGGTAAGGATGCGTTTCTTCGGCATAACACCGGATTTGCTCCATCAGGCGGGGAGGGTGGCTCAGGGCCTGTTCCAGTGCCGGTTCGATCTCATCGACCTGCTGAACATCAATCAGGTAATCTGCCGGCCGGGCGGTTCGGAACGTGACCACCGGTTTATGCTGGACCAGGAATTCGGAAAGAATCGAAGAGGTGTCACACAACATGGCATCGGCCCGTGCCAGCAGCGGTATGACGTCATCGGTTTCGGCGAATTCCAGGTTTTCCCCCTCGAGAGCGTGGTAGCTCCTGACAATTTCTGCAGGCATCTTGGGGTGCATGTTTACCAGCCATTTCCAGCGGCCTCTGGCTGCCAGTGTCTTCAGCGTCTCCAGGACGTGAGGTGCTGCGGTCAGGCGTGGTGAAAAAGTCGAGGCAAACAGGATGACCGGTCGGTCTTCCCTGTGTGCCGGGTGAGGCTCATTGAACAGCGGATCAAGTTTGGACCAGCCTGTTTGCGCCACGCGAAAGTGACCGAACTTTGCAGCCAGTTCCTCGAAGCGACCCGTGGTGTTCGGGCCATGTGTGCAATACAGGTCGAATAATCCGCGGATGATGAAGTGATATTGCACGCCGTCGCGGCGGCGGCGCTTGCCTGAGTTCAGGCCGTGAAATACTTCTATCTTCATGCCTGGCAGGAAAGCGGGTACTTCATTTCCAGGCACCAGCACCGCGTGAGGGTTCCACTCAATGGCTTCGGAGACATGCTTGAAGCGGTGTTCATCAGCGCGTAAAAATTCAGCGTTGACCTCAGGGCCAACGACTAACCAGGCCGTTTCCCCGCCCCGCCGGCGAATGGCATCCTGCAAGGGCCGCAAAACCCCGTAACAGTAGTTGTACTCAATATAAAACAGGTATCGCTTCATGCTTGCCTTGAACTTATGCAGTATGCGACTCAGCGCTATCCTGATTCGCTCAGGATTTCCCGGTACAGGCTCAGGGTTTCGCCAATGGTGTCTTCATTCCTGAAATGCGTGGCGATGCGCGCCCTGGCTGCTTTGCCGAAATCTTTTCGCAGCACCGGATCATCGTAGAGTTTCTCCATGGCCCGGGCAAGCGCAGGCACATCACCCACCGGCACCACCAGCCCGCATTCACCGTCTACAATCAACTCGGTATTTCCACCGACCGGTGTGACAATGGCCGGGACGCCGCAGGCCATGGCTTCGATCACGGCGCGGGACAGGCCCTCCCCGGCCAGAACTGGCAAGGCACACACATCGCTGGCTGCCATAATGGCCGGTGCGTCCGGGCGAAACCCCGCGAAGTGAACACGTTCAGGCTGTTTCAGCCGCTTGACTTCAGCGTGCAATGACGGGTTGCCCTCGTGCCCGAGAAACAGCAGGTGGATGTTTTTTAGGCTGTCTGTCCTGTCGAGTGCCTGCACCAGTTCCCACAGGCCTTTGCGTGGCCGCAAGCGCGATGAGCAGGTCACCACCATGGCTTCGGACGGAATACCAAACTGAGACAGGTCGACCGGGTCGGCCGTGTACCAGGACAATTCATGGCCCTTGTTGATGGTCACGACTTTTTCCGGGCGCAGCCTGAACCAGAGGAAATGTAAATCCAGCAGGTATTCCCGAATTTTCTCCGCTACACAAATAATGCGGCTGATGCGCGGGTTCAGAAACCTCAGCCAGGACAAGGGCGACAAGTAACTGACGTTACCGATCACGCCACGGTAGGCCACCAGCTTAACCGGCAGGCCGCGACTGGCCAGCACCATGTGCAGTACAGTGCGGTTGGTGTAGGCGTGAACGATGTCTATTTTCTCGGCAAGGATAGTTTTACGAATCAGCTTCAGCGCTGCACGGTCAAGTTTTCGGTCCAGCGGAATATCCAGCACCGGAATGCCGGCATCCCGGATACGCTGCACGTGTGCAGAGCGCAAATCGGCGATCACAATGGCTGAGACTCCCTTTTTGCGCAGGCCAATGATCGTGGCCGATTCCGGCCGGTCGCTGTTCTTGGTGATATACAAAACCCGCATACCGGATCAGGCCCCGTTCAGCCTGGCTTCAATCCAGCGATAAGTCTCTTCCAATCCTTCCCGCAGGCTGGTGCGCGGTTCCCAGCCAAGAATTCGTTTAGCCTTGCTGTAATCTGCGCAGCGCCCGCGGTCACCTTCGGGTTTGCTCAGGTCGTAATCGATGCTTATGTCCTTGCCGGATATTTCCACCAGGGTCTCGGCAATTTCTCTGATCGAGATGCAGACATCCGGTCCGATCTGGATGACACCCTGACCAAATCCATTTTTCAGGGTTGAAACCAGTGCATCCACGATGTCGTTCACGTGTACAAAAGCACGGCCTTGTGCGCCGCTGCCCCACACTACGAAGGGCTGATCGGGAAACTCAATGGCCTTACGAATCAAAGCGGGGATCACCTGGCTGCTCTGGTAGCTGAAATCACAGGGAGCACCGTAGACATTGTGCAGGCTGAGGACGGAAACCGGGATATCGAACTCCTGTGCCAGCAGGAAGGTCTCGTATTCTCCCATCAGCTTGCTCCAGCCGTACGCTGACTCCGGCCAGGCCGGGTATATATCTTCTTCCACCAGCGGTGCAGCATCGATGCCGCTTTGTTTGTCCTGCGGGAAACTGCAGGCGGTCCCAACGTACACCAGTCCCTTGACCGGGTGCTTGCGGATGGAATCAATCACATTGGAATTGATCAGCAGGTTCTGCCGGAACACCGACCCCTGGTTGCTGAATACGTAGGCAATGCCGGCAACGATATCCGCCAGGTGAAAGACGTAATCTACATCGTCCAGTAGTGTATCGATCTGGCCTGGCACCGAAAGATCCAGGATGTGCAGATCCTGATCGAGGTCAATCACCGGTTTTCCAAAATTATCGAGCAGGTATTCTTTTTTTCCCCGCCAGAGATTATCGACCACAACAACGTGGTGGCCAAGTCCGGTCAGTCGTCTGGTCAGTCTGGAGCCGATCATACCGGCTCCGCCGGTGATAAGAATTCTCTGTGCGTTTTTCATGAGTCTCTTCGTTAGCCCGAACATTTCGCCAAGGATCCGGCGAAATGTTCGGATTAGGGCAGGCTGCCATTTTGCACTGAATCAGGATCTGGTCAAATTCCCGGCCGGTATTTTGCCTGTAATCGCTTCAGTCGGTGTTTTTCATAGATCGTACGCAGAAAGTGTCCAGCGCTGCGGTTACGCAGCGCGCGGCGGCTGTAAAGTTTGATTTTCTCACCACACTTTACCGCAGCCTCACTGTCTGGATCATGGCGTGTTTCAATCTCCCGCGACAGCAGGGCAAACAGGTTATGTTCTTCAAGCACTCGCCGCCGGGCCTCGACAATAGCGGGTAGACGCTTTTCATATTCATTGGCCTTGATGGCCTGACGAATAATTTTTACTGATCCTTCGAAATCGAAAATATCGATTGGGATGAAGCTTTCTTGCGGGAAGTAGTCTGCCGCATTGGGGCAGCCAAAATAGAACGGCAGGGTCATGCCCAGGAAGGAATCCACCAGTTTCTCGGTGAAATAATCCGCGACACGGTCGTTTTCAATAGCAATGTGATAACGGTAGGAATCCAGAACCTCGACCTTGTCGTTCAGGTAGCGAATGCCTCGTCCAAACCGGTCAAGTTCAGGCAACTCCTGTTCAAGCCGTTTGGTGAACTCGAAGCGGGCGCGGTGCAGGGTGTGTCTGCGGCCGAGTTTATTGGAGCATACGGTGGAAATCAGCCGGGATTTGTCCGTTGGCGCTCCGGCTTTGATTTGATCAAAAAGCGTCATTCCCGTGTCGCTGCGACCGTAGAACCAGGGGTAGGCCGTCTGGCTTCGCACAATTTGCCTGTGGGCAATAGCCCAGGGCTCCTGGCTGGTAATGATCACACCGAACTGTCGGCAAAAATCTGAGCTGTATGTCTTGATGCTGGAAGGCTCAGCGGTGACCAGGATGGTGTTCTTCGCTGGGCAGGCCAGTATTTCGATACGTTCCGAGAATTTTTCGTCCGTGACCGGTGACAAGTCATCGTAGGCCACCAGCCAGTCATATGCCCTGCACTGGGGATCGAACACAAAGCGGCAACGGCCCCATTTACTTTGCCGGTCGGGTAACTGCCGTCGCCAGGAAGCCGTGGTAGCGGCGGTCAGTTTCTTGGCCATGAACTTGACGACAATAGCCGCACTGTCGTCCCGGTCTTGTTGTGCACTCATTAACGCAGGGCCTGTTGACAATCACAGGCTATATTATCGCTTTACGTAGCGATAGTTTTCGCTCATTCGCTTCAGGCAGTCATCGAAGGTCCGGCTGATTTGCGTTGTATTCCTGATTCGTTCAATTTTTGGCCAGGTGGCGCGGCGACCCTCAAGCATCATGCTCGATACCTGGTCCTGGTTCAGGTTGGTGAAAATTTTGCTCACATTTATCAGGTGCGACTCGGGGTGAATGGTAATGTCGCCGCTGTAATTCTGGCTGACCATGGCATGTGCCTTCTTGATAAAGGAACTGAGCCCCGGAACGTCGAAGTGCTGGCGGATCAGTTCCAGAAAATGTTCGATCTGTACGATGGGCGCCTTGACAACGACATCCTGGATGAATGGCAGCAGTCCGGTTTCTTCAATTTCCTCACTCAGGAAAGGCACCACGTGGGGATTCGTCTGACTGACGATGTAGTGATTGACGTTGTGCAGGCGGTTGACCTTTTCCTTGGGGATATCCTCGTGAACCGAGCCGTCGATCCAGCGGTTTTGCGGCATGTAGGCCACCGATTTTCCGGCAAAGTTTTTGGCTCGCAGCTGAACGGGGGGAAACAGGCCGGGAATCGCAGTCGAGGCCAGGGCAGCCCGGCGGATCAGGACGTTGGGTGCAGTCAGGTAGTTGAGCAGCCGGGGGAATTGGTTGGAGTCTGCTGGTGATACCGAGATATTCAAAATACGATTGGTGTGTTTATAAGCCTCGAGAAAGGTCATTTCAGGGATGTTTTTATCAATGGATTGCTGCAACAATTTCTGATCCAGTACACCCTCTCCCTTCAGCATGTCGTAGAGGCCGAACATACGGCTCCAGTCAAAGTCGAAATGACCCACGTCGAACATCTGCTCAAGTTCTGTATTGCTGTGCGTGGCCAGGATACCAGCAATGATGGATCCGGCGCTGGCGCCCGTAATCACGCGGGGAAGAATCCCCTCTGCCTGAAGTTCTGCGATCACACCCAGATGAAACAGGCCCCGTGATGCGCCGCCGCTGAGCAGCAGGGCCGAGCGTCCAAAACTGCGCGCCGTGCGTTTCAGGAAGCGTCGCTTGCGCATCGGCGGCAGCGTCCTGACCGTGCTGTCGCACAGCAGGTTCAGCAATGCGGTTACCTCGTTGAGGTAATCATTGATGAGTTTTTTTGTTCCATACCGTGCGTGCTGGTACAGGGCCGGATTAGCCATGTTGCCGATGTTGCCATGCAACTCCTCGCGCAGGCGAAAAATGATCTGGTCATAGTCTTCCTGCTTGCGGAGTTTACGAAACAGCCTGACTCTGGAGGCCAGCAGGCGGTAGTCGTAGTCATCTGATTCCCGTTCAAGCCGCCACTGGTCTTTGCCTTCAATTTTATCCAGTGCAAGTGCCGCGTCGGTCCATTCCTGGTAGGTGGTGGCCTTGGCCAGAGTTTTTTCCAAGCGTGAGAGTTTGCTCATGGCGAAGAAGATATCAGGAAATGATCAATAAACAACTGCCCAATGTCATGTTCAGGCGTTGCAGAAGAGTCCATTTTTTAAACCATAAATGGCTTTCTAAAGAGGTGTTCCTGCGCCAATTAGAGTGATATTCTAGCCGCTGCCTGGATACAGGCTCCAGCGTAGAGAAATAGCCATACAGGGGATTGATTTAACCATGAAAATTGAACGTGCAATCGTCGCCATTACCGGCGCAGGCGGAGGAATTGGTGCGGCTATGGCAAGCCGGTTAGCAAAAAACGGCGCCCGCCTGGCCCTGATTGATTTTCAGCCGGATAGCCTTGAAAGGCTTAAGGCAGAGCTGGCCTTGGCCGAAGCAGACTGCCGTAGCTATTGCTGCGATGTAAGCAACGAGGCACAGGTGGACCAGGTGTTTGCTGAAATCAGGCAACAGTTTGAAGGTATGGATGTACTGGTCAACAATGCGGGTATTACGCGTGATGCCCTGATGCTCAAATTCAAGGACGGCGAAAGGCAGTCCAGAATGTCCCTGGAAGCCTGGAATGCAGTAATCAGCGTCAACCTGACCGGTGTCTTCCTGTGTGGTCGCGCCGCCGCTGAGCAAATGATCATCGCCGGCACGGGAGGCCTGATCGTAAATATTTCCAGTATTTCTGCAGCCGGAAACATGGGCCAAAGCAACTATTCCGCAGCCAAGGCCGGTGTGGCGGCGTTGGCGGTTACCTGGGCCAAGGAATTTTCCCGCCACGGTATCCGTGTCAACGTGGTCTCACCCGGTTTTATCGGCACTGAAATGGTCCGGGCCATGAAGCCCGAAGCACTGGCCAAGTTGCAGGCGATGATACCCGCAGGCCGCATCGGTGAACCGGATGAAATCGCTCACACCATCCAGTACCTGATCGAGAATGATTTTGTTAACGGACGGAATATCGAAATTGATGGCGGGATGCGACTTTAGGGCGCATTTTGGGCATAAATTCTGATTTTTTGATCCGTAACGCCCGCCAGGCCCGGTTCCGTGCGAAGCAGGGATGAGCCCAGTTTTTCCGCCAGGGCGATACTCGCTTCGTTGCCTTCAAATATGACGTGAATAACGCGCGACCAGCCCAGGGTGTTGAACACATAATCAATGGAGGCGCGCGCGGCCTCAAAGCCGTATCCCCGGCGCAGATGACCGGGGGCGATGGTCCAGCCGACTTCAGGTTCCGGCCAGCCTTCGGGATACCACGGGCCGACACGTCCGACCCAGTCCCCGGTTTGTTTGTTTTCGACTGAGAAAAAACCATAACCCCGGATCGCCCGGTGTCCGATCATCATGGCCATATTGCGCCAGGCCTGGATACGGCTCATCGGTTTTGAGCCAAGGTAGCGCACCGTATTCTCATCGGCCATGGCCTTCGCCCAGTCGTCGAAATCACGCTCCGGGTCAATTTCACGCAAAATCAGACGTTCAGTTTCAATGATCATTCTGCTGACAGCTCTTGAAGTCGACTCTTGCCAAAGGCCTACTCGAGGGAACTCCTTTCCGGGACGTAGTGGATCACGCGAATATTTTCCAGCGTGACCAGTCCACCGCAGTTGGCCTGTTCGAATAAACCGGACAGTACCTGCTGAAAAGCCCCGACCTTGGCTTCTTCGTCCACGATCTCGATGACCATGGACAGATCTGACGACAGATCCAGAATCTTGGTCGTGCGAATCCGTGCGGTTGCCCCATAACCCAGCACCCCTTTAAGTACGGTGGCGCCGGCCAGTCCCGCGTCGCGTGCATTTTTGACGATGGCTTCAAACAACGGCAGATGGCCGAGCTTGTCGCTCTCGCCGATGAAAATCCTCAACAAAACAGCTTGTCCGGAAATTTCCATAAATTACCTCCCTATCATTGGACACTAGCTCAACAGCAATTCGCTGATCAACAATCCCATCAAAAATGCCAGTCCGGCCCCGGCCAGGGTGACAACAAAATAGGAAGACGCGAAGAAATATTCCTTGTCCTGTACATACTGTCCCAGTTCATAAATAAATGACGACAGGGTGGTAAACCCGCCGCAAAACCCGGTGGCCAGCAGCAATCGCAGCTCGGTGGACATCAGTTCGGTTTTTCCGCCAATGCCGGCGATAATGCCAATCAGCAGGCACCCGGCCAGGTTCGAGATCAGGGTTCCAAACGGAATGGTGAAAGCAGAAATGTTTTGGGTGACCAGGGTCAGGCCATAGCGGCTCATCCCACCGGCCATGCTGCCGACTCCGACAAAGATAAAAGGTAAAAATGCGCGTAGCATCAATTTCTTCCTGTAGGTATATCCCCATGGTGTATTCATTGGGAATCGAAAGCAACATGCCGGAGCCGTTATTTGAGTAAATCGAGGCTAGTGGTAGACTGTTGCATTGATCTGTGGATCAGAACTTATGTTTAAGAATGCTCCGTTTGGTGTACTGCGCATTGCCCTCCTGCTCGGTGTGTTACTGCTGCCTTTCCATTCCGCCGAGGCTTCAGACAAGGTAGAAAGTTCCGGCAGCCTCTTGCGGACCCTGATTCCGGCTGTTGCCTTTGGCACTACCTTCTACCTGCATGATTCTGATGGCAGGATGCAGTTCTACAAAGGGTTCTTCACCAACCTGGCCGTTACCTACGCATTGAAGAAAACCATCAGCAAGACCCGCCCCAATGGCGCAGATAACGAATCATTCCCCTCGGGTCACACTTCTGTCGCCTTCCAGGGTGCGGCCTTTATTCACAAAAGGTATGGCTGGAAATATGCAATTCCCGCTTACCTCAGTGCATCCTATGTTGCCTGGAGCAGGGTGGAATCCGACAATCATTTTACCGTTGATGTGGTCGCTGGGGCCGCTATCGGTATCGCCAGCAGTTTTATTTTCACCCGGCCTTACAAGGGGTTTGTTATCACACCGCTTGCCGACAATGGTTTCTATGGAATTGGCATCAGTAAGCAATGGTAGAAGATAGACTCCGGTCGGGATCCGGATATTCAGAGTCCAGTGACGGTTATTCACCTGCACGGGTACTGGTTATCCGCATCGGCCGCCTTGGGGATACCATCCTTGCGACTCCTCTTATCGAAGTTTTGCGGCAGGCCTTCGGTCCCGGTGTGTTAATTGATTTTGTAGTCAGCCCCGGCGCTTCCGAAGCCATCCTGAAACTCGATCAACGCATTAATCGTGTATTTCCCATCACCCGTCGCAGGCTGCCCTGGCGCATTCATCCCAACAAGAGAGTACTTGAAAAGCATTCCCGGGACATGCCTTATAACCTGGTGGTCAACCTGGAATGTGGTGAGCAGTGCGATGACTTTATCAAGTTTGTTGACACGAAAAAATTCCTGGGCAGGCCACTGATTCACCCGCGGCATCTTCCCGGCCGCCATTGCGTGGATACGGAAAAATCCATTTATGCCGATCTGCTCGGAGCGGAGGCAACAGCATTGGCAGAACCCTCACTGGTATTGCGACCGGACCCGGAGCTTCAGCCCATCCATATCGATGGGGACTATGTCATGCTTAATCCGGGCTTTTCCGGTATTTTTCAGAACGACTATCGCAGCCATCGGGCCTGGCCGATCAGCCACTGGGCCAAATTGATCGGCTTGATTACCCGGCAGTCCGGCCTGAAGCTTGTCATCAATGGTACACAAAACGAACGTCAGTACTTCGATTCACTGCTGGAAATGCCCGGAGTACATTCCCTGTTTGGTTCTCCATTGCCGGTGTTGATCCGGATGCTTGAGCAAGCCAGGTGTGTTATTTCAGTGGATACCGGCACGATGCATCTGGCTACCGCACTGGGTACACCCGTGATTGCGCTTTTCGGGCCTTCAAATTTTAAACTCACCGGGCCATATTCCAGGACAACGCCATGCAAGGTGCTCACCAGCGGTATCGATTGCCAGCCCTGCTATCAGACTCCTGCACAGAAGAAATGCAGGGATAACCGCTGCATGCGAACCCTGTCGCCGGAAGAGGTTTACAATGCTTTTGACACGACACTAGCCAGGTATTCCGATGAAAGACAACCACAGAAACCAGACCATCCGCAGGTCAATCTCTAAATGTTTCACTTTCGGCACGGCTGCCCTTGTCATCGCACTGCTAATCGGCTGTGGCGATGAGCAATCGGCCAAACCGGCGGGTATTACAACACCACCTCCTCCGGCCAGTGATGGGGCCGGTAAAGCGGATTCTTCAGCCCAGGGCGCTGCCGCAATAAATGAAGCTGATTACCGCAGGCACATTGAAATTCTTGCTTCCGATGAATTCGGCGGTCGTGCACCGGGTTCTCCCGGAGAGACGCTCACAGTGGACTACCTCACCCGTACTTTCGCAGACCTGGGCCTGGAACCCGCGAATGGCGACAGTTATACCCAGGATGTGCCGCTGACATCAGTACAGCTTGTCAACCAGCCTGATCTGGTTTTCAGCGGTGGTGAAGGTGAAGACCTGGACCTGGCTTACATCACAGACCAGGTTATCTGGACACGACAACAAGTGAAAGCTGCCGGCATCAAGGATAGCGAACTGGTATTTGTCGGCTATGGTATCAATGCACCCGAGCGGGATTGGAATGATTATGCCGGTATCGACGTTAACGGCAAGACAGTCGTCATTCTGGTTAACGACCCCGGCTATGCGACCCAGGATCCCGAACTGTTCAACGGCAACGCCATGACCTACTACGGTCGCTGGGACTACAAGTTTGATGAAGCGGCCCGGCAGGGTGCTGCCGGCGCCATCATGATTCACGACACGTTGCCGGCCGCCTATCCCTGGTCCACGGTAAGCAACAGTTGGACCGGCCCCCAGTTCGATATGGTACTACCCGACAAGGGTGCGGCGCTGGCATCGCTTGAAGGCTGGATCACGCGAGACAGCGCTGAAACCTTATTCAGCAAGGCCGGGCTTGATCTGGAGCAGATGTATGCGAAAGCCAGGCAACATGGCTTCAGCGCAGTCCCCATGGGCTTGAGTGCTTCTGCGACGCTGGTCAATGAAATCGAGACCATCAACTCGAAAAATGTTGCCGCTATTCTCAGAGGTAGTGTGGCGCCGGATGAGATCTTCATCTACATGGCCCATTGGGACCACCTCGGGACAGATCCGACCCTGGAAGGAGACAAAATTTTCAATGGAGCACTGGATAATGCCAGTGGTACGGCTGCTCTGCTGGAATTAGCCAAGGCCTACTCAACCCTGGCGAAGCCACCTCGTCGCAGTGTATTGTTCCTCGCCGTGACCGCTGAAGAGCAGGGTTTACTGGGCTCACTCTACTACGCAGCGCATCCACTCTTTCCGCTGGCGGACACCGTGGGCGGCCTGAACATGGATGGAATGAATAATTTTGGATCAACCCGCGACATAACGGTAGTCGGGCTGGGTATGAGTGAACTCGATGACTTCCTGGCTGCGGCCGCTGCGGAAAAAGAAAGGGTTCTGATGGCGGACCGCGAAGCGGAAAAAGGCTATTACTATCGATCCGATCATTTTGAGCTGGCGAAAAAGGGAGTGCCCATGTTGTACCCCGGCAGCGGTTATGACCACCGGGAAAAAGGTGTGGCCTATGGTATGCAGAAGGCTCAGGAGTATGTTGCCCGAAACTATCACCGGGTATCTGATGAATACAACTTCAGTTGGGATGTCAGTGGCGCACTGGAAGACATGAACTTGTATTTCAGAACCGGACTGGATATCGCCAACAGTGAGCAGTGGCCAAACTGGAAAGAAGGCACTGAATTCAAAGCCACACGAGACGCCCAGCGAACGGATTAGCCCTGTTCTTCCTCAGGGAGCGGATCGGCCGGTTTCTTGCTCAGGTACACGTCTCTTTGCGGGAATGGAATCTTGATTCCGTATTCCCTGAACTTGGTCTCCAGCGCCCAGTAATAGGAGGCTTTGACCCGGATCGGGCGATGTACACCCTGGCGGGTGACCCAAACACGTAGCTGGAAATCGAGACTGCTGTCGCCAAAATTGACCAGCAGCACATCGGGATTGCGCCCCGGCATGGATTTCAGCGTAAACGGCACTTCATCAGCCGCCTCCAGGGCTGCTTTGCGCACCAACTCCTTGTCGGTGCCGTAGGCTACCCCGAAGGGGATGCGCACCCGGACAATCGGCTCTTTCAGGGTCCAGTTGGTTAGTTTGTAACTGACTAGTTCTGAATTGGGCACCACGACATCAACATTGTCATTGGTGTTGATACGGGTGTATCGCGTACTGATTTCCCGGACCACGCCGGTCACACCCGAATCAAGCTCAATAAAATCACCCGCCCGCAAACTGCCCTCGAATAACAGAATCAGGCCGGAAAGAAAGTTATTGACGATCGACTGCAGGCCAAAGCCAATACCCACAGAAAGTGCGCCGGCAATCAAAGCAAGGCTGCTGAAATCCAGGCCCAGCGAAGTGGATGCCGCCAGTACCGAAATGGTCATGATGAAATAGTGCAACAATCGACCGAGCGTATAGAAAGAAGAACTCTGAGTGACCTGTTCCCCCCGGCGTTCCAGGCGCAACAACATGCGCCGAATAAACCATGAAAGGATAAAACCACCCAAAATAATGAATACGAATTCCACCAGGCTTCCGGGTGTAACCGGCGCATCACCGATATAGAACAGCTTGTACTGGATGATTTGCTGAATCTGCTGCCAGCTTGAACCGGCAATCAGGGACAAACGGGTATAAAGACCGCCCAGGCCGGGTTGCAGGCCCACAACCTCGCTGGAAATCAGGTCCTGCACCTGCTCCAGGTCGTCGCTGGCACCTTCAATTTTCTGAATCACCTTAAGCAGTTCCCGGGCCGCCTCCTGGGCCTGCGAAAAATAACGGACCTGCTTTTTCTGGTCCGGGCTTGGGCCCGGTGTGGTCAGGGCCGTTTGGCCGGCAGCGACCCACAGTTCTGATTGCTTACGAAGCTGGCTGATTAACTCACCGTCACGTTTTTTGTTCTTATTGATCTTGCTGACAGATTCCAGCTTCCCTTCACGCAGCAGATACCAGTTTTGTTTTTCTCCATCGAGTGCCTGGTCGATCGTTAACAGAGATTCCCTGGCGGAGGCCAGCGCTATTTGCTGCTTTAATTTCAACTCGAGGAAATAGTCTGCTGACTTATCATCCGAGATACTGTCCAGCAGCTGTTTTTGCAGTGCGCTACGGTTTGCGGCAACTTTAGCCAGGGCTTCATTCGCGGAGCTGATCGCAAAGGCAAAATCTTCTGAACTGAGTTTTCCCAGCACCAGGTGGTTGCGTGCATAGTCAAGTTTCTTTTCTATTTCCTGCTTTCTGTTCTTGAGTTGATCGAGCTCAATTTCGAGCCTGGCATTGGATTTGCCATTGGCCAGAAGCGCAACACTTGACGCCATACGGTTGAGTCCGGCAATGACCCTGGCAGGTGTACTGGGGTTTGCCGCCATATATTTTCGTACCAGCGAATCCACCCTGTCCTGCAACACCTGGTACTGCTGTCGTGATTGTTCGAGTTCGTTTTGCTTGACGGCGAGGTTGGCGTTTATCTGTCGCCACAAAGCCCGCAGGGCGAGAAAATCTTCCAGGGTATAGTTATCCTGGCTGGGAATCGGGTCCTGGGCCAGGTCGGGGCTGGTCTGTATTGCAGCCAGCAGCGAGGACACGTTGTTTTTCAGAGCAACCAGGGAAGCTTCCGCCTCCATCATGTTCTGGGCATCAAGACCCTTGATGCGTTCAGTTGCCATGACGATGAACTTATCGATATTGGTTTGAACCGTTTCAGGATCCAGTTCAAGGGTTTCGAGCTTTGCCAGCCAGTCAGGTGGCAGATTCAACAGATCAGGCGGATTCCAGTTTTCTTCAGAGTCGGTATCTGAAATCGCCGGCAAGCGGGTAGTTTGTGCTTGTGCCGAGGTAAAAATGACCGACCCGAGCAAAATACACAGGGCGATAATGAAAGGCTTGAAGTACTTAACCTGCATATTGCACAATTCTACGTGGTAATGGCCTGAATTGAGAGGCCTTTTTCACCGCGATGAGTAATCAGCCTGATTGACTTTCTTTTCCAGTTCTTCCCAGCGAAGAAAAACGGTTTCCAATTGGGCATCAATCTCATGTAGTTGTTGCTGAACATGGGTGATTTCGGCCTTATCCTGCCGGTAAAAATCAGCCTGGGCCATCTGCTCATGCAGTTGTTGCTGCTGCTTTTCCAGCTTCTCCAGTTTCGCCGGCAGTCTGCCCAGTTCCTGGCGTTCGGTGTAGCTCAGCTTATTGGGGCCTTTATTGGTGTGGATAGCCGGCTTTCCCGATTGTGCCGGCTTGTCTTTCTTCATTTTTCGCGTCTCGGTGACAGACGGCCTGGTCTGACGCAGCCAGTCCTGGTAACCGCCAATGTATTCATTCACTTCACCATTACCCTCAAAAACGATAGTGGAGGTGACAACATTGTCCAGGAACGCGCGATCATGGGAAATCAGCAGCACGGTGCCCGCGTACTCGATCAGGCGTTCTTCGAGCAGGTCGAGCGTATCGGCATCGAGGTCATTGGTTGGCTCATCGAGTACCAGGACGTTGGAAGGACGGCTGAACAGACGCGCCATCAACAGGCGGTTACGCTCACCTCCAGATAGCGCTTTGACGGGTTGCCGCACGCGGTCCGGGGCAAAAAGAAAATCCCGCAGATAGGAAATAACATGCCGGTCTTTGCCATTGATACTGATCATATCGCTGCCATCAGCAATATTGTCCTGCACGCTTTTTTCTTCATCCAGCACCGCACGGTGCTGATCGAAATAGGCAACTTCCATTTTCGTGCCTGTTTTTACCGTGCCGGACCGGGGTTGTAAATCACCCAGCAACAGGCGGATCAGCGTGGTTTTTCCGGCGCCATTTGGTCCAATGATGCCGACTTTATCGCCACGCAGGATGGTGGTGCTGAAGTCGCGAAGCACTGGGTCATCACCCCAGGCGTAGCTTATGTTCTCTGCTTCCAGCACGATTTTTCCGGACTTGTCCGCCGCCTGTATCCGCACATTCGCGCTGCCGGCGACAGTGCGCCTTTGCGCCCGTTCGCGGCGTAAATTCTCCAGCGCCCGGACCCGGCCTTCGTTACGGGTACGGCGAGCCTTGATGCCCTGGCGGATCCAGATTTCTTCGCGCGCGAGCTTTTTGTCAAACAGCACGTTTTCCTTTTCTTCATCTTCCAGCGCTTTCTGTTTGCGACTCAGGTAGGTCGGATAGTCGCCGGGCCAGTCGGTCAGCTTGCCGCGATCAATTTCGATAATCCGGGTGGCCAGTTTTTGCAGGAAAACGCGATCATGACTGATAAACAGCAAACTGCCTTTCCAGTCCAACAGGAATTTTTCCAGCCAGATGATGGATGCAATATCCAGGTGGTTGGTGGGCTCATCCAGCAACAACAGGTCGGGCTGGTTGACCAGGGCGCGGGCGAGTAAAACGCGGCGTTTCAGACCGCCCGATAGGGCGTTGAAGTCAATGTCGCCATCAAGCTGAAGTCGTGAAATGACCGCTTCCATGCGCTGTGAAATTTCCCAGCCGCCTTCGGCTTCGAGTTGATGCTGACATTCACCCAGTTGCTGGAGCAGTTGCTCACCCCCGTCCGCACCGGTTTCGTGTCCCAGGGTTAATTCGTGCAGTAAATGGTAGTAGCGCTGAAGCAGCTTCCCGGCCTTGTTCAGCCCTTGCGCAACCACCTCGTTGATGGTGCCTTCGAGGTCTGCAGGCACTTCCTGGTCGAGTTTGGCCACCCGGATACCGGGTGGGATGACAATGGTGCCCTCATCTGCCTGGATTTCACCGCTGATAAGCCGCAGCAGCGTGGACTTGCCCGTACCATTACGCCCCAGCAGACAGACCCTTTCGTTGACCTCAATATGCAGGTTGACGGCATCCAGCAAGGGTGGAGAGCCGAAACTCAGGCTGAGGTTTTTGAGGCTAAGAAGCGGCATGGGCTGATCTGCAAGTCACCTCAGCGAACGGACGTATACCCGTTGTCCAGCCCCTGTTTGGAATACACCATCTGCCATAGCTGGTTACGCCTGGCGCGGGCCGAGCCGGCGGCTGAGAGCAGCCAGTAGCGCCACATGCGATAAAAACGATCGCCATAGCCCAGTTGTTCGAGTTCTTCGCGGCTGGCATCGATATTGGCCATCCAGGCCATCAGGGTGGGGTCATAATCAATGCCGAAGTTGTGCCAGTCTTCCATCACGAAAATGCCCTGTGAAGCCGCATCGATCTGCTTTTGCAGAGGCAGCATTCCGCCGGGGAAAATGTACTTGACGGTCCAGGGGTCGGCTTGTAAATCCGGTGTGTTGGTGCCGATAGTGTGCAGCAGGAACAGTCCGTCGTCTTCCAGGCAGCGTTCCACGGTCTGCATAAAGGTGCGGTAGTTCTTTACGCCCACATGCTCGAACATGCCCAGCGAAATAACCCGGTCAAAGCGGCCCTCCACATCGCGGTAGTCCTGGTAGCGCAGATCCACATCGAGATCGGCACACTGTTTGCGGCCATAGTCGATCTGCTCCTGCGATACCGTTACCCCAACGACTTTAACGTCATAACGCTCGGCAGCGAAGCGGGCGAAACTGCCCCAGCCACAGCCAATATCCAGCACGCGCATACCGGCTTCCAGGCCCACTTTGCGACAGACCAGGTCCAGCTTGGCTTCTTGCGCATCAGCCAGATTGTTTGCCTCTTTCCAGTAGCCGCAGGTATAGGTCATACGCGGGTCGAGCATGCGCTGGTACAGTTCGTTGCCAATGTCGTAGTGATGCTTGCCGATGTCGAAGGCGCGCCGGCGGCTTTGCAGGTTGGCCAGTTTGGACCAGATGACCGGCCACAGCAGACTCAGCACTGAAATTTTGTGCTCCAGGCCGGCGCGCAGAACCTTGCAAATGAAGGCATCAATCTGCTCACATTCCCACAGGCCATCCACGTAGGTTTCACCCAGTGCGATGGAACCCTGTCCCAGCAGGCGCCGGTAGAAGTCCTGGTCAGTCACCTTGAGGTCCCATGGATGCTCTCCATCCACACCCACCTCGGCCATGGCCAGGATGCCTCTGACGGTTGATTCGGCTTTATCCATTTGCTGCACCCGTATTTACAGGTTCCCAGAGTACAAGCAAATACTGGTGAACCTGAAAGAATTTGTTTGAAATATGCGATTGTGTTTGCAGGGTGATCTTAAATTAAGCCGAAGGGCTGTTCAACAAGGCGGTTCCTAAAGAAAATTCCGCTGCTGTTTCAAAGGGAATTGTTATCTGGCGTGAATGATGTCACTGTTTCCCAGGAAACACATTTTTACTTGATACTTGCAAAAATGGCTGGGCAGGATGATTCAGGATCACTGGAGATTAGTTTTTGGCTGAGCAGCCTAACAGTAACGGCGGGCCTCGATTCCCGATATTTATCGTCGGTTCACCTCGCTCCGGCACCTCTATGCTGCACTGGGCCTTGTGTGAGCATGAAGCGCTGTGGGGCAGTGAAGAATCGGAATTGTTTGTGCCGTTCACCCGCCATCTCGATGCGGTCTATAACAAGGCACGCCAGTTCAAAGGCAGAAATTGGCTCGAAGCACAGCAGGTGGATAAAGACACTTTCTATGCCTTCATGGGAGTCGGGATTGACGCACTTTATGCTTCCCGCGCCGGTAACCGACACTGGGTGGAGCAAACGCCGTCCAATACCTGGGCATTGCCGGAGATTTACCGCCTGTTGCCCACCGCCCGTTTTCTGTTTATTCACCGTGACGGCCGCCAGGTGGTCGAATCCATGACTTCCATGTGGCGCTGGCCCTTTATAAAAGCCGTGAAAACTTGGCGTGATGCCAACCTCCGTGCCCTGCAGTTTGAACAGGATCACTCCGGAGCGATACTTCGAATCTCCTTTGAAAGCCTGGTGCTGGACCCCGAACAGGAATTGCAAAGGGTTTGGCAATTGCTAGGCTTGAAAGAATGTCGGGAAAGCACCCGGTTTATCCTCGACAAAGACCCGATTAATACCTCACCGCAGTATGCGGCCCAGAACCGCCTGGAAAAGCTGGAGCCCCGGTACGGGCAGTGGTCATGGTATAAACGGCTATTGTTCGGCAAAATTGCCGGCAGACAAATGAAAGCACTTGGCTATGGCTCCGACCGGTAGAAACAAAGCCGGCCACTTAAACAGACTACCACGCCAGGCCAGTAAAATAGATATATGAGCGCACTACTGTCCCGTTAAAGTTAAAACTGAGTGCTCTAAGCATATGTACATAAAAGAAAAGTAGCCATTTTATAGGTGTTACCGACTTGAACCGTTACCTACTCGCCAGACATGATTCCCCCTGGATTTCCATGGGGACAGA
>JAJRRA010000080.1 GCA_024279945.1 Gammaproteobacteria bacterium
AGCGATAGCGACAGTCGGCCGCAAGCGGCCTCTTACAGGGTAAGAGCGCGCTTGCGCGCGATGGGGAGAAACGATAGCGACAGTCGGCCGCAAGCGGCCTCTTACAGGGTAAGAGCGCGCTTGCGCGCGATGGGGAGAAACGATAGCGACAGTCGGCCGCAAGCGGCCTCTTACAGGGTAAGAGCGCGCTTGCGCGCGATGGGGAGTAGCGATAGCGCCGGTCGGCCGCAAGCGGCCTCTTACAGGGTAAGAGCGCGCTTGCGCGCGATGGGGAGAAGCGATAGCGACGGTCGGCCGCAAGCGGCCTCTTACAGGTCATGGAAATATGCCATGGTGGGTTTCAGGCCTTCATCCAGGGTGATGGTGGGTTCCCAGCCGAGGGTTTGGCGGGCCAGGGTGATATCGGGTTTACGCTGGGTGGGGTCGTCCTGGGGCAAGGGTTCGTAGACTATTTTCGAGCCCGATGCGGTCATGGCCACGACTTTCTCGGCCAGTTCCCTGATCGAAAATTCGCCCGGGTTGCCCAGGTTGATCGGCCCGGTGACCTCTTCAGCGCTTTCCATCAGGCGGATCAGGCCTTCCACCAGGTCATCCACGTAGCAAAAGGATCGTGTCTGGCTGCCGTCTCCGTAAATGGTGATGTCCTTGCCCTGCAAGGCCTGAACGATGAAGTTGGACACCACGCGGCCGTCATTGGGCAGCATCCTCGGGCCGTAGGTGTTGAAGATGCGGGCAACCTTTATCGGCAGCTTGTGCTGACGCCGATAGTCGAAAAACAGGGTCTCGGCGCAGCGTTTGCCCTCGTCGTAGCAGGAGCGGATGCCGATGGGGTTAACGTTGCCCCAGTAGCTTTCCGGCTGCGGGTGCAGTTCGGGGTCGCCGTAGACCTCGCTGGTGGAGGCCTGCAGGATTCTCGCCCCGGTGCGCTTGGCCAGCCCCAGCATGTTGATCGCACCGTGCACGCTGGTCTTGGTGGTTTGCACCGGATCGCTCTGGTAGTGAATGGGTGAGGCCGGGCAGGCCAGGTTGTAGATGCGGTCGACTTCCACGTACAGCGGGAAAGTCACATCGTGGCGCATCAACTCGAAATTGGGGTGTTCCAGCAGGTGAACGATATTGCGCCGCGTACTGGTGTAGAAATTATCGACACACAGCACATCATGGCCCGCCGCCAGCAGGCGGTCGCACAAATGTGAGCCGAGAAAACCGGCCCCACCGGTGACCATGACCTGTAAAGGGTTATCCATTGTGTTTTTCCGTTTTTTGGTCCATGTGATTCTGATGTTTGAGTATGTTTTGTTTAGGTGGTCGGCCCCGAGGGGCCTCTTACAGGTCGGCCCCAAGGGGCCTCTTACGGGTTGGCCCCGAGGGGGCTCTTACGGGTCGGCCCCGAGGGGCCTCTTACGGGTCGGCCCCGAGGGGCCTCTTACAGGTCAGGGTCATTGTAGATGAAATTACGGCGCAAAAAACGCTGCTGTTTCCAGGTCTGCCTGAGGCAGGTGAAATAAGCGCCTGCAACTGCAATGAATGTCCAGAAACTCACATAATCCGGCACAGCCCACAGATCGAGCAGCACGCCCACGCAGGCCAGCGCCAGTGCCAGCAGCGTGATGTACAGCCAGGCCTGCCTCACACTGAAACCGGCACGCAGAAATGCATGGTGCAAATGGGTCCGGTCGGCGGCAAAGGCAGAGCGTCCGGAGCGCCAGCGGCTCCAGATCAGCACCGTGGTATCGAGCAGGGGCACCGCGAGCAACCACACGGCAGTCATGGGGATAAAGGCGCGAGCAGTGCCGTCGGGCCGGTCGCTGCCCAGGGCGATGAAGCACCAGGCCAGAATAAACCCCAGCAACAGCGATCCACCGTCCCCGAGGAAAGTCCACGCTTTTTCATTCCAGGGCAGCCTGGCGTTGAGCAGCAAAAACCCCAGCACCGCAGCCATTGAAAACAACAGGATCCACAGCACCTCACCCTGCCCCGCCTGGGTGGCAAACAGGGCCATACCGGCAGCGGCAACCAGAAAAATGCTGCCGGCCAGTCCGTCCATGCCATCGATCATGTTGAAGGCGTTGATCACGCCCAGGGCGGAGAAAATGGTGATGAGCACGGCCGCCCCATCCAGTTCCAGCACTTCGTCATAAAACAGGCGGCCAAAATCTTCCAGGCGCACACCGGCGTAGCGGATGATGATCAGGCAGGCGCCAACCTGGATCACCGCACGCAACAGGGCCGGGAGTTTCAGACGATCATCAAGTATGCCGGTGAGGGTCATTAGCAGGCTGCCGGCACCCATCGCCGTCACAAAACGACTCGCCGGCAGGACCCACCAAAAGACCGCTGCGAGCGTGATGAAGATAGCCAGCCCACCGCTTACCGGTGTGGCGGAATCGTGCAACTTGCGCTGGCTGGGGTAGTCTACCAGGCCGAACTTGCGTACCAGCGGGATCAGCGCCAGGGTAAGCAGCGCCGCAGTCAGTACGGTGACGACGAGTGTCCACCAGGGATACTGTGGGTTGAATGGCATGAATTAGTCCTTTTATTCAGCCAGGCTATTTAACCATATTTATGAATCTGAAGAATAGGACTGGGCGCATGCAACGCCAAGGATTCCGGCATAGGTCATGGCCACGGCCGGCATCTGCAGGCTGAAGTCAAAATAAGAATGAACCCCCACCAGCACGGTGGCGGCAATGCCGGTGGCCGGATATACCCAGTCCCGGCCACGCCGGCGCAGGCCCCGGATGCAAATTGCACAAGGCAGCGCGATCACGGTAAACAACAACAAGGCGGCGGGCCAGCCCAGTTCGAAGGCATTTTCCAGGTAGGTGTTGTGGGACCGGTCGAGATAAGCATCGATGACATCGGTCCGGTACAGGCGGAAACTGTCGGCAAAGGTGCCGTAACCGAAACCCAGGATCGGATTGTCCCGGGTGGATTCGGAAATGACCTGGTAGGCGGCAAAACGCAGGTTGTTGTCAAACCGCGTCTGGTCGATCCGCTGGAGCAGTACCTCGCTGGTCAGCCAGAAAGCGATAAACGCGATACCCACTGCCAGGCCAACGGCAGCCAGGGAACCGGTGCTGCGAATCCGGCGGCGATAATTGAAGCAGGCCAGCAAGACCACGCCGGCCACCAGGGTGCTGAAGAAACCACCGCGTGAGTGCGTCAGGATCAAAGCGGTGCTCAGCAACAGAATGATAATCAGCGGTTTCCACACCTGCAACACACATCGCTCCAGCCATTCGGTGCGCCCGCTGATGTGGGCGCCGGGTGGAATCCGTCCCTTTGCCGGCATCGGTGAAGGCGGGCCACCGTGCACCACCATGCGCCGGTAAAACAAGCTAATTGCGCAGAGCAATATCAGCCCGGCATAGGTAGCGAAATGGTTGCGGTTCATGAAGGTGCTGCGTACATCCTGGCGAAAGCCCGGATCCTCGAACAGAAACAAGCCGTTACTACCGCTCCAGAACACCACCAGGCCATAAATGGCGTAGACCAGGCCGGCAAAGACCAGCCATTGCAAAGTTCTTTTGGCCAGGCGCTGGTCCCTGCCCCACTGGAAGGCGAGAAAAAATACCAGGCCGTAGCTGAGCAGGCGCATGACGGCGGTGAAGCTGTCATCCGGGGCCAGCGAAATGCTGCCGGGGGATGGTGCAACAGCGCCTGGCGCCAGTACAGCGGATGACATGGCCCACAGGGGGTGTTTCCAGTGTTGCGGAACAAAACCGCTGGTTTGTACCACTGCCCAGGCGCAAACCAGCAGGAAGGCAATCATCAGCGCCAAGTTAAGCCGGAGTGACTGCTTTGTCCCACCAAACAACGACAGGGCGGACCAGCCAAGGGCCAGAACAGAAATCAGTGCGGCACACAGCGTCCACGACCACTCACGGTTGCTGCCCAGCGGCAATGGCGCCAGCACCAGCACCAGCAAAAACAGGTAGAACAGAAAGGTGTTGGCACCGTTCGTCACGCTGTTCGGTGGCCTGCTGGTGGCATTGCGACCGGGCCTATTCATTGCCGTCTCGCTCCGCGGCAACCATCAAATCCTGGATCATGCCGAACTGGCGAATCCACAACTGGTCGGTTTTCTGGATGCTGCGCGGGAAGTTGTCACGCGCCCGGCGGGCAGCGTCTACATCCGCGTAGTTGCCCTGGACCAGTATGTACAGGGTCTTGCCATTGCGTCGCACCGTGTAAGTGGCGAACGGCGCCAGCGCATCATGGCCCTCGACCAGGCCGTTAAGCTTTTCCGCCGCACTCAGGCCAATCACCTGGATGGTATAACGATCCGGATCCTGCGCCATTATCCAGGCCACAGGAAGAATGTCGGTAGCCTTCGGCGCATTCTGTGTTACTGACATGGATTCCGGATGCGGCTGCGCCGATCCGGAATGACGGGCCGTAGGCTGCGCCGATCCGGGCACACTTTCCGTCATCCCGGATTCGCGTAGCCTTCTTCCGCCCGTCATCCCGGATTCGCGTAGCGACATCCGGGATCCAGCCACCGGGGTGGTGGGTGTGGGCGGCGGCGGATCGCGCATGGCGCTGTACAGGGCGGCCTCTGCGCCGGCATCGCCCTGGGCTGCAGCGGCGGCCAGGTATTGCTTGCCCATGGTGATGTCCTGCTCGGTGCCCCAGCCGTTCAGGTAGAAAATACCGAGGTTATATTGACCGTCCACTTCGCCCTGGCGGGCCGCCAGCGAGAACCACTTGAACGCCTGTTTGTAGTCCTGCTCAACCGCGATGCCCTTGGTGTAGAGGTAGCCCAGTTTGGTCTGCGCACCGGCATGACCCCGATCGGCGGCTTTTTGCAGCCAGATAGATGCCGCGAAATAGTCCTTTGGCACACCCTGCCCCATCCAGTAGAGCATGGCGATGGCGTAAAGGGTTTCGGCGTAGATGGCCGGATGGGTGTTCTCTGCGGGGGCATCCACCACCTCTCTCCAGTCCTCCATGGCCTGGGCGTACAGGCCGGCATCAAAGGCATTGAGGCCGGATTGGAAATCGGCGGAAGTTGTTGGGGGGAAGAGGAGGAGCAACACTAGCAAGGCGCTGCAGGGGCGCGCAAGCGCGCTTTTGCTGGATCCCGGATGCGGCTGCGCCGATCCGGGATGACGGGCGGAAGAAAGCTGAGCCGATCCGGGCACATTTTCCGTCATCCCGGATTCGTGCAGCGACTTTTCCTCCGTCATCCCGGATTCGTGCAGCGACTTTTCCTCCGTCATCCCGGATTCGCGCAGCGACTTTTCCTCCGTCATCGCGGATTCGCGCAGCGACTTTTCCTCCGTCATCCCGGATTCGCGCAGCGACTTTTCCTCCGTCATCCCGGATTCGCGCAGCGACATCCGGGATCCAGTCGCTTTAGTCGGTGAGGTCATGAGGTGGGGGTTCCGCCGGTTTGCAGGATGCGTTGTTGTTCGCCCTCCAGCACCAGGGCGGTCAGTACGCCGGTGACGAAGGCTCCGGTGTCGATGCCGATTCGATTGGGCAGCAGTTCCGGTTCAGCACTGATGGAATGGCCGTGTACGATGACGGCGCCGTGGTTCGCCGTGCTGGCGGTGAAGGGTTCGCGGATCCACAGCAGGTCTTCAAAGTTCTGTTTCTCCAGCGCCACGCCGGGGCGGACACCGGCATGGACGAAATAGTAGCTGCCCTCGGTATGACACAGCTTGCAGTTCTCGTAGAACTCGCGGTGGCTGGGGGGCAGCTTTTCTTCCAGTTCGGCCCGAATCTTCTCCAGTTGATGCGCTGAGGAGACCAGACCCGCCTCGATTCCGTAGCTGTGCAGGGCGGCCACGCCGCCAAAGCCCAGCCACGCGGCCATTGCCTCGGGATTGAGCAGAAAATCCAGCAGCGCCTGTTCGTGGTTGCCCAGCAGGTGGATGGCCTCAAAACCCGCCAGTGGCTGCTCCAGCAGGATGTCCACTACCCGTTTGGATGCATCGCCCCGGTCAATGTAATCACCCAGGTACAGAACCTGCTTTTTTCCAGCGTAGCCGGCCGCATCTGCCGCAATCATTTTATGCAGTTGTTCCAGCAGGCCGGCGTGGCCGTGAATGTCACCCACGCAATACAGGCGTTTACCATCCGGGTATACCGGCCGTGCTGCACCTGACCGCCCGTCCGGGCCCGGCGCAGTATCCCGTGCGCCGGCCCTGAGCCTGGGTTTAAATTTATCGAGTATCGCCACCGAGGGATGCCTCCATTTCAGTCAACACATTGCTGTGCGCGCCGGCCAGCAAATATTCCATCCGGGTTATCAACAGCGTATTGTTTTTCAGCGCTGCGGTCACCTGCCGTGGCTGAAGCTGCCAGGCCAGCAGGGCCTGGTCGCGCATCAGGCCAATGCCCTCCTGGTCCATCATGGGCAGATAGGACAGGCCCAGCGTCAGACGAGCCATGAACAGTGAGGGATCGACACGGCCGGTGTAAACGGCCATTTTCAGCGCCGCGATCACTTCCTGCGGCGGGTATTTAAGCCAGGCGCGGGCGCTGGCAATACGAAACCAGGCGCGGGGCTGGGAAGGCGCCCGGCCCAGCGAGACCGTGGCGGCGTCAATCGCGCGTTCGAAGGCCTGGCGCCGCTCATTCAGGGGCTTGCTGCTGTCGCCGCCCTGCAGAAAATACAGCAGGCTCAGGCCATCCCAGTAGCGGTAATGGGGATAGATGGCAATACTTTTCTCAGCGCGCTGCTGCAATCCCTGCAATTGTTGTGACGGGGTTTCGCGGCTGTCCCAGTAGTGGGAGATCGCTGTATCCACCGGCAGGTACAGCAGGCTGGCCTGCAAGCGGGGCCAGGACAGGGACAACGTGAACAGCGCCGCTGCAGCGACAAGCAGAATCCCGGAAATTAACTTTGCTCTGCTCACCCTGTAAGAGCCCGCTTGCGGGCGAAAGGCTGTGGAAGGTCGCCCGCAAGCGGGCTCTTACGGTGGTGCTGTGGAAGGTCGCCCGCAAGCGGGCTCTTACAAGATAGCGGGGGCTTAGCTGTTGTAATATTGTCCGTAGCGGCCATAGTGGTAATAGTACCCCGAATCACCATAACCAATGCGCCCGTAACGCTTCAGATCCACCTGCTGCAACACGATACCGCCAATGTCGGTGCCGCCCTGGCGCAACAACTGGATCGCCGCCCTGGCCACTTTTCTCGGCGTTTTGTCCCAGCGCACCACGAACAGCGTGTTGTCGACCAGGTTGCCGAGCACCCGCGCATCCGCCACTGCCATCACCGGAGGCGTGTCGAAGAGGACATAGTCGTACTCCTGCTTGAGCAGATCGACAATGTCCTGCATCCGCTGTGAGGAGAAAATATCGGTGGCGCTGGCGTACCTGGCATCTCCGGCACGAATAAAGTCGACGCCGGTTTTTTCATCGTGGATCACAAAGCCGCTGATATCGTCGCTGTCCGACATCACCAGGTCGGTCAGACCCGGCACATCAGAGGGCAGGCCCAGCAGTTTCTCGATACTCGAGCGGCGCAGATCCGCTTCCACCAGCACCACCCGGGCGCCGGATTGCACCATGGTTATCGCCAGGCCGATGGCCAGTGAAGATTTGCCTTCCTCGGGAATGGACGAGGTGATCTGGATGGCCTTGACCCGTTTATCCGGATCGGAAAGCTTCAGCGAAACCCGCAGGGAGTTGATCGCCTCGACGAAACCGGAGTGGGGTTTGTTCAGAATGTACTCGTGAGTTTGTGTTTTCTGCGGCAACTTCGGAATCATACCGATTGCCCGGATACCCAGATCGTGCTCGATTTGCTCCGGGCTGTAGATGCCCGGATTCAGGAACTGCAGGCCGAGCACCATGCCGCAAGCGCCCATAAAGCCCAGCAGGATATAAATAATCAGCATGCGTCTTCGATTCGGAGAGGACGGGAGCGCCGGAATTTCCGCCTGTGACAGCACCCTGGCATCGGCCGATTCCATACCCTCGATGCTACTGGTTTCTTTGAAACGACTGAGGAAATTCTCAAACAGGACCCGGTTGGCGGCCGCCTCACGCTCCAGCGCACGCAGTTGCACGGCCTCCTGGCTTTGCTCATCGAAAACCGATTCCAGTTCCTGCAGGCTGCTCTCCAGGCTGCTTTCGCGCAGGCGCGCCATTTCTATTTTGTTTTCCAGCGCAAGAGTAATGTTATCCATCTCGGTGGCCAGGCGGCGTTCGAGGTCTTCGATCTCGGCATTAATCTGCAGCATCCGGGGATGCCTGGGTCCGTACTCAACCGCCAGCTCAGACCTTCTGCGCACCGCTTCGGCTTCCTGGTTACGAATTTGCTGGATCAGGGTTGAGGCCAGCACCTCGGCCGAGGTATCCAGGCCCTGGCGGTTGTTGTCCAGCAGGCGGTTCATCTGCGCCAGGCGCGCTTCGGCTTCGGCACGCTCGACCCGTGCGATGATCAACTGGCTGTTGGTTTCGGACAGTTGCTTGGCCAGCAGGCCGGTTCCGTCCGTCTCCGACAGGTCATTTTCCTGGCGGTAGATTTCCACTGCCCGTTCCGAATCCGCTACCTGGGTTTTCAGTTCTTCCAGTTGCTCGGCCAGCCAGTTGGTCACTTTTTGCGTGGCCTCAAACTTGGCCTCTAACTGGCCGACGATATAGGCTTCGGGTATTTCGTTGGCAATGCGGGCGGCCAGTTTCGCATCATGGGATTCGAAGCTGATGTTGATCACATCGGAAAACTTCACCGGCACGACGCTCATCTTGTCGCGGAAGATATCCACTGCCGTGACCATTTTTTCCCGCTCAATTTCCTCCCTGGTGGGCTCTACCGTGACCACTTCACCGCTGCGGGCCTGGCTGAACAGCGTGCTCCAGTCGTCCGGCAGCCAGTTCAGCGGATTGAGGGAGCGCAGAAAGTCGAAAAAACCACTTTCAGGCTCTTCCAGCGAGGGGTTGAATTCAGCCAGGTTCAGTAAATTCAGCTTGTTGATCACTTTTTCCGCCAGCCCCCTGGATTTCAGTATTTCCACTTCCTCCATGGAATCGAGGTTGTTGAAGTACTGGTACATGTAGCTGTTGAAATCCGACACCGGAGCCTGCTGGATGCCGATCAGTATGGAAGATGAGGCCGAGTAGATATTGCGTAGCTGATTAATCTGGATGTAGCCGATCACCGACACCAGCAGCGTGATCACCAGGATCAGCCGGCGGCGGAACCACAACAACTGCAGGTAATCGAGCAGCGGGAAAGGCTCTTCGTCCTGCTGTTGCAACTCATACGATGAGTACTCGTATGGTGCGTTGGCTGAGGGGTGGTTTTCCACGGCGCTGCTGTCCTTTCTCTGGGGGCCTGTCCTGAGCCTGCTCAGAATAACCGTTCCGCCACGCGGATGATATCACCGGGCTGGACTTTCAGGTCCACGTCCATCTTGATCTCCTCCCGGTCCGGGTCATCGCCCTGGATAACGTAGACCACACCTTTTTTGGCCCGGTAGGTATAGCCGCCGGCGATGGCGATTGCCGTCAGGTAGGTCATGCCCTGCACATAATTATAGGATTTGGGACTCTTGACCTCACCGATAATGTAATACGGGCGGTAATTACTGATCTCCACCGCAACCCGCGGATTAACCAGGTAGTCGGGCTTGAGCCGGCTGACCAGGAAGCTTTCCAGTCCCGAGGCGGTCAGCCCACCGGCCACCACGGTGCCGATCAGCGGCATGGAAAAGCGCCCTCTGCCATCCAGCACATAATCCCCACTCAGGTCGTCCTGATTGTGCACCCGGATGTGGATGCGGTCACCCGGACCCAGGCGGTAGCCGGTATCTTCTTCGGCGTCTGCTTCAACCGCAGGCGCCGTGTCGGCGGAAACGGCGACCCCGGGAGCCCCTTCACCGCTTGCTTTGCCATCTTGCGCCCACAGGCCACCCGGGATGAGGCTGAACAGGAAAACAAGCAATGTGAGGAGATATAGCGGCGCTTGTACCGCTCGTGATGGCTTCAAATCACCATGCTCAGCGCTCCAGCCCCAGCACCAGCCAGAAGCGGTTCGCCGTGAAGTCATCGTTAAGGACATTGGTAGAAAAATCGTTGTAATCATACGAAGCGCTGAGGTATACACTGCGGTTGAAGAAATAAGTCGCGCCAATCGCCGCTGACCAGTACTTATCATAAGACCTGGAAAATTCAGTCGCATTGTCGTTCTGCTGATAATCATTATCGGTGTAGGACACCATTCCGATCAACTGCAGGTTGCGCAACAGTTCGTGATCGACCCGCAGGGAATACAGTGTTCTGAGGTAACCGGAACTGGTCGCGATGGTAGTCTGCTCAACGCCGCTGGTAATGGATGCGTTGACGGTGGTCAGCGTGGTGGGCAGCCAGGTCAGGCCCATGCCGCCGGCCCAGCCGCTGACATTATTCAACTGCGGGTCATCATAACTCTGCTCGTGGTAGCTGACGAATACATCACCGCTGAGCACGCCGCTAATGGAGAAGTCAACGCCGCCGTTGAGGCTGTAGCCGTCGGAATTCCGGTTCAGCCCGCTGCGATCGAACTCCTGATCGTAATCGACGTTATTGAAAACAACTGAAACAAAGGCCTGCTTGCCGGGCTGGAACTGGTAAGCCGCGCGCAACTGCAGCGAGCTTTCATCACGATCCCGGTCCTGGTTGTCAATGATGCCACCGTCGAGTTTCCTGACGTTGTCGAAGTCCAGTTGCCGCAGGCTGGCGAGGATACCGAGCGACAGGCGATTGAAGGTGTGGTTATAACCCAGGCTGCCGCCGGTCAGAGTGAAGACCGTAGGCGTAACGCCCTGCTCTGCACTGCGGTTGTTGCGCTCCTCATGCAATTGCAGGTAATCCAGGCCGTAGTTGAAATTGCTGCGACTGGTGACATCCACCATACCGCTGAGCTGGGCAAAATAATCTTCGTAATCGCGCTCACCATAATCATTGTAGCGGGCCACATCGGCGGCCAGGCGAACGGTCAGCGAATGGCGGCTCCAGGTGCTCTGGGCCGTGACATAGGGTCGGATGTGAAAGATGGTGTCGCTGAGCTCAAAACTGTCGGTGTACAGAATGTTGTCGTGAAATTCTGTTGCCAGTTCCACGCCGGGATGCAACATGAAAGAACCTGCTCGTACGCCCAGGGGTTTGTAATCAGGGGGGTGACTGGTAACGGGTTGCTCACCCAGGCCAGGATTGTCATAGGCATCCTGCGCCCATAAAGAATTGGAAAAACAGAATAGAAAAATACAAATTGCGGTCTTAACAAGACGACCGAACTTGGACCATTCCATGTCCAGATTGATAGACTTCATAGCTGATAGTCCTTGGACCATTCCCGTCCAATTTTGTGACTTAGTTTTTATGTTTGGCCTGTGTATAGAATAACTGGGATTCAGACAAAAAACCATTGTTATTCAAAGATTAGTCCTCAAAATCCAGCCCAGACCAGCTATTCCGATCCGCTCGCAGCCCACCAACTGCACCTGATTCGTGTGATGTACACGGTTTATGTTAAGCTGTTACTTTTATGAAGAAAGTATTGCGAATTACACTGCCAACGACATTGCACCGGTCCCAAACAGAGAATTAAAAGGTAATTCCGTGAAGACACTGAACAAGTTGCTGCTGCCCGCTCTCATTGCCCTTGCCCTGGGTTCCGTTGCTGCATCTGCACAGGCTGGCAAGCAAACTTATTTATTTACCTCCACCGATGTCGGTAAAACCATCCTGACCAAGAATGGCCAGTCCATCGAAATCGGACCGGCGGAAGCTGCTGTCGCTGATGGGAGTGGCATCAGACATGTCTCTCAGATTCCTGAAGCGCTGGGCTGGCCCTGCAATTCACAGGCTGCGAGAGACCGAAAATTCCCCGCCTACCGGATTGACAGCCTGCCGGAAGGCAACAAGGCCCGGGAAATTGTGAAGCGCTACCTTGAGGAGGCTGAAGTTATCGAACCGGTTCTGCGCCTCAGGAATGGCGGTGTCCACGGCACCTTCAGCGTGAGCGAATTGATGCAGTTCGTTTCACCGGAGTACTGGTACAAGCCGGACAAGTCTCGGCCTATCCTGACGGACAAGCGTCCGGATACCCTCGAGATTTCACTCTATGTGGGGATTCATCAGGCAGTGGCGGACAACTACACTTTCAGGGCGCTGCAGGAAAAATATGGGGACGAGATCCCGACTTTGTTCGTCTTCAACGACTCCAACGTGGTGCCGATCAGCTACTTTGGCCCCAACGTCAGCATGAAAGAAATCGTAAAGGCCTACTCGGAACGCGGCATCAACATTGCCGATGTACCCATGTGGGAACTGGGCGACCACCATTTAAGCCCGACTGTTTCGGAATTTGAAAAGCTGTTCGACATCCCATCGCTGGAGTCCATCAGCCCCGAACGGCAGGCGGCCCTGAAGGCAGACCTCGAAAAATACGGTTTCTCCAGAAAGCCGGTGTTTGTTTCCCTGCTGGCTTCAGCAGAACAGGTCTCCGTCGATCAGCCTGATCGCGTGCGTGTAGCGGCTTCGATGGGAATCAAGCGCATTCCAACCCGGATCACGGTAATTACGCCCGATGTGCTGGTTCAGCACTGCGGTCCCGGCGCACCTGCCGGCACCTCAATCGGCGACGTCGTTTCTGGAGGCACTACTCCGATTGGCGGCGCCTCGTTTCCACAGGGTTCACCCGTTGTGCCGCCACCAACGGATCCGGCAGCCAGCGACTCCTAGCCCGCATATTGCACCAGCACCCAGTACTGTAGGCTCAAAAAAGTTTTAGGTCAGTAAAGAAAGCGCAGGGTCAGAACTCAGGCACCTGCCGGGAAACGGGTGTGCGGGAGCTTGCTAGGGGGAATCGTTTTCGGTGCAGATCTGGTCACCGCACAGCATCACGGCAAATTCTGTTCCGCGTACACCCATTAAAGCCACGGGTGTGCGCACCTTGTAGTTTTCCGGATTGGATTTTGCCATGGCGCCGGTGAGTACTCGCAGGCCTCCGGATACCAGGCTCAGAGTTGCGATGTCCTGGTCGGTACCGTTATAGACATAGTCTTCAATCACCATGGCTGAATTTGGCCGGATGGTAACTTTAGCGCCATCAACAAACTGCAGCACGGCAAAACTGAGCTTGCCGGTCACAATCTGGTCGTTGACAAAAATATCATCACCCTGCTTCAGGGTCCGTTGTTCGCCCCCATAATCCGCGGTAACGGTGCCACGCGATGCGATCACGATGCCGGTGTTGTCTGCAGTCATCGCAAAGCTGGACACGAACAGGGAAGCCCCTATGACCAGGCCTGTCAGTACTTTGCTATGCTGTTTCAGTTTCAACATAATTCCAAATCCCTTTCATTTTGGGACAACAGTTCCAGCCCAAACTGCGCGATTCCGAAAAAACGCGTTTACCGTTTCGGCACCTGCAAAAACTGAAGACGTCAGATGCTTATCTGACTATGTTAGCACAGTAGAGGAGATAGCATCATCGCGAATGCGCCGCCAATCCTCGCATCTGTTCCTTCAACTCTGAGCAGTTCACACCTCTGACCAGTCTGTACACTTTTCGTCAAGCCATGCAGGCCATGGGTAACCGCCACGGACGAATGTTCCATCCGGTCGTTGATGCAGTGACGGTACCGCCCGGGAAGGATCAAAAGCCGGCACCCGGGCAACGACACACCCGGCAAGCAACCGACGAACGGTACCACTGACCATACAGACGGGCACCCTGCTTTGCTGTACTCTTTGGCCATCCGGGGCACAGCACCCGGGCAACTGGAGCAAGCACCCACAATATGAACACCGAAAAATTGAAACTACTCGGCATGATGGGTTCACCCTTTGTTCGCCGCCTGGCGATATCCATGCGTATGATGGGCCTGGATTATGAGTACCGGCCCCTGTCCATTTTCCGCAATTACGATGAGTTGCGCGCGATTAATCCGCTGGTCAAGGTGCCCACGCTGATCCTGGACAACGGTGAAATGCTGGTGGATTCCAGCCTGATTCTTGAGTTCCTGGAGTCGATTTCTTTACCTGAAAAACGCCTGATGCCACAGGAAACCGTGCCCAAACTCAGCGCGCTGCGCACCATTGGCATCGCCCTGATCGTGATGGAAAAAACCGTCCAGTTAATTTATGAAACCCTGCAACGGCCTGAGGATTTACAGCACCCGCCGTGGATCGAACGGCTGCAACAGCAGTTGGAAGGGGCCTGCCTGCTGCTGGAGGGACGGGTGCTTGAACAAGGCGGAACCCCACAACGACTGAACCAGGCCGACCTGACCACCGCGGTTGCCTGGCGCTTTGTACAGAATGTTTTCCCGGAAAGAGTGGATGCCAACGACTATCCGGCACTGGCCGCATTTTCCGCACAGGCAGAACAGTGGCCGGAGTTCATTGCCTGCCCTCTTGATTAAAGGCCGCTCCCGTCATCCCGGAATTGCATAGCAACTTCCGGGATCCAGCCAGCGCTGCGTATCACCTCCCATTTCCTACAAATATTCGTGCAAATTACTTTCACGCAAATTTGAATATTCATCGAAAATAGCCGGATGCGAAAGAATCCCTGTGTTTACATCATGGCCAGCAAGCGCAATGGAACGATCTATGTTGGTGTTACTTCCAGCATTCAACATCGTGCGTGGCAACACAGAACAGGATTTTGTGGTGGTTTCACCAAGAAGTATCAAGTAAATCAGCTCGTCTATTTCGAATTCCTGGCCACGATGCCGGAAGCGATCAAGAGAGAAAAGCAACTGAAGAACTGGACCAGAAAGCGGAAGCTGGCCTTGATTGAATCAATGAACCCCGAGTGGAAGGATTTGTTTTCGTTTGTAATTGCATGAGTGGCTTCTGGATCCCGGAAGTTGCTACGCAATTCCGGGATGACGAGGGGGTGCGTTGCCATATTTCTCCGTCATTCCGGATCGGCGTTGCCATATTTCTCCGTCATTCCGGATCGGCGTTGCCATATTTCTCCGTCATTCCGGATCGGCGTTGCCATATTTCTCCGTCATTCCGGATCGGCGTTGCCATATTTCTCCGTCATTCCGGATCGGCGTAGCCGTATCCGGAATCCAGTGGCTTCTAATCCATTAATCTCCGCAGCCTTGCGGGGGGGTGTATTCGGGGAAGAAGAAGTTATCTCGGCCGAGCATGGTCAATACCTGCCGTAGTGGCGGTCTGATCTGTAGCCACAATTCGGCCGCCTTGTCGCGGTCAAAGGAATTTACGGCTCCATCTTCGCGACTGTAACGCCAGGCGTGCACGGTGGTGCCGCTGCCCTGGAATGTTTCCATGACCGCCCGAAGGTTACGCTCCTTGTCATCCGCCATCACAATCACGGCCGGCCAGGGCGTGCCGGTTTTGTCCAGCAGGGCACGCAGCATGGTGCCTTTATTCTGCCCCGCAGTCATGAAAACACCATCTTCGTAACGCGCATCACGCGTGCCGCCTGCGGGAACGAAAACCTCCGGATAGCCGCGCTCAGGCCCGATCGCCGAGGCGTAAAAGCTGAAACCGTTGCGGCGCAATTCGCGGAAAGTAGCCAGGCGAAAATCCGGTCCACGCGAGGTGAGAGCGATCACTTTCAGGCCATCATCCTGCAAACGCTGCACCAGTTCAGCGGCATCCGCTTGGGTTGGCCGCATGGCACTAACATAAAAAAGAGCCCCCTGAACCGCGAGGCGGTCGCTGACCAGGCGTGCATCGCAGGGGTCGGTCAGTTGCAATCGACTCTGCCAGTCATACCACTGGTCTGAGCCCAGTCCCTGCTTCATCGCCATCAGTGTGTTGTCGATATCGAACACCACGAGAACCCGATCTGTGCCATGAGTTTTCGCTGAATCCCGGGCATCATCAAGCACATAAGCCAGGCTGTTGGTCTCCTGCAAGCTACTTTCGGTGCGGGGAGCACTCGCGCAGGCCGTCAGGAACATCAGCAGCAGTGAAAAAGTGAAAACGGACTTGAGTTTGCTGGTCATTTTGGGCTCGCCTCGCTGGTCAGTCGATACTCTGCCAGCGCAGGCCCACTTTCGCAACGCACAACATTGCCAAAGCTGCCCACATCCCCTAAAATTGCCGCCCCTTCCGGTCGAAAGGGAACAGGTTTTATGGAGAGGTGGCAGAGTGGTTGAATGTGCTCGCCTGGAAAGTGAGTGTACGGTGTTGAGCCGTACCGAGGGTTCGAATCCCTCCCTCTCCGCCAGAAATACACAAGCCCCGCTTTGGCGGGGTTTTGTATTTCTGATGCAGCGCCGGGGTTCGAAGCCTCGCGACGCACAGCGTCGCACGAGGGTTTGACAAATTTGTCTGGAACAAATTTGGTCGCACAGAGTGCGCCCGCAGGGAGGGAAGTTGCTACGCCCACCCCTCCGTCATTCCGGATCGGCGTAGCCGTATCCGGAATCCACATGGGTGGCTAGATCCCGGAAGTTGCTATGCAATTCCGGGATGACGGGAGGGAAAAGGTGGCTGTGCTATGCGTGTTGCCATTCGTTGTTGTCGGGGGAGAGGCCGAGTTTTTCGCCGTCGGTGCTGACGCCCAGGCCGGCGACGGTGCGGTTGGCGTAGGCGAAATAGGCGGCTACCTGGTTGATTTCAAGGATTTCACCGTCTTTCAGGCCGGCGGCCTGCATCTTTTTGATATCTTCTTCGCTGATTTCTCCGGGCGTGTTGCTCAGCTTGCGCACGTAAGCGAGAGCGGCGCGTTCAGCAGGCGAGAACGGCGGACCCGGTTCATCCTGCGCCAGTTCTGCGACAATTGCCTCGAAGCGTTCGGTTTCGCCGGACAGGATGCGCTTGAGGCCGGCGCGGTGGTGGCTGACGCAATAGGTGCATTTGTTCAGCATACTGACCTGCACGCCGATGGTTTCAAGGAACCACAGCGGCAACTTGTTGTGTGGGTGGTGCAGCACAGCCTTGTACAGTGCCATGTGCCCTTCGAGCGAGTGCGGGCGAAGGCTGTGAACCTGTAAAACGTTGTCTACCTGGCCGCCCGGACCGCTCACACGGGCATAGATTTTCGCCAGCCTGCCAGTGGCGGATGCGGGGTCGATCACTTTTATGAATGCCATTGCAACTTGTTCCTTCCTGAGGCCTTGCGACCCGTATATTATAGGGCGATGCGTACCATCGCTCTCTTATTTATTGCGCTCAGCGCATTGACGCTTTGTCGTGCCGGCAGTGCCGCAGAAAATGAACTGCGTATGGCCACGTTCAATGTGGCCATGGGCTTGCCGCAAGCGGGACAACTCGGCCGCAAGCTGAGCAGTGGGCAGGATCCCCGCCTGCGTCAGGTCGCTGAAATTCTGCAACGGGTGCGGCCGGATATTATCCTGTTGAACGAATTCGACTACGATCCGGATTCTGATGCGGCCACTTTGCTCAATGAAAACTACCTGGCGAAATGCCAAAACGGCCAACTACCCATCTACTACCCTTACAGCTTCCGCGGCCCGGTCAACACCGGCATCGACAGCGGCCTGGACCTGGACGGCAACGGCACAGTCGGTGAGCCCCAGGATGCCTGGGGTTTCGGCAATTTTCCCGGCCAGTACGGCATGCTGGTCCTGTCCCGTTTTCCCATCCGCGAGGAGCACAGCCGAAGCTTCCGCTTGTTCCCCTGGTCTGCCCTGCCCGATGCTCAAAAGCCGCTGAATCCGGACGGCTCCGCTTTTTACCCCGATGACATCTGGCGGCAACTGCGCCTGAGTTCCAAGAGCCACTGGGATCTGCTGATCGATGTCAATGGCCATGAGCTGCACTTTCTCGTGAGCCACCCGACGCCTCCGGTGTTCGACGGCCCGGAAGACCGGAACGGGAAACGAAATTACGATGAAAACCACTTCTGGATCGAATACCTGGGTGATTCCGACAAAAACACCATCGTCGATGACCAGGGCCACAGCGGCGGCCTCAAACCGAACGCCTCTTTTGTCATCGCCGGCGACCTCAATGCGGACGCCCTGGATGGCGACTCAATCAAGCGGCCGGGTGCAACCAGTGCAGCAGTGAATAAGTCCGGCAGCGCTGCCGGCCAGTTACTGGCCTTTCCGCAGATCAACGCCGCATGCACTCCACGCAGTTCGGGCGCACCGCAAGCATCTGCCGTTCAGGGTGGTAAAAACCGGCAGCACCGAGGCGATCCCGCTGCCGACACCACGGATTTTAACGATGAACGAACCGGCAACCTACGCCTCGATTACGTGCTGCCATCGGCAGATCTGACGGTCCTCGCCTGCGGCGTGTTCTGGCCGGCGCAGGGCGAACCGGGCCATCAACTGATCAGCGCGTCCGACCACCGTCTGGTCTGGCTGGATATTTCTTTATGAATACAGAGAACAAACCGGGCAGCATCGACGACCTGGCCCAACTGTACCGCAAAATTATTCTGCGACACTCTTCTAACCCCGTGGGATTTCAAAAGCTTATCAAGGAAACTTGTCGCCACGAGTTGTTCAATCCCTTGTGCGGTGATCGCATCGTCATCATGCTGCAGCTTGAGGGTCAAATCATTGAGGACGCGGCTTTTGACGGCGAGTCCTGCGCCATCTGCAGGGCATCGGCTTCCCTGTTGTGTGAGCAGGTGCCGGCTGGGGGGATCGAAGAATTTACCCACACGCAGCAGTGGCTGGAGCGTGCGCTGACATCAAGTGAAGAAACGGACGGCCCGCCGGCCCTGCAAGCCCTGCTCGGGGTGCGCAAATACCCCAGCCGGATCAAGTGCGTCACCTTGCCATGGACAGCGGCGGCGTCTGCCTTGTCGCAGTAGTGGGCTGGCTTACTGCAACAATACACGCTCTTTGAGCTTGTGAATCCGGTCCCTGACCTCGGCTGCTTCTTCAAATTCCAGCAATTCGGCATGTTTGAACATTTTCTGTTCCAGTTCCGCAATGGCCTGGCCCAGATTGTCCGCCGTTACATCGCCATACTCCGCGCCGGCTTCGGCCACGCGTGCGAAACGGCGGTTCCGGGGTGAGCTGTCGTCGTAGGCGCCCTGCATGATATCGGCGACCTTCTTCCGGATGGTTTGCGGGGTGATGCCGTGTTCGGTGTTGTAGGCGATCTGCTTTGCCTTGCGCCGGGCGGTTTCCGCCATGGCGCGCTCCATTGAGCCGGTTATCCGGTCGGCATAGAGGATGGCTTTGCCGCGTACATTGCGCGCCGTGCGGCCCATGGTCTGAATCAGGGAGGAATCCGACCTTAAGAAACCTTCGCGGTCAGCATCGAGAATAGCGACAAGTGAAACTTCAGGCATATCAAGACCTTCTCGCAACAAGTTAATGCCAACTAGTACATCAAATTCGCCCAGGCGAAGGTCCCGTATGATCTCAACGCGCTCCACGGTGTCGATGTCCGAGTGCAGGTAGCGCACACGCACCTTGTGATCAGCCAGGTATTCCGTCAGGTTTTCGGCCATACGCTTGGTCAACGTGGTTACCAGCACCCGGTCACCCAGCGCGGTGCGCTGGTGAATCTCCGATAACAGGTCATCGACCTGGTCCGTTGCCGGGCGAATCTCTACTTCCGGATCAACCAGGCCGGTCGGCCTGACCACCTGCTCCACCACTTCCCCGGAACGTTCAAGTTCGTAGGGCCGGGGCGTGGCCGAGCAGAAAATCGACTGCGGCGCCCGGGCCTCCCATTCCTCAAATTTCAGCGGCCGGTTGTCCAGCGCCGAAGGCAGGCGGAAACCGTAGGTCACAAGGTTTTCCTTGCGCGAACGGTCCCCTTTGTACATGGCGCTCAACTGGGGAATCATCACGTGGCTTTCATCCAGCACCAGCAAGGCGTTGTCGGGCAGGTAGTCGAACAGGGTCGGTGGCGCTTCCCCGGCGCCCCTGCCGGTCAGGTGGCGGGAATAATTTTCAATGCCGTTGCAGTAGCCCAGTTCCAGCATCATTTCCAGATCGTAGCGGGTGCGCTGCTCCAGGCGCTGCGCCTCCACCAGCTTATTCTGTTCGCGCAACAGGGCCAGGCGTTCCTTGAGTTCAGCCGAGATGGATTTGGCCGCATCCAGGACCACCTGGCGGGGCGTCACGTAATGGGATTTTGGGTAAATGGTGATCCGCTGCAGCTTGCGCAGAATCTCACCGGTCAGCGGATCCAGTACACACAGGGAGTCCACTTCCTCGTCAAACAACTCGATGCGGATCGCCCGGGCCTCCTCATCGCCCGGGAATATATCAATAATGTCGCCACGAACCCGGTAGGTTCCCCGGTGCAACTCCATATCGTTACGGCTGTATTGCATTTCCGCCAGGCGCCGCAGGATGGAGCGCTGGTTGATCGTTTCACCGCAGGACAGGTGCAGCACCATGCTCAGGTACTGGGTAGGATCGCCCAGGCCGTAGATTGCCGATACGGTCGCCACGATGATGGTGTCCGGTCGCTCCAGCAACGCCTTGGTGGCCGACAATCGCATCTGCTCAATGTGTTCGTTGACTGAGGCGTCCTTCTCGATATAGGTATCCGAGGACGGCACATAAGCTTCGGGCTGGTAGTAATCGTAGTAGGAAACAAAATATTCCACCGCATTGGCCGGGAAAAATTCGCGGAATTCGCCGTACAACTGGGCAGCAAGGGTCTTGTTCGGCGCCAGCACCAGCGTGGGCCGCTGTTCCTGCTCAATCACATTGGCGATGGTGAATGTTTTGCCGGAACCGGTCACGCCCAGCAGGGTCTGGTGGGCCAGCCCGGCCCGTATGCCCTCAATCAGGCCGGCAATGGCCTGAGGCTGATCACCAGCGGGTTTGAAATCACTGTGCAGAACAAAGGGTTTGGTGGAAACGGCAGGCATGCAACATAATCCGCTGAGCAAACTTGCTATTATACGCAATTGCCGTTTCCACTAATGACGATAATTACGGAGATTAATTCATGAAATACGCCCTGAGCCTGATGTTCCTGTTGCTCATTCAGATACCGGTCTATGCCCAGTCTCCAGGCAATACCGCCGATCGTGAAATCGCCATCGCCCGGCGCATGATCAACGACCAGCGAAATACCTCTCTGGCATTCAACATGAGCTTTACCCAGGAGGAAAAAGAAGCATTCTGGCCGCTGTATCGTGAATACCGCGAGGCCATGGGCAATGTCGGCAACCGGCAGTTACACATCATCGTTGATTTCGCTGAACACTATGCAGACATGACTGAAGAAAAAGCCGGGGAGTTGCTGGACCGCACACTCATTTACGAAGAGCAGGCGCTAAAAGTAAAACAGCTCTATGTGAAAAAATTCCGGCGCATTCTGCCCAATACCAAAGTGGCCAGATTGATGCAGATCGAGAGTCGGATGGACACGGCGATCAAAATGAAACTGTCGCAGGAAATTCCGCTGATTGAGTAGAGCTCCAGGCGGAATTGTGATCAGGAAAATAAACTTTAACAGGTACATTCGTGTCCAGAATCTCTCATCGCGTAGATCAGATCAAGCCCTCGGCTACGGTCATGACCAGCATGAAAGCCATGCAACTGAAAGCGCAGGGCAAAGACATCGTTTCGCTGGGGTTCGGGGAGCCTGATTTTGATACACCCGAACACATCCGGCAAGCGGCGATTGCCGCCATTAATGAAGGCGACACCCGCTACACCGCGGTAGACGGTACGGCGGAACTGAAACAGGCCATCATCGGGAAATTCCGCCGCGACAACGGGCTGGACTTTGAGCCTGCCCAAATCCTGGTTTCCAACGGCGCCAAGCAAAGCCTGTTCAACCTGTTTGTGGCGCTGCTCAATCACGGTGACGAGGTCATCGTGCCGGCGCCGTACTGGGCTTCCTATCCGGACATGGTCAAACTGGCCGATGCCGAACCGGCTATCCTGATCGGCAAGGCCAAACATGATTACAAAATAACTGCCCGCGATCTGCGCAATACCCTGAATGAAAACACGCGCTTGCTGATTCTCAATTCACCTTCTAACCCAAGCGGCAAGGTCTATACCGAAGAAGAATATCGCGAACTGGGCGAAGTGCTGATTGACCACCCCAAGGTGTTCATCGCCTGCGATGAAATCTACGAACACATCTACTGGGGCAAAGGCAGCTATCGCTCCTTTCTGAATGCCTGTCCCGGACTTGCTGAACGGGTCATCATCGTCAACGGGGTTTCCAAGGCCTATGCGATGACTGGTTGGCGCATCGGCTACCTGGCCGGACCGCAGGATCTGGTCGCGGCCATGCGCAAGGTGCAGAGCCAAAGTACTTCCTGTGCCGGTTCGGTTTCACAAGCCGCCGCAGTTGCGGCCCTGAATGGCCCGCAGGACTGCGTTGAACGAATGCGCGATGAGTTCAAACGCCGTTACGAGTACATGCACGCTGCGCTCAATGACATCCCCGGTGTCGAGTGCCCGGACTGCGATGGCGCCTTTTACGCCTTCCCCTCTTTCCAGGGCTTTCTGGACAGCAGGGATGACCTTCGGGACGACCTTGAACTCACTTCCTGGCTGTTGGATGAAGCCGGCGTTTCAACCGTACCTGGCTCTGCCTTCGGCGCGCCGGGCCACCTCAGGTTGTCCTACGCCGCTGGTATGGATTACCTGGAAGAAGCGATCTCCCGTATTCGCAATGTGGTAACGATTTGCCGAGCTTAGGTTCCCGAACCTGACCCTGGCTTTGAATCGGCAGCAAACCAGACTGATGCCGCTTCACGCTCCGAACGGGGATTTTCCTACCCTGTAACGCGGGGTTCTCCTCTACCATATCCCTGTTGTTTCGGTACGCTCAACCGTCATGGGATTCCGATACCGGCAAACGCGCGATGGCTTCACTGTGATCGAACTTATGGTCGCCCTGGCTATTAGCGCCATTCTCATCAGCCTGGGTGTTCCGGCATTCCAGGACTACCTGCTCAGGCAGCGTATGAACGCATCGATTAGTGCTTTGCACAGCGACCTCCTGTATGCCCGCAGCCAGGCGGTCTACCGCAACACACAAGTTGTTGCCTGCCCGGGCAGCCCCACCGAAGGATGCCTGGAATCAGCAGACTGGACCGGAGGCTGGATCGTTTTCAGCGACGTCAATGGCGACCGGCATCGCCAGGATGATGAGGAACTATTGCGCCACGGCCAGGGCCTGGAGCAGGTCATGATCCACGGCTCAAGCGGTCGTACGAACGTCCGTTTTTTCCCCGATGGCACAACACCGGGAAGCAATGGCAGCTTCAGCCTGTGTGGCCCGGGCGGGCCGGAACATGCACGGAAACTGGTGATTTCCAACCTGGGCAGGATCCGGCGCGACACAGCGCAGAAACTGGACCCGGCCCACTGCCCGTGAGTGGTGATCGGGCTGGACCCCAGCACCTGAACATTTGATTTGCTTCCACTGGATCCCGGATGTCGCTGCGCGAATCCGGGATGACGGGGGAGGAGCACGCTGCGCGAATCCGGGATGACGGGGGAGGAGCACGCTGCGCGAATCCGGGATGACGGTGGGGGGGAGAGGATCTTGCTACTTGACTCGCCTGGCTAAAGCACGGAAAATACCGCGCCTCGAAGCAATTCCCCAGTAGCTCAGTTGGTTAGAGCGGGTGACTGTTAATCACTAGGTCGGCAGTTCGAGTCTGTCCTGGGGAGCCATACAAAACAAGGGCTTGCAAGTTATTGCAGGCCCTTTCTTTTAGGCTTCGGCCAATTTTTGCCGATTGTGCCGGCAGGGTCATCTGTTCAGACCGCTTTAATGCCTGTTCTGCTATGGTGGACTTTCACCATCACGACTGTACATACACCCCGATGACAAGCGCATTGTTCAACCCACCCCCAAGTCCCGCAGAGCCCCCCTGGCAACACCGCTTGACGATTGCTTTACTGATCCTGCTCGGCAGCCTGATCATGATCAATTCCTCTTCGGTGGTGGATACCGCGCGGGATATTTACAACGCATGGCAGATCGCCACAGCCGGCAATTTCCCCCTGGAAGGACCGCATGTGGGGGCGGTGGTGCACGGCGGGCCAATCTGGTTTTATGTGCTGGCCACTCCCTTGTTATTCACCTCAAGCTGGGTCGTCATGAGCCTGTGGGTGGGCTTGCTGACTGCCCTGAAATACGCCCTGGCCTATGCCTGCGGCAGCCGTCTGGGTGATCGCAATTTTGGCTTGATCTGGGCCTGCCTGCTGGCGCTGCCGAACTGGACCTCGATCAATTACCTGATTTTTTCCCACACCAACCTGGTGGAAACTACCGTGTTGCTCAGTTTCTATAGCCTGATCCGCTGGCAGCAGGGCTCCACCGGCTGGTTTTTTGTCTTGTGCCTGGCGCTGGGCATCGGCATTCATGCCCATCCCACCGTCTACGCGGCCGGCGTGGTGGCGCTGCCGGTGGTCATTGCGTCCCTGTGGCGACGGCAGTTGCCCTGGACTCATGTGATTCTCGGCGCTGTGCTGGTGGCCGCCCCTTTGCTTCCCTACCTCATCAGCCAGTACGTTCAGCAATGGCCCGATCTTCAGACCAGCCAGGGCTATCTGAAATCACAGCCCCTGTGGCACAACCTGACCGGCTTTTTTGATGTCATGCAGGGCGCGCTGATGGACGGCCCCGTCATTGCCCTGCAGCACGTGCTCGGGCTGCAGGGCGCCCTGCTTTACCTGGCCTACGCTTTGCTTGGCCTGCTCTTGTCGGCCGGACTGGGGCTTGGCCTGTATGCCGCCCTGCGCCGCCGCGGGGACCGGGTGGCGCAGGTTCTGCTGGCGGTAACCCTTACCTTTATCGCCTGTGTTGCACTGATCCGTAACGTCACGCCGTTTTACATGACACTGGTCATCTACCCGCCCTTCTACGGGCTGGTCGCACGGGGCTGGTCGCAGGGCATGGCGAAGTCTGGATTTCGCCTGACCCCCGGGCTGAGCGCCATTGCTGTTCTTTCCTTGTCCGGATTCTTTTTTGCCACCCTGATTACCGGCCGCCAGGGTCATCTTTTCATCCCGCAATTATCGTTGATTGACGTTCGCGCACATGCGCTGGATGACTTCACCGAGACCATCTACTTCCCGGCATGGGGCCGGCAGCAACTCGGCACATTCATCTGCAGCCAACCGCAACCGGTCTATTTCCACGGCTATGCCAGCCTGGTCCTGGAACAGAGTTACGCCCTGGAAGCAAGGATGCGCTGTGACAGCAGTGCGGTGTTTATCGGCGGGCAGGGATCGGGGCGGCACTATATTGGTATCAGTCGCTGGGATGCCGCTCACCTGGCGATCCGCCCGGTTATCACAGCCGGTTCAATGGGCTTGTACCCAGTGACCCAGGTGATCATGCCCGAGCAGCCCCTGACCATACCGGTGGGAGATGTCTATCCGCCACGTGCGTATTTCTGGACCGGCAAAGATAAGGTGACAACGCGGTTTACCAGCGGGGCGGATGAATGGCTGGCGATCACCAACCTGTTCTATTTCTGGATGCCCTCATCGTTCATTGTGTCGCTGAATGGTCAGCCGGTGGAACCCGTGTACAGGACAGCACTAAGCGCCTGGTTCCACTGCAGCGACTGCTCAGCCGGCGCCGTTCAAAACTGGTCCGTGACGATAACAGCGCCCCAGGCGCAACGGGTGGAACTGGTGACTTTTGCTCCCGGGCCTAAAAAAAGGGGTCAGGTTAAATAACCTTTCGGTTACTTCAACCCGACCCCTTTTTTCCTTTTTTTTCCCTTTTTTCGTGGCATCATGGCTGTCAGGCAAACTGATGGCGGCAGGAGTAGCTGACATGACTGAAATATACGATGAATTCAAGCTCTGGGATTTGCGCATCGAGGTGGTCGGTGACCAGGATCACATGGTTTGCGACCACAAGGTGGGTGACTACTTTGAGTTGTCCGGCGAAAATCTGAGGTTTCCGGACGGCCAGTCGTTTTCCATCTATTCGCTGGCAGCCTTGTTGCCCCTGTTACCGGCCAAACAACGCATGACCGACATGAACGACTGGATGACGACCGATACGGAAGTCGCCTGCCCCGACCCATATTGTGCGGCCCGCTTCCGGATCATACGCACTGGAAAATCAAGCTTCCGGCACAGTGAGACCACCGTCGTGCCACTGGGTCAGACAGGAAATGAATAAAATCGAGCGAATCGATCTGGCGCCGGGCTACTCCATCGCGCGGGTCATCAACGGTTGCTGGCAACTGACACCGGATCACGGTGGCGGGCCGGGTTCTGAGAAGGCAACTCAGCGGATCTTCGCCGAACTGCTTGATCACGGCTTTACCACGTTTGACTGTGCCGATATCTATATTGGTGTCGAGGAGACCCTGGGCCGGTTTCGTCGCAGCCTCAGCGATCCGGACCGGATTCAGATCCACACCAAATACGCACCGGATCGCAATCGCCTGCATGAACTGAGCAACAAAACCATTGATGCCGCAGTTGATCGCTCGCTGACCCGCCTGGGTGTCGAGCGACTGGATCTGCTGCAATACCACTGGTGGAACTACGATGTGCCGGGACTGGAGCGGGTAACCGAACGCCTGCTGCGGGCTCAGGAAGCGGGGAAAATCCATTTCCTGGGGCTAACCAATTTCGACACCGCGCATGTGCGCGAAATAGTCAGCAGTGGCGCTAAAATCGTATCCCTGCAGGCACAATATTCCCTGCTTGACCGGCGCCCTGAAAAACAGATGTCCGCCTTTGCCGCACAAGCCGGCATTTCCCTGCTGCCCTACGGGGCGCTGGCCGGGGGTTTCCTGACCGAAAAATACCGGGGCATGCCATCCCCTTCCGAGATGAACCGCTCGCTGCAGAAATATCGGCTGATCATTGAGGAATACGGCGGCTGGGATGCCTTTCAGAAACTGCTGGAGTTGCTCGCCCGGATCGCCGCCAGGCACCAGACCTCCATCGGGGCCATTGCAACGCGCTGGGTGCTTGATCAGCCAGGAGTTGCCGCAGTCATCCTCGGTACCGGCAGCAAATCCCGGGCCCGGGAAAATGTCGGGCTGAGCAGCCTGAAGCTCGATCCGGAAGACCATCTGGCCCTCACTGAACTGATTCAGTCCCAGTCCGTCCCGCCCGGTGACATGTACGATCTGGAGCGGGATTCCAACAGTCCGCATGCGGGTATCATCAAGACAGACTTACACGATTGAAGTAACCCATTAAAACCACAAGAACCCGAATCACGATGTTGAAACTAAACCGCCGCATGGGTGAGGCAGCCTGAGAATGGGCCAAAACAGCAAGGCCGCCAACGAACGTAAATGGTCATCGAACCTGATGTTCCTGGCGGCGGCAATTGGTAGTGCAGTTGGCATCTCGAATGTCTGGAAATTTACCTATGTAGCGGGAGAAAACGGCGGCGGCGCCTTTGTCCTGGTCTACGTCGCGGCGATTGCGTTGATTGCCGTACCGGCCCTGATTGCAGAATTTCTTATCGGCCGCCGTGGCGGCGCCAGCGTCGTCAAGTCCATGGATAACCTGGCGGAACGTGAGGGCATCAGCCGCTACTGGCGCTATTACGGCCAGATGGCGGCACAGGGTGCCTTTATGGCGCTGAGTTTTTACAGCGTGGTGGCCGGGTGGACTATCGACTACTTTTACCATGCCCTGACGGTCGGATTTTCCGGCATGACGCCGGAACGCTCGTCAGCAGCGCTGGGCCAACTGATGAGCAGTCCGGGCCGGATGATCGTGTCTCAACTGGTTTTTCTGGGCCTGACCGCCATCACTGTCGCTGCCGGCATCCGGCGCGGACTCGAAAATGTGCTGCGCTGGTTAACTCCTGCCCTTTTCGTCATTTTGTTCGTGCTGCTGGGCTACGCCATGATCGAGGGCGATTTTGCCGCCGGGGCCGCCTTCCTGTTTATTCCGGATTTTTCAAAACTCAATGCACAGACCGTTCTGCTGGCCATCGGCCAGGCATTCTTTTCACTGGGTATCGGCCTGGGCGTGCTGATGACGATCGGCGCTTACATGGACCGTAAATCGTCCATCGTCAAAGCAGCGCTGATTGTTGCCGCCGCTGACGGCGGTGTCGCACTGCTCGCCGGCCTGGCGATCTTTCCGATCGTTTTTGCCCACGGGCTGTCGCCTGCAGGCGGTCCCGGACTGATTTTTGAAACACTGCCCATCGCTTTTGGCCGAATGCCGGGCGGCGCCGTTCTCGGCCCGATGTTTTTTGTCCTGATGGCCTTCGCTGCACTCACCTCGGCAATCACCATTATGGAATGCATTGTCGCCACCGTCGAAGATTACTCCGGGATGCCCCGGCCCCGGATCGTTGCCGTGGTGATCCTGTTATTGTGGCTGCTCGGACTCGGAACGGTCTTCTCCTTCAGCACACTGAAGGATTTTTACCCGCTCGAATTCTTGTCCGCCTTTGCGCAACGCAATATTTTTCAGTCACTGGACTACATGGTGTCGAACTTCATGATGCCGGCCGGAGGTGTACTGGTCGCGGTACTGGCCGGCTGGAGTCTGAGTAAATCTTCTACCCTGAACGAACTGCAAGTGAACGATGGTCAGTGGTACCGAAGCTGGCGGATTCTGGTGCGATTCGTCGTGCCGGCCGCGATCGCAGGGGTGTTTATCGTCAACCTGTAAATCACCGGTTTCCAGCCCTGCTTCGGGCTGCCCGCAGGAATATATGCACAAAAAGGACTTCTATTTCTCTGCAAAATTAGTCTATACTTAAAATAGTTATAACTAACCAGCCTATCCGGTACCACATTTGCACCATTGAATTATCTCACTCCGTTGATCACTGTCGGGTTCACCACTCTCAAGGAAATATACATGCAAAATCATCTAAAAGTGCTCTTTCCTTTAACTCTGTTAACCGTATTTGCCTTCGTTGCGCCCCCTGTTATTGCCCAGGAATCCGGCGCGGTGCTGGAAGAAGTTACCGTAACCGCCCAGCGACGGGAACAGAACCTGCAGGAAGTACCGATCAGTGTGTCCGTTTTCACCGGCGCCACGCTGGACAAGCAAAATATCCGCTCCTCCATCGATTACCTGGCGATCACACCCAATGTCAGCTTCACCGAAGACGGCCAGACCGGTAGTCGCGGCCTGGGTATCGCCATCCGCGGCATCAACAACCTGGTGTCCGGCGAAAACGCTTTCGTCAACTCGGTGGGTATCTACCTGGATGAATTCAGTGTTGCCTCGGTGCCTAACCAGGTCGCCAACCCCAACCTGGCGGATATGGCGCGCGTTGAGGTATTGCGCGGCCCGCAGGGAACTTTTTTCGGCCGCAACGCACTGGGTGGCGCACTCAACCTGACCACCCAGAAACCGACCGATGTATTTGAGGGTGAGGTCCGGCTCGGTGGCGAAACCTACGAGAACGCCGGCAGCCAGTACAATGTGACCGCCATCCTCAATGTTCCCGTATCCGACACCTTCCGCCTGCGTGGCATGATCTACTATGAAGACAGCAGTGGCTGGGTTAAAAATGCCTGCGCCACCGGCGCCAGTGCAGCCTCCTGCCCCGGAGCGGCAGAGAATGGTTTCACCCCCAACGGCTCCAAAAACAGTGGTCACGACATGCTGAATTTCAGGCTTCACGCTGCCTTCGATCCGTCGGAGAATTTATCGATACTGGGCTCCTTGTACTACAGCGATGAAAGTCAGGGCACCGATGAAAACGTACCGTCGGGTATCCTGGACATTGACTCCATTGACAGCTTCGGCCTGTCCCAGGCCATTGATCCCGGCACCGGCTTCTGGCCGCAGAACCAGAACAGGCTGAGCCACGATCTGCCCGAGCGGACCGATAATCAATCGCTGGTGGGCATCCTCAACATTGCTTACCACCTAAATGATCACATGACCATCAAGTCCATCACCGGCTTCATTGACGCGGACCTGGATCGTGTATTTGATAACGACCTGGTCGGCGGCGCCGATACACTGATCCGCACCAATGCCTATCGCGGCAAATCCTGGAGCACCGAACTGCGCCTGGAAGTCGCACAGGACAGCTATGAGTTTATTACCGGCGTGCTGTATGCCAGCGATGATCAGGAGCAAAGCAACAATGTGGCGATTTCAAGCAAAGCTTACGCCACCATCGGCGGCGTTGGCTGGCTGCCCCCCTTCCCGGAAGGACTGGGGCTGGCTCTGAATAACAAGAACTGGGAAGTGGAAAGTATAGCTGTCTTCGCCGATTACACCTGGCATGTCAATGACCAATGGGACCTGACCGCCGGAGCGCGCTATACCAAAGACAAGATAAAAAATGAGTTGCAGGCCTGGGGTATTGCGCCAACCTGCTGCTTCCCCGGTTCACCCGGCTATCCCGGCGGCCCCGGTTTTGATTTCTTCCAGAGCTTCACCAACTTCGCCCGGCCTTTTGTAAGTGAAAAAGACAGTTTCGCAGATATTTCCCCCCGCTTTGTCGCGCGCTATCAGGTCAACGATGACGTCAGCGTTTACGGCACCATTTCCAAAGGCTACAAAGCCGGAGGCGTGGCAGTGGGTAATAACACCAATGCACCCGGTCAGCCCGGATTTGGCGTGCCTTACAAGGAAGAAACCCTGTGGAACTACGAGTTGGGATTCAAGAGCGAACTATTGGATCACCGCGTCCGCCTGAATGGTTCGGTGTTTTTCCTCGACTGGTCTAACCTGCAGGTGGAAGCTTTTCGCTTCCTGACACCGGGTGATCTGTCCTCCAACTTCGAGCAGGTAACCAGCGTTAAATCCGCCGAAGCCGCCGGAGCCGAACTGGAGTTAGTGATGGCAGTCACAGACAACTTTTTGGTGACCTCCAGCATCGGCTACCTGAGTACTGAAATTACCAGCGACACCATTGCCCAGATCACTGGCGGTTTCGAGGTCGCACTGAAAGGCCTGGACATCCCCAAGGCGCCGAAACTCACCTTCAATATCAATGGTGAATATCGCTGGCAGATTGGCCAGAACAGCGCCTGGACGCAATTGGAGTTCATCCATCGCGATGGCCAGTATTCGGACATCGAGAGCCTGACCTACCTGCAAACGGACGGAGCTTCACCCAATGGCGCTCCGCCGCGTAATTCCGTTGCCACTTACGGTAACTTCCCCTTCCGCACACCGAATTACGACATCGTCAACCTGCGCGCCGGCTTCGATATGGAGAAAGTCAGCTTCATCGCCTACGTGCAGAACCTGTTCGAGGAAGATTACTACACCGGCACTCAGGAAAACTTCGGCGTCAGTGGTTTTCGTTTGCGCCCGCACCCACGTGTGATGGGAGTCAACGTCAGCTATCGCTTCTGACGTAGACCGGCCCAAATGACAGACCGTAAGTCATTCATGCTCGGCATGATGACGGCCTTTGGCGAATGCCTGGCCGGGGAGGCAAAGAAATGTGCCTTCAGTCCGCCTTTTTATCCGCAAGACTATGCCGTCCTGAAAACCGAGGCAGAGCGGATTGCAAAGGAACTGAGTATTTTTCTCTGGCTGGAAGAGAACGAAGAGATAAAGGAAGAAAACCGCGTACTGTGGTGGGTGATGTACAAGTTCCCGGAAATTCTGGACGAATACCACAACCTCCGCGCGAAAGGTTTCAACCCGGCTTATGAATTTGATGAATTCAGTGACTTGCTGAGCTATGGCTACGCCTTTGGCGCGAATTCCGAACAGGTTTCATCCCGTATCAGAAAAAAGGAAGACACCATGGAAACAGTCACCCGCATCCTCTTTCAGGCGGGTGACTGGCCGTTGCCTGTGGATTCCCGCAAGCGTTAACAAGCAGGCTAAAAATCACCCCCCTAATTTTGGAGCAAGCTAAATGCGTTTCAGTGTCCGCCTCATCCAGCACCTCGGCAGTCCGAGGGATATCGTCAATTTGGGAATACTTGCCGACCAGGCGGGTTTCGATCAGGCCTGGTTTCCCAGTGATAAATTCATGTACCACGCCTGGCCGATTATTTCGGCCCTGGTTGAACACACCGAGAACATAGTAGTAGGCCCCAATGGCCCCGAGCCTTATGCCGTTTCCCCCGGCGAGATCGCGGTGTTCATGGCGACCCTGGATCACCTCAGTCAGGGCCGTGTCGCCATCGGCTTTGGAATGCACACTGAACTGATGGTGAACTGGCTGGGGTTCGATGCCTCGGACCGCCTGCAGCGCCTCCGGGAAGCCACTGAATTGATGCGCCGGGTGTGGCGTGGTGAAAATGCGCAATTCGATGGCGAGGTATACCACTGGTCTGAGCAGTGCTACCTGCGGTTCAAAGCATTTCGTGAGCGGATTCCGATCTATATTTCCGGTTTCGCCCATGATGATCTGGAACTCAGCGGTGAACTCGGGGATGGCAGCCTGCCGATGGTGACGCCACCGGAATCGGCCAGGTTGATGGCTGCACGGATTCTTAAAGGGGTGCATAAAGCCGGGAAAGACCCCGCCGACTTCGATATTTGCGGTTGCGCCTGGTTTTCCATCTCCGAGGACGGAAAAGGTACAAAGACCGATACGCTGAGGGATATCCTCGCTTATTTCGGCAATTACCTGGACGAGGAAGCGCTGGGCACGGTCGGCTTGAGCCAGGCTCATTTTTCCGAGACACAAGCCCTGGTGTCTGCCGGCGATTACGCCGGCGCACGGGCCGCAGTGACCCCCGAGATGATGCAGCTTGCGATAACAGGCACGACGAAAGACGCGATTGCCAAAATCGAAATGCTGGCTGAAGCCGGGGTAACCCAGGTATCGGTAGGCGGCCCGCTGGGCCCCGACCCGCGCGAAACGATCCGCTTGTTCGGCGAACAGGTCATTCCCTATTTCCGCTAACGGTTTTAATTGCTGATGCAATTCGAAGCATCAGGCCTGTGGCATAAACTATGCGCAACTATATTAATAAGTTGAAAGCGGATGGAGAGCTGAAAACGGTTGCCGTGGCCGTGGACCCCCAATTCGAACTCGCCGCCGTGACCAAACAGGCACAGCGACACAGTGACGATGCCGTCTTTTCAACCAGGTAAAAGGTACGGCTTTTCCCGTTGTGACCAACCTTTTCAGCAGTCGCCACCGCCTGTGTGAACTGATTCAGGCGGAGGATGGAAATTTCTGTCCTGCCTGGAACCGGATCCTGGATGAAACGGCCTCCATGCCCTCGGGCGGCACCTGCAGCAGCGCTGCACCGGCGGATCTGGTCACGGGCAAACTCAGTGACTTGCCGCTGATCCACTACCATGAAAAAGACGCGGGCCCGTACCTTACCTCTGCCATTTTCCTGGCAAAAGATCCGCACACAAAAATCCCCAATTTGTCGTTCCACCGGGCCATGTACGTCAGTGACCAGGAACTGCGCATCCGATTGGGCAGCACTCACGATCTGTATCACTATCAGCAAAAGGCGGAAGAACGAAACGAAGCACTGGAGGCGGCCTTGTTGATTACGGTATCTCCGGCGCTGTTTCTGGCTGCCTCGGCCTCAATACCACGGGACTGGAGCGAGTTGGCCCTGGCAGCGAAGATTTCCGGTGAGGAAATTGAGACTTACCCGGCGCGAACCATCGACCTGGAAATACCCCGGGCAGCCCGGATCGTGGTGGAAGGCAGAATACGGGCCAATGAAAGACGCCCGGAAGGGCCGTTTGGCGAATTCATGGGCTACTACGTGCCACAGGCGGATAATCATGTGTTTGAAGTCACCAGCGTGTACTCGCGCCGGAACGCGGTGTTTCACAGCATCCTGTGCGGCTCCAGCGAAGACCTCACCCTGCTGGAAACGCTAACTGCAGCCAAAATGTACCGGCATCTGAATAAGGTACTGCCGGGGATTGTCGATGTCAGTTGTTCTCCCGCCTTCATGAACACCACCGTCAAAATCTCCCAGCAGTATGAGGGCCATGCCCGGCAGGTCATCATGGCCGCATTCGGCGCAGACCTGGATTACAACAAGGCCGTGTTCGTGGTGGATGAGGATATTGATATCACCGACATGAACGAAGTGATGTGGGCCTTTCTCAGCCGTGGCCGGGTCGATAAGCGCACCATGGTGATTGATGATGTACCGGGCTTTTACCGTGACCCACATAAAGATCACTGGGGCAGACTGGGGCTTGATGCCACGATGCCGTTTGGCCGGGAAGCAGAGTTTGAAAGAAAGCGCATACCCGGCGAAACCGACATCGATCTGGATGAGTACTTTAAATAACGCGGCCCCATTCCGGGCCGGGAAACCAGAGCTTAAACGATGACATATACAGGCTGGGGTATGCATGACTGAGCAGGGCAAGAAGTCTAAATCCATCTATTACGGCTGGTGGATCGTCGCCACCGCAGCGGTCGGCATGTCCACCGGGCCGGGCCAGTTTGCCTTCGGTTCACTGGGCTTGTTCATGATACCGCTGGGTGAGGAATTTGGCTGGAACCGGGCGGAAATCAGCCTGGCCCTGATGTTCTTTACCGGCGCACTTGCCCTTGCGATCCCTTTTATCGGCCGACTGGTTGATCGATTCGGCAGCCGGAAAATCCTGCTGCCGTCCTACGCGATCTTCTCCGTTTTGCTGGCCTTGATCCCCCTGTTTGCAGACAAACTGTGGATTTTATATCTGCTCTTCATATTGATCGGTTCACTGGCAGCCGGCGCCAACGCCCTGCCCTACCTGCGCTCTATTTCCGCCTGGTTCGACCGGCGCCGGGGACTCGCCCTGGGGATCGCCATGGGCGGCAGCGGCATGGGGTTTGTGTATGTTCCGCCGATGGTGCAACACATGATCGACTCCTATGGCTGGCGTTCGGGATACCTGATGCTCGCCGTGGTGTCATTCGTCGTCGCCGTGCCGCTGGTTTATTTTGTGCTGCGCGAAGTGCCGTCAAAAACTGAAATCGAGGACTACGATGAGCTTCTCCATGAACCCCTGAACAGCGATCAGGAGTCGGTCGCAAGCATTCCCCTGTCGACCCTGCTCAAGAACCGGCTGTTGTGGCAGTTGTTTATCATCTTTGCCCTGCTGTCCTTCAGCCTCTACGGCGTTCTGTCCCATCTCGTGCCCATGCTTTCTGATCGGGGCATGTCGTCAGGAGAAGCCGCTGCGGCCATGTCCACCCTGGGCATATCCATTGTCGTCGCGCGGATCATCATCGGTTACGTTATCGACCGTTTTTTCGCACCCTACGTTGCTGCAGTCTGTTTCGTGGTGGCAATCATCGGCGTCAGTCTGTTGGCAAGCGGCGCGGTGGGTCCGCTGGCCTTTGTCGCCGCCATACTGATCGGCTTCAGTATGGGCGCCGAGTTCGACATGCTGTCCTTCCTGACCAGCCGCTACTTCGGCGTCGATAACTTCGGCCAGGTTTACGGCCTGCTGTTTACCTCGTTTCTGATCGGCACTTCCGCCGGGCCGGTAGCCTACGGCATCGGCTACGAATCAATGGGTTCCTACATCTGGATGCTGCTGGCCAGCATCGTGTTGATGATTGTCTCGACCGTATTTACGCTGCTGCTGCCGAAATATTCCTGAAAGTGTGCTGCTACTTAATAAAATGCGGCTGTAAATATAAGCTGTACTGACAACTAAAGCCGAGCAATAACCGACTTCAATTCCGTATACTGCAACAAGGATTCATAACCATTCTCACGCCCCCAGCCCGACTGCCGGTAGCCCCCAAAAGGAACCGCCATATCCGGAATCCCATGACAGTTGATCCAAACCAGCCCCGCACGAACGGCATCCGCCGTGAGATGCGCCTTACTGATGTCGCGCGTCCAGATACTGGCCGCCAGGCCAAATTCGCTGTCATTGGCCAGAGCCACGACTTGTTCCTGCCGGCTAAAGGGCATAGCAACCAGCACCGGACCAAAAATCTCGTCACTGACCACGCTCATACGATGGGTGGTATCAGCCAAAACCGTGGGCTCGATGAAATAGCCGCCACCGTCGGTGATCAGCTTTCCGCCGGCGGCGAGTTTCGCACCTTCGGCCAGCCCCGCTTCAACCATGCGATACACATCCTGCAAATGCTGCCGGGAGATTAACGGCCCCATGTCCATGGCGCTGTTGGTGGCCGGCCCTACCTTCATGTTTTTGGCAATCTCCGCCACGCCGCTAATCACCTCGTCGTATACAGAATCCTGCACGTACAGACGGGATCCGGCGACACAAACCTGGCCGGCAGAAGAGAATATGGCCTCAGCCGCGCCGGCGATGGCCCCTTCCAGGTCGGCATCATCAAAAACGATGACCGGTGATTTGCCACCCAGTTCAAGAGTCACTTTCTTCAGATTGCCCTTCGCCGCATCGATGATCTGTTTGCCCACCTCAGTGGACCCGGTGAAAGACACTTTACCGACATCCGGATGTTCCGCCAGCAGGCGGCCAATGGTGGAGCCGCCTCCCGAGATAATATTGATAACACCGTCAGGAACACCTGCCTCGATCATCAACTCACCCAAGCGGGTGATCGACAGCGGTGTCTGAGAGGCGGGCTTGATCACCACGCTGCAACCGGCTGCCAGCGCCGGGGCGATTTTCCACGCCGCCTGCACCAGCGGGCCGTTCCAGGGAATGATCAGCGCCGCCACGCCGATGGGCTCGCGCTGGGTGTAAATATGGAACGCCTGGCCGGGAACCGTGGAAAGCTGCTTGGTCGTCCCCTCGATTTTGGTGCACCAGCCTGCGTAGTAGCGGAAACATTCCGCCGCGAACGGAACCTCACCGTTGAGTGCACCGAGGTAAAACTTTCCCGCATCGAGCATTTCCAATTCGGCCATTTCTTCGGCATGAGCTCCGATCAGATCGGCCACGCGCCACAATACCTTCGCCCGCTGCGCCGGGGTCAGACCGGTCCAGCGGTGATCGTTGAAACTGGCCCGTGCTGCGGCCACCGCACGGTTGGCGTCTTCTTCGGTAGCCGTTGCCGCAGTGGTGATGATTTCACCGCTGGAGGGATTGAAAATATCTTCGCTGCGCCCATCGCCGGCAAGCTGCCACTGGCCGTCAATCAGCAGCCGCTGGACGGCTTCGAGCCGCCGGGCGACCCGGGGTGTTATTGCATGTTCAGCCATTGAGCCTGTCTCCCTGTCTCAGCTTGCCATGTACTCGCTCAGTGCTTCGATGACGGCCTCATTCTCGTGATCGAGCCCGACCGTGATGCGCAGAAACGCGTCAGAGCCTCCGGCAGGACGCGGGATAATGCCGCGTGACTGCATAAACGCTGCGGCCTGAGATCCTGATTTGCCGCTTGCGGCATCGAATTTAAGCAGATATAAATTGGTCGAGCTGGGAACCACTTCGATTCCGAGTTGTATCAGTTCCCGGCTGATCCGCTGCAGCGAACGCTTATTGTATTCCTTTACACCCCGAATATATTCCACATCCTGCACGGCAGCCGCCGCTGTCGCCAGCGCCGGCCCGTTGGTGTTGAAGGGTGTCCTGATACGCTGCAGAACCGAAATCACCTCGGTCGGGCAGTAGGCCCAGCCGATGCGCAAGCCGGAAAGCCCGTAAATTTTGGAAAAGGTCCGGGTCATCATGACATTTTCAAATTCATCGACCAGTTTTTCACCACTGGCAAAGTCCTGCTGATCAACGTATTCCGCATAGGCGTTATCGATCAACAGCAGGCAGTTTTTTGGCAAACCGGCGTGCAGTCGCCTCATTTCTGATTCGCTGATGTAGGTTCCGGTGGGGTTGTTCGGGTTGGCGATGGTGCAAAAACGGGTCTTTTCACTGACCCGCTCAAGCAGTGCGTCGACATCAATCCGGTAGGATTTTTCCGGTGCGATACGCAGCCTGGCGCCTTGCGCGGTACAGTGAATATTACTCATGATGAAGCCGTTTTCACTCAGCAGCGCTTCATCACCGGGTGCCAGGTAAGCCCGCACGGCGAGCAGGATCAGCTCTTCCGAACCGCTGCCGCAGATGATCCGCTCGACATCCAGGCCATGAACGCCGGCAATGGCCTGGCGCAATGCGAGCTGTGAACCATCCGGGTAACGGTTGAGTTCGCCCGCACTTTCCCGAAAAGCCCTGAGTGCCAGCGAACTGGGCCCGTGGGCGGATTCGTTGGAGGAGAGCTTGATCGGGTTTTCCACTCCGGGAATAAGGCTCTCACCCTGAATATAGGCGGACAATTTCATCACGCCCGGAACGGCTGTCAGGCCTGCCGGGGAATTATTATCCGGTCCTGCAGATGCAATTCTGTTTGATTCACTCATCGCTGTATTCCTTGATCACGCGTCTTTCGTTCCGCCCCAATCACTTCGCAGCCTTCATTTTGGACCGCTGCGTTTGCGCCGATGGCGGCGACGATAACGTAGCAGGAAGAAGGGAAAACCCAGGAAGTAGACCCACACCATCGGATTGGACAGCGCCTTGCCCAGTGCGGAAACAATGTCATCCGGGCTGATATAGACTTTGCTTTCCATGCATCGCGTGGCATCGGAATGAATGATCAGGTGATCCTTTTTATACTGGAATTTCCCGAATACAAAATCAATGTCGGCGAGTTTACTCCTGACTTTCATACGCTACTCCGGCGGCGTCAATCCTTTCTCAGGCGCCCGGTTTTCTGAGCGTAATCAATTCGTTTCTGCAGCAGTTTGGAAATGTCCTCCGGTTCATAGCCTGCCGGCGGCGTAAACTGACCCCGCGCATACAGATCATCGAACACTTCCTTGCAGATGGTGACCTTGTCGGACAGCGTTCTCGGCGGTTTACCCGTCGGAAAGCGATTGGGCGGGTAGATCGGATTTTCATAAATCTGCCGGAAACCCTCGGTGCGTATATCCACCCAGCAGTTGTGAATGGTGCGGGTGCGGTGGGTGCGCAGAGCTTCGATATCCAGTTGCACCGCCAGCACCTGTTCTGCCGGGTACGGCGCTTCGCGCAGGACCATGCCCGTATAGTCAATCGCGAAGGAATGGCCGGGACAAAAGGCCTTGGGATAATAATCGTAGTTGACCGATCCCCAGTTCGAGCCCAGCAGGTAGCACATGTTATCGTGCGCCCGGGTGCGGCGGGTAAACATCCAGAAATCCCAGGGCTGGGAAACCCCCTCCACTTCCTGGATAGCGCCGGGGTGGCAGATCACTTCCGCGCCATTGAAGCCCAACGCCCGTGACACTTCAGGGGTGCAGCCATCGTGACAGGTCATGGTGCCGAGCTTGCCGATTTCGGTATCGATGACCGGAAACAAATCCTTAATGTCACCACCGAGTCTGTCGCAGTACTCGTCAAACAGATCGTGGGGGCTGGTGCCAAGGCCGATGTAGGCCGGTATATGCCACTTGTGATACTTGAGGACGACATCGCCGGAGGGGCCGATGATGAAGTTGGAATTGAACCAGCGATCGGGGAACTCCGGCACCTTCTCCATCACCCCGCCCCCGCACAGATAAAGGCCATATTGCTGGGCAATTTCCGCCAGTTGGTCAATTTCCGGGCCGGGAATGGTCACCACTTTTTTCATCGCATCCTCGATTCCGGTTTCACCCTTGCCCGGGGTGCCGACACCCTGGAGAAAATATTCCGGCAAAACCACCAGGCGAACCGGCACTTCCCAGAAGTAACCGACGCCGAAATGAATGAGATTTTTCACCCGGTCGAGGTTTTGCTGGATACCTTCGCGATCATTTACCACCGTCACTTCCGGCTGGATAATCAATGCGGTGTACGGTTCTATTCTGTCTCTTGCCATGTCTGTTTCCTATTCAAAAATCACAGTCGTCATCCTCTTCCCGGATGCCCAGATCAAGAAGGATTTCGTCCGCTGCAACCGTTCCCATGCCGCAGATACCGCCACCCGGATGACAGGACGGCCCGGTCATGTAGAGCTTTTTGAGTGGGCCGCGATAGTTCGCATAATTGGGGAATGGCCGAAAAGCGCCCATCTGCGCCAGCGTGCGCTCGCCCCCAGTGGTTACACCCCGGTGAAAACAGCGGTTGGCGCGCTCCAGGCTGGGGCCGGTTTCAACGTATTCGGCGATGATATTGCCCGGATCCATGTTGCTGGTGTAGTTCTGCAATTGCCGCAGCAACACCTGGCGGCAATAATCGGGCGCAATCTCTTCCCAGTCCTCGCCGCTGGCCAGATCAACCGGGACGAAGGTATCCATGATCAGCGTGTGCTTGCCGTCCGGCGCACGAGTGGGATCGATAGTAGTCCATGCAGCGGTCCATAAAAACGGGTCGCTGGGTGCTTTACCGGCAGCGATTTCGAGGTACTGGCGGTCGATATCCGCCACCGTGCCGAAAATTCTCTGGAAGGCTGTTTTATCCATTTCCGGGCCTGCTTTGAATGCAGGCGCTTCATGCAAGGCATAGTGCACCCGGGCAATGGTGATGTCACCGAATTTAAAATTGCGGACCATGTCCTTGAAGCCGTCAGGCAATTCGTGGTCTTCAAAGCCCTGAAGATAGGTCTGGAAGGGATCCAGCCCACTCACCACGGCCTGGCCGGCAAGGATTTCTTCACCGTTGTCCAGTCGGACACCCCGGCACACGCCGCCATCGGCGATGAATTTACGCACGGTAGCGCCCGTGCGCACGGTTCCGCCGTTTGCCTCTATGTAGCTCTTCAACGCTTCAGAAAGCATGCCGCTGCCACCTTCGGGAATGGACTGGCCGAAATAATGGATGCTGGGGATCATCACATAGAAGCCCGCTGCCGTGCCCAGTTGGTCGGGCAGGGTCTGAGGCGCCATCGCCCAGCCCAGAATAAAGGCACGCACATGATCGTTTTCGAAATTCTCCAGGGTAAACTGGCGCGAACTGAGCTGGTAATTTCGCAGGCGCTTGAGACCCTCTGGATTGTTTTCCAGGCCTTGGTACAGATAGCTGGGCGGCGCCGGCGGACTAAACATACTCTTCACCACACCCTCCCGGATCTCACCAAATTCCTCATAAATTTCGCGGTAGCGACGGGCGTCTGCACGGGAATACTCGGCGATGCTGTCACAGGTTTTATCGACATCCTTGTAGACGATGATGCCGGGGCCTTCGTACTTATTGGGATGGCCGGTGATGTGATCCTCCGACCAGATGTATTTCAATCCGTGTTTTTCCAGTTCCGGCAGCAGTTGCTGGAAGGCCGGATTGAGATGGATCCATACGTGGGAGGAGCCGAAGGGGTCGTGTTTGAAACCGGGCAGCGTCAACTCGCGCGTGATAACGCCTCCGCCGACCTGGTCATTACGCTCAAGCAGCAATACATTCAGTCCGTTACTGACCAGTACGGCCGCACAAATCAGCCCGTTGTGGCCGCCGCCTGCAATGATTACGTCATAATCCGCCATTTTTGTCCCGCCGGGTTTACCCCTTCCACATCATGCCATCCGGCAATGGCCTGGAAAAACCAGGAGGTTTCAGGGGTCTTTTTAGCGATGGTAATGAATGAGTACAAGCTATCAATAATCCCATGAATTGTCAATTATGACAATGGCCCGTTCCTGAGTTGGAAAAGCTGCTGCTTGTGAAAAATAAATACGATCTATTATTATTTATATACAATAGCTTATCTAATATAAATAGAAATTATTTCAACTTGGAATAGAGCCGATAGCTAAGCGGGAAAGGCGCTTCAAACTGAGTGCTTTCCTATCTGAAATAAGAGGGATTGCTGTATTTTAATCCCATTATACCATCCGATCATATATACTTTGTCGGATCAGGCAGGCTGTTCCGGCCGGCATGGTGGTCAATGGATGCGGCGTCTGGAGCTTGTTGCACGGTGCCTGGCGGAGGACTTTAAAGTGAAGAAAACATCCGGCAGAGGCCAGGTGAAATCGGTGGTCGATATTCTCGGCAAGAGAATTGCGGCAGCGCAGTACAAGGAAGGTGAAATCCTGCCGATTGAGCAACAGCTTGCAGACAGCCTGGGCGTTGGGAGAAATGCCCTGCGCGAAGCGGTCAAGGTACTATCCGGAAAAGGCCTGATTGCGACCGCTCCACGCAGTGGTACCCGGATTCGGCCCAGGGATGAATGGAACATGCTTGACCCCGACGTGCTGTCCTGGCATGCCGATCCCGAAACTGCAACCCCTGAATTCCTGCTCGCCCTGCTTGAAATCCGACGTATTATTGAACCCAGGGCGGCAGAACTGGCGGCAGTTCGAGCCACCCGGGAGGATGTCGCCACCATACTGGCCGCATACGATGACATGCAGCGCTACCAGGAAGACCCTGATCGCCGGGTGAGCGCTGACATTGAGTTGCATACCGCGATACTGGCTGCTTCCCACAATGCCTACATCAGCCATTTCAGGTATGCGATAGCCACCTACCTTAAAGCACATTCCAAGATCGGCCAGAGGAGCGACCGGGAAAAACTTCGCAAGGATCTTGAGTTACATCACGACATCGCCTGGAGCATTGCCCGGTGCAAGGCCAAATCCGCCTATTCCAATTCAGTCAGGATGCTCAATCACGGCCGTTTGAGAGTAGAGGAGGCAGAACACAGCCTGGCAGAGGAGGCGAAACGAAGCGCTTAAGCAAGCATCGCAGTAACACTAACGCCGATAAAGGTGCCAATGACATAGCCGAAAATACCACACATGATGCCGGGCGTTACCAGGTTACGCCAACCGCGCGAAGTAGCGATGGCCGCAGTAACCGCCGGGCCGACCAGGGCCGCGCCGGAGGCCACCACCGCCTCGGCCAGATCAACTTTCAACAACTTCGCGGCCAGTAGCACCAGCACTAAATGCACCACAATGATGAACAGGCCGTAGACGAACAATATCAAAGCCGTTGAGGCGAAAAAATTGGCATTTGTACCGGCGCCGACTGCGGCGAAAAAAACGTACATGAGTAACATCCCCAGGTCGAAATCACCCTCCAGGGCATTCATGGTTTTGGGCATCAGGTTGGCGACAGCGATGGTCAGCAGGGTAATGAACAGAATGTAATACTGGGGCAACGACAAGACATCCCCCACCCACCTGGCGACAGCGCAAATCGCAAAGCTCAGCGCGATGGCGCCGCTGATGTGGGTTAGTTTGAACTGCGATTCTTCCGGCTGCCCCGCGCACTCCCCGGCTTGCTCTGTGGGCTCGTTGATCTCGTCTGACGGAAGCCAGCGGCTGATCCAGCGTATCGACGGGATAGCGACGAGCAATACCAGCGCGATGTTGCTGACCATGGAACTGGCGCTGATTGATACACTGAATTCCTCAGATGTCATTTCCACTGCCTGGGAGACAGCCAGGAAATTTACTGCCCCGCCGATCCAGCTTCCGGCATAGACACCGGCCACTTTGGGGCCGATCTCGCCCAGGTCCAACAGGTAAAAACCCAACACGGCGCCGACTACGGTTGCTGCACTGGCAATTGCGAAGGTCAACATGACAGGACCGCTTTCACGAAAAATCTTGCGCAGATCCGCTTTGAACAGCAACAGGGGAATGGCCAGGGGCACCAGCGTCCCGCCGACAAAATCATAAGTCGGACTGCTGAAAGGAATCAGCTTGAAATTGGACAGGACCATGGTGCCGGCCAGCACCCAGATCACTCCGGAAGTCTTTTTCCCCAGGGGTGTGGTGTCTATCCAGAACCCAAGCCAGGCGACGCCGAAAAGTATGGCGCTGAGTGCGATGATATTCTGTCCTGAAATAACGCTGATTTCTGTCATTGCTTTCTGCCCTGGAGGCCGGGATCAGTGCCGCAAACCGGCCCCATCTGATTGCCTGCTTTAGCTATTAAATCCCATTAATAATCTGATACAATTTGTAGATTGCCTGGATATACTTATACTATGACACAGCACAGGATTCCATAATATTTTATAAGTGTATATTATTATTAGTTTTAATATTGACATAACGGTAGATTTTTAAGCAAGCATCCCTAATTTAATCATCCTATTTATCAGGAGAACTCCCCATGAGCAGGATTACCGGAGCCGATGCCCTGGTGGAATCGTTACTCGCCAACGGCGTCAACACGGTGTTTGGCCTGCCCGGGGCTCAACTCGACCAGTTGTTTGACTCCATCTACCGCAGTGAAGGCCGGATAAAACTTGTACGGTCCCGGCACGAGCAGGGCAGCGCCTACATGGCATTCGGCTATGCCCGTTCCACCGGCCGGGTCGGCGTATACGCCGTTGTACCCGGCCCCGGCCTGTTGAATTCCAGTGCGGCCTTATGTACCGCCTACGCGACCAACACCCCGGTATTATGCCTTTCCGGACAGATTCCGTTGGAAGATATCGATTCCGGCCTCGGGCATCTGCATGAAATCCCGAATCAACTGAACCTGATCCGATGCATCACCAAATGGGCCGAACGCATTGAGCACCCGACCCTCACCCCCACACGGATGAACGAGGCATTCCGGCAAATGAAAACGGGCCGGCCCAGGCCGGTTGAAATCGAAATGCCCATGGACGTCATGGCGCAGGTCGCAGAAATCAGCGCCCCTGCTGCACCGCCCTCACCCGTTCTCATGCCCATCGATGCCGGGCAGCTTGAGCGTGCGGTTGAGTTGCTCGCCGGAGCAAAAAGGCCCCTGGTGATTGTGGGTGGAGGCGCTGTCGAGGCGGGGGCTATCCTGTTGAAACTGGCAGAGAAACTGCAGGCTCCGGTTGTTTCAAAACGCCATGGGCGCGGTGTGGTCAGTGACCGGCACTACCTCAGTCAGACCCTGCCCGCCGGCCACTATCTGTGGCGCGACGCAGACGTGGTGCTGGTGGTCGGGTCCAGGGCCAAAATGCCGCTGACCATGTGGGGCCATGATGACAAGCTGAAAATAGTACGGATTGATATTGATCCGGTGCAGATCAAAAAACCGGTCGAAAGTGAGGTGGCGATGGTCAATGATGCCGGCACAGCCCTGCAGGCGATTTATGATGTGCTGGATCAGCGCATTCCGGACCGGCCTTCACGCGAGCAGGAACTGACCGCGCTGAAAGAGGATTTTCGGCGGCAGTTCGCGGAGTGTGTTGGTCCGCAGTTTGCCTACCTGCAGGCAATCCGCGAGGCTCTTCCGGATGACGGTTTTTTTGTCGATGAAATCACCCAGGTCGGTTTCTGTTCCTGGTATGCGTTTGAGGTCTACCATCCGCGGCATTTCATTTCCGCCGGTTACCAGGGCACGCTGGGCTACGGATTCGCTACCGCCCTGGGGGTGCAGGTGGGCAACCCGGACAAGGCGGTCGTTTCGATCAACGGCGACGGCGGCTTCATGTTCAATCTTCCCGAAATCACGACCGCGGTGGAGTACAACATCCCGCTGGTAACGATCGTCTTCAATAACAACAGCTACGGCAACGTCAAACGCCAGCAGAAAGAGTGGTTCGGGGGGCGGTATATAGCCTCAGATCTGCACAACCCCGATTATCTCAAACTTGCTGACTCTGTCGGCATGCAGGCTTATCGCGTTGAGTCTCCGGAGGACTTGAAAAGCACTCTTGCAACGGCGTTCCAGGCACGGCGGCCCTGCCTGATTGAAGTGCCGGTCGGGGAAATGCCGTCGCCGTGGCAATTCATTTTGATGGAGCAGGTCCGGGGGCAGACTTAAGCACAATGCTGGTAACAGGACACGTTGCTTGAATTTATGTAGGTCTATTTTCGGGGGGCGCCCGTTCGGAGCAAGGGGCCTTCTTCCAGGACCCGGCATAAACACATCCCTGTGGCCTGCTCTTGAAACTTCCTGTTTCAAAGCGTCCTGGAAGAAGGCCCCTTGCTCCGAACGGGCTGGTACTGGGCTGACATCAATACTTGATATCGTCTCTGCCTACTGACTTGCCAATGTGCCCTACCCGCCGGCCCATGGTATAAAATTCGCCGCTGCCGGCAGTCATGCCGAAAAAGGGAACATTGTCGACGATCAGCCGGCCGTTCTCGTCACACACGCCTTCGTGCACTGTGGTGGCAACCACATCGGCAAAGAAAACGGTGCGCTGAGGCGGGACTCTAATCGTATTGAAAACCCTGCATTCGACCTGGATGGGGGCTTCCATCACGGTCGGGGCATTGACCACCTCGGCCTTTCCTTCGGTCAGTTTTGACAGCGCATATTTGTCGCCCACTTTACTGGAGTTCATGTCGACGACATCAAAAGCATCGACTATTTCCGCTGAGGGAACATTCAGCACAAACTCTTTATGCCGCTTGATCAGGTCACCGGCAACGTGGTAGTCCGCCACGCTGATGCCGATTTGGGGTGGCTGCCCTTCCAGGATGAAGGTCCAGACCACGGATATTTCCTTCGGGTCCCCGGGTTTTCCATTCACCGTTAACAGAATGGCCGGCACCGGAGGAACCATCGGCCCGTTTTCCGCCAGCCGGATGCGTTTCTCATCCGGGTGCTCCCCGGCCAACAAATTGCTGCTGCCGACCCCACCCATACCCGCCCCGAGGCCGGTCATAACGAGGGGAAAAACCGTATTATTGATAAAAACTCGACGCTTCACCTTCTTCTCCAGAGAGCCGTTTTAAATACCTTAGCAAAAATATCATTTTCCGGGTGTCTTGAGGCAAAAAATGTTTTATAGTTACTTCTGGCCTTAGGGGCGGCTCGTATGAGCCTGAGATCTCGACAGAGGGACCCTTGGAACCTGATCCGGTTAGTACCGGCGTAGGAAGAGGACAATCTGCCCAAACTCCCGCTTGATACGCCGGATCTCTAATCTTGTATAGAGATCCGCACATGTTCATAAAATTATTGGTTTTATCTGCACTGGCGTTGCCAGGTGCAATCTATGGCGCTGACACCCGTGAAACGGATTCAGCAGACTCTTTGCTGGAAGAAATCGTAGTATCCGGCTACCGCATAACCTCCCGGTTGGAAACCAACACCAGCCTGACCCTGCTGGGTGAGGAAACCATCGGGCTTTCCACCGTGGAGCATTTCGAGGAACTGGTACAGATGGTGCCCAATATGAACCTCTCAGGAGAGGGTTCCCGGGCGCGCTATTTCCAGCTTCGCGGCATCGGTGAGCGTGAACAGTACGAAGGTGCGCCCAACCCCTCGGTCGGCTACATCATCGATGACATCGACCTTTCAGGAATCGGCGGGGTTGCCAGCCTGTATGATGTTGAACAGATTGAAATACTGCGCGGCCCGCAAAGTGCACGCTACGGTTCCAGTGCGCTGGCCGGCGTCATCTATATGCGCAGCGCACCTCCAACCGAGCAGACTTCCATGAACGTGGAACTGACAGCCGGCAACGATGGCCTTTTCTCACTGGGCGCGGCCGCCGGCGGCAAACTGACCGAGCGCAGCAGCGGGCGCATCTCCCTGCACCGCTATGAAAGCAACGGATTCCGCAGCAACGACTATCTGGGCCGCAACGACAGCAACGGTCGCGATGAACTGACTGCGCGCGGCAAGCTCCAGTGGTCGTTTGCAGGCGACTGGAACGCCTTGCTCAGTGGTCTGTATATGGATTTTGACAATGGTTACGATGCCTGGACCGTGCACAACGACGACATCACCCATACCGACAAACCCGGCCGGGACAGCCAGCGGACCCGGGCCGGTTCCCTGCGCCTGAGCGGTCCACTGAATGACCGGGTCGACCTGGTCAGCATCACCGCACTGGCCGATTCAGATATTTTCTTCAGCTACGATGGCGACTGGGGCAATGATGATTTCTGGCAGCAATACGGCGACTACGTCTACGACTACCAGTACCTCAATCCCCGCCAGCGCAGCAGTGCGAACCAGGAATTCAGGCTGCTTTCTTCACCCCAGGGGCGTCTGTTCAACGATTCGACCGACTGGGTGCTGGGTGTTTTCCTCCAGCGACTGAAGGAGGACAACCAGATTTCATCATTTGGAATCTATGATGACAGTGGCGAGGAAAACTATTGTGCGCCCTGCCTCACCGACCGCCGGATCAGCAGTCAATACAAGGCCGACACCCTGGCTTTTTTTGCCAGCCTGGACAGCAAGCTCAGTGAAAAACTGGGTCTGTCGATGGGCTTGCGCCTTGAGCGCTGGGATGCCAGCTATGCCGATCAATGGCGGGACCTCAACTATCCTAACCAGCCTCCCGGCGGAAACAGTTGCGCCCAATTCGACTGTGAGCCCGGGGAAAACATGCTGGGAGGCCACCTGGCGCTTAGCTACGACTGGCGGGAGAACCTGACGGGCTATGTCCGTATCGCCCGTGGTTTCAAGGCGGGCGGGTTCAATCCATCGCTGGCCGCCTTGCAGGGCGTGGCGATATTGGGACCGGAATTCATTCCGTATCAGCCGGAATACCTGTGGAATTTTGAGCTGGGGCTGAAGGGACTGTGGCTGGATGGCAGCCTCAGCGGTGACCTGACGCTATTCTATATGGACCGGGACAATGCCCAGCTCAGCCAGTCCAGCCAGCAGGTACCATATGACCCGAACAGTTTCGTCTTTGTGACCTACAACGGCGATGCCCGCTCTTACGGTCTGGAAGCCAGCGCAGCCTGGCAGATTAACGATAGCTGGCAACTGCACGGCTCGCTGGGCTTGCTCGACAGCAAAATCCGCCAATCGGAAAAGACGCTTGTGGTAAGCCCGGACGCGGTCAATCGTGACCTGGCCCACGCCCCACCCTATACGCTGAATATCGGGGCGACCTACACGGCAGCCAGTGGCTGGTTTGCACGCCTGGATATCAACGCCGTTGACGCCTTTTACTTTGATATCAGCCACAATCAGAAGTCAGATGCTTACCGTCTGGTCAACCTGCGGATCGGCAAACAATGGGGCGCCTGGGGCTTGTCCGCCTGGGGCCGCAACCTGTTTGATGAAAATTATGCGACCCGTGGATTCTACTTCGGCAATGAGCCTCCATGGTTTGAAAACACGCTGTACACAAAATTCGGCGATCCACGCAGCTATGGCCTCACATTGACCTATGACTACGGAAACTAAACGGAAAACGAAACGGAGACAGCCATGAAAATTACCGTTGATATCAGTTTGTACCCCCTGGATGCGGACTACATCCCCACCATCAAGGCATTTATCCTGCGCCTGCGGACCTTCCCGGGGCTGGAGATCGTGACCAACCAGCTCAGTACGCAACTTCGGGGTGAGTTCGAGCAGGTGACCACGGCCATCAACACTTGCATCCACGAAAGCATGTCGGGCGGGCAAAAAATGGTCTTCGTTACCCGCTACCTGAATTCCGATCTGGAAATCGGCAGATTGCCCAACATTGATTGAACTGGCAGCACAGTTGGGCGATGCGCTGCAGGCCATGTCGCTGTGGGAACTCACCGCCGTAGTGCTGGCCCTGATTTACCTGGTGCTGGCAATCCGCGAGAACATTGCCTGCTGGTTCGCCGCCATCGGCAGCACCAGTATCTATATCATGCTGATGTACCAGGCCGGCCTGTACATGGAATCCGCCCTGCAAGTGTTCTACATCGCAATGGCGGTCTATGGCTGGTATAGCTGGAAGCACGGCGAGGGGCCGGACCATTCACTGCCGGTCAGCAGTTGGCCGCTGCGCCGGCACGTTGCACCGCTGGTATCCATCCTGTTCCTAACTCTGGCCAGTGGTTTCCTGCTGTCCCGTTACAGCAATGCCGCCATGCCCTATCTCGACTCCTTCACCACCTGGGGCGCCATTGTGACCACCTGGATGGTGGCGCGGAAAATTATCCAGAACTGGCACTACTGGTTCATTATCGATTCTGTTTCGGTTTACCTGTACATCAGCCGGGGCCTGTGGCTTACCGCCCTGCTCTTTGTCCTCTACCTGGTGTTGATCGTGGTCGGATACCGTCAGTGGCGCCACAGCATGGAGGAGGTTCATGCCTGACATCACCCCCGCTCAGAAGATACTGCTGGATGGGATTAACCTACTCCGGGGTGCGGATATCGTTGAAAAACTGGCCGGCGGCCCAGCCAGCGACAGTTGGCTGCTGAGGCGGGGCGATGAGCAGTTTGTCGCACGATTTGACCAGCCGCTGGCGCAGGTTTTTGCTTTGGACCGGCGAGCCGAGCGAGACGTTTTACATACGGTATCCGAAGCCGGAATTGGCCCACAAGTCATCTGGGCCGATCCGGACAAAGGCGTGCTGGTGACTGGCTGGATTCCCGGTAATGCCTGGAGCATCACGGATATCCATCAGCCGGCCAAGCTGCGCGCACTGGCAGCGACCCTGCGCCAGTTACACTCACTGCCGCCGCGCGGGCCAGCCTTGGCGCCGGGGAAAATGGCCCTGGCCTACGCCAGGGGAGCGGGGACTTCCACCGCTTTGTGCCTCGCCGGGCAGGCTACCCGGGGAGCAGAAAAATTGTTATCAGAAACAGACCAGCCCGCTCTTTGCCACAATGATCTGGTGCACAGCAACATCATTGGCGAAGAGACCGTCAAACTGATCGACTGGGAATATGCGGCGGTTGGTGATCCGTACTTTGACCTGGCGATCGTGGTGCGCCACCACCCGTTGGACAGGCAGCGGATTGAAGATTTTCTCACGGCCTATTTTGGAACTACCGGCGCAAAGCATTTTTCCAGGCTGAATGATTTTTGCCGTCTTTACGACCAGCTTGCAGCCCTGTGGTATATGTCGGTGACGAGCCAGGCCGGGCACGATGCGGGTTATGATGAAGAGTTGGAACGGGTAATGGCCAGGTTCTAAACTTGCGCTTCTCTTGCTGTGGACCTATTCGTGTTCGGCAGATCCGGAATTTCGGGGATGGGCTGATTTATTCAGCGAAATGGAATAGACGTTGGACGGGAGCCTGTTAGCGATATTGGCTGCACAAGCTTGATGATAGTCACTGAACAGGGTGGCCAGACGCAATTCCGCCAGCGCCAGCGCCTGCTGCATCCGTTCCCGCGATTCATCGGGGTGTGACGGCTCACAAGCGGCGATCATGTCCTGCCAAAAAGATATTTCTGCGCACAATAACGGCTCGTTTACCCCACCGCTGTACCACGCGGAATCCTGATTATTATTCTTTCCAGTGCCGGACTTCATTTTTGCCTCGTTAGCCGTCTCGCCGCAGGTATGATTTTGCGCCCCTTCTCTTGCATGGATGGTAGCGTACGGAAAGTTCCCGGATATCTCTTGGCGAAACAGGACAATCGCTTGACTGAATTGACTATACTTAGGCCAAACCCTTATACAAATCCCAGCACCATGACAAAATCCGCCCGCATATGACCGTCTTTGCCCCCACACTTGGCGTGCTCTGGAGACAACTGGAAAGCTACGGTATTGACCCGCGACCCCTGTTTGTTGAAGAAGGCATCGATCCCGAAACCCTGTTTGATCAGGGTGCAAGGATTTCAATCCAGAAGTATCAGCGGCTGGACCTGAAGGCTGCTGAGCAGTCCGGCGATCCATTTTTCGGTCTCAAAGGTGCCGAACACTTCCGTCCGGCGCACCTGGGCTCACTGGGTGTTGCCTGGCTCGCCAGTTCCAGCCTGAGAACGGCATTCCAGCGCCTGAGCCGTTATGCCCAGGTGATCCAGGAAAAACTGATTATCGATTTGGAAGAAGATGGGCGGTTTTTTAAGGTGGCCATCGATGCACAAACGCCACTGTTAAATGAACGAATCCGGGAAGACGGACAACTTGCCGCACTGATCAAGATGTGCCGCACAATTGCCGGCAAGGACTTCAAGCCGGTAAAAGTCTGTTTCAGGCAGGAGGAACCTGCAGACACAGGCTATTACTATGAACTGTTCCGCTGTCCGGTCGAGTTCGGTGCAAAACATACCCTGTTTGTCATTGCCCTCGGGGAAGTGGACAAAAGGCTGACCGGTTCGAACGACCAACTGGCCAGACTGAACGAGCATATCGTCGTCAAATACCTTGCTCACCGGGAAAAGGCCGACATTCTCAACCGGGTCAAGGCTGCCATTATCGACAAGCTCAGCTCCGGCGGCGTCAGCGAGGCTTCGGTTGCCGAATCCCTGCACATGACGCCCCGCAATATGCACCGCAAGCTGCAAAAAGAAGCGACATCCTTCAAGGTCCTGTTGACGGAAATCCGACGGGAACTGGCGCAGCAGTACATTCAGGACCGGACCAAGACACTGACTGAAATTTCCTTCTTGCTGGGCTTTTCGGAAGTCAGTTCGTTTTCCAGAGCATACAAGGGCTGGACCGGTCATCCGCCGAGTGAAGCGCGACAGATTCTGGCGTAAAAATTCGGGATGTGATCTAATCACTCGTTAGCCTTATCATCAGGGTAAGCCGTGAAACAAATTCCCGGCCCTGGGGTCCTAGAAATCGGAACAGCCCTTTTCACAGGAGAATACTATGCGCAAAGCAGCGCTTTCGTTTATGGCAATTGCACTACTCATCACCAGTTCCGGCCTGTGGGCCTTCGAACCCGACACAAGCGACCCTTTACAGCTTAATGTAGCCAAGGCCATTCTCGACCTGCAACAAAAAGACCCCGGAATGAAGGACTTCTTCGAAAATTCAGCCGGTTATGCTGTCTTTCCCAAGGTTGGCAAAGGCGGTATCGGCATCGGTGGCGCGCACGGAAAAGGCCTGGTCATCGTCAACGACAAGGTGGTAGGCAAAACTTCGGTCAGCCAGGTGACCATCGGATTCCAACTGGGCGGCCAGGTCTATGCCCAGTTTATATTCTTTGAAGATGAAACCGCGTTGAAAAATTTCCAGCGGGGTAATTTCGAGTTTGGCGCCGAGGCCTCTGCGGTTGCAGTGACCCTGGGCGCATCTGCCGATGCCAATTACGACAAAGGTGTTGCCGTATTCACCAATGTCAGTGGCGGGCTGATGTACGAAGCCACCATCAGTGGGCAGAAATTCAAATATAAGGACCTCTGATAAGCCATGGAGAGAAATATGCGCAAAATTGCAGTATTCGTTACCTTGTTAGCCCTGGTCCTGGTAAGTGGCAAAGTATTGGCGTTCCAACCGGACCCGTCCGACAAAATGGAGCTGAATGTCGCCAGGGCCATTCTGGATATCAAGACAAAAGATCCCAGCGTTCAGAAATTCTTCGATGACTCCGCCGGCTATGCGGTATTCCCCAGCGTGGGCCAAGGCGGCATTGTCGTTGGCGGCGCTTTCGGGCGCGGCCTGGTCATCGCCAATGATCAGGTGGATGGTTACGCCTCCCTGTCACAGGCCACCATCGGCCTGCAATTGGGTGGCCAAAGCTATTCCCAATTTATTTTCTTCAAGGACAAGACAGCGTTGGAGCACTTCAAGCGCGGCAACTTTGAATTTGGCGCCCAGGCGTCGGCCGTAGTCATAACGGCGGGAGCATCGGCGGACGCAGCTTACGACTCAGGTGTCGTGGTCTTTACCATGCCCAATGGCGGCTTGATGTTTGAAGGCAGCATCGGCGGTCAGCGTTGCAGTTACGAGCCAAAGAACGCAGATTAGTCCGGGGGGCCGACAACCCGCATAATTTCCACCGAATACAGGTGATAATCCGTCCCGTCCCGGCTTAAACGCACCGTGGTCCAGCCTGAACTGGTGGCCTTCAAGGCCACCAGGATGTGCTTTTTGCTGCCGGCCTCATCCTCAAACGTCTGTTTGCCGCCTGCAGTCTCAAGCAGATAGGTTCCGCCACCCCAGCTCTGTACCGAAAAATCAAGCAGATAGGTCCGGCCTTTCTCAACCTTCATCTTGACGCCGGCACTACCCGGATACGCACTGTTGAAATTGATCGCAGTCTCTGGGTGGACACGGTAGGCCAGGTTCAGGGTCAGAAACCCCTGTTCGCTGAAATAGGGGTGTCTGGCCGACAGCAACAGATGCTCAAGTACAGGTTTTTCCTCCGCCCCGCCACCCCCCGGCGCTGGAAGTTCTCCGCTGCCGCCCAGGCTTTTCAGGATTTCGGATTTAGTGGTTGCATCCAGCGGCGCCGGTGGTACCGGTGTTTGCGCATTGGGCATCAATATGGCGGCACTGCGTTGCACCGGAGCGACTTCAAATATTTTCACCGCTGCTTCGCTGGTGGCTGGCGGGGGGGGCAATTGTTCCGGCCGGGGCTTTGCCACCGCCAGTGAATTCCACACCAAACAACTGAGAAAAAGTCCGCTGATAAGAATCGACTGTGTTCCAGAGTGTGCGTGTTTCGCCATTACCATGCTCCGTTTTACTGTGATCAGGCTTGCCGGGGATTTTACCAGACCCGGCCCTCCGGCGTGCCGGGCTGTGAGGCGTAAGAACCGGTACACTCGTTCTTCCCGGGGGGGCTGGTGCAACGGCTCTGCCTGGATGATAATGTGCCGCTGAAGGAATCAGGCGCCGACCATTCCAGTAACAGTTTACGAGGGAAACCAATGCTTTCTGACACCGCTATCGCCGCGCAAGCCCGTGTCGAACCCATCCGCGCCGTTGCCGATCAACTGGGCGTTGATGAACGAGACCTGATTCCTTATGGAAACCAAATTGCGAAGGTGCACCTGAATGCACTTTCCAGGCCCCGACAGCGGAGCGGCAAGAGCCGCCTGATCCTGGTTTCGGCAACCACACCCACAGCGGCCGGGGAAGGCAAAACTACCACTTCCATCGGCCTGGGCCAGGCCTTCCGCCAGTTGGGTGAATCGGTGTGTATTGCCCTGCGTGAACCCTCGCTGGGTCCCTGCCTGGGCATGAAGGGCGGAGCGACCGGCGGTGGTTACTCACAAATTCTGCCGGTCGACCGGATCAATCTGCATTTTACCGGTGACTTTCATGCCGTTACATCGGCCAATAACCTGATATCGGCCTCGCTCGACAACCACATTTACTGGGACAACCCCTTGCAGATCGACCCGCGAATCGTGGAATGGCGCCGGGTCATGGATATGAATGACCGCAGTCTGCGCAAGATCGTGCTGGGGCTGGGCGGACGTTTCCAGGGAATTCCCCGCGAGGGCGGTTTCGATATCACGGCCGCATCGGAAATCATGGCCATTCTGTGTCTGGCCAATGACATGGACGACCTTCGCCGGCGCCTGGACCGCATCCTGATCGGCTATACCTATAAGGGTGAGGCGGTATTCCTCAAGGCGCTGGGCATCACCGATGCCGTTCTGGCCCTGCTGCGTGACGCCGTTCATCCCAACCTGGTACAGACTCTGGAAGGTACTCCCGTATTGATGCACGGCGGCCCCTTCGCCAATATCGCGCACGGCTGCAACAGCGTATTTGCCACCCGGATGGCCATGCATTTTTCCGACTGGGCCATCACCGAGGCCGGCTTCGGTTTTGACCTGGGTGCCGAGAAATTTTTTGACATCAAGTGCCGTTCGGCCGGCCTGGATCCTGATGGGGTGATCCTGGTAACCACCATCCGCGCACTCAAGATGCACGGTGGCAAATCAACGGATCGCCTGACCGAACCGGATACCCAGGCGGTTCACGATGGCCTGGAAAACCTCGACAAGCACATTGAAAGCGTGATGCAGTTCAACAAGAAGCCGATCGTCGCTCTGAACCGCTTCGAGGCCGATACCGATGATGAAATCCGCCTGGTCAAAGAACGCGCCAATCAGGATGGCGTGTTCTTTGCCGAGTCCCGGCACTTTATGGAAGGCGGGGAGGGGTCGAAAGACCTGGCTCATCAGGTCATGGCGGCGGTCAACGGCGGCCGGCCTTTCCAGCCACTGTATGATCTGGACATTCCGGTGATCGAAAAAGTCCGTGCTGTCAGCAAGGGCATGTACGGCGCCGATAGCGTGGCCTTTACCAAAGAGGCTGAAAAGGATCTGAAAAAGGTGGAGGAACTGGGCATGGACAAGCTGCCCATCTGCATTGCCAAGGCGCCCAGTTCCCTGTCAGACGACCCTGCCCTGCACGGCAGGCCAAGGGATTTCGAAGTCACGGTGCGCAACATCCAGATAAATTCCGGCGCCGGTTTCCTGGTGGTGCTGACCGGAGCCATCATGCGCATGCCGGGTTTGCCCAGAAAGCCCAAGGCGCTTGATGTCAAGGTACTCCCGGACGGCACCATCGAGGGTATCGGCTAAACGGGATCTCACCCCCGGTTTGACTCTCAACTTCAGTCAGCGAACATTTCCAGGTCAGCGGCAAGGCAACTGATGTCCGCTGGTGAGTGACCGCGAAATTCACCATCCGGCGCCAGCAATCGCCCACCCGGTGCATGAATCCGGATTTGCCGCGCCTGGAAAGTCGATACTTCTTCGTACTGCACATGCCGACCGCTGTAGATGGTGGGAAACAACTGCAGCAAGCGCCTGCGCGGCAGGCGGGACAACAGTGTGACATCCAACAGCCCATCATCAATCCGGGCATCGGGTGCAATCAGGAAGCTGCTACCGGTGTAGCGGGAGTTTGAAATTTCGATAAAAACATTATCTTGTTTAACATGTTTTCCATTAATTTCAACATGTAACGGATAACTCTTAAGCTTAATTGTCTCCCACAAGGTACCCAGTGTATAGGCCGCATTACCCAGTATTTTCAGTTTTTTGGCCGCCCTTCCGGCATCTACTGCAAAGCCCATGCCGATGATATTGAGAAAATAAAAAGTCTCACTGCGGGTTTGTACACGACCGACATCCACCTTTCTGGGCCGGTTTCGGGCGATGAGATCAACCCCCTTCTGCCAGTCTCCGGGCAGCAACCCCAAATCACGGGCAAAGGCATTACCGGTACCGGCAGGAACCAGGCCCAGCGGAACCCGTTCGCCGGGCGCCTTGCGGTAGAGACCATTGAGAACCTCAAACAGTGTGCCGTCCCCGCCCGCCGCTATCACACCGTCAAACGCTTCCAGATCAGCTTCGGCGACCAGATCTGTAGCATGTCCGGCATAACGGGTCTGAATCCTGTCTACCGTCGCGAACCGCTCCAGGGCCCGGGTAATTTCAGGCAACAGTACTGCGGCGCGGCCCATGGCCGCCTGCGGATTGAATATCAAAAGCAGTTTCACCAATCAGAACTTATAGCCGATTGATGAAGTGACGCCGTAGTCGCTACTGGCGCCTTCGGTTGAAATCGGAGCGCTGTCGTAGTTGGCGTAGAAGTTCAGTTTCCAGTACAGGTCATTGATCAATTCAAAACTATAACTGGTATCAAAGGTCGCACGCCACCGCCCAAAATCGGTGATGCTTGGGAAAATTGTAAAATCAGCCTTGAACGATCGTTCCGGTGAAGAATACGTGTAGTACTCATAGACCATCATGGCCGCGGCTTCCAGATTGGTCTCACTCTGGCCCACATCCGGTATTTCGCGGTTGACATCCAGGCCGGCTGAAAGTGAAAACCAGTTCTTCTGGGAACGGATGGGAACCCAGCCATAACCTGCCCCCACCAGAGCTCTCAGGTCAATACCCAGTTCATCGTTTTGTTCAAGATTGCCAAAATAGATCCGAAACTTCTTGTTTGGCATGAAGATCGCATGATTGGCGTTGAGTACATTACGCGCCGTAGAATCCACCTGGTCCTGGGTGGTGATTTCCATGCTGAAGTTTGCCCGGGTTATGGACTGGGTACGCCGGAAAGCCGAATCAATACCGAGGTTGTATTTACCCACATTACTGCCCTTATCCCAACTGAAACCCAGGTTAGCGCTGATGTCGAACCGATCCCAGAAGTTGGCCTCGACCGGATACATGCCGATCACATCCAGCGTGTTGACACCCACCGGTCCGTCGCCGGTTCTCACCACCAGCATATCGTTATTATCCGGTTTCATCAGGGGGCCGTAAAAACGCTGCCCGTTGGTCAGTTCGACCGCCTGCCCGGTCGTACTGACGATCTCCCGGATATCATGCCACTCAATGAACACCGTACCCATATTGTCCGTGGCGAACTCCAGCTTACCGCGAAACAGCGATTTGACTTCACCGGTGACCCGGTCGCCGTTTTTCAAATAAACCACATCGGTTTTTTCCGCCAGCACGACCTGACTTGCCAACAGCAACAGGATAATCACAAGCACCCGTAGTACGACTCTGAACATGTTTGCCTCAATACATTGAAACCCGACCTGGGAATGATTTTATACTGTCCGCATTACAGGAGACACAAGCATATGAAATTCCGCTTCAGCTTCGCCCTGATATTGATATCACTTACTGCTTGCGATGCCATTGAAACTCCGTCGACCGTTGATGCCGCAGAAAGCGGATTCATGCTGAGCGCCATCCTGGAATCCAGGGAACTGGATGAAGTCAGCGGCATCCAGTCGAGCGCCGGCGGTGTGTTCTTCCTGCACAATGACAGCGGCAGCCCCTCGGTCTATATCGCCGGACCGGATGGACGCAATCTGGGTAAAGTCCGGATCCGCGATGCAAAAAATCGAGACTGGGAAGATATAAGCCGTGTTCCCGGCCCGGACGGACCCTTGCTGGTGCTGGGCGACATCGGCGATAACCAGGCCCGCTATAAATCCGTCAGGCTGTATTTTGTCGCCGAACCCCGCACCACCAGAAACGAGGGCTACCCGGAGAAAGTCGACCTGCTGCACAAGCTGAAAATCCGTTACCCGGACGGACCACGGGACTGCGAAGCGATGGCCTATGACGCCGGTAGTAAAATGATCCTGTTCCTGACCAAGCGGGACCACCCTCCGCGCCTGTACGGACTACCGCTTGACCAGGCCTTGCAAAATGACGCAGCCGAACTGCAATACCTGGGCGATGTACCCAGTTTCACGCCACCGACTGCAAACGACCTTCTGCGCCACAAAAAACCGGGAAAATGGTTTTCCCAGCCAACCGGCCTGGATATTTCAAGCGATGGCAGGCGGGCTGCAGTGATTACTTACAGCAGCCTTTACGTGTTTGAACGCGCACAGGGCGAATCGTGGGCCAGGGCTTTCCTCAATACTCCAATCGAATACACCGGACCACCCAGCCTGCAGAACGAATCGGTCACTTTTGGTTTCGATGAACCCGCTGTGTACGTCAGCAGCGAACACCTGCCGGCACCCATATATCGGCTGGAAATCCACTTATAGCGCCATCCGATTTGTTGGGGCCACCTCTTGTGAGCGAATGTTGACATATTTGATCAGGTCTGAGCGCACATGGTCGACAGATTCTTCTAATAAACAGACTCGTGACCATACGTCGAGATGCAACAGCCGCATTTTTAACTCTTGATCAGCCTCTTCCAGAGTGGCCGCAATTTGTTTCATAGACAGTTCGAACTGATCCTGAATAAATGAGTTTTTGAAATATTCAGCGGCTACAACCATGCGTTCTGCAGTCGTTGTCCAAAACCCCATTTTTACACGTTGGCTCAGCTTCCGAGGAATCCAGCGATCCGCAACTTTACGAATGACCCATTTATCCCGAATGAAGGGATGTGCGCGTTCAAGTGTTTTGGGTGAAAAGCGCAGTTTAAAGCGTTTTGGCATATTAACGGCTGAATGGACTACATGGTGATCTAAAAATGGAAATCGTGACTCAATACTCGCCTCCATTCCCTGACTGTCGTTGCGATGGAGTAGAGTTCGCAAGTGGAAATTCAAGTAATCAATAGACGTCAGATGATCCTGGTTGATTTGAGTGGAGTTGAGGCGGGCGATTCTGTTTCGTGCCTGAGTTCTGTCATCTGCAATTTCTCGCTGATTAAACATGTCACGCAGAACGTTATGATTATTTGAGTTTTGTGGCCAGAGAATATGACCCAGTTCAGGGATTTTATGTACTAACCGCTGAAGTTTAGTGCCTAGCTGGTAGTAAGCGTTGACCAGAGTCTCTCGTCCCATCCATGGATAGCCAAGAAACAGCTCATCTGCGCCTTCTCCGCTTAACAAGCCTTTGATCCCGTTATCGCGCGCCAACCTTGAGACCATCATAAAAGGAGCGCAATTGGGGTGGTAAGTATAGGGGTGTTCATAATGCCTGATTACATCAGGCATCATGGTAATGAAGTCAGACTCTTTTACATCAACAACATTAAGATCCAATTTGAGGTGCTGACTTAAAGCTTTTGCCGCATTGACCTCACTCCACGGGCCTACTACGTTGGCATGGAAAATAGCCAAATTAGAGTGCACCTTGCGCGCCATTGCCACCAGCAGGGATGAGTCTACTCCACCGCTACAGTATGCTCCCACTGGAGCATCTGCGAACATATGGCTTTCGACACTACGGTACATGAGCTCTTCAGTATGATCTACAATTTTCCTGGGTGAGAAGCCCTGAAGTTTTTCCGCATGGTCGGGGTCAAGAAAATCGGGCATAGAAAAAAATGTTTCACAACGAAGTTCTCTCCCTGGCGCGATAACTATGTAACTTCCAGGAGTTACAGATGTGACTCCTTTATAGAAGGTAGCTCCTTTTGTCGGGCCGCCAAAACCCAGTAGATAAGAAGATATTGGAAAAGGATTGAAGTCGAAATTAATCCATGGCCTAAAAGCTTTCACTTCAGAAGAAAAGATAAATCGGTCATTATCTTTGTAGATATAGAGAGGTTTCATTCCAAACCTGTCACGAGCTAAAAGTAGTGTCCCTTTTTCTTTGTCAAAGTAAGAGAAGGCAAACATACCTTCAAGTCTGGCTAACAGCTTGTCAGAACCGATATGTATCAGCCCTTTCAGGAGAACCTCGGTGTCACTGCTTGTACTAAAATGTATGGATTGTTGCTCAAGTTCCTCCCTTATCTCTTTGAAGTTATATATTTCACCATTATAAACAAGAGCGTATCGCTTACTTTCGTCCCAAAAAGGTTGGTTGCTTCTTGGATCCGGGTCAACAAGAGCAAGCCGCGCATGAGCAAAAGCAAAACGGCCTGACGAGTAGGTGCCAGAGGCATCCGGTCCTCTGTGATGGAGCAGGTGAAGCGAAGCTTTGAGTTTACTGGCTGGAAGAGTAGCTTCTGAGGAGAGACTAACAACACCGAAAATACCACACATTGTTCTTTACCTATATGTTTGGTGGGTAACTTTGAGGGTATATGGTGGTTCTCCCCCGATCCCACGGAGATTCAGTTAAGAGCAGTCTGATGGGATACCTTTAGCTTACGTCTTTTCCTGTGCTTGTAAAATGCTTCGGTGTAATCGACGTCCATAAGCGGCAAACCGGACTGGTGCCGCTTCGCGCTCCGGACGACAGAGTAAGGGACTTACTTTGACCCCGGCTTTGCTATGAGCTGAAGGAAGTCTGCTTCACTGAGTACTTTGATACCCAGCTTTTCAGCCTTTCTCAGCTTGGAACCGGCCGCCTCACCGGCCAGCACTACCGAGGTTTTGGCCGACACGCTGCCGGATACCTTTGCGCCCAGTGCTTCCAGCATGTTTTTTGCTTTGGCTCGCGGCATACTCAGCGCACCGGTCAACACCCAGGTCTGGCCGGCCAGTGGCTGTTCACCCTGCTGGACCTCCACCGCCTTCCAGCGCAAGCCGGCCTGCGCCAGTGAATCGATGATTTCACGGTTGTGCGCTTCCTGGAAAAAAGCACGAACGTGACCGGCAACCACCGGCCCCACATCGGGGACATCGGTCAGTTCTTCCTCACCGGCCTGTGCAATATGTTCCAGGCTACCAAAATGCCGTGCCAGCGAATGGGCAGTGACTTCCCCTACTTCGCGTATGCCCAGGGCATACAGCAGGCGGCCAAGGTCCGGGGTTTTACTGCGCTCCAGTTCCGCCAACAGATTGTCAGCAGATTTTTCACCCATTCGTTCCAGGCCAAGCAACTGTTCACGGCTCAGTTTGTACAGGTCGGCAACGGAATGCACCAGGCCTTTGTCGACCAGTTGCCCAACCAGTTTTTCACCCAGACCCTCAATATCCATGGCGCGGCGGGAGACGAAGTGCATGATGCTCTGTTTTCTTTGCGCGGGACAGAACAGGCCTCCGCTGCAACGAAATACGGCTTCGCCCTCGACCCGTTCGACCGCTGAACCACAAACCGGGCAGGACGTGGACATCTGGAATTCCTCCGGGTCGCCTTCCCTGCGCTCCAGTAACACGCGGGCAACTTCCGGGATCACATCCCCGGCACGCCTGACCACCACCCAGTCGCCGACACGCACATCCTTGCGGCGGATTTCATCCAGGTTGTGCAGTGTCGCGTTGGTCACCGTGACACCACCGACAAAGACCGGTTCCAGTCGGGCCACCGGCGTCAGTGCCCCGGTACGCCCCACCTGGATATCGATATCCAGCAGGCGGGTGATTTCTTCCTGCGCCGGAAATTTCCGGGCGATCGCCCAACGCGGTGCGCGGCTGACAAACCCAAGTGTTTCCTGCTGCTCCCTTGATTCAACCTTGAACACCACGCCATCAATATCGTAAGGCAAGCTATCGCGCCTGGCGGCCAGATCATGATAGTAGTCGATGCAGCCTTGCGCATCCTTCACCCGCCGCACTTCCGGATTAACCGGAAAGCCCCAGGCGCGCAATAACTGTAAAACTTCTAAATGACTGTCCGGCAGACCTTCAGCGGCAACCGCACTGTAGGCATAAAAGGCCAGCGGGCGGGTTTTCGTTATACGCGGGTCCAGTTGGCGCAGACTGCCGGCAGCAGCATTGCGGGGATTGACCAGTTCTTTACCACCCTGCTTTCGCGCCTGCTCATTCCAGGCATGGAACCCGGCCAGGGGCATGTAGATTTCTCCCCGGACCTCCAGCGTGGGTGGCCACAGCGGGGACTGCTCCCTTCGTTCAAGGTGCAAGGGGATGGCGTTGATGGTGCGCACATTCGAAGTCACGTCCTCGCCGGTGGTGCCGTCACCGCGGGTGGCCGCCTGTTCGAGGCAGCCTGCTTCATAACGCAGGGAGATGGCGACACCGTCCAGTTTGGGCTCAGCTACGTAAGTGACATGATCGATTTCCAGTCCTTTGACGACGCGATCGTGGAACTGCTGAATTTCTTCCGCTGAGAAAGCATTGGCCAGCGATAACATCGGCGTGCGGTGGCGAACCGGTTCAAACCCCTCTGCGGGCTGACCGGCAACTCGCTGGGTTGGTGACTGGGCAATCACCAGGTCGGGATAATCGGCCTCCAGGGCCTGCAATTGCCGCATCAGGCGATCGTATTCGGCATCCGGAACGGAGGGGGCATCGAGCACATAATAGCGATAGTCATGTTGTTCGATCTCACGGCGCAACTCGCCCATACGCCGTTCTGCGCTGCGCCGTTCTGCTGAGGACTTATTCATTGTGGCGCCGTCAGGATTTGCTCCTGTCCCAGGCTCTCATTTCCTCTCGGATGCGGGCCTCTTTTTGACGTGTGAAGGGCTTGTGCTCGTCATCCATCAATTCGGCATTGAGGATTTCACCGATGCGCCTGGCGGTGGCCAGCATCGAATCCCAGGTGTCGAGTGCAAAAGCGGGACCCGGCAGGGTCAGGAACAACACCACACCACCGGTGGCAAAAGTATTCCATTCATCACGGCTGAAATTCCCCGGCTTGGCGGCATTTGCCAGGCAGAACAAAGATTTGTCCGTACCTTCCAGAATACGGTGAAAAACATTCATTTCACCAAATTCCATGCCGGTATTGATCGCAGCCTGCAGTAACTCGGCACCGTTGATGATGTGGTTATCCCGCGCCACCAGGAACAGGCTGACAATTTTTTCCGGCGGAGGCGGAGGCGGTTTGCGCGGTGCGGACGGCTCTGCGGTCAAATCCGGCTGTCCGTCACCGATGTCAAGCTCACCCTGGCCAATTTCCCCGCTGCCCTCGCCCGTGAGCGGGTCGGAGGTATCAGCAATGGCCTCATCCGGCCCGTCCAGCGTGGGTTCCAGCCGCCTGGCATTGTGTTTTTCCTGGCGCCGCGAAGCACGGGGCTTACGCTTTTTATCAGGGTTTCCAAACAGGAAAATCGAGCCCAGTATCAGGGCGCCCACAATGATGATGATCCAGCGAAGTGTTGAAGTTTCCAATGCCCGTATTCCGTCAAAAATCCATTAACTGTCAGCCAGTTTTGCCGCTTCGTCAACATCGACCTGAACCAGCCGGGAGACGCCGGGCTCACTCATGGTTACACCGCTCACCTGGTGCGCCATTTCCATGGTGATTTTGTTGTGCGTTACAAACACGAATTGCACCGTATCCGACATTTCCTTCACCATGCTGCAAAAACGGGCCACGTTGGCATCATCCAATGGTGCGTCAACCTCGTCAAGCATGCAGAATGGCGCCGGGTTCAGGCGAAAGATGGCAAAGACAAATGAAACGGCGGTCAGCGCTTTTTCGCCACCGGACAACAGGTGCAGGTTGCTGATCCGCTTGCCGGGAGGCTGAGCCATAATACTCACACCGGTGGTCAGCAAATCTTCCCCGGTAAGCTCCAGGTACGCGTAGCCGCCACCAAACAGGCGGGGAAACAGTTCCTGCACGCCCTTGTTTACCTTCTCGAAGGTTTCTTTGAAGCGAGTCCGTGTTTTTCGGTCAATTTTGGCGATGGCGTCTTCAAGTGTTTGCAGCGCCTTACACAGATCGTCGTTCTGTTCATCCATGTAGTCTTTGCGCTTGCGCTCTTCCTCAAATTCCTGGATCGCCGCCAGGTTAACCGGTTCGAGCCGGGTAATTTTTATCTGTAAATTTTCCAGTTCAGATTCCCATGCCTCCGGGTCTGCGGCCTCAGGCAAGGACTCCGCCAGTTCGTTTACGTCTGCATCCAGTTCTTCTACCTGCCGCTGGATATTACGCGCATTGAGTTGGATTTCCTGCAAGCGCAAGCGGGCGGTTTCGAGATCCTGGCGGATTTCATCAGAGTTCTGGATGGCGCGCTGGCGGTCGGCATCCTTTTCACGGTAGTCGTTTTCCAGCGCCTGAACTTTCTGACGGGCCTGGCTGAGCCGCGCCTCGGTATCGATCCGCCGTTGCAGCAGAGCTTCCAGTTCCGCGCTGTACTGCTGGCCTGGTTGCGCGGCCTTTGCAAGCTTTTCGCTGAGGCTCAGGTAACGTTGCTGTAATTGACTGATCTGGGTGTCCATCCGTTCCAGCGACTGGCGCAGCGAATCCAGGCTGGCCCGTCGGGAGCCTGCCTTCAAGGCCAGTTCGTGGCGCTTGTCCCGGGCATCACTCAGTTGACGGCGCGCCTGGTCTCGTTCCATGATCAACTCATTGCGCCGGGCATCCAGGGCGTCTCGTTCGTCTTTCAAGGTAGCCATTTCGCCGAGCATTTTCTCCAACTCACCCCGGGCGAGGCGAACCGCTGACTCATCCGACTTAATGCGCTGCCTGAGCTCCGCAATTTCCGCGCTGATGTCCTGTTGCCGTTTCTCCATCAGCGCGATACTGGTTTGACGGCTTTCCATCTGGCCATTCACTTCACTGCGTTTACGATGCAGCGCATTGACTTCGGCCTGTACTTCGCTGATACGCACTTCCTGCTGTTGAATATCAGCTCGCGCCTGTTCGGTAACAGCAGCCAGATTTTTTGTTTCCCTTGCCAGCAGGGATATTTCCTGGTCCAGGCGGCTGATGGTTTTTTCGCGCGCCAGCATACTGTCCTGCCCGGGCTGACCGCGTGCCGCACGCACCCAGCCCTTGCCGATCCATTCACCGGAACGGGTAACGTACGATTCCAGGGTAGCTAAACCTTCTCGGGCGGACCAGGCCTGCTCCAGGGAATCGGCTACCCGCACCCGGTTCAGCAACTCCATGATGGCATCCGGCGCATCGACCAGGGCAGCCAGGGTGCCTTGCGCCACTTTGACCCGGCCCCGTTGATCTTCGAGAAGATCCAGGCTGGCATTTTCAAGGCTGCCCAGGGCTTCTCCATGACTTTGGCCGGGTGGTGTTACAACCGACTGAAGCCAATGATTCAGAACCGTCTCGACGGCGATTTCCCAGCCGGCCTCGACCTCGATTAATTTCGCCAGGCGGGGCGCATCGGCAAGCCCCTGCGCGTCCAGCCAGGCTTTACCGCTGTGGTCTTCCAGCGCCGCTTCCTGCAGTGCCTGCAGGGATGCAAGACGGCCCTCGCGCGTATTGAGTTCCCGCTGCGTCTCGCGAAACTTTTCCTCAGACGAGCGCAGACTGGATCGCGCCTGAACCAGGCTGGAGCGCAATTCATCCAGATCTTGCTGTTTTTCCCGTTCTGCAGCGGCTAGTTTGACCGACTCCGCGGACAATGCATCCAGCTCATCACTCATTCCGGAGGAATCCATGGAAGCCGTTTCACCCGACAAGGACTCCAGGCGCCGGGCAGCCCGCACCAGCCCTTGATCCAGAACCTCGATGTCGGCCCGGGTGCGATCCGCCACGCGGTTGCTTTGTGTGCTTTTCAGGTGATGTTCCTCGAACTGTTTCTGCCAGGCCTGGACCGCGCTGTCGGCCTTTTCCATCATTTCAGCCGCTTTATTTTCAAGCTCCACCGCCTCCGCCAGGGCCGGTTCGACTTCGGCCAGGCCACGGGTCAGTTCTTCGACCTGCACCTTGTCCAGCCCCATGTGTTTTTCCAGGTCTCGCAGGGCTTCCTCGGTTTCCTTAAACTCCTGCTTCTGCCTTTGTTGTAATTCCCGCGCATGTTCGATGGTCTGTTCCAGGCGGGCGATTTCACTGCCCACGCTGTACAACTCACCCTGTACTTCACTCAGTGCTTCGTTACCCTGACCCGTTTCCTGATGGAGCTTTTCCAGGGCCGCCTCGCTGGCTCTCTGCCGCGAGATACTCTCTTGCAGGCTGGTTTCCTTGCGCGCCAGTTCTTGTGCGTCCCGCTCGATTTTCTTCATCAGCTTTTGCCAACGCAAAGTCATCAACCGGGACTCCAGGTCCCGTTTTTGCTGCTTGAGTTTGCGATAACGGTTGGCTGCGCCGGCCTGGCGTTTGAGCCGGTTCAGGTGTTTGCCTATTTCCTCGCGCAGGTCCGAAAGGCGGGCGAGATTATCCCGCGTATGGTTGATCCTCCGTTCGGTCTCCCGCCGCCGTTCCTTGTACTTGGAAATACCGGCAGCTTCTTCGAGATGGCCGCGAATTTCCTCCGGCCTGGCTTCCACGACCTCGGAAATCATGCCCTGCTCAATGATGGAATAGCTACGGGAACCCAGGCCGGTGCCCAGCAGGAGATCGCGCACGTCTTTTCGGCGGCAGCGGCTGCCATTGAGGTAATACACCGAAATACCGTCACGTGAAACCTGCCGCTTGAGGGATATCTCGCTGTAACCGGCAAACTGGCCGCCGACGCGGCCCTCGGAATTATCGAAAACCAGTTCAACCGTGGCCGTACCCACCGGTTTGCGCCCCGATGAGCCGGAAAAGATGACGTCAATCATGGATGCGCCGCGCAGGACCTTGGCGGACCCTTCACCCATCACCCAACGCACCGCATCAATGATATTGGACTTGCCACAGCCGTTTGGACCGACCACGCCGATCAGGTTGGTGGGTGCATAGAACGTGGTGGGATCCACAAAGGACTTGAATCCCGCCATCTTGATCGAGGACAATCTCATGGGTATCCAGATTGAGGCGCCGCGCACAACGGCATTGAAGTTTTATTCATTTGATGGCTAAACTGATTGGCTCTGATTTTTGGTTAATGTAACAGGCTATTTCCGGAGTCGCCATGAGCAAGCAAGCAAGCAAAGAACTGGAGGTTTTCCCCAATCCCAAACCGTCGCGGGATTATACCATTGACATCGAGTCTCCAGAATTCACTTGTCTGTGCCCGAAAACCGGCCAGCCGGACTTTGCAACACTGAAACTGGAGTATATTCCGGACGCGTTCTGTATTGAACTTAAATCATGGAAACTCTACCTGTGGAGCTATCGCAACGAAGGTGGTTTCCATGAAGACCTGACCAATAAAATCCTCGACGACCTGGTCGAAGTCCTCGATCCCCGCTACATCCGCCTGACCGCCATCTTCAACGTGCGCGGCGGCATTTACACCACCGTTACTGCCGAACACCAGAGTGGTGACTGGTCGCGCGACAACCGCAGTGACAACCGGGGTCAGGTTCGCAGTACCTGACCCCATCGAACGGGCGGAGCGGGTTATGTTACGGCAACGCTGATCAGAATGGGCGTCAAACCAGGCTGACACCGCTTCGCGCTCCGGACTGGGGTCAGAGTAAGAAACTTACTCCGACCCCGGCAGTGCTAGACTGGGAAGACTATGTGGTACGTTATTTATTCGAAAGATCGTGAAGACAGTCTGCCGGCCCGGCTGGAGACCCGGCCCGCCCACCTGGAACGGGTCAATGCGTTGCTTGACGAAGGCCGCTTGTTGCTGGCGGGCCCCAGGCCGGCCATCGATGCGCCTGATCCCGGCCCTGCGGGTTTCCTGGGCTCCCTGATCGTTGCAGAATTTGACTCGCTGGAAGATGCTCGCGCCTGGGCTGACGCGGACCCTTACGTTAAAGCTGGCGTTTATCAGTCGATTGAGGTGTCACCGTTCAAACGGGTGATGCCGGTATGACCCCTGAACAACGCCTGGCGGAGATCCAGGCACGACTGGAGGCTGAACTTTCGCCTGAATCCCTGCAAGTGGATGATGAAAGCCACTTGCACATCGGGCACGAAGGAGCCAAAAGTGGCCTCGGGCACTTCCGTGTGCTGATCGTCTCAGAGCAATTTACGGGCCTGTCCCCCATCAAGCGTCACCGCCTGGTTTACCGGATCATGGGGGAACTGATGCAGACCGACATTCATGCCCTGACCATTGAGGCCTTCACTTCCGACGAGTTTTAACTACAACCGGGGTCAGAGTAAGTCCCTTACCCTGACCCCAGCCGACTGAAATGTTAAAATAGTGAGTTACTAATAATAAGCAAGGCCGGTCAAATGAGCGAAAGAATCGAAGTCAGACTGCAGGGGCCCAAACCCAGAGAGATCGAGCACATCGTTGCGGTGCTGGTGCGCGGCGGCCTGATTGCCTATCCCACGGATTCCGGTTACGCGCTGGGCTGGTGGCCGGCGAACAACCGCGAAGCGAGCGAGCGCGTCATTCGCTTAAGACAACTCAACCGTAACCATTACTTTACCTATTGCTGCCGAAACCTGTCGGACATCAGCCAGTTTGCACGACTGGATAACTGGGCCCACCGCCTGGTTCGCCAACTGACACCGGGTCCCTACACTTTTATTCTTCCGGCCACCGGCAATGTGCCCAGAACCGTGCAAAAGAAACAACCCTCATCCATCGGCATCCGGATACCGAACCATGCCATTGTGCAGGCGATACTCAAAACCATAGACGAGCCCATATTGAGTTCTTCCCTGATCCTGCCCGACATGGAAGAAGAAATTTACGATACCGAAGACCTGTTCGATGCAGTTCATGGACAGGTAGATCTGTTCGTGGATGCCGGTTACTGTCCGCTGGAACCCACTACCCTGCTCGACCTCACTGAAGGTCAGCCCCGGGTCCTGCGCCAGGGCCAGGGCGTGGTAGACTTCCAGTAATATTCTATTTCTGGGTTTGAACTCATTTGGAAGCGGTAAACCACCAGGCCGGCGGGGCTGACAACGGCAACATCGCTGTGAATGAAGACCGGGTACAGCAGGCCGAAATGCCCTTTGCGGTGGTGCAGGGTCAGCCTTTCACGCAGTTGCCCAAAGATCTTTATATTCCACCGGAAGCGCTGGAGGTTTTTCTCGAGGCTTTCGAGGGGCCGCTGGACCTGCTGTTGTACCTGATTCGCCGCCAGAACCTGGATATCCTGGATATTCCGATCGCCGAAATCACCCGGCAGTACATGGCTTACATCGCCCTGCTGGACGAACTTCAGTTCGAGCTGGCGGCGGAATACCTGGTGATGGCCGCCATTCTGGCCGAAATCAAGTCCCGCATGTTGCTGCCCCGTCCGGGCGGGGATGACGAGGAAGAAGAAGACCCGCGTGCAGAACTGATGCGTCGCCTGCAGGAATACGAACGCTTCAAGAAGGCTGCAGAAGACCTTGATGACCTGCCGCGTGAGGGGCGGGACTTTGTTTTGACCGAAGCGTTCCTGGAAGACAGCAAGGTGGTCCAGGTTCCACCCGATGTGGATTTGAACGACATGCTGTCCGCCCTGCGGGACGTACTGGGCCGGGCTGAATTGTACAGCCGCCACCACATTCAGATGGAACCCTTGTCGGTGCGGGAAAGAATGACCCGGATTATCGACCGCCTGAGCGATAATCCCTACCTGAATTTCACTCAATTCTTTACCATTGAGGAGGGGCGCAGAGGTGTTGTGGTGACCTTCATCGCCCTAATGGAACTGACACGGGAACGGATTGTGGACCTCGTGCAGAATGACCCCCTGGGTAATATTTACGTGAAAAGCCGGAGATAAAGAACATGTCCACCCTTGGTGACCAGGCGCGAACATCGCTGAAAAATATAATCGAAGCCCTTCTGCTGGCCTCGGGTGAGCCCCTGAGTATGGCGACACTGGCCTCAGTCTTCAGCGATGAGGAACGGCCCACAAATACTGAAATCGGCAAAGCTCTGGAGGAACTCGGCGCCGACTACGAAGAGCGGGGACTGGAGTTGAAAGAAGTCGCCAGCGGATTCCGCTTGCAGGTAAGGCAGGAAGTCAACCCATGGGTATCGCGGCTATGGCAGGAACGGCCGCAGCGCTATTCACGCGCGCTGCTGGAAACCCTCGCGCTCATCGCCTATCGCCAGCCGATTACACGGGGTGACATCGAAGAGGTTCGTGGTGTCTCGGTGCGCAGCAACATCATCCGCACGCTGCAGGAACGTGAATGGATCCGTGTTATCGGCCACCGGGATGTGCCCGGCAAACCCGCCCTGTTCGGCACAACCAAAGTTTTTCTCGATTACTTTAACCTCACCAGCCTTGACGACCTTCCCTCGCTGGCCGACATTATGGACATGGGCAACATCGAGCCCGAACTTGAACTCGAGCAGGTCGTTGAGCCCGATCCGATCGAAGACGAGGCGGCACAAGGGTGAGAAAAAAACACCAGACAAGTTCTCAAGCGCCAGCGCCTGAACGCGTTCAAAAGGTGATGGCTGCAGCAGGCCTGGGGTCGCGCCGTGCCCTGGAGAAACGTATCGGCAATGGTGAAGTGATGGTTAACAATGCCACGGCCGTACTGGGGCAAACCGTGTCCGATGGCGATACCATCACTTTTGAAGATCGCCCCTGGCGGGTGGTCAGCAAGCCTGTCGTGCATCGCAGCCTGATTTACAACAAGCCGGAAGGTGAATTGACCGCACGCTCGGATCCGAGTGATCGCTCGACCGTTTTTGACCGCCTTCCCCCGGTCAGAAATGCCCGTTGGGTAGCGGTCGGCCGGCTGGACATCAATACCACCGGGCTGTTGCTGATGACCAGCGATGGGGAACTGGCCCATGCGATGATGCACCCGTCAAACAAGGTCGACCGGGAATATGCCTGCAGAATTCGCGGCGAGGTCAAAGCCGAGCACCTGCAGAACCTGCGTGATGGGGTCGAGCTTGAAGACGGTCCGGCCAAATTCAGTGACATTCGCGACGCGGGTGGCAGCGGCGAAAACCACTGGTTCCATGTCACCATCCTGGAAGGGCGCAACCGCGAAGTACGCCGCCTGTGGCAATCGCAGGGTCTCACCGTCAGCCGCCTCAAGCGGGTACGTTACGGCGCTGTGTTTCTGCCCAAGCGCCTGCGTGCCGGACACTGGTCTGAAATTACCTCCCGGGAGCATGGAATTCTGCGCGAAGACGTTGGTTTGCCGACTCTCGCCAGCAGCCTTTCGCTGCAATCCATCCGGGGCCGGGGAAACCGCAAACCCGGGGTGAAGCGAAAAATATCCAAAAAATACCGCAGGAAGAAGCGTTGAAGCTGGACTGGCTGCAGGATCAGTGCCGCGCATTCGTATCCGGCAGCACTGCTGCCGATGCGGCGCACGATATCAGTCATATAATGCGTGTTGTGAAGAATGTTATATATCTAACTGATATTGAACAATGTAACTCTCTTGTAACTCTAGCTGCCGCCTGGCTGCACGATTGTGTAGCGGTAGCCAAGGACAGCCCCTTACGCGCACAGGGTTCGAGACTGGCGGCCGAGGAGGCAAATCGCTTCCTGGCAACAAAGGGCTACCCACAGGATCTGCTTGCGGAAGTTTTTCACGCCATAGAAGCCCACAGCTACACGGCCAACATCCCAATCCAGACCCTGGAAGCCGCCGTTGTCCAGGATGCTGACCGCCTGGATTCCCTCGGCGCCATCGGCATTGCACGCTGTCTGCTGGTCGGCGGTCACCTCAACCGGCCCCTGTGCCATAAGGAAGATCCGTTCTGCGATGGCCGGGAACCGGACGACGGGCAGTTCACCATCGACCACTTCTACACCAAGCTGTTCAAGCTGCCAGATACCATGAAAACCGACGCGGGCCGGAAAGAAGCCCACCGCCGGGCGGACCTGATGCAGCGCTACCTGGATGACTTGCGCAAAGAAATAACGTAGTTGGTAAAAACCTGCTGTTTCCAGAGCCGGGGTCAGCCCACTTTTTCCAGAAAGCTTTCTTTTACAGCAAGGCCCTCAAAGAAAAAGTGCTCTGACCCCTGTCGAACTGGCGGAGCGGGTTCTGTTTAGGACACGCTTGGTAGGAATGGACGACAAACCAATCTGATACCGCTTCGCGCTCCGGACTGGGGTCAGAGCACTTTTTCAATTAAGGGCCTTACCGGAGAGAACAGCCTTCTTTGAAAAAGTGGGCTGACCCCGGCTCTGGAAGATAGGAGTTATGCGCCAACTGCTACAACACCGGCCCCTGCGGCGGCAGCGGATTCGAGCACCTTTTCCGCTACCCGTCTATACCTGCCCCCGGGTGATAAATAGCGCCTTCCTTTTTAGCATATTTTTGCAGGACGGCTGCGGCTTCTTCTCTGAGTACGTCGGCCTGTGTCCGGATGCCGCGGTTTTCCAGCGATTGCACCCAGTTGGCGGGCTTGTCGCCCTCGTCGAAACCGACCGCTTCGGCGTCTTCCCGGTTGGCGCCCCAGATCAGGCTGCTCACTCCCGACCAGGGCACGGCACCGAAACACATGGCGCAGGGTTCACAGGAAGTCACCAGTTGAGTCGCAGTAGCATGGCCCAGGTTCCAGTTACCGGCAGCGCTCTGGGCCAGACTGATGGCAACCATTTCGGCGTGCGCGATGGACAGTTCCGCTGTGGTTACCAGGTTGACGCCAACTGCGATCAGACGGCTGCTGTCTTCCTCGACAACGATGGCGCCGAAGGGGCCACCCGTGCTGTGGCGAACATTTTCTGCCGACAGGGCGATTGCCAGGCGCATTCTCTGCTCTGCCGTTTGAAGCGGCTCCGGCCAGTCAGCCACGAAGGATTCCAGCCAGTGCGGCAAAGCCAGTTCACAGCGGGTTTGCAGACTCATTCTTTACCTCGTTGGCGAATCATTTCGAACAGACAAACTCCGGTTGCCACGGAAACGTTCAGGCTGCTGACGGAACCGTGCATCGGGATCTGCACCAGGAAATCGCACAATTCAGAAGTCAGTCGGCGCATGCCTTTCTCCTCACCACCCATCACCAGCGCCATGGGGCCACTTAAACCCGCATCGTATAAACTTTGCTTGCCCTGATCACTGGTGCCCAGCAACCATACGCCCTTGTCTTTCATCCGGCGCAGGACACGGGCCAGGTTGGTCACGATCAGGATCGGCAGCACTTCAGCCGCACCGGAGGCAGCGCGCCGGGCAACCGGAGTCAGCCCCGCACAGCGGTCTTTGGGCAGAATGACGGCGTGAACACCTGCCGCTTCGGCGGTGCGCAAACAGGCGCCCAGGTTGTGTGGATCCTGAATACCATCCAGGACCAGCAACAACGGCGAACCGTCAATGGCATCCAGCACCCGGTCCAGGTCTTTTTCGCTGAGCAGGTTCTCGGCGGCGAAATCGGCAATAATGTCCTGGTGGCGCTGACCCTCGCAGCGCCGTTCCAACAGGGCGCGCGGTTCCATTACCACTGATATACCCAGTTCCCCGGCACGGGCGGCCAGATTGCGCACGCGTGGGCTGTGGCTTTCCTGCGCCACACGCACAGCGCGCAGTTGCCCGGGCGTATGGGACAGAGCGGATTCTACCGAGTGAATTCCGATTAACAGGTTTTCCGGCTTTTGGGCCATCAACTCACCAGTTCAAAGTCAATTTTCCGTTCATCCACGCTAACGGCCACAACCCGCACGTTCACTTTTTGCGCCAGTTGGAAAACTTTACCGCTGCGGTCACCCGTCAGACGGTGGACCACGGGATCAAAATGATAATAATCATTGGGCAAAGAAGTAATATGCACCAGGCCGCTGACCCGGTTTTTCTCCAGGTCAATGAACAGGCCGAACGAGGTGACGCCCGTTACCTGCCCCTTGAATTCATCACCGATATGCTGCTCCATGAAATAGGCTTTCAGGCGGCCCAGCACATCCCACTCAGCCTCCTCGGCACGCCGGGAACGGTGAGAACTCTGTTCACAGAGTTTTTCCATACGCTGGCGGGAATAACCGTAACCCTTGGCACTCCGGTGCTCCAGGACATGATGGATGGCGCGGTGCACCAGCAGGTCGGGATAGCGCCTGATGGGTGAAGTGAAGTGGGCATAGGCCTCCAGCGCCAGCCCAAAATGACCGGCATTATTCACCTGGTAACTGGCCATGCTCTGGGCCCGCAGCAAAACCGCCATAATCAGGGACTTGTCCGCCCTGCCCTTGACCTGTTGCACGATCTGTTCAAAATCCCGGGGCGTGGGGCGGACTTTCCAGGTAATCCGGATGCCGAGGCTGCGTAAAAACTGTTCCAGCGGTTCCAGTTTCATCGCCGGAGGCGGTTCGTGGACCCGGAACGGCGCCGGTATCTGGTTACGCAACAGGAAGTTTGCGGCCTCTACGTTTGCCGTGATCATGCATTCCTCAATCAGCAGGTGCGCGTCATTGCGCTCAAGCGGCACAATATCCGCCACGGCGCCGCGTTCATCGAACAGGAACTTCACTTCCGAGCCTTCAAAATCAATCGCCCCACGGCGGGTTCGGGCCCGACGCAGAGCCTGGAACAGCCCATGCAGATCTTTCAGCGAACGGGAAACTGCAGACATATTCTGCCTGATTTCCGGCTGACCACTGACCAGCCAGTCCCAAACCTCCCGATACGTCAGGCGTGCCTGTGACCGCATGACGGCAGCATCAAAGCGCGAACGCGTGACCTGGCCCTTGTCATTGATCGACATGTCACAAACAAGGCACAGGCGCTCCACCTCCGGGTTCAGCGAACACAGGCCGTTGGACAGGGCTTCGGGCAGCATCGGAATGACCCGGCCCGGGAAATACACTGAAGTGGCGCGGTTCTCCGCCTCCTGATCGAGTGCGCTGTCGGGACTGACATAATGGGAAACGTCGGCGATAGCCACCACCAGGCGCCATCCGTTCTTGCGCCGCTGGGCATAAACTGCGTCATCGAAATCACGCGCATCAGCACCGTCAATAGTCACCAGGGGAAGATCACGCAGATCGCGCCGACCGCTGATCATCGCCTCGGTCACCTGATCACCGAAGGCCCGCGCCTGCTCCTCTACACCTTTTGGCCATTCATGGGGCAGACCGAAATTGCGCACGGCAATTTCCGTCGCCAGGCCCGGAGCACCGCTTTCCCCCAGGATCTCAATCACACGGCCGACCGGCGGCTGTCGCTCGCCGGGTTGCTGGATAATCTCCGCCACAACCACCTGCCCCGGACGGGCGCCGGCGGTGTCGGGTAGTGGAATAATCACATCCTGGTTGATCCGGGGATCGTCAGGAACCACCAGTGCGATGCCGCTTTCCTCAATGAATCGCCCGACAATTTTGTCATGGGCGCGCTCCAGAATTTCCCGGATCGCACCTTCGCGCCTGCCCCGCGCATCTACGCCAATCACGCTGGCCATCACCCGGTCCCCGTGCAGTACTCTGCGCATCTGGCGCGACGAAAGATACAGGTCGGAACCTCCTTCGTCCGGCATCACAAAACCATAGCCGTCCTTGTGGGCGCTGACCCGCCCGGCCACCAGGTCCATTTTCGCCGGCAGACCATAGGCATTGCGACGATTCTTGATTAACTGCCCATCGCGAATCATGGCCCTCAATCGGCGGCGCAATATCTCGCGACTGTCGGCGGACTTAACGTCCAGGCGCTCAATCATGTCCTGCCGTTTCAAAGGCTTGCCGTGATCTTCCAGTAAAGCAAGTATGGTCTGCCGGTCCGGCGCCTCGGCGCGGATGGTCCGTCTCCCGGAGGAGTCATGTCGTGTATTCACAGTTTTCTTTCCCAGTGTGGTGTAACGTATAAATGGTACACCACACTAGATGTTTCCCTGAACCGGAAAATACACTTCAGGCAAGATTAAATTTCTTCATGCGATAGCGACATTGCGGTGCACTCATACCTAGCGATCGTGCCGCCTTGTTGACATTACCCTCTGCTTCCTGCAGTGCGCCTTCAAGCAGGTTTTTTTCAAAATGATCAAAACTGCCCACTCCCTGTTCGATGAACAGTTGGAATGCATTTTTCTTCGCACCACCACCTGCTGAAGAAACCAACTCGCCGGCCCGCGTAACCCTGGATGCGTCCACATCTTCAGTTGGCATCCCCATACAAACCGAATCGGTTTCAATCAGCTCACTGTCTTCGGTAAGAATCACACCCCGCTCGATCAGGTTTTCCAGTTCGCGTACGTTACCGGGCCACTGGTACGCCCGAAACCGGGACATAATCTTGTCGGTGACACCGCTGACGTTTCTTCCATAGCGGGAATTGAAACGATCAAGAAACTTACGGATCAATCCGGGTATGTCCTCTAGCCTCTCACGCAGGGGAGGAATAACGATTGGGAAAATATTGATGCGGTAATAGAGGTCAACGCGGAATTTCCCGAGCTGGACCAACTCTTCAAGATTGGCGTTGGTCGCAGCAATCAGGCGAACATCGACTTTGCGTGTCCGGGTGTCACCCACCCGGTCAAATTCACCGTGCTGGAGCACCCGCAGCAGCTTGGATTGGGCATCCAGGGACAGTTCACCAATTTCATCCAGAAACAGTGTTCCGCCATGCGCGCGCTCGAAACGACCCGCCCTGGACACTTCAGCGCCGGTGTAGGCGCCTTTTTCGACACCAAATAATTCTGCCTCAACCAGCCCTTCCGGCAGCGCGGCACAGTTGACGGTAATAAAGGGATCATCCCGGCGCGGCCCCATCTTGTGCAGGACACCGGCAAAAGTTTCCTTGCCCACCCCGGTTTCGCCCAACATCAGAACGTTCACGTCCGTTTTGGCCGCCTTTTCGATGATGATCAGCACTTCGGTAATGCTGGGGGACTGCCCAACAATGGATTCCGGAGGGATAACGGGGGAAATAATCTCCCGCAGGTTCTGAACCTCGCTTTGCAATGAGTAGAGCTCTTCTGCCATGGAATCCTGGCTGAAGAGCTTTTTTAATTCCTCTGCCTCTTCCCACTCCTTCAATGGCTTACCGATGATTCGGCACTGATCGTCTCCCTTGCCGATACACTCAACTTCTTTGAAGACCACCGGCACCTTCATTAACTCGGATGTGTATCCGCTCGCATAACCGATCTGATGCCAACACACCGGCGTCTTACTCAGTCCCTGCGATGCGAGGTGTTGTTCAGCCTCAAAAGAATTCTGCCAGATATATTCCGCAAAGTAGTGACCGGAGGCAATATCCATCTCAAACTGCACTTGCGTGACATGCACGATGCCCTCCAGGGCGTGGAGCTGCGGGCCCACGGCAAAGGCATCTTCATCGCTGGCCTGGGGCCGCAACCTGCGTGCAAAGTGGGCATCTGCTTCGCCGGATTTCAGCCCCATACGAAACAGCACACCCTTGGCATTCTCTGTCCCCAGGGATCTGAACAGCTCGTCACGCAGGCTGCCGAAAGCGGTAGTATGCAACAACATGACGCGCTGCTGCTCCAGCCAGATGCAGCCCGTACCTGCATCAAAGCGCACCGAACTTCTCAGGTCGCTTATATCAGGAAACTGGTGGAATTCTTCTGGAATCTGCGAGCCCATATATTTTTCATCAAAAGGGGGAGCATAATCTCCCCCCCTCAAAGTATCAATATCAAGCGGTGCTATTTGGCAGTCGATGCCTGGGTGACTTCCTCGGGTTTTGAGCCCCAGCGGCGGAAAAGATTGTGCTTGATGCCGATCTGGTCCAGCACCTTGCCGATACTTTGGTTGATGATGTCCTGAATCGTCTGTGGTCCATGATAAAACGATGGCATGGGCGGCAGTATGGTAGCCCCCAGGTCGGCACAGCGCGCCATCATGTCCAGATGTCCCTTGTGCAGCGGTGTTTCACGAACCATCATCACCAGGGGACGTTTTTCCTTCAGGGTCACATCTGCTGCCCGCGTAATCAGGTTATCGCTATAGGAATTGGCAATGCCGGACAGGCTTTTTATGGTACAGGGCACCACCACCATACCCCGGGTGAGAAAGGAACCGCTGGCCACAGCAGCGCCGACATCCTTGTTGTTGTAAACCACATCGGCCAGTGCCCGCACTTCTTTGCTGGAGTAGGACGTTTCAATGGCCAGATTGCGCCCGGCAGATTCACTCAAAACCAGGTGGGTCTCAACGTCTGTTTTTTGCAAAGCCTTGAGAAGTTCCACACCATAGATAACACCTGAAGCACCCGTGATACCGACAACAAGGGGTAAACTCATTTTGAAAGCTCCTGTTTCTGTAGTTTTACCGTCAACAGACGGGTTATTTCTCCAATCCTCGATCCGATTTCTGAGATTTCTTCCTGACTGAGTCCATCCCAGTGGATACCGGCCGTGACAACGACATGGGTGTTCAGGACCGCCGACAAATGCTCTGATACCGGTTTTACAATTTCATCTTCCTTGTGTCCCGGGTAAGTCAGTACGGAGCAAGTCGCACTTTTTTTATCCGGTTGAGCCAGACTGGGCCTCGGCTGAGCGGCTGCGACAGCGCCGATGTGCGGCCGGGTTCCCCCCCAGATCCAGACCAGGATATCCTCACCAACACGAATTGCTCTGGCTTCGACCGCCAGGCTTGCCTCTTGCGTACAGACATATATTCCGTCAGCCGGATCAGGCGTCATTCAACTCCACCACCGGTTTACCTTTGAAATTCTTTTCCAATACAGTAAATCCTTCATCCTCAAATATCTCAATCAGGCTATCCAGTTTGTCGGTTTCGAAACGAATCACAATTCGTTTGTATTCCTCCCCCTCCTTTGGAAGCGGATAGATGGACTGCAGCCTGGCGCCATTTTCATCAACGATGGCTGCTATGCCATTTATATCGCGAGGGCTGGTGCTGGTAGCTTGTAAAGTGACGCCACTGTAATTGTCCCAGGCCCCGATAATATGGGCTGCCATGGCAAAAATTTCTGTCGCCGTAATGATGCCGACAACCTTGCCGTCATCCAGTACGGGGAACTGACTTTTGCCGTCTTCCTGCCCCATGCGCAAACAGCGCTCCATGGTGTCTTCAGTATTAACCGTTGCCGGACGACGCACCATTATATCCTTCACCCTGAGCTTGTTGGTAAAGTAATCAAATTCATAATTATCCTGGGTGCGGGCAACATTTTCCGCTGCACGCAGACAATGAGCACGGGTCAGCAATCCGCGCAAAATACCCTCGTCCACCACCGGTACGGCCCGGACACTCTGATCCGAGAAGATACGATAGGCCTTGGCCAGTAACATGCTACTCTCTATCGTTGTCGGGTCGGGTCTCATCCAATTACGTACGATCATTTATCTGTAACCTCGCTTGTGATCAGGCTTGTGCGGCCGCTGCCTGCTTGAAAAGAGAAACAAATTCAGAAACGGCAGCCTGGGCGAATTCTGGTGTGTACAAGTGTAAATCCACTTCCCTGATGGCATCTGGATTGTTCAGTTTTTCTTTCAGGCGTTCGACAAATACGGCATCCGCCACCGGGTCATAGTTCTGTCGCCCTTCACGATCCAGTGAGGACCAGCCCTTGAGTGGAATCATAAAGGTAAAGGGGCCGGTGGACTGATTGAGGCGCTCTGCAATGACATCGGCAGCATGGCGTAATTCATCCGCGCTGCTGCGCACCTGGATACGCAGTGCATCCTGCACATACTGTGAGCGATCCCGGGTTTCTTCCAGCTTGTCTGCGCGCCCGCCATAACTCAGCATATCCAGTCCACAGGGCGCCAGTACCGTGGGAATGCCGCGCCGAATCGCCGCCATGAGCCGATCCGGGCCCGGATCGCGGTTGCCGTCGTACAGGTTTTCCAGCACACCGCCGATACAGATGTCCATGACGCCATCAAAAGCACCGTCGGCAATCATCTCCTCCATCGCCTTGTCGCCCTTACCCTGGGCATGACAGACGATGGGAATAAAACCTTCATCTTCAAGCATGCCGACCGCAGTCTGAACGGCCATTTCACCAAAACCAAATCCGGTGATCGCAATCACCGGTTTGTCGAAGCTGAAATCCGTGCCACCGGTCATTTCAACCATGCCGCAAATAGCGCCGACTGCATTGGTAATCTGCGCCTTCAGCAGCGGATTCATCTTGACGATATCGAGCACGGTGTGGTGCATGGTGATGTCACGGGTACCGACGTATTTATCAATGTAGCGGGGATGCGCAGCCATGGGTGACGCCATCACTTTGGGCATGCCGAAAGGCAAACGCCTCATGATGCTGGTGGCGACCAGGGTTGCCGTCCCGCCGCCAACACCAAACACACCGTGTATTTTGTTTTCCTGCAGGAGTTCATCGACAATCAGCGCCGCACCCCTGATCTGATTTTCCGTTGCCCGGTCCCGATCAACGCGATAGCACTCACGCACGGTCTCGATATCGAGTCCGCCGCGTTGTGCAATCTGTTCACAAGTGATATCACCGGCAAAAGGAGGAGGGTCTTCCATGGAAAAATCAAGCAGAATGGCATTGTGGCCACGCCGTTCAATCAGTTCCTTGACAAAGATGATGTCTTCGCCGCGCGTATCCAGGTTGCAGATAATTGCAATACCCTTCTTTCCACTCATGATGTTATGTAGTCCCTTGGATTATTTGCTGCACAGAGTGACCCAGCCACTCCGTTAGTTATCAGAAATACCGGGCGACGCAATAGACCGCGCCGCCCGGGAAGTGACTGGCCGCTGAGAAGCGGCCGGCACTATTCCTGCTTTCCTTACGAGCCTGGTTTGACCAGACGATCGATCATATTGGCTACCGGGCTGGCTCCGTCAAAGCCATATTCATTCCAGCGATCCGAGACTTTCTGCAGAACCTTGCGGTCCATGAAGATCTCATTCGGCTTGTTTTCCCACTCAAACGGCGTGCAGGCATCAAGAATGATACGGCTGGTAATATCCCGCGCCTCAATCGGCAAACCGGGATCCAGAGGGGTAGACCGGCCACGGTCGATAATCTGCGCGGACCGTTTGGGATCAAAGCGGGTGGACAGGGCCCACCAGATGCGATCCCAGTCATCCACTGCAATATCATGATCGACCACGATCACACCCTTCAGGCCATAGTGTCCTGTCGTGGTTGCGATAACCGCGTTGCCGACATGGTTTGAATGGCCGGGGTATTTCTGCCGCACCGATACCACTGCCCAGAAACGACCACAGGCTTCAGCCGGAATATAAACGCCTTCGATACCCGGCACCCGCATGGTTTCAAGATCGTGCCAGAGTGTTGCCGTGCGGTTGAGTGACTGGATCATGTGAATGTCATTGATCGGCTTACCGACCGTTGTTGACCACATAGTGGGCTTGTTGCGGTAAATGATGCGTTCGACACGCAAAATGGGCTTGGGATAATCCTTGCCCTTGTTGCCGGAATAATAGCCGGTGTATTCACCGAACGGGCCTTCTTCCATCAATTCGTTCGGGTCGATATAACCCTCGGCAATAATCTCTGCATTGGCCGGCAGGGTCAGGCCGGTCAGATCCGACTTGAAAACCGGTACGGGGCGTTGGCGCAGTGAACCGGCGATATCGTATTCATCGGTCTCGGCGCTGACCAGGGTGGATCCGGCGAGGAACAGCACCGGGTCACAACCGACAACCGCTGCAGCAGGCATCAGCTGACCGCGTTCCTGGTATTTCTTCATGTGGAAGTCGCCGTGCTTGCCCTTGATGATCTGCGAGCCCAGTATGTTTTTACCCAGCACCTGGGAACGATAGGTGCCCAGATTGGTCCAGCCCGTGTCGGGGTCCTGAGTCACCAGGAAGCCGGAGGTTACAAAAAACCGGCCGCCGTCATCGGGATAAAACCAAGGCACAGGAAATTTGAGGAGATCAACATCATCACCTTCAATGACGTTTTCCAGTACCGGCGGATTATCGACATATTCAGGCTTGACCAGTTTCTGCGTGGTCAATTCCATCCATTTCTTGGACAGTTGGGACATCGGAAGGTCCGGATCCTGCTCAAGCGCAATGGCTAAACGTCTGGGTGTGGTAAAAGCACTGGTAAATAAAGGAATCTCCGGGTAATCCTTGACATTTTCGTAGAGTAGCGCAGGGCCTTTAGCCTCCTCGTTTACCTTGGAAACGTGACAGGCTTCCAGGTTCCAGTCCACCTCTGCGGTGACACGGTGTAACTCGCCGTGTTCATCCAACGCTTTGATGAAATCTCTCAGATCATTAATCATATGTCCTACTCCTTTGTTTAGTGAATTCAGTTCTCGGGTCATTTAAAGAACTTCTGAATGAATCATGAACTAGCTTGCCGCGGGGAACTCCGCGTTTCCCGATTCATTCGGATGCTCTTTAGCTCGCGTTATTCCACTCTTACTCCCGCCATGACGGAAGATAAGATATGTTCCATTGCAGATTTCTCGCCCCCTGATACGGGTTCGCTTTTCTTGTTTGCCCATACGGTTTCCGGGCGGGCCTGGAGAATAAAGATATTTCCTCCACTGACCATGTCGTTGTCTACCGCCCATTCGATATCCATCGGCGCGCCGTAGTGTTGTTCAATGACCTTGCCCATGCGAGCCAGTTCGGTGATTTCCTCATCAACAATCGACTGAACATTCTGTCTTTCGGCGGGAAGATCCACCAGTTTGGAGGAATGTGTTTCGTGGTCCACCATGTAAGCGACCTCTTTGGTCGTAATGGTTCGTTCCACCGTATCCAGTGAGATTTTATTGACCATGAACACGTCAGGCGTCACCTCGCCGGAGACCACCGCCTCACCGAATCCAAAACTGGAATTGATCAATATCATGGAGCGGTCGCCGGAGCTTGGGTTTAGCGTGAACATGACCCCGGCAGCGTAGGAATTGGCCATCTTCTGAATACCCACACTGAGCGCGACTGCGGCATGGTCAAAATTCATACGCACCCGGTAAGCGATGGCCCGGGCCGAAAAAAGTGAAGAAAAACATTTTTTGGTGTGAACAAGCACATCGTCAATGCCCCTGATCCACAGGAAGGTATCCTGCTGACCGGCAAAACTGGCGCCGGGCAGATCTTCGGCGGTTGCGCTGGAACGGATCGCAACCGGGACGGCCGGAACATTACAATGGATGGAAAGTATCCGGTAACGTTCGGCAATCTGGTCTTCAAGTTCAGTGGAAAAATCCGCCGCTTCGATCATGGCCCGGATTCGGTTGCTGGCGGCTTTTTGCCGGTCAATATCGTCTTCACCAATGCTCGCCAGTTCGTGGTGGATGGCCTCCATCAGACCGGCTCCGTCAATAAAGTCCCGAAAGCCATTGGTGGTCACGGCAAAGCCAGGCGGAACCCGTATGCCGGCATTGATCAATTCCCCCAGAGAGGCACATTTCCCACCAACCAGGTCGACGGAATCTCTGTTGCAATCTGCAAAATTACACACCAGTGGTGCGGGTGTTGTGTTCATTGATTTCCCTACCCGAATAAATACAATCAGCAAACTAAATAATCAGGGAGCCCGGCCTGACGGGCTCCCACCTGTACTGCTTAAAGCAATTCCACTTCACCGGTCGAACCGTTGACCCGGATCATCTGACCGGATTGAACAATTTTTGTGGCGCTGCCGGTACCCACGATGGCCGGTAAACCATATTCACGGCAAACAATGGCGGCATGGCTCATGACGCCGCCGACATCGGTTACACAGGCTTTGATTTTCACAAAAGCTGGCGCCCATGAAGGTGATGTGGTCGGTGCAACCAGGATCTCACCTTCCTCCAACTCACCGATCTCCTTAACCGTTCGGCATACTCGCGCCTTGCCTTCAACGATGCCGGGGCTGCCGGCAAAGCCCTTGATGACACTGACATCACCATCGGCCCCTGATATCTCGGCCCAGTTGGCCAGGGAGTCATTGGTTACACCCCAGAGCACCACCGTAAAGGGCTCCTGGATAACCTCGGGCGCCGGCCCCAGCGCGGGGATAGGCGACCACTGACTGAATTTCTCCATGACACCCTTGCGCCATTCGATCTCTTTGGGCCAGACCTGTGGGCCGCGGGGTTTGACACCCGTCGCCCATGCCGTGACCAAATCCCACAATGCATCCTTGATTTCGCCCCGTTTCAACAGCCAGATATCTTCTACATCGCCGAGGAAACCGTGCTCTTTCATGATCGCACCAACGTCACGGATCTTGTTCCAAAAGACGGAATGGAACCAGTGCTCGACATAGAAAAGGTGGTTTTCCACATAGGGAAAAACGGTTTTAGCGGTAGCCAGCAACTGGTCAAAGGCTGCAATGTCTTCGTCGTTGTCGATCAGTGCACGGTATTCAGCGGTGATGCGATCACGTTCAGCACGAACCGCCTCAATGGGACGTTCGATGGAATCACCGGCAAGAATCTTGTCGGCATAAGTGCAGATTGAACCCAGGGGAATATCCAGGTCGTCATTCCAGGACCGGTCATGGTGATACCAGCCGGTACCGGTGGAGACATTGAACCAGGGGTAACGTGCCTTTTCAAACGCGGCCAGCCACTGCTTGCCGGTGTCCAGTTGCTGCAGAGCGGATTTGACCTCGCTGAATGAGGCGCTGCTCTTGATGGCATCAACCAGCTCCAGCTGAACTGCTTGCCGGGCCAGGGTTCTCAACTCTTCATCCGGCTGGTACATGATGACGTCAATTCCGGAAATCATCTGGGTAACGCGCTGCAGAGGAATATCCGGCCACAGTTTCTGGCAATGCCCCATAAAGGTGACATAGGCGGCATAACCCAGGTTCAGGAACTCAAAATGGTACTGCCAGCAGCGAATACCCAGATCAATGACGGTGTCATAGTTCTTCAGCAACTGGTAACCGGATGACTCGCCTACCCCGTCGGTGACAACGGACAGATCCTCAAGATCGGGTAAGGGAGAAATATCCACCGCCTCCAGTTCAGCGATGGTCTTTTTCATTTTTTCTTCCCACTTGGCTTCAAGTTCGTTCCAGTTTTCGTAGTAGTAGCCTGCACGCTCCATGAAGTTGGGAATTCTCGCTTCAATCTCCTTGGGGTCCGTTACCGGTACAGGCGAAATATAGGCATAGCCGTTTATCATGCGGTGATCCACACCCATCACCGGCGGTATGGAAAATATTCTGTGACTGAACTGGGACAGCGCCAGAAAGCACGCCTCGTCCCAAATGGTGTCAAAGGGATAAAGCGGCTCGGGATAGTGCAAGCCATCATAAAACCAGAACGTTTCTTTCTCGTATCGTTCGCGCTCAGGATCATCAGTAACGAACTGATAATGATAGGGGTACATTCTTTCCCAGCCTTCAGTCCCCGGGATAGTTTCTACTTCGTGTGGAACAGGGAATACGGTATTGGCCATGGTTTTTCCTCCGAGACGTCGTGTCGCGTAATATTTGAGACTATTCTTCGACGGTGTATCAGTATGTCTATATGCAAAGGGTATGCCAAGAAATTTTCCAGGCTGATAATCAACTTTCAAACCGGAGGAGAATATTCTGCTGATCTTTAACTAAACTGATGTTTCCAAAAGCGAATATGATTATTCACGATCCATGATCCTGAAACTGCCAGAAAAACGGCCGGGGAATGGAGGCATTTTTTTCAGGACTTCAAAGTCGCCATTTGGTGACTTAGTGACTTTCGCCTGGCTGCCATGTGATGATTTGATCAATAATCAATAATCGTCTTAAGCTCAGCCACGCTGCTGATTACCGCATCCGGACCTTCCCTGCTCAAAGTATCGAGGTCATCGAAACCGGTGAGAACTCCGATGGTTGTCATCCCGGCAGATTTACCAGACTCGATATCGGATTTGGAATCTCCGATATAGACACTGTTCTCCAGCGCCACTCCCAGTTGGCGGCAGCACTCAATCATGGGGTCCGGGGCGGGCTTCTTCCTCGGCGCATCACAGGATGTCACTATTGCCGCAAAGTGACTCAAGGTGCCGTTACGTTCAAGCTGATCCAATTTGAAACCCATATTCGCCCGCGGCGTTGAGGTTACGATACCCAGCTTGAAACCGGCCGCAGCGAGACCATCCAAGGTACTTTTCATCCCCGGAATGGGCAGGGCTTCGATTTCAAACATGGGTCCATAGACTTTTTCCACCACGGACTGGATTTGGGCCAGCACATCAGATTGCTCAACGTCTACGGACTCCGGCAAGACCTTGTCCCACTCAAACTCGCCACTTCTGGCCGCCGCTTTCATGACCGCTGCTGACACTTCCGGAAAACCAAGCTCAGTCAGGGCCATATTGACAATCTTGTAATAAATCCCGATGGAGTCCAGCAGGGTCCCATCCAGGTCAAATATGACTGCTGTCAAAAGGATTTCCCCCGGACGATCTACCGACAGGGTAAGCCGCCTGCCGTCCTGCAGGCCGAGGGACGCCCGCAGTTCCACCGGCGCCATCACTTCAATAAGCTGCTCGCCGTGGATATTTACCTTGCTGTCAGGAATGATGATGCAGCCTTTGATACCTTCTACGGAGAGGGGAATCACCTTGCCCGAACACGCACCGTTTTCCGGTGGAATCAACTCAATCGCATCCACTCGCTGTATTTCTCCAAGGGCTGAAAAACAGTTCGGATCAATAATCAGGTTGAGGGTTCCGGGAAAGGGGGCGAAACCAAGTTTTTCCCGGCACTGCTCCTGCACCCAGGACAGTTGGGTGAAGTGTGCCGCAGTTCGAGACCCACTCACCACCCTTCCCTGCAAAATCCATTTACGTTTCATTTACACCTGATCTTTTATAGTCAAAATCGCTCACTCAATTTCTGAGGCCTGCAGGGAAAAGGGCTATACTGCCGGATGCACTCACAATATCATCATAATATCTTACAAATTCAATTAATTATAATGAATTAACAGGCTGCTGAATGAAACTTATCACAAAGATTGTTTTCGGCTTTTTATTATTGATGCTGATCATCTTGATGGTGGATGGCTATATATCGTACGAGCACCAGATTAAGTTGTACAGAACAGACATGAAGAAAGACATCAACACCATCGGCCTGGTGATGAAATCCGTCATTGAAGACCTCTGGCAGAATCAAGGCAAACAGCAGGCCCTTGAAACCATTAACGATGCCAACCAGGGAGCGCCGGGAATGAGCATTCGTTTCGTTTGGCTGGATTTATCACCGGAAGATGTCAATGGTCCAAGGATATCGGGGGAAAAGCTGGATCCGATCCGCCACCATCAATCTACGTCATTTATCGGGCCAAAAGAGAATTTTCTTTACTTCTATTTTCCTCTTTCGGTTGACCAGGCACGCTCTGGCGCCCTCGAACTTTCCGAAAGTCTGTCTTTCCAGAAGGAGCATACCCGTATCGCGGTCATCAGGCTCACCGTGTTGACAACTGTGCTGTTAGTGGCTGCCTTTTTCTTTTCAACCCTCATGAGCGTCAGAATACTGGGGCGGCCGCTCAATCTGTTGCTGGGTAAAATTCAGCGTATTGGAACGGGTGACTATTCTGATCCGCTGTTACTTCCAGGGAATAGTGAACTGAGCAGGCTTTCAGCCGGAATCAATACCATGGGTGAACAGATTGAGGATACGTTTGAGAAACTACGCACCGAAACGGATGCACGTATTGCCGCTTTGGATCAATTGCGTCATGAGGACCGTCTCAAAACAGTCGGCAGATTGGCCTCAGGCATCGCTCATGAACTGGGCACCCCCCTGAACGTCATCTCAGGACGCGCGGTGATGATTGCCCGGGCGAATACTTCGTCAGCCGACACCCGGGAAAATGCGAACATAATAAAACAGCAGTGCGATCGTATAACATCAATATTTCGCCAGCTTCTCGATTTTGCCCGACAAAAACCATTGCGGAAAAGCCGATTGGATCTTCAACAAATGCTGCAACAGGTTTTAAAGCTCATGGCCCCGCTTGATCGTGAACGGAAAATCGAATTTTCCTGTTCCGGTGATGATGTTCCCACCATGGGGAATGTGGATGCCGAACAACTACAACAAGTGATAATGAACCTGGTCACCAATGCCATGCAGTCCATGCCAAACGGAGGCCATATAGAAGTCGGTATCAATCGCTTACATGTACATCCGCCTGAAGATTATGAAGGCTCAGACGGTGAATACATCTGCATCTACGTCCAGGACGATGGACAAGGTATTGCACCGGAGAATATCGCTCATATTTTTGAGCCCTTCTTTACCACCAAGGACATTGGCCGGGGCACCGGACTTGGCCTGTCGATTGTTCACGGGATTATTCGCGAGAACGGCGGCTGGATTGACGTTGAAAGCGAATGGAGCAAAGGCAGCCGTTTTTCAATCTATCTGCCGGTGGAGGATCCATGATGACCGGGCGAATTCTGATAGTCGATGATGATCGGAGCATGTGCGAAATGCTGGAAGACGACTTGCGTGAGCGTGCATTTGATCCGACATGGCGTACATCGGCAGAAGAAGCTTTTGCCGTGCTTAAAGAAAATGAATTCGATGTTGTGTTAACGGACATCCAGATGCCGGCCATCAACGGCATTGACTTGTGCAAGAGAGTGGTAAAAAGCCAGCCGGATGTGCCGGTAGTTGTGATGACCGCATTCGGCAGCATGGACAGCGCAGTCTCCGCCCTGCGGGCCGGCGCCTATGATTTTGTCACCAAACCGATTGACCTGGAAATGCTGGCTTTCACGCTGGAGCGTGCGGTAAACCACCGTTCTTTGCAGGAAAAAGTAAAAAAACTCAGCCAACTGGTGGCAAAATCCAAACGCCTCGAAGCCCTCCTGGGGGAGAGTGCTCCCATGCAGGATATATTTGATCTGATCACGCGTATTGCTGACTCCGAGGCTTCGGTTTTGATCTCGGGGGAAAGCGGAACGGGCAAGGATCTGGTGGCACGGGCGCTGCACCTCAGAAGCAGCAGACAAAAGGCCCCGTTTGTGGCGATCAATTGTGCGGCTTTACCCGAAGCACTGCTGGAAAGTGAGCTTTTTGGGCATACCCGGGGTGCGTTCACAGACGCAAAAGAAGAACGCAAGGGCCTGTTTCTTCAAGCCGACGGCGGAACCTTGTTTCTTGATGAACTGGGTGCACTGCCATTGGCCTTACAGCCCAAACTCCTTCGAGTACTTGAAGACCGCTGTGTCCGCGCCGTAGGTTCCGATCAGGAAACGCCCTTTAATGTCAGGCTTATCGCGGCAACCAACAGTGACCTTGAATCGATCGTTGAAGAGGGCCGGTTCAGAGAAGATCTTTTCTATCGCATTAATGTCATTCCGGTTGAGATGCCACCGCTTCGCTCTCGCGGAACGGACATCCTTTTATTGGCGCAGCATTTTCTCGAACAGTTTGGTGCTCGATCGGGCATCGGTAGTATGAAAATATCGAACGCAGTCGCCGAAAGACTTCTTGCTTATAATTGGCCGGGGAATGTGCGTGAACTCAGGAATGCCATGGAGCATGCTTCGGTGCTGGCTCGCCACGAGCAATTAATCGTCGATGATTTGCCCAAAAATGTTCGAGCTTATAGCGGTTCCCATATGGTTGTTGGCAGCGACAACCCAGCCGAGCTTGTGTCAATGGAAGCCGTTGAGCGCCGTTATATTCTCCATGTCTTACGGACAGTCGCCGGAAACAGAACCCTCGCTGCCCGAGTGCTCCGACTCGATCGCAAAACGCTGTACCGAAAACTCCGCCGCTATGGCGACTCTGCAGAATAAGGCCCCGCATCCGGAAAAACCTCACCGCCACGATACGCATAAGCGGATGGGGCATTTCTTCCTTACGAGGCATATTGCCCCACATCAATAATCTATAACCACCTGTTATTAATATCTTTATTAATTGGCACAAGGTTTGCATCTCCAGTATCGCAGAAACAAATAAGGCGATAACAGGAGGCTTAAACCGATGGTACTCAATGCACACAGCCAGGGTCCGGACCACCCAACGGAGCAGAACAAAGCAGCGGCTGAAGCAGGAAACCCGGTGCAACGTATTCTGCTCGCCGAGGACGATAATGAAATGCGAACGCTACTTGCAGAGTTGTTGCGCGGTGCCGGTTACGAGGTTGTTGAGTGCCCCAACGGTTGGGGCTTGCTGGAGAGCCTTGGTGACTACGTACTTCCCGGTTCGGAACACAGGGAAGTCGGTCTCGTCATTTCCGATATCCGGATGCCGGGTGTAAGCGGTCTCGATATTCTTACGGGTCTGCAGCACCTGGAGGACTGTCCGCCGATCATTTTGATCACTGCGTTTGGCGACGAAAGCACCCATGCAAAGGCGAAAAAACTCGGCGCGGCAGCGATGCTGGATAAACCCTTCGACATCGATGACCTGCTGGCCAAAGTCGCACAGATATTTAAACCACAGGAACAGACCAACCGGCCTGGATTTAGTAACTCAACCTCATAGAACGGTGGAAACAATGATGAAGATATACAGACAGTCCCTACTGATCCCGGCGGTCATGCTCTTGTTGAGCATGGCATTTGTCGGGAATGCGTTCGCCGCCGAGAAGGTGCCGGACAACACCATCAGCGCGTACGTCAATGATGCCTTACGCGATGACGCTCGAGTTAATGCCTCCGAGATTACGGTGATGACCAAAAATGGAGTCGTCACTCTTTCGGGTAAAGTCAAGAGCATGGCTGCCAAAAAATATGCGGATATGGAAACCAAGAAAATAAACGGCGTCTTGAGCGTGATCAACGAAATCAACGTTTCTTCACTCTGGCGCTCGGATGCCGATATTCGCAATGCCGTTCAGCGCCGTATTCTGAACAGCGCGGTGATCAAGTCGGAAGGCATCCACGTGGCTGGTTCGGATGGCACGGTGATACTCTCCGGAACCGTTAGTTCATGGAGCGAGCGCCAGGAGGCTGCACTGCTGGCCAGTGAGGTATACGGCGTAAAGAAAGTCGTGGACAACATGACAACAGAATGGACCACGACACGTACCGATCAGGATATCAAGGGCGATGCGGTGGCAGCGATCGCACGTGATGTCTATCTCGAAAACCTGCCGATTACCGTTAACGTCAAGCAAGGAATCGTGATACTCAGCGGCAAAGCCGGCAGCGCGTACCAAAAGGATCGGGCGAGTGATGCCGTTCGCTGGCTCTTCAACGTCAAGGGGCTGAAGAACAAGTTGAAAGTAGTATATCGGGAAGATTTCGGCACACGTAAAGACCAGGCCTCTCCCTCTGATTCAGCCCTTAAAGCTGATGTCCGCAATGAACTCCAGGCCGATTCACGAGTGAATGCCTCGGACATCCAGGTGAAGGTATCTCACGGCTCTGTAACGCTCACAGGCACGGTGTACAGTCATAAGGAAAGGCAAATCGCCAGCCAGGATACCCAGGATGTCATCGGCGTTGCCTGGGTCTCGAACAAACTGTTTGCACGCGTGGACAATCGTGAGAACTGGGCCGTGCGTGACGATGTGGAGTTTAACCTTTTAACCGATGCAACGACGAAAGACTTCGGCATCGGAGTGAAGGCTGCAGATGGAGTTGTGACACTGTCCGGGGCCGTCAACAACTGGTATGAAAAAGCCCATGCCGAAGATGTAGCGTCACGTATCAAGGGGGTCAGGGAAATAGTCAACCGGATTGAAGTGAATTCCTATCGCGCTGCAAAGGCGTCCGGGGACCAATCAGCAGCGCAGGTAGCCACTGAGATTAAACAGGGCCTCAAGACCAACTGGTCTACCTGGTCGGTGTCTGACGCCATTAACGTGTCGGTCGCCGATGGTGTTGCGACCCTTAGCGGCGATGTAGACACATGGCGCCAGCGCTCCGAGGCCGCCGATGTAGCTTTCACCACCAAGGGCGTGTGGGAGGTCAGAAACAAGCTGGTCGTCGATGGCTATGACTATCAATGGAATAACTACACTTACTACAACTATCCGACTACCTACCCCCTCTGGGGTTCCTGGCTGGATAAGAAATGAGGATAAAACCATGACAGAGAAAAACAGTTGTGTTGCAATTTACAACACGCACACCGAAGCCGAGGAGGCCATCAAGGAACTCCAGAAATCAGGCTTTGATATGAAGAAACTTTCAATTGTCGGCAAAGACTACCACACGGAAGAGCATGTGGTGGGGTACTACAGCACCGGCGACAGAATGAGGAAATGGGGAAAATTTGGTGGTTTTTGGGGCGGCCTGTGGGGTCTCCTGTTTGGCTCCGCCTTTTTCTTTATTCCCGGTATCGGCCCTCTGGCTATCGGTGGCCCACTGGTCAGTTGGATCGTTGGTGCGCTGGAAAGCGCCGTTATTGTTGGAGGCCTGAGCGCGTTAGGCGCAGGGCTTTTTAGCATCGGCATCCCCGAGGACAGTATTTTGAAATACGAGGCGGCGATCAAATCGGACAAATTCATGGTGGTCGCTCACGGCCTGGCTGAAGATGTCATGAAAGCCAGGGAAATCCTGGCAACAACGGGTGCTGATCATCTTGACACCCACTATGAAGCAGAAACTGCGTCATAAATAGAGACTATTCGTCCAAAATCACCCATTCTTGCAACCAGGGCCTGTTTACAGGCCCTAAGAACTTCTGCTTCTCAAACGAAAGCGCTGAATTTTACCCGTAGCCGTTTTTGGCAGTTCATTAACGAGCTCAAACCACCGTGGGTATTTATAGGGCGCCAGACCCTTTTTACACAGATCCTTCAGTTCGTCTTTGAATTGTTGAATATCTTTTATTTCTTCTTTGGTCACAAGGAAAGCTTTGGGTTTGATCAAACCATTGTCATCAGCCGCACCTACTACGGCCGCTTCCAGCACCTTAGGGTGCTCAAAAAGCTTTCCTTCAATTTCCAGGGGGGAACACCAGATTCCACCCACTTTCAGCATATCATCGTTGCGACCGTGGCAATGAAAATAGCCCTGCTCATCCTGCGAGTAACTGTCTCCGGTGTGCAACCAGCCATCAACCATGGTGTCGGCCGTTTTTTCCGGATTGTTCCAGTACCTTGTTGCCATCGACTCCCCTTTGATAATGAGTTGACCGGTTTCGCCTGCCGGCACTTCAGAACCTTCGTCATCAATGATCCGGGCCTGATATCCGGGTAACTCAAGCCCGCTGGTCCCCTCCTTTTCCCGGCCGATGGGGTTACATAAAAAATGCGCCAGATTTTCTGTTGAGCCAATGCCGTCAAGCAGGCTTAATCCTGTCGTCCGTTGCCACTGGATGAACAACTCCGCCGGCAGCGCCTCTCCGGCAGAGGAGCAAAGCCTCAGAGAACTCACATCAAACGCCTGCTTCGAGGCAGCTTTCAACAGGCCGGCATAGAGCGTCGGCACGCCAAAAAAAATGCTGGGTTGATAGCCTTGCAGCAGATGTATGACCGACTCCGGCGTCGGGCGCTGCGGATCCAGTATCACGGATGCACCCGCCCACAAAACAAAATTATTAGCCCCACCCAGACCATAGGCGAAGAACAACTTGGCGGCGGAGAAAATCACATCATCTGACGTCAGATTGAGCGTTTGCTGACCAAAACGAATGCAGGTGACCATCAGGTTCCTGTGGCTGTGAACCGCGCCTTTCGGATGTCCGGTAGAACCCGATGAATAGAGTATGAAGCAATCATCATCGGCTGATGCCGGCTGTGCTTCCAGTTGGTCAGAAAATGATTCCAGTTCAGCTAACAGGGGTTTATCAGGGGCATCAACACTATAAAGATAGTCCGGATGATGGTTCGCCAATCCAATGGCAGGCAAAACCTCATGGCTGTACATGCCTGAATAAAACAATCCTCTGCACTGCAGGTCATCGATAAAATAACAGTAATCTTTGCCCCTCAATATGGTGTTGATCGGCACCGGAATGACACCGGTTTTGATTGCCCCCCAAAACAGATAAAAAAATTCCGGGCAGTCTTTCACAATGAGCAAAATTCTGTCACCGCTTTTGAAACCGTTGGCCAGTAGGAAATTCCCGCACTGGTTGACTCTTTGCTGCAGTTGCCGGTAGCTTACCGTTGTCCCATCGACACAACGAATAACCGTTTTTTCACCTCGCCCCTCCTCAAGATGCCGGTCCACCATGGGAACAGCGGCATTAAAAACCTCAGAAAAACCGATTTGGCCCGGATAGTCCGATTGATCCAGATGAACGATGTGATTTTTCATGGTTAATCTTCTTTTGTCAGCTATACATCTGTTGAATTTGTTGGATATGGCTGGATGCCAACTCTTTCACCTCGAGCTTGAACCAGGGAGTGAATTGATCCGCTTGATTTTCAATTTCCGCCTCCAGAGCGGGCAATTTGACCCAGCGTGTCGCACAAACCTCTGCCGGGTTGATCGCCAGCGCATCATCAGAGCGACAGATCAGAACGGAGCAAAGTTCGTTTTCGCTGCCCAGATCCTGATAGCTTGCCTGGTATTCAAACTGATACAGTTCAGAAAACCGGTAAGCCCGTATGCCCAGTTCCTCATGCAGGCGGCGCGTGGAAGCGGAAAGCATGGTTTCGCTCAGGCGCGGATGGCTGCAGCAGGAATTACTCCAGTAAGCCGGCCAAAGACGCTTTTCCGCCGCTCTTTTCTGCAGCAACAGTTCCCTGCTGCTGTTGAATACAAAAATGGAAAATGCACGGTGAAGTATCCCTGCCCCATCGTGGCAGATATTTTTGGGTGCGGTACCCAGGACTCTGTTTTGCGAGTCAACAAGAACCAGGTCTTCCATTATTCCTATCCGTTAGAGCGAGCAAATTACATTTTAAGCAATGCTCAATTCACCCTATCTTAACTTGAACTACGCTACAGGATCGGTTAAATTTGGAACAGATGTTCATTTTTCGTACAATTGTTTGAAAACTCCGGGTTCAGAGCGTAGAATCCGCCGCTCGGAAGCCCGGCGCCGGGAGATTTTAAGTGCGGCCGCAACCATTTTTCGTGAACGTGGCTACAGCGATGCCGGTATGCGGGACATTGCGGATGCGGCTGACCTTTCACCGGGAAATCTCTATTACTACTTCAAGGGCAAACAGGAAATCCTGTACTTTTGTCAGGATCAGGCGCTGGATCAGATGCTTAGCGCTCTGGAACAGGCGCAAAAGCAGGACGGCAGGATCGCCCCGCGACTTTACACACTGATCCAGGCTCACCTGCATTGCATGCTGGATGACGTCGAAGGTTCGATCGCACACCTCATGGTTGGCGGCCTGCCACCGGAACTGCGGGATCAGCTTATCGACAAAAGGGATCGCTACGAGCGGGGGATTCGGCAACTTATCGGACGGGGCATCAAGAACGGTGAATTTGCCCCGCTCGACAGCACACTGGTGACCCGGGCCATACTCGGGGCAAGTAACTGGACCGCACAATGGTTTAATCCCCAGGGCAGCCTGAGTGTCGAGAAGATAGCGGACACTCTGGCCGACTACCTGGTTCGGGGTCTCACTACAAACTGCCCGGACGCGATCACAAAGATATCGCCGGCAGAGTAAAGGAAAACAAATGACGCATGTTAACAAGATCAATCCCAGGCGAGCGGGCAAACGACCGGGCAATGTCCATCTAAGCCTCAACGTCAATGGCGAGGACTTGCAGGTTTCAGTCGCACCCTGCAAGACACTGCTCGAAGTACTGCGCGAGGATCTGGTGCTCACCGGCACCAAACACGGCTGCGAACTTGGCGAATGCGGAGCGTGCACCGTGCTGGTGGATGGGCAGCCTTTACTGTCCTGCCTGCTACTGGCGCTGGAATGTGAAGGCCTGAAAATTGAAACCATTGAAGGCATGGCCGGCCCGGGCCAACTCCATCCGCTGCAACGGTCGTTTGCGCAACACGGTGGCTCGCAATGCGGCTACTGTACCGGCGGCATGCTGATGACCGCCAAAGCCCTGCTCGCGGACCAGCCGCAACCGGATCGGGCACAGATCCGGGAAGCTCTTTCGGGCAATTTATGTCGCTGTACCGGCTACCAGCAGATCATTGATTCGATTGAGGCAGCGGCCGAGACTATGGCTGACACGGCAACACAACTTACCGGCGCAGGAGAATCCGCATGAGCAGCGCGAACGGATTCAGCATCGTCGGCAAACGCCGAGTACGGGTAGATGCACTGTCCAAGATTACCGGGCAGACACAATTTGCCGACGATATTGCCCTGCCACGTATGTTGTTCTGCAAATTGTTGCGCTCATCGCTGCCCCATGCCGAGATCGAGTCCATCGATGTGTCAGCCGCGCGCGATTACCCTGGTGTCCAGCTCATTCTGACCGGCCAGGACTTTCCGGTGGAATACGGCATCCTGCCGGTCAGCCAGGACGAACGACCCTTGTGCCGCGACAAAGTCCGTTTTGTCGGCGACCCGGTCGCTGCAGTGATCGCCGGCGACGAACAGACTGCAGATGAGGCGCTCGGCCTGATTGAGGTTCACTACCGGCCACTGCCCACCATTGCCACCGTGCAGGAAGCCCTTAAGCCCACCGAAGCACCGCTACAGGAATATGCCGAGGAGGGCAATATTCACCGGCGACTGGCTTATTCATTCGGTGATGTCGATGAGGCGCTCGAAAATGCCGACTACGTTTTTGACGACACCTTCTTTTACGAGGGCAACACGCATCTGGCCATGGAGCAGCACGCAGCAGTCGCTGCGGCGGACCCGGATGGGCGCGTCACATTGTGGTCGAGTACCCAGTGCCCCCATTACGTCCATCGTGCGCTGGCCAAGGCGCTGGAGATGCCGGCTGCTCATATTCGCGTTATTGCCTGCCCCAACGGCGGTGGTTTCGGCGGCAAGACCGACCCGTTCAACCACGAGATCGTGGTGGCCAGGGCTTCCATGATGCTGGGCAGGCCGGTCAAGATCTGCCTGACCCGCGAAGAAGTATTTTATTGCCACCGGGGACGTCATCCGGTCAGCATGCGCTTGCGCACCGGTGTGACCCGCGATGGCAAACTGACCGGCATGCATCTGCAGACACTGCTGGACGGCGGCGCCTATGGTTCATACGGCATTGCCAGCACTTTTTATACCGTGGCCCTGGCGCCCACCACCTATCACCTGCCGAGGTACAGCTTTCAGGCCGGTCGGGTATTTACCAACAAGCCGCCCTGCGGCCCCAAACGCGGACACGGCACACCACAGCCCCGTTTTGGCCAGGAAATTCAGCTCGACAAGATCGCCGAAAAGCTGGAGATGGACCCAGCCCAGTTCAGACTGGGCATCGTTGAAAAACCGGATCGGCTGACGGCGAATTACCTGAAAATCGGCACCATTGGCCTGGCCGAATGCATTGAGCGGGTGGTTGATAAATCCGGCTGGAAATCCAAACACCGCAAGCTACCGGCAGGCAAAGGCGTAGGAATCGCCTGCGGGGCTTATATGAGCGGCGCCGGCACCGCGATTTACTGGAACAAAATGCCGCATTCCGGGGTACAGATAAAGCTCGACCGCAGCGGCGCGGTAACTGTTTACTGTGGCACCGCCGAAGTCGGCCAGGGTTCTGACGATGTACTGGTCGGACTGGTTGCCGAGGTGCTGGGGCTGGAGCCGATCGACATCAAATGCGTCACTGGAGACACCGACCTGACTCCGGTAGATTTGGGCTCCTATTCCAGTCGCGTGACCCTGATGATGGGCAACGCCGCGATCCAGGCTGCCGAGCGTGCCCGGGCGTTGATCGCTGAGGCGCTGGCGGAAAGACTGGAGACGCCGGTGGATCACCTGGAATTTGCCGAAGGAAGGGTATTCAACGTCGCCGACCCGACCGGCGGCATGAGTTTTCGTGAGGCAGTAATCTGTGCCGAGGAGAAACATGGAACGCTGGTTTCGGTGGGTTCTTATACGCCACCTCACAAGGCCGGCAAATACCCCGGAGCAGGTGTGGGGCCCTCCCCCACCTACTCCTACTCGGCGGCCGTGGTGGAGGTCGAGGTAGACAGCGCAACCGGTTTTATCGAAATATCACGGGTCACCATTGCCCACGATGTGGGCCGCTCCCTCAATCCGGTGCTGGTGGAAGGCCAGGTGATCGGCGGCGTCTACATGGGAATTGGCGAGGCGCTGATGGAGGAACACACCACCAGACGTCTGGCGCCCAAACTGTCTGATGCACTGCTCCACCGCAACCCGTCCATGCTCGATTACAAGAGCCTGACCATGCACGACATGCCTGAGGTACAGGTCGAGATCGTTGAACACCCCGATCCCAACGGGCCGTTTGGCGCCAAGGAAGCCGGACAGGGACCCTTGTTGCCGATTATGCCTGCAATCGCGAATGCGGTTTATGATGCGGTGGGTGTACGCATCGACGAGTTACCGATTACTCCGGACAAAGTACTGAAAGCCCTGAAACTCAAGGCTGGTGGGCGCGAGGCGCGCATCGGGCCAAAAAGTTTCCCGCAAATTGACTGGCCTGAACCGGTTTTCGTACTCCCTCCCTGGGAGGGCGGAGACGGCACCGCGAGCAACAAGCCTGAACGGAAACGCGCGGCAAAAATGCATGCCATGGACAAGGTGATAACACCATGATGAGACTCCCCCCTTTCCGTTTCCACGCGCCGGAAACCCTCGAAGAAGCTGCCGCTATTCTGGCTGATAAAGGCTCCGATGCGATGATTCTGGCCGGCGGCACCGATCTGTTGCCGAACATGAAACGTGGACAGCACACACCAAAGCATCTGCTGACCCTGCGCCGCATCTCGTCTTTGCGCGATGTGCGTAACGGTTCCGGACTCTCGATTGGAGCGGGCCTGACCCTGACTCAGTTGCTGAGTAATCAAACCATCCGCAAGGACTACACCGCCTTGTGGCAGGCCGCCAAAGTGGTTGCCACACCGCAGTTACGGAACATGGCGACGCTCGGTGGCAACATCTGCCTCGATACGCGCTGCAATTTCTATGACCAGAGCAAGGAATGGCGCAAAGCGATCAACTACTGCCTGAAGAAGGACGGCGACACCTGCTGGGTGGCAACCTCCAGCAAGACCTGCCTGGCGGTATCTTCAACCGATACCGCACCCGCACTGGTCGCGCTCGGCGCCCGAATCCGCCTGGTTTCAAGCGCTGGAGAACGCGTCATCAGGCTGGAAGACTTCTACAACAATGACGGCCTTGACTACCTGAACCGGCGCGCCGATGAAATCCTCAGCGAAGTCATCCTGGAACCGGTTTCCGGCTGGAAAAGCACCTATTGGAAACTGCGCCGGCGAGGTTCTTTCGATTTTCCCGTCCTGGCGGTTGCAGTTGCGGTAAAATTCACGGATGACGGTACGGTTGAAGATGCACGCATCGTACTGGGCGCCGTGGCGTCCATGCCGATGCTATCCACCGATGCTGCCGAGTTCCTGATCGGCAAAAAAATCGACGACGAAGTCATCCGGGAGACCGGCCGTATCGCGGCAAAAATCGCCCGACCGGTCAACAATACCGACCTCGATCCGCCATGGCGTAAGAAAGTAATCCCTGAATTTATCAGGTATGCCTTACGCGAAGTACGCGGTGATGACATCAGTTCACTGCGGCAACGCGTTGCGCACCAGTCACGAAGCTGAAAACAGCGAAGAGAATAATGAATAACGAAGAAACCGTGCGGACACCACTTTCCATATCTCTGGGCATTGCCGGATTTGAGTACGCGGATCTGTACGACCCCCTCCGGCTGGCCGATCTGTCCCGTACCTTTGACGGGTATCTGCAAGATCGCGATGCCAAATTGCTGGACTCCTTTGTCGCTTATCGCGATTGCCAGGGTGAAGGCATGGCGCCCGAAGCCATCTCGGAGCTCCTGGTGCGTGTTGCGCCTCATGTGGGCGACTTCATCACCAGGCTGTTCAAGCTTGAGTCGGAATGCGCCGCCCAGCGCACGGCAATCCGGGATGAGTTTGAAACGATATTCGTCTATCGCAAGGAAATTGTCGGGAAACTCAAGCGGGTCTTCAGGGGCGCAGACTGCAGCCAGTGGAATCAAAAAACAATTGTGGAAAGCGTTGAGCTGCTACAGGATATCGCTTTGCCCGAGACTGCCACAGATGACCCGGAACGTGCACTCGCACGCGTTGCAGTAACTCTATTTCACCTTAATAATCGACTGCAATCAGATGATAATACAGACGATTATTCCAATGCCGAACAGGAACTCGTGCACTTGACCGAGCGCCTGCACGCCCATGAGCGAGCGCGGGAGCTTTTCGCCGATTGCCTGGCGAAGGACTCCAGCGCCGGGATTGCAGCCGCTCTGCTCGATGTCGTACAACGCTGGAGCTACCTGGTGTCGACCGATGCCCTGTTTTGCATCCAGGCGAAAGACTGGCTTTCCTTCAAATTCCCGGAAAAAACCGATCTGGACAACCTGGTCGAACACGAAATCAAACAACGTGAGGGCTTCTCCACCTGGGTCGGCCCGAAGCACCGCCGGCGTCGGCGGGATGGCTTTTCACTGACCGACCCACGCATGAAAGAAAGAGAGGTGCTCCACGAAGTCGATCACTGCATCTACTGCCACGACCGAGACAGGGATTCCTCCGCCAAGGGCATGCGGCGAAACAAAGACGGCGGATTTGTCATCAATCGCCAGGGCGTGACCGCGACCGGTTGCCCTCTGGGCGAAAAAGTTTCGGAAATGCAGTATCTGAAACGTCAGGGTGAAAATATCGCCGCACTCGCCGTGGTCATTATCGACAACCCGATGTGTCCCGGCACCGGACACCGGATTTGTAATGACTGCATGAAAGCCTGCATCTACCAGAAAACCAAACCGGTCGATATTCCACAGATTGAGACCAACGTCCTCACGGATGTTCTGTTCATGCCCTGGGGTTTTGAGATTTATAACCTGCTCACCCGCTGGAACCCACTCAACGTCAAACGCCCGCATGCCCTGCCCTACAACGGCAAGAAGGTCCTGGTCGTGGGTATGGGACCGGCCGGTTACACGCTGGCGCACTACCTGCTTAACGAGGGCTTTGCGGTGGTGGGTATCGACGCACTCAAGATCGAGCAGGTGCCCAAGCGCCTCAGCGGCGATCTGCAGACACTGCCCGTACCGATACGGTCCTTCAGCAATTTTTACGAGGATCTCGACAGTCGCCTGCTGGCCGGCTTCGGAGGCGTGGCGGAATATGGAATCACCGTGCGCTGGGACAAGAATTTCCTGCGTGTGATTCATCTCACGCTGGCCCGGCGCAATACTTTCCGCGTGTACGGTGGTGTGCGTTTCGGCGGTACGCTGACGATTGACCAGGCCTGGGAGCAGGGTTTCGACCACATTGCCCTGGCCACCGGCGCCGGCAAACCGACCGTTATCGGCTTGAAAAACAACTTGATACGGGGTATTCGCAAGGCATCGGATTTCCTCATGAGCCTGCAGTTGACCGGGGCTGCGAAAGAGTCCTCGCTGGCAAACCTGCAGGTGCGCTTGCCGGCCGGCGTGATCGGCGGCGGTCTCACCGCGATCGACACCGCAACCGAGGTTCTCGCCTATTACCCCAGACAGGTTGAGAAAATCCTGCATCGCTACGAAAAACTGATCGCGCTGCATGGCGACAAGCAGGTACTGGAAGCCTTCAGTGATCAGGAAAAAGAAATGCTGAAAGAATTCCTCGCTCACGGACACGCGGTGCAGGCGGAACGCGAGCGCGCCAGGATGGCCGGTGAGGAGCCGAACTTTGCGCCGCTGGTTGATGGCTGGGGCGGTGTGACCCTGTTCTATCGCAAGGGCATCAAGGACTCACCCGCCTACCGGCAGAACCACGAAGAAATTGCCGAAGCGCTGGACGAGAGCATCCAACTGGCCGAAGGCATGGCGCCTCTGGAGGCGCTCCGCGACGAATTCGGTGAGCTTCGCGGTGTAAACTTCGACCACCTGGTCGAGGAGGACGGAAAGTGGGTTTCCCAGGGTGAGGAACTTGAACTGGATTTGCGCAGCCTGTTTATCGCTGCTGGAACCTCACCCAACACCATCTATGAGCAGGAACATGCCGGCACGTTTGAAATGGACGGAAAATTCTTCCGGCGTTTCGAACCCAGCCGCGAAAACGGCAAGACGCAAAGAATCGCCATGGATGATGAATGGCTGCCGAAGATCGGCAAGCCGGCGCCCTTCACGTCCTATCAAAAAGACGGTAAGTCGATCTCATTCTACGGCGACAACCACCCCGTCTATGCGGGCAACGTGGTTAAGGCTATGGCCAGTGCAAAAGACGGCTATCCCTATATCGTTGAATTGTTTGAGAAGGAACTCGCGGCGGTGGACCCTGAGCAGCATCAGCAACGGCTGCAGCAACTGACCGGGCTATTCAAAACACTGGATGAACAGCTAATCGCACGCGTGGTCAAGGTCAGCCGCTTGACGCCTACCATCATCGAGGTCATCGTCCATGCACCGATGGCGGCGCGTAACTTTGAACCGGGCCAGTTTTACCGGGTGCAGAATTTTGAGTGGTTTGCGAAGAACATTGAAGGTACTTTGCTCACTTCCGAAGGCATTGCTCTGACCGGCGCCTGGGTCGACAAGGAGAAGGGGCTGATCTCACTGATTACGCTGGAGATGGGCAGTTCGTCCAGTCTCTGCGCCACCTGGAAACCCGGAGATACCCTGGTCGTGATGGGTGTCACGGGTACCGCAACTGAAATCTACCGGGGCCGTACGGTGTTACTGGTCAGTGGCGGTCTGGGCAACGCCGTGCAGTTTTCCATCGGCAAGGCGCTGCGGGCCGCCGGTAGCAAAGTGCTCTATTTTGCCGGCTTCAAGAGTTCGGCAGACCTGTTCAAAATTCGCGAAATCGAGGAGGCGTCCGATGTCATCGTATGGTCTGTGGATGCCGCTCCCGGTGTCGAGGCGCTCCCGACAAGCCGGGCGCAGGACAAGAGTTTTATCGGCAATATCATCGAGGCGATGATCGCCTATGGCAGCGGCGATCTCGGTGAGACCACACTGCCGCTGGATCAGGTGGATCACATGATCGTGATCGGGTCCGACCGCATGATGGCTGCCGTCAAGGAGGCTCGCCACGGCGTGCTGCAGCCCTTCCTAAAACCGGATAACACGGCGATCGCTTCGATCAACTCACCAATGCAGTGCATGATGAAGGGAGTCTGCGCGCAATGCATGTGCCGCCACGTTGACCCCGACAGTGGTGAGGAATACTTTGTCTATTCCTGTAACAATCAGGATCAGGATCTGGATGCAGTCGATTTCGAACACCTCAATGCACGACTGCGACAAAATTCGGTGCAGGAAAAGCTTTCCAGGCTGTGGCTGGACTATTTACTCAGTCGCCCGGCGGTGGCGGGATCTCTGGCGGGTGAATTTGAGGAGCAGTTCTGATTAATTCTGCGATCTTTACCTGCCCGCCTGAAGAGCGATCAGTTTTCTGCCCGCCTGAAGAGCGATCAGTTTTCTGCCCGCCTGAAGAGCCGGGAAGCTACTTCCAGGACTCGCTCGAGACGTCCTGTGCGCTCCGCATTTGTTCCTGACAAATGAGGGTCCTGGAAGTAGCTTCCCGGCTCTTCAGGCTGCGGTGTTGCGGCAATATGTGCAGAGTTCTAGTCAGACTCTTTGGTTTCAAACAGGCCTGGGGGGATGGAAGGCAGTTCGGTTTTGACTTCGTAAATGGTCAGTAAGGTCTGGAATACGGCGTCCTGGGAATTCTTTTTTTCCAACCGGGTCAGGACACTGTGCACATCGATATCAGAGGATTCTCCAAGCCAGAGAATGACCGGAATGTCGGTTTGTTCTTTCGGTGCCAACGCATAGGGCAAGCCGTGCAGGTAGAGGTCGTTTTCACCCAGTGATTCGCCGTGATCGCTCACATACAGCATGGCGGTTTCATAAGCGGGCGTGTTGGCTTTCAGCAGAGCAATGACTTGAGACAAGAAGTAGTCGGTGTACCCGATGGCATTATCATAGGCATTGCCGATTTCTGCGTCCGTACACTCAGAAAGCTCGACCGACCGGCAGGCGGGCGTGAAACGTTTGTATTCTGCCGGATAACGTTTGTAATAGGCCGGTCCGTGGTTGCCCATTTGGTGAAGGACAATCAGTATGTCGCCGCTGTGGGTGTCAATATAATCCTGCAGGCCGGACAACATGCCGACATCACGGCATTCATCGTCACATTCAGGGTTTTTGTCCGGCGTTCGAAAATCTTCATACTGCACCCGGTCGGCAACCCCTTGTGAGCTCGAATTATTGTCGCGCCACAGGACGCTTACTCCCGCGCGCTGCAACACATCCAGTACGTTTTGCGTATTCCCGTCTTCGCTACTGTCATAATCTTTTCGTCCACTCAGGGCAAACATGCACGGTACCGACACCGAGGTCGAGGTGCCGCAGGAGCTAATGTGCGTGTAGCTGAATACCCTGCTTTCCCCGCTCAGTTCGGGGTTGGTGTTGCGGCTATACCCATTGAGTGAGAAGCGGTCCCGGCGCGCTGCTTCACCGACCACCATGATGGTCAGTTCGTAGTCCGGATCAGACTTGGATATGGTCGCCTCGGGCGCAAGTTGCACCAGTGGGTGCGGGCTGCTGTCAACACCTGCTTTGACCAGGTATTTGCCTGCCGAATACAGCGGAAAAATCGGGTTGGCGTAGTAGCGGAATGCCTTGTGCACCCGGATGAAACTGGCGTACTGACTGCTGAACAGCGCCATGCTCAACAGTGCCGTCACAATGGATACCAACACCAGCAACAACTGTTTGCGCGACCTGCGCCAGTAGCTTTCCGGGCGTAGCGGCAGGTACCAGAGCAAGGCAATGGGCGCCAGGCCCAACAGCAGCAACCGCAACAGGAAGCTGAGGTTGATCAGGTCGGCCATTTCCGCCGGGTTGGTCTGCAGGGTGTTCCGGATCATGACCGTGTCGATGACCACGCCGAAGGCGTCGGAAAAATAGGCCGTCAGCGCAGACAGCAACAGCAACAGGCTTACCGTTACCCGGGCCGGAATCAACAGGCTCAGCAGTGAGATCACCAGGGTGATTTCGCAAGCCAGCACCACAATGACAGACACCAGGAATCCGGCATTGTCGCTATTCCAGGGGTAGGTTTCCAGGACCTTGCCGAAATAGCTCATATTGCCCGTGAGCAACAGGAACAGGGCACCTGCCAGGATGATCTGGGTGCTTGAAATAAGCTGCTGTTTAGATGAACTCATGGCTGCGGCGAAAAGGGAATCAAGGTATCTATCAGCTAAAAATCATATTCAACATAGGCCTGGAAAAAGGTGTCTTCATTGAACGGAAGAATGGCAAGGCCGTTGTCACTGCCCAATCTTTCGAACTGATCGAGTTCATAAGTAGTTTTCTCTACCTTGAAAACAAGATACCTGGCAGGGTTCAGGCGATAGGCCAGTTTGAGCTCTTCCCGGGTCTCCAGTAACTCGTTGCCTGTCTCTCTGAAGTCTTTGTATCTTCCGCTGAGGGAAAACCGGTCAGCCAACGAAAAACTGACCCGGTATTCCTGAAAGAAGGCAAATTTCTCACTACTCAAATCTTCCCGCCTGAAGTCGCCGTGGATTTTCGGCAGATCATCGTCAATTTCCAGGTAGTAGCCGCCCGCTCCAAATTTGGCGAAAAATTCTATTTTCTCCGTGGCGAAGTCAATCTTGATGCCCGGCATGAGGTCAGCAGACTGCTCAATGGAGCTGACCGTATTCATCCTGTGCTGCACATCCAGGGTTGCAAGCAATCTGAGCGCATGAGTGGGGGCAAGAATTTCCTTCTCAGCCCTGAAGTAATTTTTGAACCACACGGGTATGTGATCGGGATCGAGTTTATCCTGATCGTTGTCCACAATAACGGTGAGCAGCAGTGTGAGTTTGATTCCCTGTGCGGTTTCGTACTGCCCCTTGATTCCCGCAGTAAGGCCGAAGGTATCAGAATCTTCTACCTGGAAATCCGTCACACCGAATCTTTTCTTCCACTCAACAGCCGACAGAAACGATTCGTCTTCACCCTCTGCTTCTTTTTCGGCTGCTAAAGTCGGCGTTACCACGGATAAAATAATAATCAGAAACAGATAATTACGCTTATTATTCAATCTTTCTCCCTGTGCTGGACCTGTATCAATAAACGCCCCACCCCGGCATGGCCAGGCGCCTGTTGTTGTCAACTGGGGGTACATTATGCAACGTTAGAGAAGATAAATGAGTAATGTCTCCATTTTTTCACCCCGGAGTCAAACGATCCATATCATGGATGTACGGGCGCGTGAGCAAATCAGCTCAGTTCAAGCCGGCTCATCAGTCGCAGCAAGCTGCCGTCCGGGTCCTTCACATCAAACCAGTAACTCTGCATGCCAACGGCTTCGGCACCACTGCAGTTCGCGTGCAGGTCATCAATAAAAAGACACTGCTCCGGGGGCAGGGAAAGCATCCGCGCGCTGGCCAGATAGGGTTCTGGAGCCGGTTTTCTGACGCCGATCGTCTGCACATCCAAAATGGCGTCAAAGAGTCGACGATAGGGCCACGTTTCCCACCAGCGCTCGCCGAGCCACCGGCTGGCGTCATTGGTGAGCACCATCTGTCGAAAGCCCGCGACCTGCAGGCGCTCGATGGCTTCCCAGGTATTGGGGCGCTCACCAGTGCTGAAATCAAGGTCCTGGTAAGGTGAAAAAGTAATGCCCTCTTTTGCCAGCGCTGTGAGCAGTCGTTTCACATATTCCGATTCGTTAAACTCGCCCCGGTCCATGGCGGCGTAAGAGGGATCCGGCGCAGGCCCCGTCGGACCCAGCGGGATGTGTTCCAGCGGCCAGCCCTGCTCGATACCCACATCAAGCATCAACTCCGTGAAGAATCGATACATAATGCCACCCATGTCCCAGATGATGGCGCTGGGTAAGACGTAAACCGGGTTTCCCGTTGACAGCATCATTTTTCCGCTCAGTTGAACTGGCGACCACCGTCTACGACGAGCGTTTGACCGGTGACGAAATCGCTGTCCGGCGCGGCAAAAAACAGCAATGCTCCGATCAGGTCGTCAGCCTGTTGTGCCCGCTTGATCGCACCGCGATTCACGCCGTATTGCGCTGCTTCCTCAATCAGTTGCAGGCTGGCTTCGGTGAGCGTGAAGCCAGGAGCAATGGCATTGACGCGGATGCCGTAATCTCCAGCTTCCCGGGCCAGCGCCCGGGTAAGCCCGATCACGCCGCCTTTTGAAGCGACGTAATGAGCCCACAATGGTGAGCCGCTGTAGAATGTGGCTGATGTGATGTTGATGATGCTGCCACCACGTTCACGCATGAAGGGAAACACCGCACGCGCACAGAGCCAGGGGCCCTTGAGGTTAACTGCCATCAACTCGTCCCATTCACTGGAAGTGATCTCGAAGAACGGCTTGCGGGTGATGCCGCCATAAATACCGGCGTTGTTGACCAGCACATCGATCCGCCCCCAGCGCTGCGCTACCGAGCCTGCCATCCGTTCTACCGAAGCTTCTTCAGCTACATCAAGCTCCATCTCGATTGCTTCACCGCCCTGCGCGATGATCTGCTCAACCGTGCCGGCGGCACCGTCCAGCTTGCAATCAGCCACCACCACCCGCGCACCCGCAGCCGCCAGCGCCAGTGCAAACGAGCGGCCCAGACCACCTCCGGCGCCCGTTACGATTGTCACCTGCCCGTTCAACTTTGTTTCAGACATGATCCGCCTCAGTCACAGCAACAGGAGAGCAAACCGATTTGTGGTCTCTCATGATGCGGTTGATAAATAGATGGTCTTCAACTCCAGGTAGGCCTCCAGGCCATGACGTGATTTCTCACGTCCCAGCCCGCTTTCCTTGTAACCGCCGAAGGGCACCATATTGTATGAACGATGGATATTATTGACCCACACCGAGCCGGCCTCAAGGCTCTCGGCCGTACTGAGCGCCACAGCCAAATCACTGCTGAAGACGTAGCCGGCCAGGCCGAACACCGAGTCGTTCGCCAACTCGATGGCCTGCGCCAGGGAATCGTAAGGCATAACGCCAACCACGGGACCGAAGGTCTCTTCCCGCATGATCTTCATCGACTGTCGCGTGTCAGCAAGTACCGTAGGCGGAAAAAAGAAGCCACTATCATAGTCATCGCCAAGCAAGCGCTCTCCCCCGGTCGCAAGACGTGCACCCTGGGCAAGCGCATTTTCAACGTGTTCCACGCTGGTGCTGAATATTTTCTCACTGACCATCGGTCCCAGGTCACAATCCGGGTCCATGCCATTACCCACTTTGAGGGCGGCGGCTGCCCGTGCAAAACGTTCGATGAACTGCGGGTAGATTTCACGATCAACGTAAATCCGGTTAACCCGGTAGCAGAATTGCCCGCTGTTGGCGAAGGAGTGCCGTACCAGCGCGGTCACTGCGGTATCGAGTTTGGCGTCACGGCAGACGATGGCGGGCGACTGCCCGCCCATCTCCAGCGTCAGCCGCTTGTTGGTCACCGCGGCCATTGCCGCGATGCGCTTACCTGCCCCACTGCTGCCGGTAAAGCCAATTTTGCGCGGCACCGGATGTTCTACCAGTGCCCTGCCCAGCTCCGAACCGGAGCCGGTAATGGCATTGAACGCACCTGGCGGATAGCCTGCCTGATGAAAAAGCTCGGCCAACAGCAGCGTGGTCAGGGGCGTGTTGGAAGCCGGCTTGGCAACCACGGTACAACCAGTCATCAGGGCCGCGCCCAGTTTGAAGATGAGCAGCGTGATTGGATAGTTGAATGGCGTAATAGCCACCACCACGCCGAGGGGTTCCTTGACCACCAGAACCCGCTCGGACTCCTCGTTGATCATCGGAATCTCACCGCGCAAGCGCAGACCCTCCTCGGCAAAGTAATCGAGCAGGTCGGCCGATCGTTCAATTTCGTTCTTCGAGCCGGCCAGCGGCCGGCCCAATTCGAGGGTCAGCAATTGCGCAAATTCATCGGCCCGCTCGCGCAAGCGCTGGGCAGCCGCGTGTTGCAGACTGGCGCGGCGAGCCATTGGAACCTTGCGCCAGAGTGCAAAAGCTTTTGCCGCCGAAACAATGGCCCGGTCGGCATCCCCGGCATTGCCTGACGGTACAGTCTCGAGTGTTTCACCCGTTGCAGGATTGGTGACCCTGATCAACTGCGACGATGTCGCCGGCGTCCAGTTGCCATCGATGAAAAAATCCATTATTTAACTCCCGACTTGTGGCTCAGACCGGATCATCGGCGAAACAGTCTCGCCATCTGATCGACGATGTAATCGGCATCGGCCTCTTTCTGGCTGGCGCTGAACTTAGCCGGCCTTGCCTGCACCCAGATGATGTTTGCGGGGAAAGGAAGGTCGTTATCCACCACCCATTCCATATCCTGGGGCAGACCGAAGTGCTTCTCGACACCCAGCGCGATACGGACCAACTCAAGGATTTCCTCATCCTGCAGGCAGGGAAGCTCCTGCAAGTGGGTGGGCACATCGGCCTGAACCGTGCCATTGAGCGTCGAGATGACGTAGCGCTGCTTCGTGCTCAGTTTTTTTTCGATGGCCAGGCTGTCCTTGTTTACGATGAAGTTGTCCGGCGTAATATCACCGGCCACGACGCTCTCACCCAGGCCCCAGTTGCCCTCGATGACCACCTGATCCTGGTCGCCGGTGGTCGGAACCACCGTGAGGAGCACACCGGCGCTGCGGGCATTGACCATCTGGATGACGGCGACGCCGATCGGCGCCTTGTCGACCGGCATCCCTTTTTCCAGGCGAAAAGCGATGGCCCGGGTATTGAACGTACTTTCCCATACCTCGAGGACGCGCCGTGTCACTTCCGCAGCACCCCGGACGTAGAGGTAGGTTTCCATCTGGCCGGGCATGCTGACCGAACCACTGGAGCGTACCGCCACCGGCAGGTCGGGCACACCGCAACGGGCGCATAGCGCCTCGTAGTTGCTCTCAATTTCAGCGGCAATATCCGCCGGAAGCGGGGTCTGTGCGATCAGGAGTTTCGCTGCCTGGCTGGCATCCATCTGCTTTTGAACACTGTCACACAGGTCCTCGCCGAGGGATGCAAAGTAGGCTTCAATGCGTTCGCCCAGGCCCGTCACCTGCATGTATTGCTCAAAACCATCCACCGAAATGGCAAAACCCGGCGGCACACGCATGCCAAGACGGGTCATTTCTCCGAGATTCGCACACTTCCTGCCAACCAGGTCGAAATGCTCCTGGCCAAGCTCCTCCATCGCATAAATCCACTTCTTTGCCATTACCATTTGCTCCCGGATGAATTCAGATTACTTGTCGAGGACATACAGGGCACCTATGTTGGCGTCCACACGGATCCTCTGGCCGGTCTTGATTTTCTCGGTTCCGACGAACACATTCATCAACACCGGAATACCGTATTCTCGCCCCACGATTGCGGCATGAGACAGCGAGGCGCCCCGGTCCATCACCACTCCGCTGATGAAGGAGAACACCGGTGTCCAACTCGGTGAGGTGGTTGCTGCGACCAGAATCTCGCCCGGCTGGATGTCGGCAAGCTGGTCCTCGTTCAGGATCACCCGCGCGAGACCTTCGACAACACCCGGAGAACCGCAGGTACCGTGCAGATCGGCGTTGAGCTCTTCTCTAACCACCGGCATGGCTCCAACCACCACTTTCAGGGCAATCGGGTCATTCGACTTCACCAGCATGGCCATCGCCTGGTCCATGTCGAAGCCTTCTCTGAGGATGGCTGGAGGATTCGGCTCCTTGCACCACTCCAGCCATTCTGCACGCCTGGCTTCCACGCTGGGGCGCAGATTGTAGTGATCCGGGTTGATGGCCACTTTGCGGATCTCCTCCGGGATGAGAAAGAAAATGTCATCGAGCGTGTCGATGGTGCCGGCACTGACCAGGCGCCGACTGATGCCCAGCGCAGAGCGGCGCATCATGGCGTGGGTGTAGAGATCCAGGTAGTGGTCGTGCTCCTCACTGAATGCGCCCGACTTCTGTGCCAGCCGCAGGATCGTTGTGAACCAGCCCTTTTGCTCAGGTGCAATCTTCGCAAACACTTCCTTCTCGGCAGCTTCACGTTCCCGGCTGATCTTTTCACGCTCCTGCTCGAGGTTGAAACCACCCCCTTTCACCAGGAACTGCTTGAGGTTGGTCAACGGAGGAGTGGGGTCCTCGATCCAGGTAGGCTGATTCATCTCGGACATGCGCTGCATGCGCCAGCCGTCCTCGTCGAGGAACTCACGAAACTCCGCCATGAAAGCGGGGCCCTTCTCCGCAGCCTCGATATTGCTCTCAATGTCGGCCGGCTCGCTGGCCAGAATGATGTCCGCCAGTCCAAGCTGCGCCGCCTTCTGGGAAAACTCCCAGATTCGCTTGTCCACCTGGAGTACTTTATTGTCGAAGCCGGAAATGAGCTTGTGAAAAAGCGGATGTGTGTCGTCGATGCCGATCAACTCACGGCACAGATTCTCAAACAGGATGTAGCCGGTGTAGGTGCCGTACATCATGTACATGTGAACTTCCCACATGCGCCGGCAGACATTGACCGTTTGCTCAAAATTATCCAGCAGTTCGATGTTGGTCGCCCGATCCAGATCGACTTTCTTCAAATCTTCGTACAAGCCCAGTATCTCGTCCAACTGGCTGTGCCAGAGGCCATCGTAATCCTCAATGAAGGGCCGGATGGCCACCCGAAAACGATCTTCACGCTGGCGTTGCTCTTCCTCGGACTTGACCAGCATGACCGTCAGGTAGCCACCACCGTTCCTGAATCGCCAGTCCCACCCTTTCACGGTCGGCAGAGAGAGCTTTTCTGCTCCGTACTGCATGCCGTGACGGCAAAAGTTGATCCAGAACCAGCCAAACAGAGGGGTCCAGGGCGGAACCGAATGGGTTGCATCAAGGAACCAGGCAGGGGACTGTTCCAGGTCGGCTTTCTCGTCAAATTCGAAACCCGTAACCGGGGGCAACATCGTTGTCGTCTGAGTGACGGTGGCAGTGGTCATTGTCTTCCTCCTTTTGTCCTTTTCGTACAAATATTCTTTACCGGGTCAGCACGGTTTCGGGGTCAATCAGGGTTGCTGACGCGACGATTTCCGCGATGTCCATTACCTGTGTGCCCCCTTGCGGGTGGCGCACGGTAAGGCCATCCTTGAGCATGGTGGCGCAGAAGGGGCAAGCAGTGGCAACGATTCCGGCGCCGGTAGCGTTCACCTGGTCTGCACGTGCATGACTGATACGCCCGCCGGCAATTTCCTGGGTCCAGTTCCTGCCGCCGCCGGCGCCGCAGCAGAAGCTTTGCTCGCGTTTGCGCTCCATCTCCACCAGTTCCACGCCAGGGATCGCTGTCAACACCTCGCGCGGTGCATCGTATTCGCCGTTGTAGCGGCCAAGATAGCAGGAATCGTGAAATGTCAGCAATCCGTCCACCCTGCCCTCAATTTGCAGGCATTTGCTGCGCAGCAGGTCACGAATCAATTCACTGTGGTGGACGACCTCGTAATTGCCACCCAGTTGAGGGTATTCGTTCTTGAGTGAGTTAAAACAGTGGGCGCAACCGGTGACGATGGTGTCAAACTTATACCTGGAAAGTGTCTCCATGGTGCGTTGAGCACAGCTCATAAAAAGGACTTCATCACCGATCCTGCGGGCCGCATCGCCGGTGCACGACTCTTCGTCGCCGAGGATGGCGAAATCTACGCCCGCCCGCCCGAGCACGGTCGCAATTGCGCGTGCGACCTGCTGGCCACGCTCGTCAAAGCTCGAAGCGCATCCAACCCAGTAGAGGTATTCAGCCTGGCCCTTGTCGGCCATGCGTGGGACATCCAGTCCCTTTGTCCAGGCGGTTCGGGATACGCTGATTCCCTGGTAAGGTGTTCCACGCGTTTCGAGATTGGCCAGTGTTGACTGCAGTTGCTGCGGATAATTCGCCGTCTCCATCACCAGATGACGCCGCATGTCGACGATCATGGGCACCTGCTCGACTCCGACAGGACACGCTTCCACACAAGCCCCGCAGGTCACGCAGGACCACAGCGCTTCGGGTGAGACAGCATTGATCATCGCAGGAAGGCCGGCTGTTACCAGGGGCCGGTCAGCGTCTGCCGGCAGATTCACCGGAGCACGCGGAGCGAGGCCACGCGCATGGTCGCGCAGGTCCAGAATCAGTGCCTTGGGCGAAAGTGGCTGACCGGCGGCAAAGGCCGGGCACATTTCCTGACAGCGCCCACATTCAGTGCAGCTCTCCAGGTCGAGCGCCTGCTTCCAGCTCAGCTCCCCGGGCGCACTTGCGCCAAGGGCTGCCTCTTCATCATCAAAGTCAATCGCCTGGAGCGCACGATCTCCGGGCCTGAAGTCCAGTGGAGAGAAAAAGATATTAAAGGGTGCGGTAATGACGTGCAGCAGCTTGGTGTAGGGAATCGCCGCAATGAGTCCGCAGGCCAGGACAAGATGGAACCACCACAGTCCGGCGTGCCACTGCTGGAGCGAAACATCGCCCACCCCGGTGCTTCGCAGCAGCGTGCCAACGGTGAAACCAACCGGCGACCAGTGGGCCCAGGGATCACCGGTGACCGCAATGCGGATCCCCTCCAGCACGAACCCGGTCAGCAACAGGATCAGGAGCACCAGCGGAATCGCCGCGTCAACAAGGGGCCGCGACCGGTCGCCAGGCTGCCGCAGACGGTTGGCCCGGGTGACGTAACGGCGCCACAACAGAACCGTCAGACCGGCAATGGCCACGAGGCCGGCCAGATCGAGGGTCAGCGACTGAAACCACAGGTAGAACGTACCGCGCATCACCGGGATACCGAAATCCTCCTCAAGCATCACCACCAGGGTGCCGATGAAAAGCAGGACAAAGCCCCACGAGAGACCAAGGTGCGCCAGGCCGGCGCTACGCTCCCGCAGCAATCGGCGTTGTGCGAGCGCCTGCGCTGCAACTTGACGGAACCTGCGCGCAATGACATCGAAGCGCTCAATTCGGGTGACTTTCCGCCAGCGCCGGAAGATCCGGTAAACGCCGTAAGTGAACACGATCAGTGCAATCGCCAGCACCAGATACAGAAACTCCCTGCCGTTGATGTTCCAGTAAGCAGGGCGTGTTATCAGGTTCATCGCATCGGTGAGCACTAAGCGCTGCTCTTCCCCGCTTGCAGCTTCTCTTTCAGCGCATCGTACAGGCCCGGCAACACTTCCTTCCAGTCACCTACAACACCGTAGTTAGCCAGATGGAAGAATGGCGCTGTCTTGTCGATGTTGACCACTGCAATGGCCTGGGCCGAGGAACAACCGGCCAGGTGCTGGCTCGCTCCCGAAATACCAACGGCGAGGTAAAGGTCGGGCGCAACGGTCTTTCCGGTAAGCCCCACCTGCAACGCAGTCGGCACCCACCCGGAATCGCAAACGACCCGCGAGGCCGAAACTGCCCCGCCCATCAGTCCGGCAATTTCCTCAAGCAGGCCGGTGAAGGGTTCAGGACCACCGATCCCCGCACCACCGGAAACCAGCACAGGGGCCCGCTCGATGTTTTTCCCGGTGCCACTCTCATGCCGCGTCCGTGCACCACAGTGCGTCTGCCGCGGGCCTGGTAAAACCAGCTCATAATGATGCATCAGTGATACAGCAGCTTGCTGTGGCTGTGCAGCTTCAAATGCCCGTGGCCGTGGCACGATGACCCAGGGTCCCTGCCGGGCTTTCACAGTTGCCGCGACCGCACCACCAAATACCGGGCGTACCGCCGTGATACCTTGTGGCCCATTTTCCACCTGGGTCACATCCTGCAGGAGTGACCAGCCCATCTGGATCGCCAGCCGTGCCGCCGTCTCAACACCCAACGGGGTTCGCGGCAACAGCACCACCTTGGGTTTGATTGCACCGCACAAGGCCGCGAGCGCTGCGCTGTTACCTTCGGGCCAGGGATCCGCAAGACGCTCGTCCTCGAACACATGAACCTCGGCCGCCTCTGCATGGCTCAGTGCTTCGAGCACGCTGTCGAGTTGCCAGCCGGCCAGTGCGACATGAACTGCCTCGCCGTCCGTAGCAGCCAGTTTGGTGGCCACGGTCATCAATTCCCAGAACTCGGGCCGCAACTCACCGTTGTCCGGTTCTGCGAAAACGAGAATACCCGGCATGGCTAGTGCTCCTTTTGAAAGTACACTAGGCACCTCCCTCAGCTCGTATGATGCCGTCTTCCCACAGCAAATCGGCGAGTTTCCGCCCTGCTGCCGCACCATCGACGGCTTCGATAAAGTGACACTCGCGCCCAACAGAAGGAATGGCGAGATCGACAATGTCGATCTGCGGAGCAGGTGCCGCAGCGATACCCAGTTCATCCAGTGTCATCTGCCGCGGCTGAATGCGCGCCGTTGCCAGGCGGGCACGTGCCGTGGGCATACGCAAGGGGCCCAGTTCACTGGTCACGGTGACAACGGCGGGCAATTCGCTCCACATCATCTGGCTGCCATCCGGCAGCACCCGCTCAATCTCGATACGCTGCTCCGTTACGGTAAGTTTCCGGGCCAGCGTGAGGCACGGCATTTCCAGTGCATGGGCAAGCATCAGGGGCACGAATGCATTGTCCCAGTCCGAGGCCTGGCGTCCGCACAGAACCAGGTCTACCGCACCAATTTTTGCGATTGCGGCAGCCAGAACGGTGGCCAGGTACCAGCCATCCCAGGTATCCAGGGAAGGATCCCGCACCAGCACCAACTGGTCGGCGCCAACGGCGAGTGCACGTTTCATGACATCGGTATTGAAGTTTTCGCCCAGCGAGAGGGCAATGATCTCCAGTTGCCCCCGTTCTTCCTTCAAACGCAGCGCGGCTTCCAGGGCCTGCTCGTCGTAACCGTTGATCACCGGTGGGCCGGCCACGGCCTGGCGAACCGTTTTCGCCTCGGCATCCAGGGTCAGGTCGGTGGCCGGTGTCAGTGGGTCAACGACCTGCTTGAGACAGACGACTGCGCGCATATACCCTCCGGTGGCCGCTTCAGAAATCGCGATTGGCCATTTCCCAGAAGCGTGGCAATCCACGATCCTCGGCGATGACTTTGTATGCGATGTAACCGCTGCCGCGACCGATGCCCGCAGCGGAGTGCAGATTGGACGAGCACTGATACAGGTTCTTGATCGGACTGCGATAGCTCGCCAGTTCAGGGAAGGGACGGAAGCGCCCGAGTTGGGATGCGATCATAGAACCTTCGGTCCAGCCGCCTTCTATCATGTCAGGATGTCCTGACTGAACATCATAGGGGCTGTAGATACGCGTTGCGATGATGTTGTCGCGCGTCATGTTTGGTGCGTAGGTTTCCCACTTATCCAGCCACTGATTGACGAAGTCCTCCTTGATCCGTGTCCACTCCGTGCCGGAAAAGAAACGGGCCGGCGCGGTGAAGTCTTCGATCAGAACCGTGTTTTTACCTTCTGGGGCACGGGTGCGGTCCCAGATGCTGTCGGGCGCCGTGAGCACATACAATTGCTGCGGGTAACCCAGTAAAAAGATGTCGTGCTGGTATTTGGAGGCGAAATAATCCGGATCCTTGGCGCCGGTGTACAAACGCGGTTGTATGCCGACACCCGGGTTGAGGTGTTCCGCCTTGTACTCGGGCAGTTCATGCATCGCCACATTGCCCCAGAGGATCTGGCCGCGGTCGTAGTGGATGTTATTCAGGCGGTGGAGAATCCGGTCCGAGATGGTCTCGTCACGCAACAGGCGCAGATAGGTCTGCGGCATGCCCAGATCGGAAACCACGATGGTGGAGTGGAAGTGGCTGCCGTCGCTCAATTCGACACCGGTTGCCTTGCCACCCTCGACGATGATCTTGTCCACGTTGTGCCCGGTAAAATATTTCACACCCAGTTTCTTGCCGGCTGAAACCAGTGCGTCCGTAATCGACTGTGTGCCACCCTTGACGATCGCAGCGGGCTCAAAGGAAAGCACCAGCCCCATGGCATGAACCAGTGTCATCAGGCCGCCCGGGTCGTCCGGGAAACAACCGCCCGAAGTGGGGGTCGCGCGCATAAACAGGGTGCGCAGTTCTGGACTCTCAAAGAAATCGTAGGCGATTTGCCGGATCGACATGAACTGGTGAACCGGTTCAACCCCGCTGTCGGGAATCGCCATCAGTTCCTCCAGCGCATCCGGTATCGGCCATTGGGGCGGTTCAGTGAACCGATGCTTGTGGAAAGCGGCCTTCCAGTACTTGTTGTACTGATCGAACAGGCGCAGGTACATGTCGGCATCGCGTTGCGAGAAAGCCTTGATCTGCTCATAAGTCTTCTGCACATTATCCGGCGCAAGCTCGGTACGACCGGTGATCGGGTCCACAACGCGGTAAGCCGAATAACCGATAAAACTGGAGCCGTCATCGAAGATCATACCTTCGTTCTGCTCGGGGAAAACGTATTCGAGCCCCTCTTCCCGAAGATTGAAATCCTCGTAAGCAGGATGACCGTAGAAACGGGTGAAATGCGCACAGGGATTTTGCCGGAAGCCGGGTGCCGGCCCCTCCTCGCTGATTGCTCCGCCACCGAAAGCCGTGTGTCTTTCAAGTACGGCCACGCTCATGCCGGCCTTGGCCAGATAACAGGCCATGATGGTTCCGTGATGCCCGCCCCCAATGACGATTGCATCGTATTTCGCATCAGACATTATTCTTTCTCCTCGATCCGGATGTTCCTGATTTCCGGTCGAGGTTAGCAAGGCCATCCTTCGCCTGTCAAGCATTTTTCTAACAGTTGTTCGATTTTTCGAATTATGGTTTAATATACGCAATGGATCAGGATCTGAATAAGCATTCCAACGAGACTCGCGGCATGAACCGGCGCGAACGCAAGCGCGAAGAAGCCTGCCTGGATATTCTCGGCGCGGCGACTCAGGTATTCCGGGAACGCGGATTCGCCGGCGCGGGTATGCGGGAAATTGCTGCGGCCGCCGGTCTTTCCGCTGCAACGCTTTACTACTATTTCCATTCCAAGGATGAAATTCTCTACTTCTGCCAGGATCGAACCCTGGACCGCACACTCGATGCGCTGCAACTGGCGCGCAAAACCCGGGGCCCGGTAGCCGAAAGAATGATGACTCTGGCAATGACCCACGTGCTGTGCCTGATCGAGGGCGTTGAAGGCACTGCCGCCCATTTCGAAGTCGACCCGGTGACTCCGGGATTGCGCGAGGCGATCACCGCCAAGCGTGAACGCTACAAGGACGGTATTTGCGCGCTCATTGCACTGGGTATCCGCAGAAAGGAGTTCCGGCGATGCAAGCCGAAGTTCGCCATGCGCGGCTTCCTCGGCGCCCTCAACTGGACGCCACACTGGTATCAGCCTGACGGACCCGACTCAGTGCAGGAGGTGGCCCGTCACATAGCGGAATACGCTGTTGCGGGCCTGCTGAAGCGTGGCTGAAAAGGGCCGTGAAAAGGCGTGCGTGAAAAGGGGCCGGATACATTTTATGCTGAATCTTGCTTGCGGGGCCTCCCCCTTTTGCCTGTGCCCAGCTTAATCGACAAGGCTGCTTCTATTTTTCGTTTGAACTGTTCGCTACCGGTTGGTAAACCTTTGCGCAGGTTGTAGCGAATCGCGTGAACATCCGCCTCTTCCAGGGTTGTGTTGAACAGCCCAATATAGCGTTTACGGCGACTTTGATCATCGCAATCAAGCGCAAGCCAGACCGAGTGGGGGGACAGTAGCGCATCGATATCACCCAGTGCGTTACTTCTGAAACTGGACCAGGGATATTCTTCGGGGCGCTTGACCATCTTCGCACGCACCGGATTGAGTTCTATATAGCGATAACAGACCAGACAATATCGGTCGCTGTCCACCAGTGAAGACTTGAAGCGTCCTTCCCACAGGGTCCCCGAGCGACAATGGGTTTTGTTGATGGTTCGGACATAATCACGGCCCAAATCCCTGATCAACAGCGATACGCCTGTCGGCGTTGAAGGGGTCACCAGCAGATGAACGTGGTTGGTCATGAGTACATAAGCGTGCACCTGGCAGTGGTGTTTGCGGCTCGCCTCTTTCAGCAAATCTAGGTAAAGACGGTAGTCGCGGTCGGCAAAGAAGCAGGTTTGGCGATTGTTGCCGCGCTGCGTAATGTGCTGTGGGACGCCGGGTAAGTTTAGTCGTGCAGGACGAGGCATGTGGCTTTTCCAAAAAGAAACCCATCATGGCCAAATGGATCACGTCTTGGGAAGTGTAAAATACCCCGATTGTTTGTCAGAAACTAGATAATTGTATCCGGCCCCTTTTACAGTCGTCGCTGTCAGTCCAGCTCCAGGCGGTTGGGCTTGACCGCAATCTCCTCGCGCAGATTGCCCGTGCCGCTGGCGCTGAAAGCCGGGAAAACATACCGTGTGGGAAACGCATCAGAGTAATAGAAGGTCCTGCCGTCAGCGCCATTGCGGGTGATCTCTTCGATGGTGACGTTGCGCTTCCAATCCCAGCCCGCAACCGTCGCGTTGATCCACTCGGCTATCGCCGCCCCGGCACCCTCGGCGAGAATATCGAGGCTGTCGCAGCGAACTCTCAGGTACTCGAGTGCAACCCGAGGCAGATCTTGCAGCGTATGCGGCTGGAAGCTTTCGGGAAAGCACCGGTAGAAGTCGTACTGGCGAATAATCTTGTCATTGCGTCCGAGGGCGATGACTGTGATCTGCTTACGATCACCCCCACCTTCTACCACGTCTTGCCACCACTCTGACAGTTCGCTGCCATCCTTCATCACGCTAGCCCGGATGGTGATGCTCCCGAAGTGCGCGTCACCGGGCCCGTAGACGCGAAAGTTTTGTCCCTTGCCGGCCGACAGTTCGCGCTCATCGATCACCAGGTCTTCAATGGTGATCGAATCGACCTTGGCCCTTACGACCGTGGCCCCGTCAATTTTCAATCTGAACTTGCCGCTACCTTTCCCGGAACGCCGGGGAGTGAGCGGCCGGCGCAAGGTGAGGGTGTCGACGTACTTCTGCCCCACCTGTACCTGATCCGTTTCGGGTGAACCGGCGGCGACCTCGACGTTCAGTGAGCCCCCACTAGCAGTCTCCCAGGCGCTGTTAGCGTCGGTGTTGGAACCCGCACCGGTGATCTCCACCGTGAACCCGGCCACGACGAGCATGTCGTCGGGCGAGTATGTACCACCCCAAACCGCCGGGCTATGCACAGTGATACCCGTTACGAAGACAACGAGCCCGGCTAACATTGAAATGGATGCACGTTTCATGGCAGACTCCCTGATGGTGACTGATGCGCGAATCGACAGCTTCGACCAGCGTACCAGAGGTGCGTAGGAAGTTCAAAAACCAACTTCAATTACAGGGCACGGAAGCATGCCAGGATGGTAAATATCAGGATGTCTGCCGGAATTTAACTCTGATGTGTGTCAGTTTTTACTCTGACCCCAAATATCTGACCCCAAATATCCGAAAAGTAAGATACAAGGCAGCACTAATCGACACCTTTGCGCGGCATCTTCTTTCGGCGGACATCGACTGGTCGCATGGCCGCATTCGCGTTATGGGTAAGGGTCGCTGTGAAGTGCACCCGGAGGGGGTTAAGATCATACCAAAACGGGTCACCCAGATCATCCGTGGCCAACCTCAGCAAAGCCATTGCTTCCTGGCGAAGTTCCGCAATAAATTGAATTGGCCAGCTACTATAGCTATCATGGCTATAGTAGCTACCAGGAGTTAATAGCACAATGAAGACAATGGCAGCAAAAGATGCAAAAAATCGTTTTGGTCAGTTGATCGATGAGGCACAGCGGCAACCAGTCACCGTTGAGAAAAATGGCAGACCATTTGTTGTGGTTCAGTCCTATAATGATTTTCAAATGGCACAACAACACAGGATGACATCATTACGTGCTGCTATCGAAGAGGCCCACACAGAGTATGACAAAGGTCGGGAAATACCATTTGATCAAGCTGCGGTTGATAAAATCACAGCCACCGGGCGGCGACTGTTGTCTGAGCGCAAGCTCAAACGGTGACAATCGTTCAGTATCAGGCTGCTGCCGAGGCAGACCTGGTTGAAGTATGGCTACAGCTCGCCGATGAGGGCGGCCTCAATCGAGCCGACGAATACATTTCAAAATTACAGGCATTTTGTGAATTGATTGCGAGTCAGCCCGATATGTGCCTGAACAGACCGGACATCGCAAAAGCTGTCCGATCAATTCCGGTGGATCGATATGTCATTTATTATGAACATTACGGTTCAACGTTATCGGTACTGCGCGTCTGGCACACAGCGCAAGATCCTAAGTCATTATCGGTAATCGTGCCGGACTGCCATTAGTATAAAATGATGCCTGGCAGACTCTTAGAGATAGGGGGCATCATCGGGGTCGTTTTCGGTCTCGACGCTGGCGCTCGCGGGTAGTTTGGCCATTGCCTCCCGTAGCATCTCGACATGTTCGGACTCCTCGTCTCGAAGCTCGGCAAACAGTGTCCTGACCTCGGGATCAGTGATGCCGGGCAAGGCCATATCGTAGAAGTCGTAGGCCTTCTTCTCAGCGGCGATCCCAAGCTCAAACGCCTGGACCGTGGACATGCCGCGGCGCGGCGCTCCCATTTCCGGGGCCTCGACGTCATAGAGGTCGACCAGCTTCAGCTTCATGGGGGTCTTACCAAACAGAGTCATGCGTCGGGCGAGCAGGTCACTTCCGTGCTTTGCCTCGTTCTCAACCATCGAGGCAAAGAAGGATCCAGCATCATAGCCGCTGCCGGTGTGGCCGAGCTGTGAGGCGAAAATTTTGTAGCGCTGAAGCGCTTCCTCCTCGATCAGAATCGCGAGGTCGAGGGCGTCCATTAAGCTGAGCCTGGACAGGTCTAGACTGGTGGTCATTAAATTGAACTCCTGTGCTGGGTTTGATGTTCCGAAGCGGATTCGATCGACATTGCGGGCCCCGAATATTAATCAGTTGCTGAACGGGGGCGGTATCGGTTTCCCCGACCCGCAGACAGAAATTGGTGGCCGCTATTTCCCAAATAAATCCTTCGGATCCGGCGCCTGTCTGCCCTGCGCTTTCCTTCTCGCATAGGGTTTGGAGGGTTTGCCTTCCTGCCAGTAGCCTTTGGCCTGTTCCTTTTCGCCCGCTTTTTCCCGTCGCTGTTTCTCCTTGATCGCGCGGAGAATCTTTTCGGATGTGATCGGCAGTTCGGTAAACCAGATGCCGGTTGCGGTGGATATGGCGTGAGCCACAGCACCCAGAACCGGCAGGGTGGCGCCTTCACCGATTTCCTTGGCTCCATAGGGCCCTTCGGGCTCATAGGAATCCACCAGCCCGCTGAATATTTCCGGGGCGTCCTTGATGGTCAGTTGGAGATACTCATGCAAACTGGGATTGATTATCCTGCCCTTGTCGTCAAAGACCGTATCTTCCATGATGGTCTCACCGGCACTCATGACAATGGCCCCTTCCACCTGTCCATGGACCGCCATGGGGTTAATGGGTGTGCCGCAATCGTGGTAGTCATAAAATTTTTCCAGGTCTACCTTACCGGTCTCCAGATCCACTGAAACCTCGCATACCGCGCTGCCGAAAGAATACGCCGGGCTGGTGCCGACCGCGGCCCCCTTGTAATCGCCCCCCAGCCCTTCCGGTGGTTTGTAATTTCCGGTTCCCACCAGGGGCCCATTGTCACTGAAATACATCCGGGCCGCCTCCGCCCAGTCCATGCCGTTCTCTTCATCTTCCAGCCGGAAAATTCGCCCATTTTTTGCGCCTAGTTCATCCTCGGAGCAGCCAAGGATTTCAGCCGCGTACGGTTTGAGCTTGGCGAGCACGTCCTGACCGGCGCGGGAAACCGCGTTACCACCCATCAGCGTGATGCGGGATGAATAAGCCCCGAGATCGATGGGGCTGATGTCGGAATCCTCCGTTCTGATCCTTACCCGGTCCAGCGGAATACCCAATCCTTCGGCACACATTTGCGACAAAACGGTATCCGACCCCTGGCCGATATCTGCGGCGCCGATGAACAACACGGCAGCCATACCGTCCTCCAGTATCTTCACCACCGCATTGGAGTGGGGAAAAACCGGTTTCTTGAGGAATGTCTTGGGGGTCTTTTCATGGCTCAGGCGCACCTCACCCCGGTAGATGGCATAACCCGCTCCCGAGACAAAGCCGCCGGAGCCTATCCCTATACCCTTGCCTGGGGGCAGTTTCCCGTACTTCCCGTCCCACTGTGACCGTTCCCGGACCTTTTCCAGTGTTGCCTTGTATTCACAGCTTCGAATATCCAGGTCGTTGCAGGTTCGTGTATTGCGGTCCATGCCGTTTTTCAGGCGAATCTCCACCGGATCCATGCCGATCCCATCGGCCACCATGTTCAGCAACATCTCAAAAGCAAAACGGGGTTGTGGAACGCCGTGACCGCGCATGGCGCCACACGCGGGTTTATTGGTGAACATCCGGTAGCCCGAATACTTGTAATTGGGAAAATGGTACAGCGTGGGTATCATGCTGCCGGCGTAGTAGGCAGTGATGACACCAAACGAAGAATAAGCCCCGCCATCGAGCAGAATGTAACTGTCAAACGCGGTGATCGTTCCATCCTTTTTGACCCCGAGTTTGAACTTCATGTGTTGCTTGTGCCGGCCCCGGCCGTGATAGAACATCTCCTTGCGGGTATAGATCATCTTGACCGGCCTGCCGATCCGGCGGGCAAATATCGCCGCGCACAGGTCCAGTGGCGTGGTCTCCGCTTTGCCCCCAAAACCTCCGCCAACTGCCGGTTTCATGATTTTGATCCTGCCCAGTGGAATTTCCAGTACGTGGGCCATCATGTAATGCACGTAGTGGGGAACCTGGGTTGAGGTATACAGCACCAGGGTTCCGTCGTTCTCCCAATGGGCTATAGAGGCATGGGGTTCCATCGGGCTTTGGTAGATGTGGTTGCCGACAAACGTTTCCTCAACGATATAATCAGCTTCCGCAAAACCCTGGGCAACATCACCAAATTCGTGTTCAACTTTGGTGTTGATGTTGTTCTTGAAGCGGGGGTGGTCATGCAACTGGATCGCCCCCTCGGCAATGGCGTCCTGGGGATTGAATACCGCGGGATACTCTTCGTATTCCACCTCAATCAAGGCAATGGCCCGGGTGGCGGTTTCCTCATCAACCGCTGCTACGGCCGCAAGCTCGTCTCCGACATAGCGCACGATTCCCTTGGAAAGCACGTGTTCGTCATAGCGGGCGGGTGATACACCGTAACGTACATCCGGAACATCATCGCCGGTGATGACATCCAGCACACCGGGAAGCGCCCTGGCTCGCGATGTGTCGATGGACAGGATCTTGCCGTGAGCGATCGTGCTGCCCAGTATCTTGCCGTAAATCATGTTGGGCAGTTCGATATCGGCGGTATAGTGCGTACGTCCCGTCACCTTGTCCCGGGCATCAACCCGGGGCAGGCTGCGACCGACAACGGCATGCTGGTCGAGATCGTCGTGGTTGTCCGCGCCCAGATCCGGATCCGCCGCGTATTTTTCCACTTTCTCAACCGCCCGCTTGATGGCGGTATAACCGGTGCACCGGCACATGTTTCCGGCCAGGGCTTCTTCTATCTCCTCTGCGGTAGGATTTTCATTGGAATCCAGCAGTGCCTGGGCATTGATCATCATGCCGGGAGTGCAATAGCCGCACTGGATTGCACCCTCGTTTACAAAAGACCGTTGTAACGGGGAAAGTTCACCGTTTTTCGCCAGACCCTCAATCGTTATCAGCTTGCAGCCAACGGCGGATACTGCCAGGATCAGGCAACTGTTGATGGGTTCACCGTCCAGCATGACCGAACAGGCGCCGCAATCACCGACATCGCAACCCTTCTTGGTTCCGGTGAGACGTATCTTGTCCCTGAGCACATCCAGCAGTGTTTCATTTTGCTTTACCGAGACATTGTATGTCTGGCCGTTGACATCGAGTTGGATGTTTTTATAGCTGGTGGAGTTACTCATTGATACGACCTCCCGCTCTGGTAATTGCCTCAAGCAGCGATCGCCTCGTGAGTACTTCTATCAGTTCACGCCGGTATTGCGCACTGCCCCGAAGATCGGAGATGGGTTTTGATTCCTGCCCGGCAATCACACCCGCCTGCGACAGCAGCGCATCCGTGGGGGTTTTACCATTCAGTAAGACGGAGGTTCCCTCAACCACCAACGGTATGGGAGCGACTGCACCCAGCACAATTCGGGCCTCATCTATGGTTTCAAGCGAAGCATTCAGTTTCACTACGCAAGCGACACTTGCCACGGCAAGAGCATTGGCTGCGCGCAACTGGAATGTCTGGTAGGAGAGACCGGCAGTGGGTGGCAAAAATGGAAGGGTGATATGGGTCAGCACCTCATCATGGGTGCAGAGGTTATCTCTTGGCGCCCGGATAAAGTCCTCAACGCTGAGCTGCCGCCGGGAGTCTCCATTATTCAGTGACACCCGGGCGTTCAATGCAACGAATACCGGCGCCAGGTCAGAACAGGGCACGCAACTGGTGATATTTCCACCGATAGTGGCCATGTTGCGCAGTGAAGTGGCAGCAATGGCCAGAAAAGCGTCGGACAAACCAGGGAAGTCCGCATCCAGGCCCTGGTGCTTCAGGGCCATGTTCGGGGTGCTCAGGGTACCGATGAAATAGCCTTCATCTTTTTTCTCTATCGACTTCAAGCCGGGCACCCTGCGCAGAGAAACCAGGGAATCGACGCCCTCAATCCGGTTTGCCTTGAGGTCAACCAGTATATCCGTCCCGCCCGCAAGTATCCGGCTGCTGTCCCCCAGTGCTCTGAGCTGGTCACAGACTTCCTTTAGCGAGGAAGGTTCGTGGACCGTAATGTCCGGCATTTGCATATTATTCACCTGATATTTAATAGAATTCAGTCTTGAGACCCGAAACGATCGGGTCGTTTATTTATTGGTGTACTGTCACACGTATATCAGTAGGTTTCAACGTGATAACGCCCGGCAGCTTGCATTTGTGTGGAAAGTTCCGACCAGTCAAGCTCATGGTTTTGGCAGATTTCTGCAAAGGCTTCATCGACGCCCTGCTCCATGCCTTTGAGCCCGCAAATAAACACAAAAGTATTTTCGTCCTTGAGGTATTCAGCCAGCACATCAGCATGCTTGCGCATGCGGTCCTGAACATACTCTTTGTCCTGTCCCGGCAGGCGTGAAAAAACCAGTTGGCGGTCAATCAGGCGCTCCGGCAGCTTGTTCAGGGGCCCGAAATAAGGCAGTTCTCCCGGCGTACGTGCGCCAAAAAGCAGCAACAATTTACCGGATGCATTGGAAAAATAGCGCCGGCGCCGCTCGGTCATCGCCCGGAATGGAGCCGCCCCGGTGCCGGTGCAGATCATGATGAGGTTGGCCTCCGGGTGATTGGGCATCAAAAAGGTATTACCGAAAGGTCCGGTCACTTTGACCTCAGCGCCCCGCTCGAGGTCACACAGATAATTGGATGCCAGGCCGCGAACTTCTTCTCCATTTTCCGTATAAACCACACGTTTTACGCTCAGGGCCAGGTTATTGTGATTGGCCCGTTCTCCGTCGCGGGGACTGGCCACTGAATACAGGCGAATGGCGTGCGCCCTGCCCCTCTCATCAGTTCCCGGTGGCACGATGCCGATGCTTTGCCCCTCCAGGAAGGGAAAGGCGGTGGAGCCGAAATCAAGCACAATGTGGCGAACATCCGACTCGGTGCCGTCCTCGGTGATGCGCCGGTTACCCATCACCCGCGCGATGGCGGGCTGTGCACGGGTATACACATTGATATAGGGTTCGGCCGCAGAGGAAGGTGGCACGACACTTGAGCCCTGACCGGCATGTGCAATCTCCAGGATGCCGGCCGCTTCCGCTTCACTCGCCTCGCTGGCGGGCTCAGCATCTGTCTCTTCGCGCTGGCGTTCCGGTGGCAATTCCTCCCACTCCATCTGTTCCTCGAGTGAGTACGGCTGACTGACCGAACGCCAGTTGTCGATCGCCCCGGTGGGACAGGGTGCGATGCAGTGCAGGCAATACTCGCACTTGTCTGCGTCCACCACGTAATTGTCGTCGTTATGAGTCACCGCATCGATCGGGCAGGACTCCTCGCAGGTATTGCAGCGAATACAGATTTCCGGATCGATAAGGTGTTGCCGTATGGGTTGTACTACGCTCATGAATTCCCCGTATTCAGGCTAACTGAACATACTCAAAATCGCCGGGCTTGCCGTCAATACCCACTCGCGGCGGCGCAATCCAGCTCGCATATTCACCCACAGCGCTGGAGGGCTGCATCAGTGAATGAATGAACTCGCCATCTTCGGTTGAGGCCAGCCACGAGGACTCGCGGGCGGCCCATTCCTGTTGCGACAGTATTTCACCCTCAGGGCTGACATGCGCATCGATAAACACGCCTACCTTTCGGTTAAAGGCCTTGTGCGGCAGGGCGATCTGAAAGTCGACCCCGGTTTTGGCAATCATCTTATTCCAGCGCTTGATACCACCCTGACAATCCTTGATGTAGTCATCACACAAACGACCGTTGAGTGCGTTGAGCGCCGGTTCCTGCTGCTCAACGAACTGACCATCAATGCAGTGGAGTACCGGGTAGCTGTCATCCAGCAAGCGGTGATCATCCTCCAGCTTGATTTCCTGGTAACGGGCTTTGAGTCCGGCATTGAAGGCATTGGCCGCGTTGGTCGATACTTCCGCACCGAACAGGTCCAGTGTGACCGAGAAATGGAAATTGACCTTGCGCTGAATGGTCGGCAGGTCAATGACGCCCAGCGCCCGTATGGCTTCGACATCGTGCGGATCTGAAATACCGGCCTCGACCATGGCTTCGCAGGTCCGTTGAATCGTACGTCCCACACCGGTCTCCCCGACAAACATATGGTGCGCCTCTTCGGTGAGCATGAAGCGGCAACTGCGCGAGAGGGGATCGAATCCCGACTGCGCCAGCGACTCAAGCTGCATTTTGCCGTCGCGATCGGTAAAAAAGGTAAACATGAAAAAGGACAGCCAGTCCGGTGTTTCCTCGTTGAAGGCTCCCAGTATGCGGGGTTTATCGGCATTGCCGGAGCGCCGCTGCAACAGCATTTCCGCCTCCTCACGCCCGTCCCGGCCAAAATACTTCTGCAGCAGGTAGACCATGGCCCACAGGTGCCGGCCTTCCTCGACATTGACCTGAAACAGGTTGCGCAGGTCATACAGGGATGGCGCTGTCGCACCCAGGGGACGCTGTTGTTCCACCGAGGCCGGTTCGGTATCCCCCTGAATAACGATCAGACGACGCAACATCGCACGGTACTCACCAGGCACTTCCTGCCAGGCAGGCTCACCTTTGTGCGCACCGAAAGGAATCTCCCGCCCCTCTACTTTCGGCGCCAGCAGGATTCCCCAGCGATAATCGGGCATTTTCACATAGCCGAACTTGGCCCAGCCCTTGGGGTCTACGCCCACTGCGGTGCGCAAGTAGACCTGGGCCGCCTGGAAACCTTCCGGACCCATGTCCAGCCACCAATCTTTGAATTTGGGCTGCCATTGCTCCAGCGCCCGCTTCAGCCGTCTGTCGTCCGCCAATTCCACGTTGTTGGGGATCAGTTCGTCATAATTTACCTGTTCAACAATTTCATTCACGGTTCAAACCCTCTTGCGATCGTATTCGGGCCGTTTGCCTGTGCCATATGATTTCAATGCACCACTCTCGCCAACAGCGTTGGGGCGTTGAAAAATCCAGTTTTGCCAGGCCGTCAGACGGCCAAATATCTTGGTCTCCACCGTCTCCGGGCCGGCAAAGCGCAAATTGGCTTCCATGCCGGTCAGCGAATCCGGAGAAAAACTTGCCCGCTCCTCAAGCAATAGCCGAATCTCATCTTCCCAATCGATATCATCAGGAGCGAAGGTAATCAGCCCCGCATCCAGTGCAGCAACGGCATCCAGTTCGGTGCCGGTGAGTTTCCTGGCGGCGGCAAGGGAATCAGGCTCACCGAGAAAGCGCGTCTGCAGGCGCGTCAGGCCGTTGCCCATCGCAAACAAGCCGAAATTGGATTCCGTCAGTTGAATCGTAGCGGGCGGACGTTGGTCTTCATCAAACTGCCCTTCCAGCATGTAGCTTCGATCAACAGAGAATAGCAACTCAGCCAGCAAGCCGGTGAAACAGCTCCCCGGCTCCACCAGGGCGAAGGTCGTGCGTGAAGTGTAGTCCACCCGCTTGAGGGTACGCTTCCAGTAAAGCAGAATCTCGCGCACCAGCCAGTGTTCCTGATTGTCCCGCAAGTAGCGATCGAACTCTGCGACCGCTGTGGCATCACCGCTGGTCTTGAACAGCAGGGTACCCAGTTCGGCTTCGTTGAAGCGCAGGTGCAGCAACAGGTCATCGAGTTCCCGGCTCAGTGCCAGCGGCCAGAAATCCACGCCCTGCTCCAGCATCCCATCAATCCCGGACGGCGGTGCATCAGGCGGCCCTTCTATTACAATGGTGACCACTCGGGCCGTACGATCCAGTTGTGCCCTGACGGTTGAATAAGCCATGTTGTCGTCGGAGATTTCCCGGTCGATCGGCGTCAGGCTGACACCCTTTGCATCATTCGGACGGTCTGAAGATTCCGCCATCTGTTCGGCCTTTTCCCGAATGCGCTGATCGAATGCCGTGCGTGCAACGGTTTCATCCACCAGGCGCCAGTCCACCGCACGCTGGCCCCGAATGCCCTCCTCGAGGGTACAAAAAACATCGGCCAGGTCACGGCGCACCTTGCGCTTGTCGACCAGGCGGGTCAGCCCGCCGGTACCGGGCAATACCGCCAGCAGCGGAACCTCCGGCAACGATACGGCGGCATTGCCGTCATCCACCAGCATCAGGTAATCGGTAGCGGCAGCCAGTTCATAGCCACCACCGGCCGCCGTGCCGTTGATCGCGCACAGGTAACGCTGGCCGGAAAATTCACTCGCATCTTCAATGGCATTGCGCGTTTCGTTGGTGAACTTGCAAAAATTGACCTTGTGCCCGTGCGCCGAGATACCCAACATGCGGATGTTGGCTCCACTGCAAAACACCTTGTCTTTACCCGACTGGATGACAACAGTTCGCACTTCCGGGTGCTCGAAGCGCAAGCGTTGCACCGCATCGTAAAGCTCGATGTCGACACCCAGGTCATAGGAGTTCAGCTTGAGCTCGTAACCCGGAACCAGGCCTGCTGATTCATCCACATCCATGGACAGGGTTGCGATGGGGGCTGCTATATCGATACGCCAGTGGCGGTAGCGTTCCGGTACCGTACGAAAATCAATCATGGTCTCTCCAAAGATGCAGTATTATGCATGTTTATTGGTTTTTTTGCTATGAATATGCACTATAGTATATACTTTTACCTTTCCGAGGCAAGGTTTGAGTTAGAAAGGCATGCAAATAACACACGAGGCCAGCCACAACGACCGTTCAGATTTGCTCACTGTAATAGGTGCTCGCGTGCGCAACCTGCGCGCCCGGCGTGGCATGACACGCAAGTCGCTGGTAGCTGAGTCTGCTGTTTCGGAGCGTCACCTGGCCCAACTGGAAGTGGGCAAGGGAAACATTTCCATCGCCCTGCTGGAGCGCGTGGCGCGTGCCCTGGAAACTGACCTGAGCGATTTGGTACGGGGGGGACAACACGAATGCATCGAACGGGTTCTGATCAATGAACAACTACAAAGCCTGTCATCAGCCGATCTTGGCTCAGTGCTGGATTTATTGCATAAACGATATCCAGGCAAGAAAGGCGTCCATCAGCGGGTTGCGTTAATCGGCTTGCGCGGGGCGGGCAAAACCACCCTGGGTAAGCGCCTGGCGCGACAGCGCAAGCTTCCCTTTGTCCGGCTGGTGGCCGAAATCGAAAAGCTGGCGGGTATGGATGCATCCGTAATTTTTGAATTATCCGGCCAATCCGGCTACCGGCGGCTGGAAGAAAAGGCTTTGACAGAAACACTGTCAAACTACCGGGCCTGCGTCATAGAGGCAGGAGGAAGCATCGTCGCAAAGCCCCGGCTGCTGAATCTGCTGCTCAGCAGTTGCACTGTGGTCTGGATCCAGGCGCAAGCCGAACAACACATGCAACGGGTGATCGATCAGGGTGATCTGCGGCCAATGGCCGGCAATGAAGATGCCATGTCGGATCTGCAAAGAATTCTCCAGGAAAGGGAGTCCTTATACGCCCGAGCGCACCACTTTCTGGATACGTCCGCACGCAGTATCAGCGATTGTGCAGCGGAACTGGAGAGAATCACCCGCTTCGATGAAACGACTTCATAAATAAACAAGGGGGGCATAAATGCCCCCCTTCACAAAGTACAATATCAAGCTTTGGTTCTAGCGACCTTTCGCTCTCAGATTTTGTACCGTAAACAAGCTGGTCGGATTCAGCTTCGGATCCACCTGCCCCTTGAACTGGCCGGTGGTGCAGTGCTTGGCCTGCACGTCGATCATGCTGAAGCAGTCATCAATGGACACACCGCTGCCCTTGTTCTTGGCCAGGTGATGTTCCGGGTTAGCCTGGCAAATGGTCCAGGATTTCCACGGATCGCCCTTGCGGTCATAGATAATGGTCCGCGGCAGGGTAAAAGTCTGGGCATCTACATAATGAACCCGCTTGCTGATCGGATGGTTGGGATCAACCGAGGAGGACTCCAGCACGTAAGCCTTGCGCACCTGCCAGGTGACATTCGGGTAACAACCGCCCTTGCCGTGGAAATCAATGAACTCATAACCATCCGGGTCTTTGTATTCCGAAGTCAGTGCCTGATCATTGTGATTGTAGAAAGGCAGGATGACGTTACGGGTTCCCTTGTAGGTCCAGTTCATGTCTGAAATACGACCGTTGTAGCCTTCGAAGTCTTCGATCATCAGATCGCTGCCCAGGAATGCATCGGTAACCTGTCCAGAGGCCAGCCTCCGCACCCGGCGCTGGAAGCCCAGGTACAACCACGCATCATCACGTTTGAGATCATCCTCATAGCGGTGAATCAGCAATTGCGTGTTCTTCACATCGAAGGGCTCCAGCACCTGCACGTAGATGGAACGAAACAGCCCGGAAGGGTTGTTGGCAAACTCGGGAACCGGCTCCTGGTTGACCCTGTGTTTCCAGTTCAGGAAGTGGAAATTAAACTTGATCTGACGTTCAATTTTACCGGTTTCCAGCTTACGATAGCGCCAGTAGAACGGATAGATGGCTGCGTTATCACCCCAGTTATAACCGTACTGGTAGTTCCAGGCGAGTTTTTCTCCGGCACGCGGGTCATTGATATCCGGCTCTTGTGGAAAGGGCCGACCGGCAACGAAATTCTGGATTTCTCCAGCCGTTGCACCCAACGTCGCATTACCCGCCTCGGTGGCGGAAATGTAGTTTGGGTGGAGTGCAAAATCGGTGGTCTCACCGATGGTGATATCAACCCAGCCGTCCTTGATCTGTTGCAATAGAGCCGGGTCTACAGCATCCTGAAACTGGTCTACATTTTCTGCAGTGAGAACCACTCCAGGGGTCAGTCCTTCAACTACAGGCGCGCCGTCTTTGTAGGGAAAAAATGACTTCTCCACCACGGCAGGATCTGCCGCCATCGCCGTCCCCATCGAGGCAAGCAACGCTGCAGCAAGCATATTCTTGGTCAATAATTTCATGTTATAGCCTCCAAATGTTCAAATCAGATCAGAACCGGTAACGGATCGTCACCTGTAATTCGTTTTCTTGCCGACCCATTCCAATCGGACCGGAACGGAAACGACCCAGCGGTTCAAATCCACCCAGGCCGACATCACCCGGTACGAACGGATCTGGATGTACTGGTGTCGAAGTGTAAGGCGGGAAGGGGTTACAGGTTCGGCAATCGCTGAATTTCTGTGCCCCTTTACCGAATTTCAGATTGAACCCTGCAGTCAGCCGCCAGTTATCGGTAATCAGCCAGTCGACGGACGGGGCAACCACCAGCGTATCTGCACCGTTGTCATAGGCCGATAACAGTTGCGGGCTCAGGCGGTCGTTCATGTACCACACCTTGATCAACAGGGTGGCAAGGTAGTTGTTCTTCCAGTCCGGCATACCGATCGGGCCCAGCGGTCCCTGTGCAATTTCATGGTCCAGCAGGTGCTGGCCAAAAACCTGTGCGGACAACAGTACCGCCCGGGTCTTGTTGAGGAAAGGAATAAAGGTGGGACGATCCCATCCGATGACCCAACGAACCACATCCGATTCCGAGAACAGACGGGGCCGCAGCGTGTTGGCGAATTCCTCACCCTGAGTGTAAGCCACTTCAACGCGGAATACCGATTTGATCGGATCTACATAGAAATCAATCGAGCCACCGTACAAGGTCACTCGCGGGAAATCGATATCAAATGCAATCAGGTAATCGTGCGGTATGGCTTCCACTTCGGGAGTAAACAGGTTATCCGAAGGAATGCCACCGCGTAAAACCGGTAGTTGCTGGTAGAAACGCAAGGCGTTCAATGAGAAACCAACGCCCTTGAATACACCTTCGACTTTCATGCCGTACTCGCCGTCTGAGACCGAAAACCACTTACCCGGCAGGTTGGCCTGGCGGATACCGATAACGGTTGGCGGGAAATCCGTTGCCACGCCGCCACCGGCGAAGTTGGCCACCGTGCAGCCATTCTCCCAGCAATTATTCATGCCGCGGAAAAATGAGCCGGCATCCAGGATGACATTGGGTGTACCACCCTGCCCCAGGTTGTTGGGGCGGAACTTTTCCCATTTCCATAAAAACTGCACATTGAGATCATCAAATGTCTTGGTCTGACCACCACGCCATTCAGCCGTAAAAATCCCCATCGGGATACGGATATCCTCAAGCTCGTCGTAAATATTGTTGCGCGAGAAATCGACCGGGTTAATTACATCGAGTACCCGGAACAGGTCGGTCCTGCCCCAGACCACCTGCTGGCGGCCAAAGCGGAAACCCCATTCACCACCGTTTTTCATCGGCAGCGTGGCATCCAGGTACAATTCACGTATAAAATCGAGACGGTCGTTGAATTCAGGGAATCTCAAATCGTTCAGGCTGGCATCCATGTAGCCATCAATGCAACCGCGCGAGTCAACGTTGCAGGGACGCTGCGGCACCCCGAATGCAACACCGCCATCGGTCGGGTGCAACAAACTGCCCAACACCAGCAGGCCATCATTGGGGTTCAGGTTATTGTCAAAATCTCCACCGGGAAGAACGATGCCCCCACCATGGGGAACCATCGCCGGAGGGAAACCAGGCGCACCGGGAAACAGGGCGCCAGGGGGCAGGCCCACCTGTTCCAGCAAAATGGAGGAACCTGCTTTCTTGCCGTAGTCTTTGTCGTTCAGGTCGTAAACGGCATCGTAGGTGCCACGGAACGTACCGCTGATAAAGACTGCGGAAAAAGAGCCGGTATCGTCAAACATCTTCTCCACTTCAAGCTGCACGGTATTGCGCATTTTGGACAGGCCGATATCGTCACGGAAAAAAGTTGCGTTCTCCACAAACCCGGCAACATCGGTGTCCCCTGCCATCACCGTGGTCGACGATGAGGCTGCCAGTGCGACCGCAACCAGGGCTAACAGGAATCGGGGCGCCGTCCTCGAATGGTTCTTTATAATAGACATTTTCTCCTCCTCTAGTAATCGAAAGCGCTTACTTCTCAATTCTGCCCATAATAAATTTGGGCTTAAAAATCATGATCCATGCCGGTACCAGGAAAATGGCTGCCAGTGCGTTGAGTACGAGCATGACGATCAGTAACAGGGCTGCATCGGCCTGAAACCGCAAAGATGAAATAAATACCCACATGACAACACCGGAGATCAGGGTCAGGGCGGTAAACCCGATCGCCACACCGGTAGTGCCTATGGCATCAGCAATGGCCTGCTCAATGCTCCCGCTTCGTTCGACCGAAGCACGAATCCGATCCATGATATAGATCGAATAATCGATGCCGACACCGATTCCCACCGCAATGATGGGCACGGTGTTGACGTTAATGCCGATCCCGGCCCAGCCCATATATGCGTAGGTCAGCGTGGTGGCAAAGGACATTGCTAACAGCATCAGCCAACCGGCATGGAAAGACAGGTAGAATGCCGTTACGGACAACAGGATCAGCAGGAACACCAAGGGAATCACGATGATATTGGTGCTGTAGGCTGCCTCGTTGATCGCAGCGGTCACCCCGATACCACCACCGGCCAGGCGAATACTGAAACCGTCAATCTGGGCCGCAGCGGATTGCGCCCACTGCTTGACCATGAAGATTGCGCGCCGAATGGTTTCGCCTTTGTGATCCTTGTAGTAGAAAACCATGTTGGCATTTTTCTCATCGGTGTCGATGAACTCCAACAGAGCGCCCGGTATCGGGCTGGACATCATGTACATGAACATCAGGCCGCCGGATTCGGCATCGTCCCGGGGGAATGTAAGCCAGCGGGGATCATCGCTGTGGATGATGCGATTGACCTGCATGATCAGATTGGGAAGGCCTTTTGCGCCACCCAATTCCGGATCCATTTGCATGTAGTTCTGGAAGTCGGCCAGCGCACGAATCACTTCAGGTCTTTTCAAGCCTGCGTTTTCTTCGGTGCTGGCAATGATAAACAGTTCCTCTGAACCGGGAAATGCTGCATTGATGGCTTTGGAGGAAACGTTGTAATCGTGATCGGGGTAGAGCAAGGGTGAACCGGGTTCCGCCTCACCGATCTGAACTTTCGAACTCATGTATCCACCGACTGCGAACAGTACGACGACTGTGCTCAGGGTAGCAATTGCACCCTTTCGGGTGCAGGCGATCCGGGCCGCAGATTTCATCACCTTGCGAATGAAACCATGCCGGATCTCCAGGTTTTTTGGTGTCGGCAGCACTTCAAGCGCCAGCGGCACCGAAATCAGCACGGTGATGATCACGCTTCCCGCCCACAAGGAGGCGTATATGGCCAGTTTGTCATTAATGGGAACCGCCCCCAGTGAAATCAGCAACAAGCCGATTGCATCTGAAATTACGCCCAGTGACCCTGGTCTGAACAGGCCCTCAAAAGTGACCCGCACCGCTTTTTGCTTGTCGTGCAGCCGGTCCAGCTCATGGTAGTAGCGTTCAATCAGCTGAATGCCATGTGACATCGCACGGGCCGAAATCAGGAATGGGACGACCATCATCAACGGATCCAGGTTGTAACCCAGCAAGGACAGAATGCCCAGCCCCCAAATACTGGTGACCACAATACCCATCATCGGCAAGAGAACGCCATATAACTTGCGGAAATACATCACCAGCAAAGCCAGCATGATGAGCAGGGTCAGCAGGAAAATCTGCACGATCTCGTCCACGTAGGAAGTGACCCAGCCCACCAGTACCGGCTGCCCGGTAGCATAAATGTGTGTGCCGGGAGTGGTCTCCGCTGCGCGCAATTCCTGCAACTGCTTGAACACGGTTTCGTAGTTCAGTTCACCCTCAATCAGCGTGCCGCGAATCAGGGCCGCCTTGAGGTCAGGTGAAACCATCAGGCCAAACACACGCGGGTTGGAAATGACGTTCTCGGTCATTTTTTCCAGCTCTTCGGCGCTGTAACTCTCCTTGAGTGGATCAAAATGGGGGGCTGATTTGACCGTTCCGTATTCATTCAGCCAGACCTTCCGCGTGTTGCGGTGGGTTAGACTGCTAACCAGATTGTGATTAATACCCTGCAACGAGTCCACCGCCTGGGTAATGCGGTGAATGCGCTGCAAGGTCTCGTTGGTAAAAATCGTACCCTCTTCAACTTCAACCGAGACGATCACGGTATTGGCGCCGCCAAATGTATCGCGTATCTCGTTATGAAGCTGAATATAGGGGTGTTCCTGGGGCAACAGGTCGGCGAAGTTGGACGCCATGCGAACACCCGGGATCTGTGCTGCAAAGAACACCGTGATAAGCAACACGATAAACAGGATGGTTTTTGGCCGGGCAAAAATCCATTCATCAATTTTCATCAGATCTTTGATAAATTTATTCATCACAATCTCCCGGGTCAGCCCTTGTGATCCAAGCCAGGCTTGACGATTTTAAGTACACCGGCACCACCACCCACCAGCAGGCTGCCGTCCGGTAAAGATTGCACAGCCCGCAGGAAAGAGCGACTGCCCACATCGATTAAAGTGTGTTCCCAGCGGCCGCTATCTCCACCATCATCCTGCGGTTGATACACCAGCAAAGTACCAAAATCTCCCGATGCATAGATTTTGTCGCCGGACTGCACCAATCTGTAGAGCGGCGCCGTGGTATCTGATTCCTGCTTGACCCATGTTTTTCCCCCATCCGAGGTATAAAATACAGTGCCGTTCAAGCCGGCTACCCAGCCGTGTTCCATGTCCACGAACAGCGAAGCCATGGGATAGAACTCAGCCGGAACCGGCTCAGCCCTTTGCCATGACTGCCCACCGTCGCGAGTCAGCATCAGGGTGCCGAATTCGCCGGTCACCAGCCCCTCCATGGGTGTGAAAAACTGGATAAAAGTGAAAATCATATCCTCATCAAAAGACTGTGACTGCCAACTTTTGCCCTGGTCACTGCTGTTCAGGATGGTGCTGAAACTGGCCACTACCCATAACTTGCCGCTCGGATCACAGGTGAGAGCCTGTGGCACCTCGGCTGTACCGATATCAAATTCAGTCCAACTGGCGCCGTTGTCCTTCGACAACCAGGTCTGACCCTCCATGGCCAGCACCACGAGGCTGCCATCCGGACAATGTGTAACGTCAATCAAGGTTGGCTGTGGTTCCAGTATTTGCCGCTTCCAGCTTTGACCGCCATCGCTTGAAACAACGATCACACCAAAATTACCAACCGTAACAATGACTTCATCGTTTGCTGTCGATGCCTGAAACAGATCCGTCCTCTGTAGCGGTTGCAAACGTTGTTCCTCCACTCGGTCAAGCACCAGGCGTGACTCACATGCTGTCAACGTCAATATAAGCAGCACGGCGGCCACCAGGTCCACCCTGCGCCACTTACTGCCCTTTCCGCAAAAGCTTGTATGTTTCATGTTTCATGTTTCTCCACAATATTCCCTCAACTGCCCCAACGGGCCCTTTTTTGTTTTTCTAGATCGATCTCAGAGGCAAGCTGGCCGGTTTCCGGTACCGGTCTGCCTCAGTGTAAAAATTCTCCATGTACAAATTACGCCTGAACAGATGGCCCTGCATCAACATTATGACGCAGGCATCAATCATCGGGGATGGTCCGCACAGATAAACCACGTTGCCGGCAAACTCTTCATCAAAGCAGTCCTTTGCCACTGCAGCCACCATGCCTCGCCTGCCCTGCCAGGACGAGTTCTCAGGTTCATCAGAAAGCGCCGGGATAAAAGTAAAGTTAGGATGTTCTTTTGCGAACTGTTCGAACAGTTCGCAGTAGTACAGTTCATCCTGGTTACGTGCACCATAAATCAGCGTGATTGGCCGCATCTCACCTTTCTCAATCAGGTCAAGAATAATGGATTTGCAGCACGACAGACCGGAACCACCGGCAAGGAACAACATGGGGCCGGGACGGGACGGATGTGCATGAAAATGACCGTATGGGCCGCTGAATTCTAGCTCATCTCCAACTTTCAACTCATTGTGCAGCCACTGTGTGCCCTTACCCCCCGGAACCAGGCAGACATTCAGCTCAACCAGACTGTTTTCCGATGGTGGGTTTGCAATGGAAAAGGAGCGATCTGCGCCTTTCAAACCGGGAATTTTGATGGTGACATATTGCCCGGCCTGAAATTCAATACCGCTATCTTCTACGGCAATAAAAAGGCCCTTGATACGGGGAGAGAATGTTTCGATCTTGGATACCACGCCGGTGAAATCACGCACCCTGTGCACTTCTGCATCCTCGTCATCATGCACATCCGCTTCAATAGTCAGGTCACTCATCGGCGTTGAGCAACAAGCCAGCGCCTTGCCGCTACTTCGCTCCATATCCAGTAGCGCAAACGGGGAGGCATTTCCAAGATCGACCACACCTTCCACAATCGTAATCCTGCAACTGGAACACAATCCATGACCGCATGCATGAGGAAGATTGACACCGGCACGCAGAGCAGCGTCCAGAATAGTTTGATTGTCTTCGACCTTGATGGTCTCTCCCAGAGGCTCTATGACCACCTGGAAGCTCACCCGGCTATACCTGGCTGGGCGCACCTGAACGGATCACGGAACACAAAAGTAACCCCGACGATGCAATCGTCGCGTGTACCGCTGATGCGCATGTACTTTTTCAAAACCCGATAGAGCCTCTGATTTGAACAGGCAAGTACGCCCGCTTAACAGTCTCAGAGAAATGCAAAAATCACACCAAGCCAGAGAAAAAGGTATTTCTAGTTGATTTAACAAGACTTTTTATGAGGAGGAGATAATAATCGAATTTCCAGAAAGTAACTATATGATTACTTTCTGATGAAGCTTGATCATTTAATGATACAAAGCTGTCATAGATGCTAAAAATCTCATGCAAGTTGTTCCAGCATTCAGACCTTCAGACAGAAAATTCACAACCAACAAATACCCCGAAAATTACAACACCGGTGCGGGCACTTGCTTGCCAGTTTTTTATTGACATGCAGCCCCTGAATCACTAAAGTACGCCCCGGTTCGCAGGTTCCCCCTTACCGGCGGGCCACCCCCAGGCAGAGGATCCCCTTTCCTCTGCCTTTTGCCCAGGTGGCGGAATTGGTAGACGCGCTGGCTTCAGGTGTCAGTGAGCATTAGCTCGTGGAGGTTCAAGTCCTCTCCTGGGCACCAGGTTTTTTACAAACAGAATAATGTCGGAGTTCCGGCAGCCAAAAAATAAGAATTGGAAACCACGCTTGCGGGGTTTTTTTTATATCACATGAGCCGGATCAAGAAAGATGTAATTTATCTTGATCGTGCGCCGCTGCACAGGCGAGAATCACCAGTCGCTTCTTTACAAATAGCCTTAGCAATCACCAGCGGATCCCGAGATTATGTTTGAGCACCTAAATGCAGTACCCCCCGACCCCATTCTGGGCCTTATTTCAGCCTATAACGAAGACCCCAATCCGAGCAAAATTGATCTGGGTATCGGCGTTTACCGGGATGATTCCGGCACAACCCCCATCCTGCGGTCTGTCCGTGAAGCGGAGAAGATCCTGCTGGACACTCAGACCACCAAAACCTATCTCGGCCCGGCGGGTGTTGCTGGTTTCAATTCTGCCATGACCGACTTGTTGTTTGGGCCAGCCAGTGACGTGATTAGCCAAAAGCGCGTGTGCACCATCCAGACACCTGGTGGAACGGCCGGCTTGAGCGTGGCAGCACACCTGATCCAGACGGCCCGGCCCGAAGCAGGAGTTTGGGCAAGTGACCCGACCTGGGCCAATCATCTGGCTATTTTCCCCAGCGCCGGCCTGGAGATGCATAGTTACCCCTACTTCGACAGCGAGAAGAAAAGCCTTTTATTTGCCGAGATGATGCAGGCGCTCGAGCAACGTGGCCCCGGCGACATCGTTTTGTTCCATGCCTGTTGTCACAACCCCTGCGGAGTCAGCCCGAACCCGGAACAATGGGAAGCGGTTTCCAGCCTGGCGGCGGAGCGTGGTTTCACACCCATGGTCGATATCGCCTATATGGGCCTGGAACGCGGAGTCGAAGAAGACAGCCTGGCAGTGCGTCTGTTTACCGACAAGTGCCCCGAAGTGATTGTCGCCAGCTCATGTTCCAAGAATTTCGCCATGTACCGCGAACGCGTTGGGGCGCTTTCGATCGTTTGTGCAAGCGAACGCAAAGCAAACGACGTTGCAACGGTCATCAATTCACTGACCCGCAAGAACTATTCGATGCCTCCGTCACATGGCCCGGCAGTGATCGATATCATTCTCCATTCGGAGGAGTTGACCGGATTGTGGCTGCAGGAAGTCAACGGCATGCGGGATCGTATCAACAATTTGCGTAAAACCCTGTCGGATAAAATCACCGCCAGCGGTATCAGCAGGGATTTCTCTTTTCTGGAAAGGCAGACGGGGATGTTTTCCTTCCTGGGTTTGTCCGTGGAACAGGTTCAGCGCCTGAAAACGGAATATTCAATTTACACGGTGAATTCGGCGCGGGTGAATGTGGCCTCGTTCAATGAAGGGAATATGGATTACTTCGTTGAAGCGCTGGCGGCGGTTCTGTAAACCATCTGCACGACTTTACTTCTGCCTGCAAGGCTGCGGCTGAGTCTCCTGTAACGAACTCAACCGCAGCCGCCGCTGGTGGGGGCTCGTTTCAGCTCCATTTTTATTTTTGCTTCAAATTCAATTTCGAAGGCGTGCGGATTGGGCTCCGCCGCAGGATGATGTGAACCCAGGGCGGCGTCAAAACGCCAGGCAAGTTGTTCATTTCCATGCCGGGGTATCAGTCGGTCACGAACGAATTCTTCACCGGCATAAGTTCGAATCCAGTTGTTAACACCACCGTCCAGAATGTACACATTGGGCACGCTCTCCGCTTTCAGCATTTTCCATGCCTGTGTGGCATCAGATTCATCATTACTCATGACAATGGTAACCGTGTTGGCCGGCTGATCAATCAACTCTGCTGCCGAGGCAATAATTTCAGCTAGCGGCAGGTGGCGTGCGCCTTCAATGTGAAACTGGTTGTAATCACGCTCAGCGCGCACATCAATCAACACGGGTTTGAGCTTGACATCGTTGAGAACACTTAATAATTCGGCGGGAGAAACATAGACGGCGCGATCATCCAGTTTCACTGTCTGCTCTGCCTCAATGGCTTTCCAGCGATCCGCATTATCGGGCTGACCTATGATCAGGTTGACCACGGCCAGTGCAATCAATACGCCTGCAGCAGGCACCGCCCAGCGCGGTGCCTTTTGAGCTGTCTCGCCCCGCGTCGATGCTTCGATTTTCTCAGCCCCCCAAAACATTAACAGGGCCATGACCACGATCCCCAGAACTACGGCACCATAACTGACACCAAGCAGTTCGGGCAGGGTAAACCGCCCCATGTAGGAACTGTTCCAGAACACCGCAAAGTTAGCCACGGTTTCACCAAACAGGAAGATTCCGAACAGCACACCCAGGACAAAAACGATGCCATCAATTTTGCCGGTAGCCAGCGCAACCAGCGAGGTTCCAGGACAGAATCCACCTACGATAAAGCCGACTCCCATCACCAGGCCACCGACAATCCCGGGCCACAGGTAAGTGGGGGGCACCCACATCAGGTTGTAGTCCATCAAACCCAGGGAGGACGCCAGGAAAATCAGGGTTGAGGCGACAATAATTGCGCTAAACATGACTTTGAATACACGCATGTCTTTGAAATAGAACTGTGCCGCCAGGATTCTGGAATTGCCGAAACCGGCAGACTCCAGCGTCATGCCAAAAGCAACGCCAATCAGAAGATAAATGATGTAGGCGCCAATCTGGCCGAGCAGATCAACCAGGTGCAGAGGAAAGAGGGTCATTGTGTATTCCTCCTAATCCCATAATCTTCTGAAGAACCAGGCAACCGCGTATGCCCCGGCAAATACCGCGAACATAAAGGCCCAACTGCCAACCGATAAACCTGCGCCTCCCGACAAACCCTGACCGGAAGTGCAGCCACGGGCCAGCCTGGCGCCGTAGCCCATCAGCGCGCCGCCCAGAAAAGCCATGATCCAGCGCATCGGATTGCTGATGTTATTGCCTTTCACTGTCTCCAGCTTTACGCGTCGCCCGATCAGGCCGGAAATCAGCCCGCCGAAAACCGTACCCACCGTGAGGTAAACAATCCAGCTGTTCAGGGGGTTGGTGTTTCCTCCCGCCATCTTCAACAGATAGGGAACCTGGTCGATGTGCTCAGGCGCCACGATATTTTGCAGATAAACCAGCATCCGATTCAGGCCGCCCGATGCGCCCAGACCCGACCCGGTAATGAAAAAGGCGAGAAACAGCACAATACCCAGGGCAATACCGGCCACGTAAGGGTTTAGATAAGGTTTTTCCCGTGACGACAGGTTCATAATCGCTTCCTTGTTTGCATCATTTCAGGCATTGCTTCCCGGCTGTCCCGGGCCTTCCGCTACAGACTCACCCGCTTCCACTTCCTCCCAGCCGCTGACCATTGATTTGATACCCGCAGCAGGGGTTTTACCTGCTGCCGTAGTTAAATAAACATGCATGACGATGAAGGCTGCAAAGGCCCAGGCGACCAGAGAATGGATTGGCGCCAGGATCGGCAAACCGCCCAGGCTGCCGGCAATCTGCGGCCACTTCTGCAGTCCCCAGATCAGAACACCGGTGACGACCTGAGTGGGCAACAGAACATTCAGGATAATCAGATAGGTCACCTGTTGCAGCGGGTTCAATTTGTGCTCTTTGGTCTTCTCCAGCGGGTGCGGCTTACCTGCAAAAATGCCCTGTGAGTAATACATGGCCTGGGCCACGGTGCGCCCGATAAATCCTCGGGGTTCAGGCAGGTACTGCCGGATTTGACCACTGGCCAGGTTATAAAACAGCGCCAGTGCCGCGTTGATCAACAAGATGAAACCCAGCACGTTGTGTACCCGCACGACATAGGCAAAACTGAACATACCGAAGATATGAGGTTTGTGGATGATCAGGCCGGTGGCCAGCAATAGCACAATGGCGCTGGCCTGTAACCAGTGCCAGAGTCTTTCGTAACTGTCATACATATAGACGCGACGAACCGCACGATGCTGTGCCGGATGCGATCTGGCGTGCCGGCGGTTGAAGTAGTACCGGGCCAGGGCATGAACGGTAACGCCCAGGGAAATACCGAAAAACATCACCAGGCCCAGAATATCGATCCAGCCGACCTGATCCAGGCCAATGATGTAAAAACCGTCTGCCCGTGTATCGGGCCGGTACAGACGGGCTCCGTCATCCCGGCTTTCAATCGCGCCATTCAGGTTGACTGCGGGGAAAACGCCAGCGGATGGAGTCACGCCACCGGGCGTATAGTCGCTAAGCAGCATCGCGGCGGCCAGGACGGAATCTTCACCATGACAGCTTGAGCACTCCCGCGTGGCCCATTGTCCGTTCACGACGTTGTGATTGATTGAAAAAGGTGTAATTTCGCTCTCAAGACGAACCGCGGTCAGGCCGCTGGCTTCCAGGCGATGGCGCACGGCCTCGGCCCGTTCCGGTGTATCCAGGCGCAACTCATCACCGGCCAGCTTACCGTCAGAATCATCATCCAGCGCCACCAGCAGATCGGGATGAAATTCATCCCCGTCATAAAAGGCAGCGATCATTTCCTGCCTGCTGACGGGGCGTACGGGATTACCCGCCACCCAGTACCAACTGCTGATCAGATTGAAGGGGGCAAGTTTACGTCTTCCATCGACCCCCATGCGGGCCAGCATCACCGGCCGATAACCCCGGATCAGGCTTTGTGCGGAGGTCGGGTCGCCTTCTATATTGCGGTACTGACGGCGTGGCTGTCCTTCACGGTCAGGTAGCGTCCAGTCCAGCGACTGCAAGGCGGGGCCATAAAGCCGGGGAATGTGACAGGACTCACAGGACAGGGAACTGAAATGTCCTTCCCGAAACGGCAACCAGGCGTGTGTGGCAGCGGCATTATGACAGGATTCACAGCGGCGCAAACTGTTCTCACTGCCGGTCGCTGCCAGACCCAGTATGGATTTGCCCTTGGCAAACTGATGCAGGGGACGCTCCAGGTAGTCGGCACTGCTCAGTCTGCGGGGATCAAAGTTCAGGTATGCGGGGCGGCTCTCTTCACGCTGCTGGAAGTAAACCGGGTTGTTCAGTGAGTAGTGGCAGTTGACACAAGCCACAACGCGATCGCTGTGCACATCAAAAGCATGGTTCAGCGAATCTTTATTCTCCAGGTTGAGGCCACTGTTGGATAACTTTTGCGGTGAAAAAATCTGGCCGGTTCTGTCGGTCATGCTTCGTTGTGACAAATCCGCCGGAATAGTCAGGGGCCGCTCCAGCGAGTTATCCACCAGACCGTGACACTGGGCACAGTTTTCATCACGGGGTTCGCGGACATTGAGCAGGCCCTCGATCAGTGAGCCGTCAGCCTGAAACATATCCGCGTTCCACTGCCATCCATTTTCACCTCGGGTCAGGATATCCCCTGCTGAAAAAGCCATCGAGTTGGCCCACTCGAAATCACCTTGCTGCAAAGCCTGGCCACGCTCGTTCTGGCCGCCCAGGTTGCTGTGGCACAACAGGCAATCCATCTCCACCCGGTCAGAAACGGGACCACCACCCACATGCCGGGCGCCAAACAGCTTCAACCAGGTTTCGGGATTGATCTCGCCCTGCTCACCGAGGGCATTGTCGTAGCGCAGTGGATCCCAGCCACCGTAATAACCGGGGCCTGCCTGCCATTCGTGAGAACCTGTGCCGGAACCCAGTTGTTGCGCACCGGCATCGGCATGGTCACTGGAAGATGCAATAAAGGCGCTGTCGTGACACTGGCCGCAAGTGACCATGGTTGAAAGTGCCTTGCCCGTGTCAATGACCCGTTGACCGGCCCGGTCCAGCAAGGGTATATCCGGGTGGAAATCGTTGGACCAGGAACTGAAGCTGACCATGATCAACACGGCCACAAGCATGAATGGTTTATTCATCATTGCGCTTCCCCCTGCTGATCCGCTTTCCCATCCGGCGCGTCCGTGTTACGTACCCGGTCCCGGCTGCCCCAACGGATTGGATCTCCCGGATAACCCAGCGCTTCCCAGTCCATCCTTCCGCCTTCCGCATGGCAAGCCGGGCACTGCAGAGCCCGGGTTTTGGGCGCCACCATATGAGTCTGGGGCCAGAACATTTCGGTTTCCGCGAACCCATAGCTTCCGCTGTAGTCCATGCCGGTGATTCCAGCGCCCAGTCGCAGAGCTTTATCCCAGTCAAAATCTTTCCAGAAACCACCCTTACCGGAAGTCACTGGTTGCAGCAGATAGTTGAGCTTGCTGTCATACGGTTGCGTTGCACGGTGTACTTTGAACGGCCAGATCCTGGCATCGGGATCACGAATATCGCCCTTTGGCCGGTTCAATGCTGTAACGCCGCTGTCATCGAGAGGATCGCCCAACAGATAACGGTCTGCAACACCGTTGTACCAGTAGTATTCAGGCTGCAGTCGTTGACGGTAGATAAAGCTGCCCTTGATTTTCAGGTATTCATGGACATTTTCTTCCCTGCTGTCATCGCCGGCCGTCGACCAGTCCCAGTGTGTCTTGGTAGCGTGTTTGATGGCCACTACAGGAATATGGCAAGTCTGGCAGGCCAGAGTATCAGTGTGGGCATTGATGCGCGCATCGGCGTGCAATTTAGGCTGGTGACAGTCGCTGCAGGCAATCTGGTTCTGATTGTCCACACTGACAGAAATGGAGCGCCCGCCGATTACGTGATTCTTGGTCTGGTGACAGTCTACACACTGAAAATCGTAACGTCCCATGTGGACATCCAATTCGTCGTTGGGGAAATAAAGGCTTTCATCCAGATCACCGTGCTTGACCGCATCGCCTCCACCACCACGAAAATGGCAGCCACCACAATTTTCCCTGGTCGGCACACCAACGCTTTTAGCTGCAGCCATCAGGTCTACACCTTCCAGTGGCAGACCCTTTTTTCCTTTGCGGTAGGTACCACTGTTGTCATGGCAGGCCAGGCAATCAATGTTTTTCTGCTCTTTAAAATCAAAATTCTGATCTTCCCAGCCGTAACCGGCGTGGCAGGCAGTGCAGGCCGCCCAGTTTCCCTGGATTCCAATACAGAAATTATTGATGCTGTTCTTTTTCCCCACGGAGACCGGATTCTTCCGACCCTCAATCATGACGGGATCAGATTCCCAGCGCCAGTGGGCCGTGTGAATGATTTGCTCACCGGCATCTTTGTGGCAACTGAGGCATGCAGCCGTTACCTCAGGGCCGCTGTTGAAGGTATAAGACTCAAACAGGTCCTTGTGGTCTACATGTGCGGGGCGGCGGGGCATACTGTCCCAGGGATGATCCACTATGACAGTCGCTTCATCGCGAGTGAAATACCAGACTGGAACAGTGACCAGCAGAAAAATTGCGAACAGGCCGAACAGCCAGTTTTTATTCGAGTTCTTCATGTTCATACCTAAACTAAAGCACTCAATTGAAATATATTAGATCCTTCTAATTTATGATTACATACTATATGAATTAACTCCGAAAGACTTGATCACGGTCAAGAAAACTGCAAACGCCGGGAGAATGATCCAAAGCGGTAATTTCGCCCGCGAGCGGGCGAAATGGACTGCTGTCGAAGCGATGGGCTAAGTGTTACCAGGCCCTAACTGAACGGATATTTTATAATGATATTTTAACTGCGCTCCGGCCCGGTTGAAACCATGTGTACCGGTGCGCCACACAGGGCTTCCATGGCCTGGAGGTAGTTGCGGGCATGATCCGGCAAATCCTCCATGCGGGTAGCACCCCGTGACGAATCCTGCCAACCGGGGAAGTTCTCGTAAACCGGTTCCAGATCGGCCCAGTGACTGGCATCGAGTGGTGGTGCGTCCAGCAATTCACCGTGTAGTCGATAAGCAGTGCAAACTTTGATCTCATCGAAGCCATCCAGCACATCCAGCTTGGTTACGCACAAACCGCTGACGCCGTTCAATTTCACCATTCTGCGCAGGGCGACCGCGTCCAGCCAGCCACAGCGGCGAGGCCGCCCGGTGGTGGCACCGAATTCATCCCCGCGCCGCGCCAGGCGTTCTCCGGCCGGGTCAAATAATTCACTGGGGAATGGCCCACCTCCGACCCGCGTCACGTAAGCCTTGGTGATACCAAGCACATAATCAATAGCGTCAGGGCCGACACCGGCGCCGGTGCACACCCCGCCGATGGTGGTATTGGATGAGGTAACGTAGGGATAGGTACCGTGATCAATGTCGAGCAGGCTGCCCTGAGCGCCTTCAAACATGATGCGTTTGCCTGCTTCGCGCAATCCGTAGAGTCGCCCGCTCACATCACCGACCAGCCCCCTGAAGTACTCACCAAATTCCAGCGCCTCGCTCAAGACTTGGTTAAAGGACATGGGCTCCTTGCCAAAACGCTGCTCGAGCACAAAGTTGTGATAATCGAGTATGTGGCCAATTTTTTCAGTCAGCACGGTTTCATTGAGCAAATCGGATGTCCGCAGACCACGGCGGGCCACCTTGTCTTCATACGCCGGGCCGATACCCCGGCAAGTGGTGCCGATGGCCCGGTTGCCACGTGCTTCTTCACGTGCCCGATCCAGTAATTCATGATAAGGCATGATGATGGCACAGGCCGGTGAAATCTGCAGGCGTGAGCGTACCTCGACGCCTTTGCGCTCCAGTTCCTCAATTTCCTGCCGCAGAGCCTGCAGTGAAAGCACGACACCATTGCCAATCAGGCACTCGGTACCCGCTTGCAGGATACCGGCCGGGATCAGGTGAAGAACGGTTTTATCACCATTGATGACCAGCGTGTGGCCGGCATTGTGCCCGCCCTGGAAGCGAACGACGGCGTCTGCGTCGCGGCTCAGGAGATCGACAATTTTCCCTTTACCTTCGTCTCCCCACTGGGTGCCCAGAACGACGATACTGTTATTCATTGAAAGTTTTCCTGATTCATTGGAGGAACTGCAGCAACAGGGCGCCACCAAGCATGCTCGCCAGGCCGCCGATGCGGATAAATTTGGGGTTGGACTGTGAGAGTTCCTGCATGGCTTTTTGCCAGGCTCTGGGCGCCACAACAGGCAACAGACCCTCGATGATCAACAACAGAGCAAAGGCCGTGAGCAGGTCCTGGGTCATATTTTCATCAACCGTGAATGATGAGCGCCGTTACTATTACTCGCTATTTTTTCTTGACTTCGCCAGAACTAAAGTAGTCGAAAAAGCTTGATGACGGATCCAGAATCATGATGTCCTGACTCCCACTGAATGCGTTTTTATAAGCCTCCAGGCTGCGGTAAAAGGCATAGAACTCTTGATCCTTGCCGTAGGCTTTGGCGTAGATATCTGTGGATTTCGCATCGCCATCACCTCTCAGGGTCTGGCCGTCACGCTGGGCTTCGGCCAACAGGATTTGTACCTGGCGGTCGGCATCAGCCTTGATGCGTTGGGCCTCTTCACGGCCCTTGAAACGATACAGGTTGGCTTCTTTCTGACGGTCGGCCGCCATACGACGGAATACCGATTCGCGAACGTCATCCGGTAATTCAATGGCCTTGATTCGAACATCGACTACTTCGATCCCGAACTCAGTCGTGGACTCATTGGCGCGCCGGGCGATTTCCAGCATGGTCGATACGCGCTGCTCCGAAATCACTTCCACCAGGGTGCGACTGGCGATCTGGTTGCGTATCCTGTCTTTGACGATACTGTCGAGACGACTCAATGCAATGCGTTCATTACCCTGTGTCGAAGTATAAAAACGCGAAACATCCACGATTCGCCACTTGACGAAGGAATCGACCGCAACAAATTTCTGTTCCGAGGTAATCATCTGCTCAGGCGCTGTGTCCAGGGTCAGGATACGCCGTTCGAACTTACGGACATTATTGACGAAGGGCAGCTTGACGTGCAGGCCGGGCTTATAGTCAAAGCGGACAATTTTTCCCAATTGGAACTTGATCGCATATTCGGTTTCGGAAACGATGAAGGTGCTGGACACACCCAGTACGGCGAGTACCGCAATCAAAATGATTAACAGGTTACGGTTCATTGCCGGCCCTCCCTGCGTGAATTACGTGAACTGCCTATGGTCTTTCCTGACTTGGAATCTATGGTCGGAGTGACCAGCGGGGGCATTTTCCTGCTTCCTGAAGCACTGCCTGTTCCTAACTTATCAAGCGGCAGATACAGAATATTGCCGGTGGAATCGGCATCCATTAACACTTTGTTGGTGTTGCTGAAAACACTTTCCATGGTTTGCAGGTAGAGGCGCTTGCGGGTAATTTCCGGCGCTTTCTTGTACTCATTCAGCAACAGGGTAAACCGGCTGGCTTCACCTTCCGCCTTTGCCACCGTTGCCGCTTTGTAACCTTCTGCTTCCTGCAGGATACGAGCAGCCTGGCCGCGAGCATCAGGGATCACACTATTGACGTGTATCCGTGCCTCTTCGATATACCGTTCCCGATCCTCACGGGCCCGGATTACGTCGGAGTAGGCCTCGCGGACCTGAGTCGGTACATTGACGTCAACCAGGTTGAATTCGGTGATTTGAATACCGGCCTGGTAGCGGTCCAGGGTCTCCTGTAATACACGCTGTGTTTCAATTCGCACCGCTTCACGCTGACCGCCTTCCAGAACCGCATCTAATTTGTTGGTGCCGACCGATTCGCGTAAAGCACTTTCAGCAGCAAGCCGCACGGTAACTTCCGGGTTCCTCACCTTGAACACAAAATCTTCGGCTGAAGAGACGCGGTACTGAACTTTATAGATAAACTCAACCAGATTCTCATCCTCAGTAAACATCTGCCCACGATCTTCGATTGAGCGGACGCTGCTGATATTTACGATCACCAGGTCTTCTATGGGCTGGGGAAAGGTCAGGTTGATACCCGGCAGCAGCGTTCGGTTATAAGCGCCGAATCTGAGAACTATTCCCTGCTCTGCCTGGTCAATGATATGCACAGAATTCCAACCAGCCCATAACAGTAATGCGATCAGCAAAATACCGAATATGCCAGCACTGCCGCTGCTTCCACCCGAATCATCTTTCCGGTCCCCCCCGCCGAAGATGGCACGAAGCCGGTTGTTTACGGTCCGGAATACTTCCTCCAGGTCAGGGGGCTGTTGCTTGCCTGAATTCCACGGGTCTTTGTCACCCTTTCCGGGTTCTTTCCAGGGCATATAATTCTCCTGTTCTTATATCCGACTCGCAGAGCAATACAACTCCGTCAAGCCAATCCTGATGGTGTACTAGCTTGGGTTCAGACCTTCCAGTTTCAAGGAATTACCCGGGTATTTTCGAGCCAACCGCTCCGCAGTTTCCACCGGCATATCGATATGCAGCATCCAGCTTCCATTCTCCGCGATCCGTTCTTCGCTGACCACACCCAACTCAAATAACTGCGCACGCAGCCTGGCGTCACATCCCTGCAATTCAACCCAGCGATTGATGCGGCCACTGGCCAGCATGTCGCTGATGGCCTCGCGCAACTGCACAACTCCCTCGCCGGTGAGTGCAGAAACGCTCAGGCTGGAAGGCCTGCCGCGCTTATCCCGATGTAAAGTAAGTTTTTGACCGCTGCGGTCAATCTTGTTGAATACCCGGATCACCGGAATCTTGTCGGCCCCGATGGACTCCAGCACGGTTTCCACATCGTGTTGTCGTTCCTGATGATAGGGATCGGACGAATCGATCACATGCAGCAGCAGGTCAGCTTCACGCGCTTCCTGCAGCGTTGCGCGAAAAGCTGCGATCAGTTCATGCGGCAAGTCACTGACAAAACCGACCGTATCTGCCGCCAGCACTTCTCCGCAATGCATATCCAGCATGCGCCGCACGGTGGGATCCAGGGTGGCGAACAAGCGGTCCTGTGTTCCGACCGAAGATCCCGTCAGCGTGTTGAACAGGGTCGATTTGCCTGCGTTGGTGTAACCCACCAGTGTTACCAGCGGAGCCCGTGAGCGCACGCGTTGCCGCCGACTTTGCTCACGCTGCCGGGATACTTTTTCCAGGCGGGCATTCAATTGACGAATACGGGTGCCAATGAGGCGTCGGTCCGTTTCCAGTTGGGTTTCACCCGGACCACGCAAACCGATACCGCCTTTCTGTCTTTCCAGGTGGGACCAGCCACGGACCAGGCGGGTGGAAATATGTCTCAACTGCGCCAGTTCAACCTGCAATTTACCTTCATAGGACTGGGCGCGCTGGGCGAAAATGTCCAGGATAAGGGTCGCCCGATCCAGGACGCGACACTGGCAGATTTTTTCGATATTTCGTTCCTGGATTGCGCTCAATGACTGACTGACCAGGATCAGACTGGCGCCGGTCTGCTCGACCAGTCCAGCGAGTTCTTCGATTTTTCCGCTGCCGACGAAGTACCGTGCGTCCGGTTTGTCCCTGGGTGCTGTAATGATACCGCTGATTTCAGCGCCTGCGGACAGCGCCAGTTCCCGGAATTCGTCCAGTACATCTGCACCCGTGGTCCGGAATACAGGATGCAAAATTAAAGCACAATCGCCGCGCTCCGCCCTTTCAAACAAGGGCTTGTACCCTCTTCATCATTCGCTATTCATGGTCCTCGTCAAACACTCGGACATTCCGTGCCGGGACCACCGTAGAAATGGCATGCTTGTAGATCATCTGGCTGACTGAGTTCTTCAGCAGCACAACAAACTGGTCGAATGATTCGACCTGCCCCTGAAGCTTGATGCCGTTGACGAGATAAATCGATACGGGTACACGTTCCCTGCGCAGAGCATTAAGAAAGGGTTCTTGTAAAGACTGACCTTTTGACATGTCGGTTCTCCTGTTTTTTTTCTGGTACCGCGCATTCGGTTCTTTTAACACGGCTACAGTTCATCTTGGTGCGGCAGAATCAGTTTTCAAGGAAACCAGACACTGCTTCGAGCACGGATTTATGTGTTGACTCCAACTCCGGATCATACCACAGCGCACCCCTTTCCCGCCGCAACCAGGTGAGTTGTCGCTTCGCCAGTTGGCGCGTTGCGGCCAGGGCTTTTTGACACATCTCATCAAAGGTCAATTCTCCGTCCAGGTGGCTCCAGGCCTGACGGTAACCCACACAGCGCATGGACGGCAGCAAGGGATTCAGATCACCTCGCGCTCTCAGGGCTTTTACTTCATCCATGAAGCCCTGATCCAGCATTTGCAGGAAGCGCCGCTCGATCCTGGCGTGCAGTTCCTGCCGGGGCTGTGGGCAAACAATCATTTTCAACACCCGGTATTCCCAGTCCCCCCTTTGCTGCTGTGCTTGCTCCCGGTACAGATCACTCATTTTCCGACCACTCAATTCAATCACTTCCAGCGCCCGCTGGATGCGCTGCGGGTCATTGGGGTGAATACGTGCAGCCGTTTGCGGGTCCTTAGCCTCCAACTCTGCATGCAGAACCTGCCACCCCACTTCCTGCGCCCGTTTTTCGATCCGGGCCCGCAACTCCTGATTGGCCGCTGGCAGATCTGCCAGACCGCCGGCAAGTGCTTTGAAATACAGCATTGTGCCGCCGGTCAGCAGCGGCACCCTGCCCCGCCTGGTAATGGCCGCCATTTCCGCCAGGGCATCTTGTCTGAACTCTGCTGCAGAGTAGTTTTGCACCGGTTCCCGAATATCAATCAATGCATGCGGCACACGCCCCAGCAGGGTTTCATCCGGCTTGGCGGTTCCTATGTCCAAGCCCCGATAGACCAGCGCGGAATCAACACTGATGATATCCAGCGGAAACTGCTCCGCCAGGTCCAGGGCCAGGCCAGTTTTTCCTGCCGCGGTCGGGCCCATCAAAAATATTGCGGGCGGCCTGTTGCGATCTTCCCGTGTCATCGGCCGCGCAGGAACAATCGGTCCAGCATCGGCATATCAAGCTGCACCCAGGTGGGCCGGCCATGATTGCAATGCCCGGAACGCTCGGTACGTTCCATCTCCCGCAGCAGGGCATTCATCTCAGGCAGGGTCAACTGGCGGTTGGCGCGAACCGAGCCGTGACGGGCCATGGTTGAAAGGATTTCATTGGATTCATTCGTTACCCGCTGACTGCTGCCCTGGCTGGCAATGTCTGACAAGACATCCTGCAACAACTTTGCCGCATCACAATCGGCCAGCAGTGAAGGAACTTCACGTAACAGCACTGTTTCCGGACCGCTACGATCCAAAACCAGCCCGAGATTGTTCAGTACGTCCATATGCTCTTCAGCCAGGTCAGCCTCGGCCTCACTGAGCTGCACACTGACCGGAACCAGCAGACGCTGGCTCTTGATGCCATTTCCACCGTAACGGGATTTCAGTTGCTCATAGGTGATGCGTTCATGGGCAGCATGCATGTCGGTCATCACCAGTCCGGCGGAATTCTGGGACAAAATATACACCCCGTGCAATTGCGCCAGTGCATAACCCAGCAGCGGAACCCCGCTTTGCGCATCCTGGTCCGGTTCGGCTCCAGAGCCGGCAGATTCAGCCACCTCGGAGCCCGCCGTGGAAGCTGAGCCCAGCAACATGGAGTAAGCACTGAACTGGTCGCGAACCGGCATGGCCATTCCAGCCTGCACCGGCGTGTAGGCATGATCGGACGGCGCAAGCGGACCGGGCAGGCCGGAACCCGGCCTGAGAGCGCCCGAACCGGTATCCGCCAGGGCATGGTGCAATGCGGAAAACAGAAAATCATGCACGCTGCGTGCGGCGCGAAACCGCACTTCGTGTTTTTGCGGGTGGACGTTGACGTCAACACCCTGGGGAGGCAGCTCCAGGAACAGCACGAAGGCCGGGTGGCGACCATGAAAAAGTACATCCTGGAACGCTTTTCTGACCGCATGAGAGATCACCCGATCGCGTACCGCCCGCCCGTTGACAAAGAAAAACTGACGATCCGCCTGGGCGCGGTTATAGCGTGGCTCCGCCACCCAGCCATGCAAACCAATTTCTCCTCGCTGTTGGTTAATCCGTACCGAATGCTCAAGAAACTCCCTGCCCATCACCCGGTCGATCCGCCGGTCCTGCTCTTCCTCACCGATTGCCGGAGCCAGGATACTGGTGCTTTTGCCGTTGTGTTCGAGTTCAAAACCGACATCAAACCGTGCCAGCGCAAAACGCCTCAACAGAAGATCGACATGACTGAACTCCGTGCGGTCGGTGCGCAGAAACTTGCGCCGGGCCGGCACATTGTAAAACAGGTCTTCCACATCCACCCGTGTCCCGCAGTGAACTGCACAAGGCCCGGCATCAGAGATTTCTCCCCGGCGAACCTTTATGGACCAGCCATGCGCTGCCTGCGCCTGCCTGGAAGCCACATCCAGGCGCGAGACCGAGGCAATGCTTGGCAAAGCCTCGCCCCTGAACCCCAGGGTTGCTACCCGCTCCAGGTCTTCCAGTGAAGTGATCTTGCTGGTCGCATGCCGCTGAAGGCTCAAGGCCAGTTCATCACGGTGCATACCCGTACCGTCATCAATGACACGTATTGCTCTTTTACCGCCCTGCTCCAGCTTGACGATCACCCGGCGCGCGCCCGCATCCAGGCTGTTCTCAACCAGTTCCTTGACTACCGAAGACGGCCGCTCAACTACTTCGCCGGCGGCGATCTGATTAATCAGATGACTGGGAAGTGGTTTGATGGTCATGGGCAAAAGAATACGCTGAAAAACGCAGTTTATACCAAGCCGGGGGCCGCGCAAGCCGGGGTCAGGTTCCCAAACCTGACCCCATCGAACTGGCGGAGCGGGTTATGTTACGAAAACGCTGATCAGAATGAGCGCCAAACCAGGGCGAAATCGCTTCGCGCTCCGCACAGGGGTCAGGTTTGGGAACCTGACCCCGGCTCTGCGGGCGCTTGTCGCGCGCAAGCGCGCTCTTACACGGCTATGTGGTGGGTATCAGGAGTTGAGAGCCGACGCGGATGTTGTCGGACTTGAGGTTGTTGGCAAGGCGCAGCCTGTACAGGCTGACGCGGTAGCGGCTGGCGATTTCACCCAGGGTGTCACCACGCACAACACGATGGTGTATCGGTTTACGGTTGGCGGCGATCCAGGTGCCTTGCGGCGGACTGAGGTAAAAATAGTCCTGAATACCATCGGTAATGGCCCGGGCCAGCTTTTTCTGCCACGCGGGGTTTTTCAGGCGTTTTTCCTCGGCCGGATTGCTGATGAATCCCGTTTCGACCAGGATGGACGGTACATCCGGTGACTTCAGTACCATGAAATTGGCGTGCTCCACATCCTTTTTGTGGGTCTTGCTCAAGGCCCCCATGGAAGCAAACACCGTACTGGCCACACCGTGGCTGGCTTCCAGTGCGGCACTCTGCGACAGGTCCAGCAACACCGAAGCCAGCATATCATCCTTGTCGCTCAAGGTGACGCCACCCACCAGGTCCGAGTTATTCTCACTGGCAGCGATCCGGCGAGCGAATTCACTGCTGGCCCCGCGACGGGACAAAACGAAAACCGAACCACCGGAAACCTTTGAATTCCTGAATGCATCCGCGTGGATGGACACGAACAGATCAGACTGGTGTTTACGGGCTTTCTCAAAGCGGTCGCGCAAAGGGATGTAGTAATCGCCGGTACGAATCAACACAGCAGTCATGCCGGGCTGGGCATCAATGGATTGCTTGAGTTCCTTGGCAATCGCCAGGACTACATCTTTTTCACGGGTCCGCTTGCGCCCCGTGGCGCCGGGGTCTTCACCGCCATGACCCGCATCAATGGCAACCACGATATCCCGGTGTGGTTTTTGACGGTCAGAGAGTTGCTTGACGGTGGTCCTGCCGTCTTTTTCAGGATACAGATCAACCACCAGACGGTAACCATAACTTCCAGTAGGCTCGAGCATGAAACTCTTGATGCTGCTACCAGCGGATAGGTCCAGTACAACCCTTAGGGTATTTTTATCGGGTGATCCGTGACGGACGTTTTGAATGACGCCGGAATGATCGCGGTCAAATTCGAGATCATCCCGGAGACTGGCCTGGAGCCGGGAAGAATTCAGGTCGATTACGACCCGATCCGGCTTATCAAGGGTAAATAGCCTGTAATCGACACGGGTGCTCAAGTCGAGAACGGCACGTGTTTTGTCGGGGTCAGTCCAGACGCGGAAACCATTGATCTCTGCGGCGAATGCCGCGATAGAGAACAAACTCAAAAACAATGCAATGACAGGGCGCAGTGCCATTGTACCCATCAACCTCCTGTGTCGATGTGGTAATGATGAATTGAAAATCGTGAAATTGCAACAGTTTTCTATAAAAAACCGTTAGATAGGAGGTCAAGCTAGAAATAAGGTGTCAAAATTCCTGTGACAGTTGTCGATTCAGTTGAAAACCTGCAGTTGATTTCGCGAAACCACTAATGAATCGTGTTTCAGTGTCGTCGGAGAACTGGAGCACCAGATCCGGCGCCGGCAGGTGGTTTACGCCCTTTTGCGGCCACTCAACCAGCAAAACGCTTTGTTCGTCATAAAGATCCCGCAATGCCAGGTAATCCAGTTCCTCCGGGTCTTCGATGCGATACAAATCCAGATGGAGAATCGTCAGGGTGGAAATGCTGTAGGTCTCCAGCAAACCATAACTCGGGCTTTTTACGTAAGCTTCATAACCCAGCGCATGGATAAAGGCCCGGGCAAACGTGGTCTTGCCGGCACCCAGGTCGCCCTCCAGAAACAAGGTCATCGGCGCCTTGATCAAACGGGCGAACCGGCTTGCCAATACCGCCACGGTATCTTCATCGGGCACTGCTTGCAGCCAGTCTGCCATGCTCAGGCGGGAGTTCATGCGGGGTTAAGGACGGCGGGTAACTGATGGATGATATCGGAGGCCAGCATGCCGCGCTCACCCAGACGACCGGCGGCGAGATCACCGGCCCATGCATGCGCCACTACAGCGGTGGACGCAGCCTGCCACAGGCTCAGGCCCTGTGCGACAAGGGCAGCTATCACGCCGGCCAGCACATCACCGCTTCCGGCGGATGCCATGCCCGGATTTCCGAGTGGGCAAATGGCATAGCGGCCACGGTCATCAGCAATCACGGTGCCACAGCCTTTTAACACGACAACTGCCTGGTAGTGCTGAGCCAATTGCTGCGCCCGCCTTACCCGGTCGTGCCGAACTTCGCTTGCCGCTATTCCCAGCAGGCGTCCCGCCTCGGCAGGATGTGGTGTCAGTATCCAGTTACCGAGCGGAAGATCCGCTTTGGAGAGTGATGAAAAATGGGCAGCCAGGAGGTTCAAACCATCGGCATCAAGGACCAGCGGAACTGCCGTCTTCAGGCAAGCCATGAACAGTTCTCTGGACCAGGCATCCTGTCCCAAACCGGGGCCAGTTACGACCACATCAACCTGCGGAAGAAGGTCTTGCAACTGTTCCTGTCGCTCGACACCACGCACCATCAGCTCGGGGCAAGTCAGGTTAAGCAAGGCGGCATTCTGCGGATGCGTCGCCAGGCTTACTTTGCCTGCACCACTACGCAAGGCTGCCTCACCACACAAACGCAAAGCACCGCTCATACCGGTGTTACTGCCCACTCCCAGGACCCAGCCAAAGCTTCCTTTATGCGAATTCCTGCGCCTGCGACACAGGTTTTCTGCAATTGTGTTCTCACAAACCAATACTCCGAAATCGTGTATTGAATCCCCAATGGAATCAGGTGTTTGCAGATCTGAAAAACTGATGCTCCCTGCAAAGTCCGGCCCATCTGCCGTATACAGGCCACGTTTACGGCCAATAAACGTAACCGTCAGGTCAGCCGCCACAGCCCGGGCCATCACCTGACCGGTATCGGCATTCAAACCGGAAGGAATATCAACGGCAATAACGCCTGCATCCGACTGATTTATAAGGTTAATGGCATCAGCAAAGTGTCCGGATGGAGGCCGGTCCAGGCCGGTGCCCAGCAGCGCATCCACCAGCAGGTCAAAAGACTCGAAATCCGGCAGCGGCCAGGCACGGGTTTCACCGCCTGCCTGGCGCCAGCGTGAAGCTGCGGTAGCGGCGTCACCGGACAGGGAATCCATCGGTTTGAGCGTACTCACGACCACATCCACACCGGCTTCACGCGCTAACCGGGCAACGATGTATCCGTCTCCCCCGTTATTGCCACCGCCGCAGATCACCAACCAGTGCCGGGATTGCGGAAATTTCAGCCTGGCCTGCTCAAATACGCTACGCCCGGCGAGTTCCATTAGTTCTATTCCGGGAATACCATGATCCTCGATGGCGCATTTATCCAGGCGGCGAACCTGCTCTGCGGTATACAATCTTTGAGCTTTTACGGTCATGTCTGAATTATAACGATGAATCAGGGAAAGAACCCACTTAACGATGAACTACTGCCAGGTGAATTAATCCTCCTGGCAGCGGATATCAAGCAGTGGGGCCAGGAGCTTGGTTTCCAGCATATCGGGATCTGTGATACGCAATTGGAAGACCATGAGGCCCGTTTGCTGACCTGGCTGCAAAACAACTTCCACGGCAGCATGGCTTACATGGAACGTCACGGCACACGACGCAGCCAGCCTGCCGAACTGATTCCGGGCACCGTAAGGGTTATTTCGGTGCGGATGAACTACCTGAGCGAACAGGCCACGCCTGCCGCAGAACTGATGGATCATCCGGAAAAAGCACTGATATCCCGTTATGCGCTGGGCCGGGACTACCACAAAGTAATGCGCAGGCGATTGCAAAAACTCTGCACCCGGATTGAGCAGGCGACCGGCCGGTTCGCCTACCGGGTTTTCGTCGATTCAGCGCCGGTGCTGGAGAAGGCCCTGGCACAAAAGGCCGGACTGGGCTGGATCGGCAAGCACAGCAACCTGTTGAGCCGGGAAAGCGGCAGCTGGTTCTTCCTCGGTGAAATCTACACTGATCTCCCCCTGCCCACGGACCAACCGCTGGCAAACCATTGCGGTGATTGTGTTCGCTGCATCGAGCTGTGCCCTACCCAGGCGATTGTGGGGCCGTACCAGGTGGACGCGAGAAAATGTATTTCCTACCTTACAATTGAATCACGCGATGCCATTCCAGTCGAATTGAGGCCGCTGATCGGAAACCGAATCTTCGGCTGTGACGACTGCCAGGCAGCCTGCCCATGGAACCGCTTTGCCGATTTCAGCGAGGAAGCTGACTTTGCACCGCGAGCAGGACTGGATTCAAGCGAACTGTTGCAACTCTTCTCATGGACTGAAGAAGAATTTCTGCAACGCACCCAGGGCAGCGCCATCCGCCGCACCGGCTACCCTGGCTGGCTGCGAAATATTGCCGTGGCTCTGGGCAACGCCGCTTTTTCCAGAGATGTCGTGAACGCCTTGCAGGTCGCTATCGGGCATCCTTCAGAGCTGGTGCGAGAGCATGTCAGTTGGGCCCTGAAGCAACACTCGGAAAACGAAAACTGAGGTTCTAAGCCCGGTATATCCTGTGCTATTCTGGCGCATTGATCTTCGCCACTCAGAAACGGCGTGACACCACACAAAAAGGAGTTTTTTATGGCCCTTATCGAGCTCTTGAATGAAATGCGCCATCAAGGCGGCCCTGCCCGGACGGTTGGTCTGCCTGACGACGTTATTCTGCGTTTCGCAAAGACCGACCCGAACCTTAGCGAAGCCATCGAGAGCGCGCACGCCATGTTCCTGCAACTGCTCGAGAATGAGCCTGTGCTGCTGGCTATGGATGAGGAAGGCCAGATTCAGGATATTCAATCAGCTTATGTCAATTTTTACGCCGATGACGCCATCAACCCCTTTGTTGCACTGGCTGCCAGCGGCACCTGGCTGGTGACACTGAAAGGCGCCGTAGTGCATGATTCCGGCGGCTATGGAATGTTGGGCTTTGGCCACGCACCGAAAGAGGTACTGAAGGTGCTCGCGCGCAAGCACGTCATGGCCAATGTAATGACACCGAATATCAGTCAGAAAAAATTCGCCGACAGCCTGCGCAAAGAAATCGGCCATACCCGGGCTTCTTGCCCCTTCGACCGTTTTCTGTGTATTAACAGCGGATCTGAAGCGGTGACCGTCGCAGCAAGAATTTCCGATATCAACAGCAAGTTGATGACCGACCCGGGCGGACGTTATGCCGGAAAAGAGGTCAAAATCCTCAGTTTGAAAGGCAGTTTTCACGGGCGTACCGACCGCCCCGGCCAGTTCTCTGATTCCACCCGGCAGAGCTACAACAAGCATCTCGCCACATTTCGTGACCGCGACCGCCTGATTACGGTTGAGCCTAACAATGTCCAGCAACTGAAGCAGATATACGAACAGGCGAAATCCCGGCAGATTTTCATCGAAGCTTTTTTCTTTGAACCGGTGATGGGTGAAGGCAATCCGGGACTTGCCGTCAACCGTGAATTTTACGATACCGCCATGGAACTGACCCGCGAACACGGTTCATTACTGCTGGTGGATTCCATCCAGGCCGGCATACGCGCGCATGGCGTGTTATCAATCGTTGATTACCCCGGGTTTGAAACAGCGGATCCTCCCGACATGGAGACCTACTCCAAGGCCCTGAACGCCGGCCAGTATCCGATGTCGGTGCTGGCCATGACCGGGCGGGCGGCAAAACTGTACCGCAAAGGGGTCTACGGAAATACGATGACAACCAATCCACGGGCGCTGGATGTCGCCTGCGCCGTTCTTGAACTGCTGACACCTGAACTGCGGCAGAATATCCGGCAACGTGGCGAAGAATTCCTGACAAAATTACGGGCGCTGCAACAAGAACTGGGCGACCGGATCACGGATATCCAGGGAACCGGTCTGCTGTTCAGTACGGAACTGGACAGCAAGCGTTACCAGTCCTACGGGGCCGGTTCCATCGAAGAATACATGCGCATGAAGGGGATTAACGTAATCCACGGCGGTGAGAACTCACTACGCTATACCCCGCATTTCAATATTACCAGTGCGGAAGTCGACCTGATGGTTGACGCAACCCGCGATGCCCTGCTCAACGGACCGGTAAAAGCCCGCTAGGAGCCTGCCTGGTGTAGCGCATCGACCACAAGGACTTACTTAAACGAGGAATTATTTATGGCCCATATTGAACCACTACCCGCAGATACAACGCCGGAACTGCAAGAAGACTTTGCGATTTTCGAGCAGATTCTGGGTTTTGTACCCAACAGCTTGCTGACCATGCAGCGCATGCCGAAAATGGTTAAAGGTTTTGGCGAATTGACCAAAGGCGTAATGGATCCTGATGGCGCCGTCGATCTGGGTTTTATGCGCTTGATTGCTCACTTTGCCAGTCGCGCGGCCGGATGCCAGTACTGTGAAGCACACTCACTGGTGGCGGCGAAAATTCATGGTATTGAACAGGAAAAACTCGATGCAATCTGGATTTACCAGACCAGCCCTTTGTATTCTGAAGCCGAGCGGGTTGCGCTTGATTTTGCCCTCGCCGCCGGCGCGGTTCCCAATGACGTAGACGATCAATTGATGTCACGCATGAAGGAACACTGGTCAGAAGATCAAATCGTGCAGATACTCGGCGCAGTGTGCCTCTACGGCTTTCTCAACCGCTGGAACGATTCCATGGCAACCGACCTGGAGGACTCGCCCCGGCAAGTGGGAGAGAAACTACTGGCCCAGGGTGGCTGGACTGGCGGCAAGCACGTGTAGGAGCCCGCTTGCGGGCGATTTTCCAGGGCCTGTCGCCCGCAATCGGGCTCCTACAGGTAGGCCTGTAGGAGTTGCAGGCAAAACCAGCAGCCTGCGATGAAGACCGCCAGGCCAATGGCATTGCCCAGGATGCAAAACAGGAATCTCGCCGGATGAACTCTGGCGGAAGTTGCTGCGGCAACTGCGGTGGAATCCAGGGGGATTTCCGGCGGTGAACCGGCCGTTGATTTTTGGGCCGCCGCTTGCGGCAGCCTCTGTATTGCAGCGCTGTCCGGCGCCAGGAACATCAAAAACTGCTGTCTCATGCTGCGCTCTCCCTTCGTGATGACAACAGCAGAACACAGGCCACTCTCAAAGCATGAGAAGACATTCCACAACACAACTTGCACACAAAGCAAGAGGAACCCGCTTGAGGATCAGGAATACAGGGCAGCGGTGTCATTGACGGCCTGGGCGACTGCTTCACGCAGGAAATCCGGCGCCAGCACCTCAACGTCCGCTCCGTAGCGCAGAATGTCCATAAGCAGTTCACGCGAACTGCTGAATGGCAATTTCAGCAACCAGGATCCACTGGCATCAAAGCTTCCCTGCTGATCCGGATGCCAGTTTTCCTCACTGATCCAGCGGGCCATTTCCGGGGTGAAACGCAATTCGGCCAGATTATCTGCCGGACCGGAAAAAATGCCGTAGGACTGGTCAAAGTGTGCTGTAAGATCTTTCTGGCTGACCTCGCGGGCCGCTTCGTCCAGCAGGGTCTGTTCCCGAACACGCTCCAGCGCAAAACTGCGCAAGCCTTCCGCTTTATGACACCAGGCATCGAGGTACCAGGAATTCCGGTACTGGGTGAGACGTTGCGGTGAGATGACGCGCTCACTTTCTTCGTCGCGACGACGACCGTGGTAACGAATCTTCAGCCGCTGGCGTTGAAACAGCGCGGCCAGCACATCCTGGAACATACGAGCGGGCACCGCCCTGCCCGCTACATGCTGGATGTGTATGCGTGAATCACTGCTTTCCGGCTCCACACCTTTTTGCTGCAACAGGGAAGTGATCCGCCCCTGCAGAGACTCGAGTTCTCCCTCCAGCAAACCGGGTTGGACATTACCCAGCACCTGGCGGGCCGTTAGCAGCGCCTGTAACTTACCCGGGCTGATCCAGATACCGGGAAGTTCGAACGGCTGCTCATAACTGCGATCGTAGTAGAACCCCCGACTGTCCGAATCCTGCTCAATCGGCGCACCCAGGAAATCACGTAATTCACCCACCAGTCGATACAGCGTCGCTTGCGAACATTCCAGGCGCTCCATCAGATCCTGGCGCAAAATGGGCGTCCGCCGCTGGTTCAGAATATTATGCAGATGATAAAGGCGTTCAACTTTCGACATGAATTACATTATGCATTCCAGAACCGGGATCAAACCACTTTTTTAGGACACTTTGCACATTCGCTCACGAGGCCGCTGCGCGGATCAGGACGTATTCCAGGGCACGGGCAATACGGGCCAGGCTCCGGTCACGGCCGGTCAGCCAGAGTGTTTTGTCGATGGAGGGTGAAACCGCTGTTCCGGTCAGGGCGACTCTCAGAGGCTGGGCGATCTTGCCCATACCCACTTCCAGTTCCTCAGCCGTCAGGCGTACGACCGCATCCAGACGTTCAGGCTCCCACCGGGAGAGATCGGCCAGACGACTACCGATGGCCCGCAATGCCTGTTCGGCCACAGGCCTGAGGTGTTTCTTCGCGGCGCCGGGATCAAAGTGTTCAAAGTCCGCGTAGAATGATCGGCTCAGTTGGGTCATTTCCTTGAGGGTTTTGACACGATCTGCCTGTACGCTGACCAAATCTGCCAGTGACGGACCGTCAGCGGGATCGAGGCCGGCCTGCGCAAAATGCCACTGCAAGTGAACCGCGACCTCCTCATTTGGCAGATTTTTAATGTATTGCTGGTTCAGCCAGTCCAGTTTGTCGGTATTGAAAGCCGAGGCCTTGCGGTTGACATCACGGATGGAAAATTTTTCAATCATCTCATCCCGGCTGAACACTTCCTGATCACCGTGTGACCAGCCCAGCCGAACCAGATAATTCAACAGCGCCTGCGGCAGGTAACCGTCATCGCGGTATTGCATCACACCAACCGCGCCATGGCGGTTACTGAGGCGTGCCCCATCATCACCCAGGATCATCGGCACATGGGCAAATTGTGGGTGTTCCGCACCCAGTGCATGGTAAATATTGATTTGACGGGGCGTGTTGTTGATGTGATCGTCCCCCCGAATCACCTGAGTGATCCCCATGTCCAGATCATCGACCACGACGGTGAAATTGTAAGTCGGTGACCCGTCCGGCCGGGCAATCACCAGGTCATCCAGTTCCCCGTTTGAAATACTGATTTGCCCCCGCACCAGGTCCTCAAACACCACCGTACCCTGTATGGGATTGCGGAAGCGAACTACTGGACTGGCAACAAAACCCGACCCTTGTGGTGGCTGATCCAAGTCGCGGCAGTGACCATCATAACGGGGTTTGGCCCCAGCCTTCATCTGCTCTTCGCGGATCGCCTCAATGCGCTCCTTGCTGCAATAGCAATGATAGGCTTTACCTTCATTCAGCAACTGCTGCACCACTTCAGCGTAGCGGTCAAACCGTTGCGTCTGGTAATAAGGCCCTTCATCGTAGTCCAGTCCAAGCCATTCCATGCCGTCCAGGATTGCCCGTACCGACTCCGGCGTAGAGCGCTGGAGATCCGTATCCTCAATGCGCAGAATGAAGGTACCGTCGTGGGCACGGGCCTGCAGATAACAAAACAATGCGGTGCGCGCCCCGCCAACGTGTAGAAAACCGGTGGGGCTGGGAGCAAATCGGGTTCGCACTTCTTTAGTCATATTAGAAACACCGCCTCGGAAAGAGGCGGCATTTTACCAGAATCACGACCTCAGGAGAGAGTCGATCGTGTCCGGTTAAAACAACAGGTCCTGAGATTCCATGGTCCCCATACACCAATCATTACCCGAAATGCGGAAAGGGGCAACAGTTGCGGGCTGCCCGCTGGTGAAAGAAATGGCCTGCATTGTTTCGGTGGAGGGAGAAAGCAACTCCGTATTTTGGCTCAACTGACGTTTATGAACCATGTCACGGTAGGAAGGAAAGGCCAGGGGGGTTCCGATGACAAGCAGTATGACCGACATCATCACTTCAATGACGGCAATACCCCGATGGCAGCGATAAGCGCGAGGAACACCCCTTGAGCATGCACTCAGATTGCTTCTGGTCATATCAATCATCCTTGACTGTAGCAGTCTCATCCTGAGATCTGACCCCAATTATAGGCAAACGGGCCTTTAATAGCGAATCGGCCACAACCGCCCAACCCCGATTTTTTTACCGTTCATCCGTTGATCAGTCAGGTGCCGGAACGCAAAGCCTGATTTCACGTCCGCAGTGAAACCCGACAGGCTGCTAGAATAACCTCAATCAACAGGGACGCGCGGATGACGTCAAGTCTGTGTCAGAAAACGCCGCGCGCACAATTGCCGTTGCCCAGGGTCAGTAAACAAAAGCTCATTAAAAAGATCAAAATGGTGCTGGCCGCCGTTGTCCTGCTCCCGTTCCTCTATTCCGGCCAGGACCGGCCCGGACAACTGGAGCAGGTCATGCAACGCGGCAGCCTGATCATGATCACGCGCAATGGCGCCAGCAGCTACTACCTGGCTGCCGAAGGCGCAACCGGGCCGGAATATGAATTGGCAAAGGAGTTCAGCGACTACCTGGGTGTCGGGCTGGAAGTCAGTGTTGCCGGGGCATTCAACCGGCTCTTTGACATGCTGGGTAACCACGAGGGGGATCTGATCGCTGCCAACGTGACCCGAACTCCGAGCCGCGAACTGGCCTTTAATTTTGGCCCTGATTATCTCGAAACCGCCACCTTAGTTGTCTATCGACGCGGTCAGCGCCGGCCGGAAAGCCTGGCGGATCTGCAGAACCTGAAAACCATGGTGATCGCCGGATCGAGCTACGAGGAAGCGCTTCTCGAAGCACAAGAGCAGTACCCGGAACTGACCTGGGAGGCGCGCAGCGACGTTGGTATCGAAGACATCTTGCTCGCCATATCCGATGGCGTCATCGACACCACCCTGGTCGATTCCAGTATTTACAATCTGCATTCCTATTTCTACCCCCGGGCCGCCGTGGCTTTCAGCCTGCCCGGCACCCTGCCTCACGCATGGGCCTTTCCACCTGGATCGGATGACAGCCTGGTGCAAAAGGCCAGGACTTTCATGCTACAAGCCAGGAATTCGGGCCGCCTGCAGGCACTCAATGACTTGTTTAATGGATCACGGGAAGGTTTGAACCGTACCGGAATGTTCCAGTTTCTCGAGCAGGTTCGGGAACGGCTGCCCTCTTTTCTATCCCTGTTCCAGCAAGTTGCGGCTGACCAGGACATGGACTGGCGGTTGCTGGCAGCCATGGCATACCAGGAATCCCACTGGAAACCGGACGCTTCATCCTATACCGGTGTGCGCGGGATCATGATGCTGACGCGCCGTACGGCCAGGCAACTGGGGCTAACCGACCGCCTGGATCCAGAACAGAGCGTTGAAGGTGGCGCCCGCTACTTCATGCAGTTGCGCAAGAGTTTGCCACCGCGTATCAAGGAACCGGACCGTAGCTGGATGGCGCTCGCCGCCTACAACATGGGTATGGGTCACCTGGAAGATGCCCGGATTCTCACCCAGAAACGAGGCGGAAATCCGGACGTGTGGAAGGACGTGGATAAAAGCCTGGATCTGCTCAGCCAGGAAAAGTGGTATCGCGGGCTGCGCTATGGCTATGCGCGCGGCTTTGAAGCCAGGCAGTATGTAGAGAATATCCGCAGCTATTACGACATCCTGGTGTGGATGGATACACGCGATCACCCCCTGCTGGTGGCCAAACGATAACAGTCCACCTATAACTCCAGCCAAAGGCAGTGGCCTGATTTTTTTCTGATCGCCTGCAAGCGGGCCTCGTGTAAGCCGGTTTCCTCATCGCTGGGCAACAGAACCCGTAGCGCAGGACGCTCTTTTATTTCGAGTGCATCTCCCCCGCTTTCCTGCCCGGTCACGACCTCCAGGGTAAGGGCCAGGTCACTTTGACCACCGGTCATGGCCAGATAAACATCGGCCAGGATTTCCGAGTCAAGCAACGCTCCATGAAGGTTGCGGCTGCTGTTATCCACCTCGTAGCGCTTGCACAAGGCATCCAGGCTGTTGCGCTGGCCAGGATGGAGATCACGCGCCAGTTCCAGCGTATCCAGCACCCGGGTGTGGTTTTCAATTCGTACGGGGCTGTTGATAAGCCCAAGCTCCATGTTCAGGAACCCAAGGTCGAAAGCCGCGTTGTGAATCAGTAATTCCGCACCCGCAATGAAATCCAGAAATTCCTGCGCTATATCCGCAAACACCGGCTTATCCTGCAGGAATTCTCGGCTGATGCCGTGGACTTCAAGTGCGCCTTCCTCGATATCACGTTCCGGGTTCAGGTACTGGTGAAAACGCCGCTCGCTCAGGCGGCGATCCATCAGTTCCACTGCACCAATTTCGATGATCCGGTGACCATCCTGCGGATCCAGCCCGGTGGTTTCCGTATCCAGTACGATTTGTCTCATCTGCGTTTTCCTACTTACGGCCGGACGGTTGAAACCTGCTAGCGTGGAATAGCCCGTCGCGCCAACTCATCGGCGCGCTCGTTTTCGGGGATGCCACTGTGGCCTTTAACCCATACCCAGCGGACTTCATGCGGGGCGATCGCCTGTTCCAAGCGTTGCCATAATTCGACATTTTTTACCGGTTTTTTGGCTGCCGTTCGCCAGTTGCGCTTTTTCCATCCTTCCAGCCATTCCGTCATGCCCTTCATGACATAGGTTGAATCGGTATACAGGGTAATTCTACACGGTCGCTTGAGTGTCTCAAGCGCCTGGATGACCGCCATCATTTCCATCCGGTTATTGGTCGTATTGGCCTCACCACCTGACAACTCCCTGCGATGTCCCCGGTATATCATGACGCTACCCCAGCCGCCCGGGCCGGGATTTCCACTACAAGCGCCATCGGTATAGATGGTTACGGTTCGGTCTGACATTCAGGCGGATTGTACAACGCGGGAGTGCAGCTTTCCGAGTTTTATCGGCGTTGTTTCCGGACCATCGCTGTGCCGTACCCGCAACAACATGACATCAGCAAACGGTGTACACAGCACGGCCATGCCGGACCCCGTAAACAGCGGGCGTTTCAGACCAAAAATACCCGCGCCGGCAAAACCCTGCAGGGTCATATCCAGATGATCCAATTGAGCCTTCACTTTCAGTGGAGAAAGTCCCGGTAAGCGGCGCAACCGGCCCTGGGAGCGGAAACGCAAACCCAGGCGGTTGAGACCCATAATAAGCAGAATGCCATCCCGCGTGAGTACCCGCACCGCTTCACCCAGTTCGGATTCCGTCCCCCTGCTGATCACATGGTGCAACAGCACCGTACTGAAAACGCCATCCTGGAACGGCAAACTGGCCGTATCACAAACGGCGGGCTGGTCAAAAAATGGTTTCCTGCCCCTGTTCAGGCTGATCAAATCAGCAAAACCACCGGAGCTTGAGCAAAGAAATTCCGGGCTTACCACCGGCGCTGCAGCATGACGGATCTCCAGGATGTTGCCTGGTGGCAAAGTCCCAACTGCATGACTGAGCAAGCCTTCAGACAAAGCCCTCAGGGTTTCCTGCCTGGATTCCGTATGTATTGCTGTTTTTGACACGATTCAGGTCACTTGTTTGCTAAAATCCCATCTCTCCGGCACCATTTGAGCCCGGCAACGAAATGGGATTATTCTTACCATGCCTGCAATCAAAGTCACAGCGGTTCCTGCCTTTTCCGATAATTATATCTGGCTGATCACCAGCGGTGGAAATTCCTGCGCCGTAGTGGACCCCGGAGACGCGCAAGTTGTCATCCAGGTACTGCGGGAAAAAGACCTGAACCTGGATTACATCCTGATCACGCACCACCATCCCGATCACATCGGGGGTGTGACGCGTCTGCAGGAACTAACCGGAGCCAAAGTCTTCGCACCAGACGATCCACGCATCACGGGTCAAAGCCACACGGTTACACAGGATGATACCATCAGCTTGTCATCTCTAAGGCTTGAATTCAAAGTGCTGGAGGTACCCGGCCATACCAGCAGCCATATTGCATACGTTGGGCACGGCTGCCTTTTCTGTGGCGACACATTATTCAGCGTAGGTTGTGGCCGGCTATTCGAAGGCAGCCCGGAGGAGATGCAGCGGTCGATGGACAAACTGGCCGCCCTGCCGGAAAAAACCCAGGTGTACTGCGCACACGAATATACCCTTTCCAACTGCCACTTTGCCCTCGCGGTAGAACCGGAGAATGCCCATCTTATCCGCCGCAGCAGGGAAGTCGAGGAGCGCAGAGCCGCCGGTCTGCCCACTGTTCCCAGCAGCCTGGCCGAGGAACTCAGGGTCAACCCGTTCCTCCGGTGCCGGCAGGCGGCGGTGATTTCTGCCGCTCAAAAACGGCAAGCCGGTGTCGGTGCCGGTGCCGAAACCCTGGCCGTAATCCGCGCATGGAAAGATAACTTTTAGCTTGACCCGGCGAGCACAAACCGCATAATAACGGGCGAAAACAATATTTTGAGGAGTGTTCGTGTCTTTACGCTTTATATTAGCGCTGCTTGTCTTTACGCTTGCCGGTTGCGCCACTACCGGCCAGGGAACGGCTGAAACTACACAAATACCCTCGCCGCCTGCTCCGGACCCTGTGCCGAGTTCCACAGCCACAGTGGACGAACACTTGTTTATCCCGGAAATCCTGCCCGCCCCGGCTGTCAGTGAAGTGCATGTTCACCCCAATGTATGGGGGCGCCTGCTACACAGTTTTGCACTGGAGGAATGCTCGGATCATGATGTCAGTCTCAAATGGGCCCAATGGTATGCCGACCGGCCCGAGTACATGGCACGCATTTTCAAGCGTGCGCAACCCTGGATTTTCTTTATCGCCGAAGAACTGGAACGGCGACAACTCCCGGGTGAGTTGGCTTTGCTGCCGATTGTTGAGTCTGCCTATGATCCTTTTGCCTATTCCAGCGGGCGTGCCCTGGGCGCCTGGCAGTTCATCAGCAGCACCGGCAAAAATTATGGATTGAGCCAAAACTGGTGGTATGACGGCCGCCGCGACGTATGGGCGTCAACCCATGCTGCCCTGGATTACCTGAAATACATGAACGACATGTTCGAAGGTGACTGGCTGCTGGCGCTGGCCGGTTATAACTCCGGTGAAAATCGCGTCATGCGGCAAGTTAAAAAAAATACGAAAGCCGGAAAACCCACTGACTTCTGGAATCTCAAGCTGCCCCGTGAAACACGCGGCTACGTGCCGAAATTACTCGGTTTGACTTGCTTGTTCAAAAACCCGGAACAGTACAATTTTGAAATTCCAGCGACCCCGAACCAGCAGGTAATCACCAGTGTGGATCTTGGCCGCCAAACCGATCTGGTGCTGGTATCGCAGATGGCCAACGTGCCGATTGATGTGATGTTCACGCTCAATCCGGGCTATAACCGCTGGGCCACGTCACCACGAGGCCCCTATCGCGTGGTTCTGCCGGTCGAGGGAGCGGAATTGCTCCGGGCCAGCCTGGATAGCATCGACCCCTCAGCCCTGATGAAATGGGACCAGGTTGTTGTCGAGTCCGGAGATTCACTGTCGAGAATCGCTGCCCGTCACCACGTGCCGGTCGACGTATTGCGCAGCAGCAATCACCTTGAAGGTGACCTGATCCGGGTCGGCCAGAAACTGCGCCTGCCCCGGGATGAGCAACTACTGGTGGATCCGCTCTATGCACAAGCAGCACTGGAGCTGCAAACCCTGCAATCGGGCCTGATCGCCGCCCAGCGTGTCAGCCATCGCGTCAGGCCAGGCGAAAGTCTGTCCGTGATTGCCCAGCGTTATCACGTGTCCGTGAAAGACCTCCAGCGCTGGAACAATATATCCGACCCACGCTCGCTCAGGGCCGGGAAAACCATCACGATATTCCACAGCCCCGCTCAGGCCCCAGCCACCGGCGGAACAGTGCGCTACGTTGTTCAACGGGGTGATTCACTGTGGACCATTGCCCGCAAGCACAAAGTCAAGGTCAATGACATCCGAAACTGGAACGGCCTCGGCAACAGCACGGTTATCCAGCCCGGGCAGTCCATCAAGATCATTCAATAAGGATTTGTATTTCTATGTTCCGCACTCTCTGGATTCGTGCCGGCCTGCTTGCGATTGCCGCGACGGTCTGGCTCCCTGCTGTGCAAGCACTGGAATTGAAGGGTGAGCCGATTCAGGGTGGCTTGATTTTCGGCGTGACTGAGCCCGGTAACCAGGTCTTCCTCGATGATACAGAGATCATGGTTTCCGCAGCCGGCAAATTTCTTATTGGCTTTGGCCGTGATGAAACCGGTGAACGCTTACTGCGCGTCAAGGGAGGCCCGCAGGGTGATAAACAGGTGACACTGACGGTGACGCCCCGGAAATACAAGCTGGAAAAGGTTGACGGATTACCACCGAAGACGGTCACGCCCGACCCGGCCGCATCCAAACGGATCGCCGCTGAAATTGCCCTGGTCTCCTCGGCGCGGGCTCGCCGGGATTCGCGGACTGACTATGCCCCTGGCTTTATCTGGCCTGCGCAGGGCCGCATCAGTGGTGTTTACGGCAGCCAGCGTATTCTCAACGGAAAACCCCGCCGACCCCATTTTGGCCTGGACATTGCCGCCCCCACGGGCAGCCCGGTCTACGCACCCGCCGCCGGCATCGTGACACTGGCCCATCTTGATATGTATTTCTCCGGCGGCACCCTGATTCTCGATCACGGCCAGGGCCTGTCATCCAGCTTTCTACACCTCAGCAAGATCCTGGTGGAAGCGGGAACCACCGTCCGCCAGGGCGACCTGATCGCAGAAATCGGCTCTACCGGACGAGCATCCGGCCCACACCTCGACTGGCGCATGAACTGGCTGGACCGCCGTGTGGACCCGCAGTTATTGATGAAAGAAAAGCCGGGGCCGGAAAAGCCGGGCTCAGAGTAAGTGACTTACTATGAGGAGCGCGAAGCGGTTTCAGTCCGGCTTACCGCCCATTCTTACAAAGCGTGTCAATAAAGTAACCTGCTCTGCTCCGCCTGTTCGAAGGGGTCACCCATTAGCCAGCCCGTGTCAATAGCCAAAACAGATCCCTGCCAAATAAATAGCACGGAGTAATCTCATTACCATCGCCGTTAACGTACATCGCACCCGTTATGTCATAGTCTGTGGCATCGGAGCT
>JAJRRA010000081.1 GCA_024279945.1 Gammaproteobacteria bacterium
TCGTCTATTACCACCACAACGTGGTTATTTGAATGCAGATCAATTCCGCAGTAATGTGACATACCAGTCTCCTCATCCTAATCAGAGCAGTCAGTTTAACCACTGACTGCGAGGAGGCTGGCTAGAGGATTATCAGGTTCGTGGAACCTGACCCCGGTCCGTTTTTTCAATGGCTTCGAGTACTTCTTCGCGCCGGCGGCGGAACAATGCCAGCGACTCAATGTGCAGGTAACGGATCAACCCCTGCTGATCCACCAGGAATACGGAACGTTTCATGCCCAGCAGACCCTTGCTGTCGTACAAGGTCGCCACTGCATAGTCCGGATCGGTCAACAGGGTGAATGGAAGCTGGTGTTTTTGGCGAAATTTTTGATGCGATTCAGCGCCATCGTGGCTGATGCCCACGACCTTCACTCCCAGATTGTCAAACGCTTCCAGGCCATCGCGATAGTCGCATAGCTGTTTGGTGCAGACCGGTGTATTGTCACCGGGATAAAACACCAGCAGCACTTTCTCCGGGACCTGTTCCGATAAGCGGAAAATCCTTCCCTTGTCATCACTAAGGGCGAAATCCGGCGCCTTGTCGTTGAGCTGTAACATTACCAGTGAATCCCCCTCATCAGGCTGGCAAAGGCCACCTGTTCCTGTGAAGCCTGCTCCTGCCGTCCCTTCATGCCCTTGGCTGCGGCTGAGTCCGGAAACATCCGGAACGCACTGTTCATCACGATTTCAGAAATTTTTGGCGCCACCGTATGCAAGACCTGGGCAAAAATCCCCAGGCGGGTCGCAATGCGTTGAGGCTTGTAAATAACGGCCTGTTTTACCATGGCGGCAGCTTCGTCCGGGGAGATGGTCGGTACGTTATCGTAAATCTTCGTCGGCGCAATCATCGGCGTCCGCACCAGCGGCATATTGATGGTGGTGAAGTTAATACCCGTATCGCTGAATTCCGATGAAGCGCAACGGGAAAATGCATCCAGCGCTGCCTTGGACGAAACGTAAGCTGAAAAACGCGGCGCGTTACTCAAAACGCCAATGGAAGAAATATTGATGATGTGGCCTTTGTGCTTTTTCTCCATCGACGGTAAAACCCGCATGATCAACCGCAGGCTGGCGAAATAATTCAACTGCATGCAGCGGTCAAAGTCGTGGAAGCGGTCGTAGGAGGCGGATATGGCGCGCCGGATCGAGCGGCCTGCATTGTTGATGAGGATATCAATCTCCCCCATTTCAGCCGTGATGCGATCGATCACTTCATCACAGGACTCCATATTGGTCAGGTCGGCGGGGAAACTGCAGGCCGTCCCACCCTGCGCCTTGATTTCCTGGACTGCTTCGGCCAGCTTGTCTTCACTGCGTGCAACCATTGCCACCCGGGCGCCGGCCAGCGCCATCATGGTCGCAGTGGCCAGACCAATGCCCGAGGAACCGCCGGTTACAACAACTACCCGGCCAGCGACATGCCCCCTCAGGCTGCGATCAATAAACAGGTCCGGATCCAGGTGGCGCTCCCAGTAGTCCCACAAACGCCACGCATAATCATCCAGACGGGGAACTGAAATACCGGTTCCTTTGAGGGCAATTTCAGTTTCCCGGCAGTCAAACCGGGTCGGATAATTGATGAATTTCAGCATGTCCGGCGGCAAACCCAGGTCATTCATTATGTGGTTGGCTATTCTCCGGGTGGGAGGCAGCATGTACAAAACCTGCTTGATGGTGGCGGGGATGTAACTGAACAGCCTGGCATCGATCCGCATACTCATCTGCGGTGCGTGCGCGGCGTCGGCGAAAATATTGAGGACGGCACCAATACGCTTGGGCTTGGGGTCGGTCAGGTGGAAGCATTTGCCATCCTGGCGGGGGAGATGGGCGATGTGATCCAGCGCCCTGACGACGAAGTCGACCGGGACAATATTGATTCGTCCACCTTCCAGCCCGATGGCGGGCATCCACGCCGGCATGGCCTTGCGCATTCTCTGGATCAGTTTGAAGAAATAATACGGGCCATCTATCTTGTCAATTTCACCGGTCTCTGAATGGCCGACAACGATGCCGGGGCGGTAAATACGGTAAGGAAGTTTACACTTGCGCCTGACGATTCCCTCCGACTCATGCTTGGTTCGAAAATAGGGGTTATCCAATCCCTGCGCTTCTTCAAACATGTCTTCCCTGAAGATGCCGGGGAACAGGCCGGCCGCGGCAATTGAACTGACATGGTGGAAACGTTTGGCTTTTACGGCCTCGGCAAAGCGTACGGTATTGAGGGTTCCATCAATGTTAGCCGCTTCCTGCGAGGCGGCATCTGCCTTCATGTCGTAAATGGCCGCCAGGTGGAAGACGTGGTCAATTTTTCCTTCCAGTTCCTTGCGTTTGGCCGGGGAGATTCCCAGCCGGGCCCGGGTCAGATCACCGTTTACCGGGATGATCCGGTTGGATGCTTTTCCGCAACGGCCCTTGAGCGCCTCCAGCTTGTCCATGGAGCCCTTGCGAACCAGGACATACACCTTGCCCCGGCGTTTGAGCAGCAACTCAATCAGATTACGACCAATAAAACCCGTTCCACCCGTAACGAAATAACTCATTTACCTGTCTCCTGCATTTTTAATCCATAATTCCAGTGCAAGCATTGAACACCCAATCTCTTCATGAAAGCGACCCTGGTGTCCGGAGATGTTCCCCTTAAGCATGATACGATCTTAGCAGATCAGGATAGTAACCGAACTTGCCCGGGAGAAAGTATGAGGACCCATAACGGACGGATAAGACAAGCCGGCGGCAGGTTCTGAGTGGCCAGGCGCAACACCAAAGAACTGATACTGGCCACCAGCCTGGCCTTGTTCAATGAGTTGGGTGAGCCGAATGTGACGACCAATCACATCGCCGATGAGGTCGATATCAGCCCGGGAAACCTCTACGATCATTTCCGCAGCAAAGATGACATCGTCATCCAGTTGTTCAAGCGCTTTGTGAGCCAACTGCAACCTTTGACCGAAGTTCCGGAAGACAGCACGATGGAAGCTGAGGATCTATGGTTCCTGCTCCACCTCAGCTTCGAAA
>JAJRRA010000082.1 GCA_024279945.1 Gammaproteobacteria bacterium
CTTCAAATAAGATATTTGCTTATATAAAGAACGGGCTTGTCCAACTACAGGATAAGATCGTGGCTCGCTTCGCTCTCACGATCTATCCTTATTCGTTATATTCCGACTATCTGTTTGAATCCATCAATAATTTCCTCCAACCGCTCAGGCTCAACAGTCCCGAGTTTTTTACCAATTCTCTGCACAGACAAAGTCCGAATTTGACTGATTTTTACCCAGGATAGTTTTTTTAATTGCTTTGATTCCAGAGGATAAGTTAGCGGGAAGCCAGCCTTCTGAGGCTGGCTGGTTATAGCCATAGCAATGACCGTACCGGAGCGCTTGTTGAAAATATCATGGCTTAGTATTCGGGCCATTCTGACAAGTCCTCCCGTAACCCTTCTATTGCCAATCCCAGACCCGTTCCTGTCTCAATAACTGCTTGACAAGACTTAACCTTTTGCATTACGATGCGCTCGTAACATCATAATAATGAATGAAAACACATTAGGTGGACTGCAGCTAAATCACCACAAAATAATTTTACGATCCTCTCCGGCTCTGCCGGATTTCCGGGCGGGTGTATTACCAGCCCGGATTTTTTTTTCGTGATCATTTATGATCTCTGAATGAACACCGGTTTTCCCAAATTGGGTTTTTTCGCATCCCTGCGACTCCGCTGGTACTTGCTGCTGCGGTCTGTACTGCACTGGTGGGTCAAGGCCAAAGTTCTTCCATCACCGTTCGAAGACCTGGATATCGACCGGGACAAGCCCATCTGCTATGTCATCGATTCCTACGCTCTTTCCTCCGTGCTCATACTGGACAAATCGTGCCAGAAACTGGGCTTACCCCGGCCCCTGTGGCCCTTGCAGCATCAAACCGGAACAGAATCGCGTGCCTACCTGGCCCTGCGCAGGAAGAAAGGCCTGCTGATCAGGCGCACTACGCCACGCAGTCATTCTGAGACCCTGCAGCGAATGGTTAACCAGGTCAGCAGCGGGGAAGAAGCGGACATCCAACTGGTTCCGGTCACCGTGTTGATCGGACGCGCACCGGACAAGGAGACCGGGCTGGCCAAAATATTCTTCACCGAATCCTGGGAAATCGGTGGGCGCATCAACCGCTTGATCAATTCGCTGATCAACGGCCGCAGCACGATGGTGCAGTTCAGTTCGCCCATTTCGCTGCGCGAACTGACCGATGAGGGCCTGGGGGCATCTCGCAGCCTGCGTAAAGTTTCACGTATTTTGCGGGTTCACTTCCGGCGTGTACGCAGCGCGGCCATCGGCCCCGACCGATCCCACCGGCGCACCGTCATTGACCGGATTCTGGTGAGCCCGGCAGTAAAATCCGCCATCGCCGAAAGCGCCCGAAAAAAGAAAACGACAAAGAAAAAGGCGCGTAAACAGGCGCGCAAGTACGCCTACGAAATAGCGGCTGACTATTCCTATGCTTTCGTGCGGATAGCATCCTTCATTCTGACATGGTTCTGGAACAAAATTTACGATGGTGTCGTGCTGCAGCATTTTCGCAGCTTCCAGAAACTGGCGCCGGAACACGAGGTCATTTACGTACCTTGCCACCGCAGCCACATCGACTACCTGCTGGTGTCCTACTTTCTCTACAACAACGGCCTGGTGCCGCCCCATATCGCAGCCGGCATCAATATGAACCTCCCGATCCTCGGGCGGTTTCTGCGTAAGGGTGGTGTGTTCTATCTGCGCCGCAGTTTTCGCACGCACAAACTGTACTCCGCGGTCTTTCAGGAGTATCTGAGCCGTATTCTGGCAAGTGGTACATCAATTGAATATTTCATTGAAGGAACCCGTAGCCGCACCGGCAGATTATTACAGCCCAAGGCGGGCATGCTGTCCATGACCGTGCGCAGCTACCTGAAGTCTCCGGGGCGACCGGTCATGTTCCAGCCGATCTATGTGGGTTATGAACGGCTGGTCGAAGGCAACAGCTACATCGCCGAATTATCCGGCCAGGAAAAAAAATCAGAATCCCTGGGAGATTTACTGCGGGTTTTCAGGATCGTCAAACAACGTTACGGCAAGGTGCATGTGAGCTTCGCCGAACCCATATTCCTGGATGACCTTCTGGGTAAACACTCCCCTGAATGGCGGGAAGAAGTGCTCGAAGAACAGCAGAAGCCGGCATGGCTCAACCCGCTGTGTAATGAACTCAGCCAGCGAATCATGACCAGCATGAATGAGGCGGCGCACGTCAATGCCATCAACCTGCTGTCCGTTATCCTGTTGCCAATGAAGAAACAGGCGATGGGCAGAGAAGACCTGGCTGAACAACTGAGCCTGTACCTCAACCTGCTCGAACGGTGTGTCTACTCTGACCGCATCACCCACACTCAGAAAACGGCTGAGGAAATTATTTCCTACGGGCTTGAACTCGGCGCCATTGAAGTCCGTGAGGATCCACTCGGTGACATCATTGCCATCAATCCGGATCAGGCGGTACTGCTGACCTACTTCCGCAACAACATTTCCCATCTGATCGCCCTGCCCTCTCTGGTCGCCAGTTGTTTCCTCAACACCCGTGTCATTTCAAGAACGGATCTTCGCCGCATCGCACTGGCAGTCTATCCCTTCCTCAAAGCGGAACTGTTCCTGCCCTGGAGCCAGAAAGACTTCCTGCGCACCATCGACAACCATGTCGAATGGCTGCAGGGACAGGGCCTGCTGTGGGAGGGTGCTGAAGAGGATCTGCTTGAGCGCGGGGAAGGCAGCAGTGAGGAAGCGCAGAAGCTGAGAATCATGGCGCACGCCCAGATACAGACCTTCGAGCGTTACTACATCACCATCGCCGTGCTGGCCAAGAACGGTTCCGGCGCACTCGCCCGCAGTGAGTTGGAAACTCTGTGCATTCAAACTGCCCAGCGTATTTCCCAACTGAGTGAGTTCGCTGCACCTGAATTCTACGACCGCAACCTGTTTCGCCAGTTTATTGCCCTGCTCCGGGAAAGCGGTGCACTGGCCACCAACCCGGATGGAAAACTCGAGTTCAGCGAGCGGATCAATCAACTCAACGACGACGCCAAATTCATCCTCAGCAAAGACATCCGCCGCGCCATCATGCACGCCGCTCCGCAGGTTCTCCAGCCGTCAGATGATAAAAAGGCTGAAAGCGAATAGCCTGGCGCTCAGTGCTTACTGTCCACACTCACGCTGGCGAATCAACTCGCTACCTGGAATACGGAATAAATATGGATTTGCGAAAACTGCTTGAACGGTATAAATCAGATGAAGAGTCTGTATTCAATACCTGGTTTGTTAACAACGATGAACGTTTGAAGGCGTTTCGCTCAATTCGCCGTGGAGTTAAACAAGTCATAGCGGATATCAGGAATAACAACTTTGGAAATGATTATAAGGGTTCATCTCTGGAAACTGTTTTGAACTGCATTACCGAGCAGAAGCAGGTTTTCATTGGGGCAGCACATGCCTTTTACTGGAAGCCCAAGCTCCGAATTCCTGATATATACGAAAATGAAAAAAATAAAAAGGCGTTCGGCCAATTCCTCGAAAATTGCTATGGCGCAACAAAACAAGAGCAACTTCTGCGAGAAATTATTCTTCTTGATCAGCTAAAAATCAAGGGCCTGGGACCGGCAGTAGCCAATATCCTGTATTTTCTCCACCCTGAAATTATTCCGCCATGCAATACCGCAATTGTTAATGGCTTCAACTAC
>JAJRRA010000083.1 GCA_024279945.1 Gammaproteobacteria bacterium
CAATGGCCGGGCGGCCATTGTTATCGCAGTACAAATGAGTCGTCTCCTCGCGGATAAACTCAAAGTCGATGTACTGCTCGATCTGACGTAACAAATGGTCTTTAGGAACCAGATCCTCCAGAGTGACCATCTCCAGGGTGGCCTGCTTCGGCGTGGGCTTTTTAAGCATGAATCCCTTCGTGCTGTGGGTCTATGCCTATTTTAAAACAAAAACCCCGACCAGGTGATCGGGGCTTTGTCAGCAGTCTGCGGCCCCAAGGGGCCTCTTACTTGTGTGCGCCTGGAGGATTTTTACAGGATTGCTCACAGTGTCTCTGCTGGTCTGACAGCAGCCTCATCCGCAAGAATTTCCAACTCCAGCGATACTTTCTGCATCAAATCCTCCGTACCGCTTTGCGTCACCGATGAAATCAGCATCCAGGGGCCTTGCCAGCCCAGCGCGGCCACTGCATCTTCCGCCTTGCTGCGGGCTTCATCCGGCGGCAACAGGTCGGATTTGGTGAAGACCAGCCAGCGGGGTTTGTCCATCAGGCCCGGGTCAAAATTGTGTAACTCATGCTCCAGTTGCTGCACCTGTTCCACCGGGTCGACTTCCAGCATCATCGGGGCGAGATCGACCAGGTGCAGTAACAGGCGCGTACGCTGCAAATGCTTGAGGAACTGGATACCAAGCCCAGTGCCTTCCGCAGCACCCTCGATCAGGCCGGGAATATCGGCGATGACAAAACTGCGGTCCACGTCAATGCGCACCACGCCGAGGTTGGGATAAAGCGTTGTGAAGGGGTAATCGGCAACCTTGGGCCGGGCCGCCGATACGGTACTGATCAGCGTGGATTTACCGGCGTTGGGAAAGCCCAGCAGGCCGACATCCGCCAGCACCTTCAGTTCAAGGCCCAAGGCGAATTCTTCCCCGGCAGCCCCCGGCACCGTTTGCCGCGGTGAGCGATTGGTGGAACTCTTGAAATGGACGTTGCCGAGACCGCCTCTGCCACCTCTGGCCACCAGCAACTGCTGGCCGTGATCGGTGACATCCCCCACACGCTCCCCGGTTTCGGTATCGGTAACAACGGTTCCCAGTGGCCCCCGAACCACCACGTCTTCGCCACCTCTTCCGGTCTTGTTCCGGCTCGAGCCATGCTGGCCGTTTTGCGCCTTGTATTTCCTCAGGTGGCGGAAATCAACCAGGGTGTTCAAACCGGAATCGCCTTCGAGAAACACGCTGCCTCCACGCCCGCCATCACCCCCGTCCGGCCCGCCGAAAGGAATATATTTTTCCCGACGAAAAGACGCCGATCCGTTGCCGCCGTTCCCGGCAATCACGACAATATTGGCTTCATCAACAAATTTCATAAATTTATTTTAACCCGAGCCACTGTAAGAGCCTGCTTGCGGGCGATATATCCAGAGCTTTTCGGCCCCAAGGGGCCTCTTACATCAGAGCTTTTCGGCCCCAAGGGGCCTCTTACATCAGAGCTTTTCGGTCCCAAGGGGCCTCTTACATTAGAGCTTTTCGGTCCCAAGGGGCCTCTTACATTAGAGCTTTTCGGTCCCAAGGGGCCTCTTACATTAGTGCTTTTCGGCCCCAAGGGGCCTCTTACAAGCATGCTCACAAAAAACCCCGCCTGAGCGGGGTTTCTCAAAAAAACCGACTTAATGGTCAGGACGTTTCTACACTGACGTATTTGCGTTTCGGCAAACCCTTGTGTGCAAACCTGACCTTGCCGTCCGTCAGGGCGAACAGGGTGTGGTCGCGACCGACACCCACGTTTTCTCCGGCGTGGAAACGGGTGCCACGCTGACGAACAATAATATTGCCGGCGATTACAGATTCACCGCCGTAACACTTTACGCCCAGGTATTTCGGGTTTGAATCGCGGCCATTCCGTGTACTGCCGCCTGCTTTCTTATGTGCCATGAGTCAATTCCTCTGCTGTCAGGCGTCGATGCCGGTGATTTCAATCTGGGTGAAATACTGACGATGCCCCATCTGCCTGCGATAGTTCTTGCGCCGCTTGAACTTGATGATCTTGATTTTGTCACGGCGGCCCTGATCAATCACCGTAGCAGTGACCTTGCCGCCTTCAAGGTAAGGTGTACCGATCTTTACGTCTTCACCTTCACCGACCATCAGCACCTGGTCCAATTCGACCGTGGCGCCTTTTTCAGCTTCAATTTTTTCGATTTTAATCACGTCGCCGGTGCTTGCGCGATATTGCTTGCCACCGGTTTTAAATACTGCGTACATTGGATTCCTGCTCCGTGTGAAAACGAGCCTGCAAAAGGGCGGAAATGTTAGCTGTTTTAGGGGGCCCGGTCAACCTTTTGCAATGAATCCATTTTAACAGAAAACAAGTGGTCTGGGTTAAACAGCAGACCTTCAGGTCTTTGCACGTAAGTCACCTGCGGGAGTATAGTAGTTCGTTTGGATTCGAAAAGGATTTCCGGTTGGGGTTTATGAAAAAGATACGGATTCGCGGCGCCCGCACACACAATCTCGACAACATCGACCTCGACTTGCCACGGGACAAACTGATCGTGGTTACCGGGATTTCGGGATCCGGTAAGTCTTCACTGGCCTTCGACACGATCTACGCCGAAGGCCAGCGCCGATATGTGGAATCGCTTTCCGCTTATGCGCGCCAGTTCCTCTCGATCATGGAAAAACCCGATGTTGATCACATCGAAGGCCTTTCTCCCGCGATTTCCATCGAACAGAAATCTACCTCACACAACCCCCGCTCCACCGTGGGTACGATCACAGAAATTTACGACTACCTGAGGTTGATGTTTGCACGGGTCGGCACGCCCTGCTGCCCCGATCATGCCATTCCGCTGGAAGCCCAGACTATCAGCCAGATGGTGGATCATGTGCTCAACATGCCGCCAGGCAGCAAGCTCATGCTGATGGCACCGGTGGTGCGCAACCGCAAGGGCGAACATCTACAGTTATTCAACGAACTGAGGGCACAGGGCTTTGTCCGGGCGCGTGTTGATGGTGTGGTTTATGACCTCGATGAAGTCCCGGCGCTGGAGTTGCGCCGCAAGCACACGATCGAAGTGGTGATTGACCGGATCAAGGTACGCGAAGAACTGAAGCAGCGCCTCGCGGAATCGTTTGAAACAGCCATTGTCCTGAGCGATGGAATTGCCTTGATTTCCCCCATGGATGAGGACAGTTCCCTGCCGGAAAAACTGTTCAGTGCGCGCTATTCCTGCCCCTACTGCGACTACAGCCTGCAGGAACTTGAGCCGCGCATGTTTTCCTTCAATAACCCCAACGGCGCCTGCCCTGAGTGCGATGGCCTGGGCATCAGCCAGTTCTTTGACCCGGAAAGGGTGGTGAGCAGCACCCATGTCAGTCTGGCAGGCGGAGCCGTGCGTGGCTGGGACCGCCGCAATGCTTACTATTTTCAGATTATCCAGTCTCTGGCAAGGCATTATGGTTTTGATGTCGACACTCAGTTTAGCGAATTACCGCAAAAAATCCGTGACGTGGTTCTTTACGGCAGTGGCGATGAGATTCTCGAATTCAGTTATATTGGCGACAACGGCGTACAAAAACGCCGGCACCCCTTCGCCGGCATTATCCCCAACCTCGAACGGCGTTACCGGGAAACCGATTCACGGATTGTCCGTGAAGAGTTGTCCAAATACATCAGCCAAAAACCCTGCCCGGTGTGTAAAGGCCAGCGCCTGAACCGGGAAGCCCGGCACGTTTTCATCGCCGATACCAACCTGCCCTCCATCACCGCCTGGCCCATTGAACGCTGTTTGAAGTTTTTTAACCAACTCAAACTCGATGGCAGGCGCGGAGAAATCGCCAAAAAAATCGTTAAGGAAGTACATGAACGGCTTCACTTCCTGGTCAATGTCGGGCTGGAATACCTCACGCTGGACCGCAAAGCGGATAGCCTGTCCGGTGGTGAGGCTCAGCGAATCCGCCTCGCCAGCCAGATTGGCGCCGGCCTGGTGGGGGTGATGTACATCCTTGATGAGCCTTCGATTGGATTGCACCAGCGTGACAATGCACGCCTGTTAACCACCCTGACGCGACTGCGCGACCTGGGAAACACGGTAATCGTAGTCGAACACGATGAGGAGGCCATTCGCGCAGCCGATTACGTGGTGGATATCGGCCCGGGCGCAGGGGTTCATGGGGGGAAGATCATGTTCACCGGTACGCCCAACGAAATGCTGCAGGATCCTGACTCCATCACGGGACAGTATCTGTCCGGCATCAGGGAAATCGCTACCCCCGTACGCAGAACAGTGGTTAATCCAAACAAGATCCTCCGGGTTATCGGCGCTTCCGGCAATAACCTGAAAAATCTGACCCTGGAAATCCCTGCGGGCCTGTTTATCTGCGTGACCGGTGTTTCCGGATCCGGCAAATCAACGCTGATCAATGACACGCTGCATCGCCTGGCAGCCAGCGAACTGTATAACAGTACGGCCTTGCCGGCACCCTACGAATCGGTTGAAAATCTCAGCCTGTGTGACAAGGTAGTGGATATTGACCAGTCGCCGATCGGGCGCACACCACGTTCCAACCCGGCAACCTATACCGGCCTGTTTACACCCATCAGGGAATTGTTTGCCGGCACTCAGGAAGCCAGGGCCCGTGGCTACAAGCCCGGCCGTTTCAGCTTCAATGTCAAAGGCGGCCGCTGTGAAGCCTGTCAGGGCGATGGACTGATCCGGGTTGAGATGCATTTTCTGCCGGATATTTATGTGCCCTGCGATGTTTGCCACTCAAAGCGCTACAACCGGGAAACACTCAGCGTCACCTACAAGGGCAAGAACATCCATGAAGTACTGGAGATGACAGTGGAAAATGCCCTGGAATTTTTTGCCCCGGTACCGGTGGTGGCCCGAAAACTGCAGACCATGTCCGATGTGGGGCTGTCCTACATAAAGCTGGGGCAAAGTGCTACCACGCTTTCCGGCGGAGAGGCCCAGCGCATCAAGCTTTCAAAAGAGCTGAGCAAGCGCGATACCGGGCAAACGCTCTATATCCTGGATGAGCCCACTACCGGGCTGCATTTCCAGGACATCGAGCAGTTGCTGACCGTCCTCCATCACCTGCGTGACCACGGCAACACGATTGTGGTGATTGAACATAACCTGGATGTCATCAAGACAGCCGACTGGGTAATTGACCTGGGGCCGGAAGGAGGCGACCGGGGCGGTGAGATTATTGCGCAAGGCACTCCCGAACAATTGGCAGAAATGCCCCATTCCTATACCGGCCATTTCCTGGCCCGTCTGTTCGAGCGATCGCAACAGCGCAAAATCGCCTGAACTTACTGCAATATGCGGGATTCTGCATTGCAGCATGGCACAAGCTGGTCCGGAGTAAGGGGCCTGTTTTCAGGGCGCTTTGCGACAGGAAGTCGCAGCTATCGCCGTACGACCGGGAGATCGAAGGTGAATTTTTGCCCGCCGGATTCCTCGATTTGCAGCGTTACCCGATTCTGCGGCCCAGAAGCCTGTGTGGGCATCATCAACATCAGGTGATAGGCTCCAGGAGCCAATTCGATTTCGCCATCCGGTGGAATGGACAGCCGTGGTACTTCCCTCATTTGGCTTACGCCGTTTTCGGTAACCGTCTCATGCAAACTGACGTCACCAAACGCCGGGCTGGTAAAAGCGGTAATTTCGAGTACAAGGTCGGAATGGTTGACCAGTCGGCCAAAGCCCGCCGTCATCCCGGCGCCCGGTGGCATCGCCCGCACCCAGGCATCTTCAAACGTCAGTGATTGCTCAGGGGCTGACGGAGCACAGGCAGCCAGCAGAATACTGACCGCGAGCAAGAAACCGTATTTCATTTTCCATAATCACGCTTGTAATCTTTACCATAGCGGGAAGGTGCCAGGGATTTTATCTGGGGGATGTTGGACTGGGAGGTCTTGGAGCGGGAGAGGATCGATTGGCTCTGAACCCGATTCGAAGGCTGTTTGGCCGACTGTTTGGTATACGGAGTCGGGCGGGCGAAGCGAACGGAATTACTGGCACCATACCGGTTCAGTGTTGTGGGCGACCAGATGGTGATGTTGCCGTTGGAGCCATTGACCGAATGCCCCAGGCGATAGTTCTTGCCGTAAGCCGTTGGCTGTGTGACATGCTTATGAGAGCCATCGTCAAGCTGGTGGGCCTGTCCCGCGGCTGAGAAAAACAACACCATCAATCCTGCACATAGAACACTGGGTCGAATAATCATTTTCTGAACATCTCCTGGTCAATACCAAGCAGTAAAATTTAATTTCTGGGCAGATCTCTGCGTCAGCCTACTTTAGCAAAAAAGGCCGGACCAGGTCTGGCCGATTTTTTTGCAATCGGCTGGTCAATGGCGACCGCCATAATAATAACCACCGTTGTGGCGGCGATTGTAGCGACGATCGTGGCGGCCATCACGATACCCATGCCGGTAACCGGGTCTGTAGCCGCTGCTATGTCCATACGGAGACACATGACCGCAGGAGGGCCCATATCCTGGACCGTATCCACGGCCATAATACGGAGCGGGTGCATAGCCGCCAACATAGCCAAGATTTATATTTCCGGCATAAGCGGTCCGGCCATAGGAGTCACCCCAGCTCGTGATACCACCACTTAACGGGACTCCTGCGTAGCTACCCCCATGGCCATGATTATGGGCCAGCACCACACTGGAAACGAACAGGCTGCACAATCCAAACAGCACGACAGTCAGACGGGTTTTCATAACAATTACCTCCTTTTTGCGCTCTCTGACTACAGAGTCTAGACTGCATCTCCTGAACCCAAAATGAATGAGGGAAATCATGCTGCAGATTATTGATCATGGATCAATCCGCGAGTTGCGACTGGCGCGGCCGCCCGCCAACGCAATCAACCCGGAACTGGCGGAAACCCTGATCCATGCACTACAGGATGCCGCCGAATCGGCAGAAGCTATCGTCATTTCCGGCCAGCCGGGCATGTTCACTGCCGGGCTCGATATACCTGAATTAATTGAATACAAGCGGGACCAGATGTTGCAGGTCTGGCACCAATTTCTCGGTTTGCTGGAAACGATCGCCCGGCTGCCGGTGCCTTCGGCATTCGCCATGACCGGCCACGCACCGGCTGGTGGAATTGTGCTGGCGCTCTATGGTGATTATCGAATCATGCCCAGCGGCGACTTCATCACCGGATTGAATGAAGTTCAGGTCGGCCTGGTGGTCTCATCGCCGATTCACAAAGCACTTGAGCGCGCCGTCGGCCCCCGCACCGCAGAAAAAATACTGGTAGCCGGTACGATCCTGAACGCACAACAGGCTCTGGACGTTGGTCTGGTCGACGAACTGGCAGACAGCCCTGATGAGGTGGTACTCCGGGCCGTCAACTGGTGCAGAAAAATGGTGGCGCTTCCCCGGCTTGCGATGACGACAACACGCACTTTGGTCCGGGCCGACCTGATCGGCTTATTTGATTACAACAGCGAACGGGATGTAGCAAAATTTGTTGACATCTGGTTTTCAGAATCAACCCAGCTTGCGCTCAGAAACCTGGTGGAGCGTTTGCACAGCAAGTAGCCGGTTCCGCCTGTCGTCAACTTCCTGTCGCGGTCGGTCGTGAAGGCTCCCGAATCCACTCACTCCAGGAACCAGGGTAGAGTCTGCCTGGGTCCATTCCTGCCAGTTCCATCGCAAACAGGTTGTGACATGCGGTGATTCCAGAGCCGCAGGAATGCACCACAGTTGCTGTATTTCTTTCACCCAAAAGTGCTTCAAATTCACCTCTGAGAGTCGCCGGATCTTTGAATCGACCGTTCACATCCAGATTGAGTTGCATATAACGATTGACCGAACCCGGAATACGACCGGCTTTTGAATCTGTGGCTTCGGCCTGGCCGGCAAAACGTTCCGGGGAACGTGCGTCCAGGACAACATCTTCTTGTGTTTCCAGATTTTGCAGCACATGACTGGAGGAAACCACCATCGTGATATTGGCCTGCAAACAGGGTACCTGCGCCCGTTGTGACTCGACCGGGCCGGTTTCCAGTGGCAAACCCGTATCCTTCCAGGCGGTCATTCCACCATCCAGCAACGCGGCAGGCTGTCCAAAATAACGCATCAACCACCACATGCGTCCCGCAAAAGCGTTGGATCCCTCATCATAGGCAACGATCAGGAGGCCTTCAGACCAGCCCAGGGAGGCCAGGAACCCGGAAAACACCCCCGTTTCGGGCAAGGGGTGACGGCCGCTTTGATCCGTAACCGGAGCTGCCAGATCATCGTCAAGATGGGCGTAGTGCGCACCGGGAACGTGCCCTGCCAGCCAGTCTTGCCGACCGTTTTTCACTTCAGTCATATCGAAGCGACAATCTACTACCAGGCATTCACCAGCGAGGATCAGTTGATGAAGACGCTCAGGGGATACAAGAATTTCTTCAGTCATGGAATGATTGTATTCGTAATATCAGGTTCATCAATATCGCTGCGGTAACACCCCAGATAGTGTAATTGTTCCAGCTTAATGACCAAATAGTGTGTTCAATACCGTCACGGTCAACCTGACGGCCATTGTACAGGTCTTTGTCCAGCACGACAGAAAGTGGAACGCTGAATATTTCAGCAACTTCCCGGGAATCCGCAACCCACTGTACCGGTGGTTTGACCAGCGCCACAACCGGCAGGACACGATAATCTGAGATGGTATCCATGCGGTCAAGGAAGCCAATGGGTTTGGTTACTTCCGGCGGCAGACCAATTTCTTCATACGCTTCACGCAGGGCCGTTTGTACTGCAGATTCGTCCTGCTGCTCGGCAGCCCCCCCGGGGAAACTCACCTGGCCAGGGTGCTGGGGCAGATGTTCTGCCCGGCGGGTGAATACGATTTCGGGCTCCGTCATGTCCAGAACCGGAACCAGGACTGCAGCAGTACGGCGGGGCCGGGAAAGTCCCCCCCCGGTTGGGCGATAGCCGCTGATTTGCAATCCGCTGACGCCGGATTCCAACGGCGATACGGCACCCAGCAATACCTGTCTCCAATCAGTCATTATCCAGGATACGGGTGCACTATATGAGCCCTTGATTGCGGACAGAAAAAACGGGGCCCTTCCAGGCCCCGTCGATGTTACTTGATGATTTCTACCAGCTTGAGATCGAAGATCAGGGCTTCGTTCGGACCCACTGGTGGGTTGCCACGGGGACCAAATGCCAGTTCCGGCGGCACGAAGACCTGCCAGGTTGCACCCGTCTTCATCAGGGGCAGCACTTCCTGCCATCCCTTCAGCACCGTATTGACCGTGAACTCTTCGGGTACACCACGAGCAAATGAACTATCGAATTCATGACCGTTAATCTTGGAACCGCGGTAGTGAACCTTAACCGCACTGTCCATGTTCGGACGAGCGCCCTCGCCTTCCTCAATGACCCTGTACTGGACACCACTGGGCAGCACGACGATACCATTTTTGGCTTTGTTTGCCGCCAGGAACTCTTCACTCTTGGCCTGGTTTTCGTCAGATAACTTCTGGAATGCTTCAGCCTGCTCTTTACGAACCTTCTTCTGCAATTCGGTCAGCATCGCTGCCATTTCATCAGCAGGAACCTGTGACTCTTTTCCTGCAGCAGAATCACGCACCGCCGCAATGATGGTTTCCACGTCAAACTCCGCACCGCGTCGCTTAATGTCTTCACCAATATCCCAGCCAATTGCATAGCTGAGCTTTCCTTTGTCAGTTGTTACATCCTGGGCCAGGACGGGGCCCGTCATAAGGGCTATTAAAGTGATGAGCGCGAATACAAATCGCATCAGGTAATCCTCCTGCTAAAACCGGAATTATCCGGCAAACTGCCGGCTTGTCAAAAGTAGAACTATTCTACAGGAGCAGAGCAAAGCATGCCATGCACATCTGAGTAAATCGTAGTTCAGCCACAGTTTGATCAAAAGCTGCACAATCTCACAGCACCACCATAGACCGTCTTTCTCTTCCCAAGTTTCCGCCATGTTTTGGTCAGATTTGCCACATGGCCATTCCCGAAATCAGTTCAAGCGGGATTGTCTGAATATATTTCTATTATTATCAATAGATTACAATTATTCTAACAACTGGCACGAACCCTGCATTATTCATCCTGAAGATAAAGATTTCAGGAGTAATAAATTATGGGTGTATTTACCCGATTCAGTGACATCATAAATGCCAACATCAATGCCGTACTGGAAAAAGCGGAAGATCCTGACAAAATCATCCGGCTGATGATCCAGGAAATGGAGGATACGCTGGTTGAAATTCGCTCATCGGCTGCCAAGTGTATTGCCGATCGCAAAGAGACCGGGCGGCATATCGACTATCTCGAACATGAGAACAAAGAATGGGCACGCCGGGCCGAGTTGGCTATTCGCCGTGAACGCGAAGACCTGGCCAGGGCTGCACTGTCTGAAAAGCAAGCCATTGAGGACAAGGTTGGATCCCTTAAGCAGGAGCTTGATGTCCTGGACGGTCATCTGGATAAATTCAACACCGACATCACCCAAGTGCAAAGCAAGCTGGATGATGCCAAAACCCGTCAGCGCAGCATCGTGATTCGACACAAAACCGCAACATCCCAACTGTCGGCCCGCAAACACATCCACAGCGACCGTATCGACGAAATGCTGTTCCGCTTTGAAAAAGCCGAGAGTCGGATTGACCGCGTTGAATCCGAGTCAGAGGCGATGGCCATGGGCCGGACACAAACCCTGGCCGATGAAATCGAAGGTCTGGAAGACGATGACCGCGTCGAGGCCGAACTGGCCGAACTGAAGGCGAAAGTCGGTGAAAACAAAGAGGAGAGTATCGATGGGTGAAGCCGTTCCTGTCCTCCTGATCACCATTGTTATTCCAATTTGGCTGGTCCTTCATTACGTAACAAAAGTGAAAACATCCAAAGGTCTGTCGGCGGAAGATGAAAAAATGCTGAGTGAGGTGTGGGAATCCCCCAACCGGATGGAAGATCGCATCAAGACGCTGGAGCGCATCCTCGACATCGAGGCACCGAACTGGAGGGGCCGGTCGTGAGCGACCTCTACAAGCGACAGAATCCTCACAGGCTGTTCCGGGACAAGGAAAACGCCATGCTCGCCGGCATTTGCGCCGGCATCGCGGACTACTTTGGGTTCAACCGCAAGGGAACGCGGGTGGCAGTCGCGCTGCTGTTCCTGTTTCCACCGTTTATTCCATTCGTGATCCTGTCGTATATCGTTCTGGCCATCGTGCTGCCGGTGAAGCCTGCAGACCTGTATGAGAACAAGGAACAAGCCAATTTCTGGCGCGGCGTGAGCAATGCACCGGCAGACGTTTTTGGCGCACTCAGCCACCGTTTTCGTGAACTCAATCTGAGGCTGGAGAAAATGGAAGCTTTTGTTACTTCAAAGGAATTCGAGATCGACCAGGAACTGGGCCGGAAGTAGGTTGAAGAGGGAAAACATATGATCACACACAATCAAAACAAATCACCAAATAGAAGCGGACGGAATCCGCTGTATGCATCCCCCTGGATCGCTCTGTTCATTATACTGCGCCAGAAACTGACACCGACTCGTAAACCCACACGAAAGAAACCTTGTAACTGTGGCGCCGAATCAACCATTTAAGCCATTCGGCCATAAGCGATTTTTGCTGATCAGTGGATATGAAAATCTTTTTCGCCGGCCGTTACCTCCAAATCCAACCTGTTCTCCTGCACCGGAAGCGGACAGGTTGAATAGTCGTTGAAAGCACAGGGCGGGTTGTAAGCCTTGTTAAAATCCACCACCAGGCGGCCATTTTCAGGCATGCCATCGCTGTACACAAAGCGTCCTGCGGCATAGGTGCTGTGGCCGTTGCTGCGGTCTGCGAACATGAACTCAAGTGACTCTGAATTCTCATCGCCGATGGCAACCATGCGGTAAGTTTTCCCATCTCGTTCAAACTCAAACCTGCCGTAAACCGGTGACGGAATCAGTTGACCGAGTACATTTCCTATTTCGATGGTCTCACCCTCATGACCTGGAATGAACCGGCCCTCAATGCGCCAGTCCCGCTGGATATCGAAATTTTTTGTACCCTTGAAGTTGACTCGTACGGGTGCCTGCGAATCCTTGATCCGCAGTGCGTAAGATTCTCTGAAAATAACGTAAAACCGAATCGTACCGCTCTGCACAATGGTCGGAGAACCCTTGATATCCGGCACCATCAATACATCCTTTGTGTTTCCGCCATCCACCGTCACGCTATCAGATTCAGCCCGGACAAAGTGAAGTGTGTCATTATCCAGAAATACCGAACCCCAGTAATCGGGGCCGCCTGACACCCGAATGGTATTGTTTTGTGCACTTCCGACCCGATTCTCTCCTTCCTGTAGCCACTCCAGTCCAACCAGGCTCATCCAGCCAAAATCACTGGCCAGCCTGGCATTCCGCTTTTTCCGCCATTCAAGGATTAACTTGCGGTGTGCTTCGACATCAGGGCCGTGGAGTGACTGGTCAACTGCTGATATAGCCGGCGCCGAAGCAGCGACATCCTGTGCGGGGCTCCCAACACCCAGCAGACCAAGCAGTATGATGGAGAGTCCTTGAAAATATGTGCCTGAATGTTTCATTACTTCACCCTTCCGTAGATGTCTTCATAGCGAGTGATATCGTCTTCGCCAAAATACTCACCGGTCTGGATTTCAACCATGTGAACGTCCTCGGTGCCGGGATTCTCAAGACGATGCAGGGTTCCGGCGGGAATATAGGTGGATTCGTCGGCCTTTAGCAGGAATTCCTTGTCACCCAGGCGAACTTTTGCCACCCCACTGATGACCGTCCAGTGCTCCGACCGCTTTTTATGCTTCTGCAGGGACAATACCTGGCCTGGTTTCACCACCAGGCGTTTTACCTTGCAATCATCTGCATCCTCGAAAACCGAATACCAGCCCCAGGGCCGGTAAACCGTCTGGTGGTGATCCACTGCATCATGCTTGAGGCCGGCCAGTTGATTCACTACTTCCTTCACATCCTGGGCGTGATCACGGTGGGCCACCAGCACCGCATCCCCGGTATCCACGATCACCAGGTCGTTGACTCCCACTGCGGCAACCACTCGTTGCTCACTCTGCACAAAACAGTCCTTGCTGTGCACCAGCACGGCTTTGCCCTGCACGCGGTTCCCCGATTCATCAGACTCATATAATTCACTGATGGCTTTCCAGGAGCCGATGTCACTCCAGCCGAAATCACCGCCCACAACGGCACAATTATCAGCTTTTTCCATCACTGCGTAATCAATCGAGATCGCAGTACATTGGGCAAACATTTCCGCCGGAATCTCAAGCGGTTGCCTGAATGGATCCATCGCCTCCCAACAAGCCTTTGCACTCTGATAAACATCAGGTGCATGCTCTTCCAGCGCCCCAAGGTAAGCACCGGCACTGAAACAGAACATTCCTGAGTTCCACTCATAGTCACCTGAGGCCACATATTGATGTGCGGTTTCTTCATCCGGCTTTTCTACGAAGGCGGCGACTGCAAAGCCATCGGAGTTGGCTATGCGGCCACCCTTGCGAATATAACCGTACCCGGTTTCCGGATGGGTCGGATGGATACCAAATGTCACCAGATAGTCCCGCCCAGCAAGTGAGGTTGCTTCATCGACAGCTGCGCGAAAATGCGCTTCATCCCGGATCAGGTGATCTGCCGGCATCACCAACATGGTTGCCTGTGAACCCAGCGTGCGCTCCAGGTAGAAGGCTGCCATCGCAATGGCCGGCGCGGTGTTGCGACCCAACGGCTCAAGCAGGAATGGGTGGGGGTGTTCCTCCCCCACTAACCCGTTGTACAAGTCTCGGGTATAGAAATAGTAGTCACGACTGGTGACTGTGAGCACTGGGTTGTCACCCGCGATTGCCAAAGCTCGCCGAAAAGTTTTCTCAGCCAGGGATTCTCCATCCATCAACTCCATGAAGGGCTTGGGATGGGCCCGCCTGGATACAGGCCACAGACGTGTCCCTGCGTCACCTGAAAGAATGACGGGTATCAGTGTTGTTTTCCCTGGGTTATTACTCATCTTCAATCTCCTGCAGGCAAGCTGTCAACGATTCATTCAACCCCACAGCCTCAACGCCGAATGTCTCCCGAATGGCTGAAGTATCAAGAACAGAAAACCCGGGCCTTACCGCAATCTGTGGATATTGCGACGATTGTAACGGCAACATCCGGGGGATTTCATCCAGCAAGCCCAGGCCCGACGCGACACTGAAAATGGAACGCGCAAATTCATACCAGGTGGTTATCGTGCCATCACAATAGTGGTAAAGGCCATCATTTTTCGCATTGGTTTTATATTTCAGCAACTGGCCGATCACCTTGCGTGAAACGCCAGCCAGGTTGCGCGCCCAGGTGGGGCAACCGGTCTGATCACTGACGACACTGAGTTCCGGGCGTTCCCTGGCCAAACGCAGCATGCTCAAAACAAAATTACTGCCGTGAGTGGAATAGACCCAGGACGTGCGCAGCACGATAAAGCGGCACTTACTGGCCGTGATTGCCCACTCACCGGCCAATTTGCTTTCACCGTAAATATTGATCGGGCCGGTCTCATGGGCTTCCGTATATGGTTGACTAGCCTGACCATCAAACACATAGTCGGTTGAAAAGTGAAACAGAAAGCGGCCATTCCGCTCCGCCCACCGGGCCATGCAGCCGGGCAGGTCTGCATTCATGCGAAATGCGGTTTCAGAATCATTCTCAGCCTGGTCGACTGCAGTATAGGCAGCGGCATTGACCACCAGGTCCGGATGTAGCCGGTTAAGGAGAATTTCCACTTGATTCAGATCACTGAGATCCAGCTTCAGGCAATCGGGAGAAAGCGTTGAAATCACATTCCGATCAACCACCGTCACCTTTCCGAGTTGAACCAGCAGGGGTAATAACTCCTGGCCGAGTTGGCCCGCTGCGCCGGTCAGTAAAATATTCATTCGCCAGGCAGGTGTTCGCTGGGGATATCCCGGAGCCTGGGTGCAATACGGTCTCTTTCCGACAGTCGTTCCGGCTCAAGCGGCCATTCGATGCCGATGTCCGGATCATTCCAGGCGATCCCGATATCAGATTCAGCATTAAACTCCGTCGTACACAGATAGGACAGCAACGCGCTGCCGCCCAGGACACAAAAACCATGGGCAAAACCTTCGGGAATATACAACTGGCGGTGATTCGAAGCAGACAATTCAACCCCCACCCACTGGCGAAATGTGGGTGAATCACTGCGAATATCGACTGCTACATCGAACACACGCCCTTCCAGCACTGAAACCAACTTTCCCTGGGCACCGGGATGCTGGTAGTGCAGTCCACGAATAACACCGGCAGCTGAACGTGAAATATTGGACTGCATAAACCGATCGGGTAAACCGCAGGCACTGTAGCGTTCGGCATTCCACATTTCCATGAAAAAACCACGACTGTCACCGTGCATCACGGGTTCGACCACCACCACACCCGGAATTCCCGTCTCGATCAGCTTCACACCTCAGAGCCTCGGCTCAACAGCGTGATCAGGTATTCGCCATAACCGCTCTTTTTTAGCGGTTCCGCCAGGCGCCTGATCTGCTCTTCATTGATCCAGCCCTGCAGGAAGGCAATTTCCTCCGGGCAAGCAATTTTCAGTCCCTGGCGGGCTTCAATCGTTTCGATGAAGCTGGATGCCTGTTGCAAAGATTCGTGGGTTCCGGTGTCGAGCCAGGCATAACCGCGACCCAGGCGCTCCAGCGACAAACTGCCATCTTCCAGGTAACAGCGATTCAGGTCCGTGATCTCCAGTTCCCTTCGCCGGGAAGGCTTCAGGCTCAGGGCAAACTCGCTGGCCCTGCCATCATAAAAATACAGACCAGTAATGGCATAATTTGAGCGTGGTGTGTCTGGTTTTTCTTCAATACTGAGGACGCGCTGATGGTGATCAAACTCCACCACTCCGTAACGTTCAGGATCCCGCACCCAGTAGCCGAAAACCGTTGCCCCATTGACACGACCCGCGGCGCGCTGGAGAACATCGCGCAAGCCTCCACCATGAAAAATGTTATCTCCGAGGATCAGACAGGACGGCTTTCCATCGAGAAAATTCCCGGCAATAATCAACGCCTGGGCCAGGCCTTCGGGCTTTGGCTGCACGGCAAACTCCAGTCGCAGACCCCACTGGCACCCGTCACCCAGCAACTGTCTGAACATGTGCTGCTCGTGCGGTGTGGTGATAACCATTATTTCCCTGATCCCTGCCTGCATGAGCGTGGCAAGTGGATAATAAATCATGGGTTTATCGTAGACAGGGAGGAGTTGTTTGCTGACAACGCGGGTCAAGGGATAAAGACGGGTGCCACTGCCACCCGCGAGAATGATTCCTTTCCTGGACACTTCACTACCTCCGCTTGATTTCGCCGCCGGCGAGCCCGCAGCAAGCCGGGCAAACCCAGTGCACGGTACGGGCTGATTTTCCTTCAGGGAATACTCCCTGGAAGCAATCAGGCTCCCAGGCCCAGCCGTTCGCCCTGGTAACTGCCATCCTTCACCCGCGCAATCCATGTAGAATTTTCCAGGTACCAGTCGATGGTTCTTTCCAGGCCGGACTTAAAGCCAACAGATGGCCGCCAACCCAGTTCGCTGCTCAGTTTACTGCAATCAATGGCATAACGCCGGTCATGACCGGGACGATCTGCGACGAATTCCACCAATTCCCTGCGCTTCCCCCGGGACCCATCCGGACAACGTTGATCCAGCTCATCACATATTCCGTGTACAACCTGCATATTCGTGCGCTCACAAGAACCACCCACGTTGTACACCTCACCCACTACACCCCGATCCAGCACCACGTTGATAGCATCCACATGATCCAGTACAAACAACCAGTCGCGCACTTGCTGGCCATCTCCATACAGCGGCAAAGGTTTGTATTCCAGCGCGTTGAGAATGATCAGCGGGATCAATTTTTCGGGAAACTGGTACGGTCCGTAATTATTCGAGCAATTGGTGGTCAGCGTGGGAAAATCATAGGTGTGGTGAAAAGCACGAACCAGGTGATCCGAACCGGCCTTTGAAGCGGCATAGGGTGAGTTTGGTGCGTAGGCCGTGGTCTCGCTGAAGGCACCGGTGTCGCCGAGGCTGCCATACACCTCATCCGTAGAAACGTGCAGGAAGCGGAATGCTTCGCGGGCTGGTGCGGGCTGGTTTTTCCACCAGTCCAGTGAACATTGCAGCAAATTCAGTGTACCGACCACATTGGTCAGAACAAATTCTGCAGGACCGTCAATAGAACGGTCAACGTGACTCTCTGCAGCGAAATTTATCACTGCGTCTGGTGCATACCGGTCCAGTAAACTGCTGACCTGTTCAGCGTCTCCGATATCCCCGTGAACAAAAATATGCCGCGGGTTGCCGCGCAGGGGTTCTAGCGTATCCAGGTTCCCTGCATAGGTCAGCATATCCAGATTGACAATTCGAAGCCCAGGATCAAGGTCCAGGCTACGCAACACATAGTTGCCACCAATAAAACCGGCGCCGCCGGTGACGAGCAGTGTTCGCATCAGGATTTACAGCGACTCAGAATGGAATATCGTCGTCGGTAAATCCATCATCCGCAGCCGCAGCAGGCTGTTGCGGCTGTGCGGGCTTGCTATCCCTGAATCCGCTGGACTGCTGCTGTGCCGGCCTCGGTGCGCCTCCGCCTTCCCGACTACCCAGCATCTGCATTTCGTTGCCCACGATTTCCGTGGAATAACGATCCTGACCACTCTGGTCCTGCCATTTGCGCGTTTGCAGTTTACCTTCGACGTAAACCTGGCTGCCCTTGCGCAGATACTCACCGGCAATTTCAGCCAGGCGATTGAAGAACACAACCCGGTGCCACTCCGTACGCTCCTGGTTTTCCCCGGTCTGCTTGTCTCTCCAGGATTCGCTGGTGGCAATCCTGATATTTGTAATGGCGGCACCGCCCGCCGTGTACCGGGTTTCCGGGTCAGCGCCCAGGTTACCCACCAAAATGACTTTATTAACACCACGTGCCATCAGGCATCTCCCTACTCAATAATGCACAAAGTTTAGCACAATCAGAATGCTTACCTTGTCAGAAAAAACCACTTATTCAGCCTTCAACCGCTTTCGCCAGCACCTGGGGCGACCGGCTCAATGTACGGCCCAAAACCACTTTCAATACGATGCCCCAAACGACGCATATACTTGCCGCAACAAGCAAGGCCACGGCGCTGCCGAAGCCACCCAGTAACCAGCCACCGGAGATACCACCGGCAAATGCACCCAGGAACTGGAAGGTACTGTAGACACCCATCCTGCGCCCCCTGCCCCTGCTGCCGGTGATGCGGGCCAATAATGACGGCATGGCTGCCTCCAGCATATTGAAGCCCAGAAAATAGACTGTCATCAGCACGCCTAAGCCGACCAGGCCAATTCCACTGTCCAGCAAACCCATGGCAGCCATGGATGCGGCAAGAGCAATAAATGCCCAGGGCATCATGCGGTGTTCGGCCAGGCTTTTACCCACTTTTCTGAGCAGTGGGAAAATGATCAGCACGGAAACCAGCATGGTCGGTACGTAAATTTTCCAGTGCTCAGACAAACCAAATTCGTAGGTTCCCACCAACATCGGCGGCAGGACTACGAACAGCAGTGTCATAACTGAATGCAACAGAAATACGCTCAGGGCCAGCAGCCAAACCGGTTTCATGTCCACTTTCTCAACGGTCTCCGGTTCAGAAACCTGCGGCAGGCTCTGGGGTAAAGTCAAAACCAGCAGCACACCCGCGAGAGCGAAAATAACCGTTAGCCAGAACAGACCCGTCAGACCCACTATCAGGGCCAGCGGCACTGAAAGCATCATGGACAGCAAGAACGCGCCACCAATCCCGATACCGATGATCGCCATGCTGATGGAACGCCTCTGGGGGCGCGTAAAATCAGCAGCAAAAGCCATCGCCACGCCCGCTATCGCACCACAACCCTGGAGCGCCCGGCCAGCAATCAGCAAGGGCATGGATTCTGCCAGTGCTGCCAGCGCACCACCTGCGGCAAACAGGAATAAGCCCATCAACAGCACCGGCCGGCGGCCCCAATGATCGGAAAGCCAGCCAAACGGCTGCTGTAGTGCTGCCTGGGTCAAGCCGTAAATACCAACGGCCAGCCCACCAGTCAGTGGCGTGAATCCAGGCAAGTCCCTGGCGAGAATCATGAATACAGGCAAAATCATGAACAGGCCCAGCATCCGCAGGGCGATAACGCCGGAAAGTGTCAGCGCAAGCCGCACTTCCTTCGATTGGATATGATCAGTTGACAATGATAAATCTCCGATTATTCAGATTATTTCCGTTGGTTCATGCAATATGTGGGTAAAGAAGTCGAGATTATAGGTTGTCTTGTCTTGTGTTCAAACAAAGCAGACTTATAATGAAAAATCTCCTGAACCAAAAGAACTGAAATGGACCACGCCAGCGCCCGCGCAACCGCCACAACAAAGCAAGCACCAGATATCCGGCACGTCATTGATCTGTGTGCTGATGATATGTCGGCGGTCAATTCTCTGATCCGGAACAGTCTCAATTCCAGTGTGGTCTTAATCCGACAGATATCAGAGTACATTATTGGTTCTGGAGGAAAACGCCTGCGGCCCATGCTGGTGATCCTGGCTTCGCAGGCTTGCGGCTATCAGGGCAAGGACCATGTCACACTGGCTGCAATCATCGAATTCATCCACACCGCCACATTGCTCCACGATGACGTTGTCGATGACTCGGATCTGCGCAGGGGCAAAGAATCGGCGCATGCAGTATGGGGCAATGCAGCAAGCGTCCTGGTCGGGGATTTCCTCTACTCCCGGAGTTTTCAGATGATGGTGGGGGTCAACTCCATGCGCGTGATGGAGGTTCTCGCCAACACCACCAATACCATTGCCGAAGGCGAAGTGGAGCAACTGCTGAATATGCATGACCCTGAAGTAAGCCAGGAACGTTACTTCAGTGTCATTGAGAAAAAAACAGCCCGCTTATTCGAGGCAGCCTGCCAAATGGGTGCTGTGCTGACGGGTCGAAATGACCTTGAAGCCAGCCTGGCAACCTTCGGCCGTGAGTTGGGCACCGCTTTTCAGGTAGCAGATGATGTGCTGGACTATATGGCTGACACCGACACGCTGGGTAAAAACTCAGGCGATGATCTGGCTGAAGGCAAACCCACACTACCGCTGATTCTGTGCCGGGAACAGGCGGATGAGGAATCCCGCCGCTTGATTGATGAGTCCATCCGCAACGGTGACCTGGAGCAACTCAACCGGATCATCTCGCTGATCCAGGACAGCGGCGCACTCGACCAGGCCAAACAGGTCGCCCGTGACCGGGCTGATACCGCCCTGGCCGCGATCGCCCCGCTTCCGCCTTCCCCGTGGAAAGACGCGATGGAAGAACTGGCCAGGTACAGCGTTTCCAGAGACTACTAGTTCAGGGCATCATTCCAGGCCGCGATGCGATCTGCCTGATTTCGCACCAGGTCTTCCTCGCCGCTGATTTCAATTGACTCGATGGTATCGCCCACAATGATGGCGTCCACCACCTGTTGATCACCTTCATCAATCACAGAACCAAACACGGTATGACGGCCATCCAGCCAGGTTGTTGCGACATGGGTAATAAAAAACTGGCTGCCATTGGTGCCAGGGCCGGAATTGGCCATGGACAGGATGCCGGGGGTCCCGTGCCCGAGTTCAGGCGTGCATTCATCTTCAAAACGATAGCCGGGACCACCGGTACCGCTACCGTGCGGGCATCCGCCCTGAATCATGAACTCGGGAATCACACGATGGAATAACAAACCATCGTAATATCCTCTTTTTGCAAGATTGACGAAATTAGCAACCGTTACGGGTGCTTTATCTGCAAACAGGCGCAATTTAATCTCACCTTTGCTCGTCCGCATCACTGCACCAACTTCATTTACTGCTTCGCTCACGTTAATTTTCTCCTGTTAAAAAATAATCTGAAACTTTTTTCCATCTTGGTGGGTCTACTATTGTAAGGCCGCGGGTATGGTCTCTCCCTCATACCAGACAGGGCAATATCTGCACTCCTCATCCCTGACCCGCGGCCTTAATTTTTTCTTTCAAACAAATCCACAAAGCCGGGCAAATTGTCGCCCCCGATCCCGGTAGTCTACGAACTGACCAAAGCTCGGAGCCCCCGGAGAAAGCAGAACCACGCCACCGGATGCCGTGATTTCCCCCGCCAGTTCCACGGCTTTGGCCAGGGTCACGGCCACATGAAACCCGTGCTCAGCCTGCAAATTGGCTTTTTTCAATGCCTCGATAATCCGTGGTCCGTTATCCGGTATGGCGATAACTGCCTGGGGCATACTCGACTCGAATGCCTTCATATATGGTGTCCAGTCCAGTCCCCTATCAAGACCTCCGACGATCAAAGTGACAGGATGGCCGGACATGGCCTTCAGCGCTGCTGCAGTAGCCACCGGACTCGAGGCGATGCTGTCGTTGATAAAACGAACCCCATCCCGTTCGCCAACGAGTTGCAGGCGATGGGGCAGGCTTTGAAAAGAGTCGATCCCGCGCACGGCCTTCAATACGTCTGCACCAATCATCCTGACGACCGACAAAGCCGCAGCAATGTTGGCAAGATTGTGTGCCCCCGGCAGTTCCGCCGGCACAGACAGAGGTAATAATTCCTCACCATCCAGGATCAATGATCCTTCAACGTGAATACCCGCAGCGGAATTGAACCAGCTAATGTCCGTACGGGCCGACAGGGCATCGACCAGTACCGGGTCGGCTGCATTGACGATTAGCGAAGAACCAGCAGCCAGTTCCAGCAGCCTCAGCTTGTCCCGCCGGTACACCTGCTCACTACCGTGCCAGTCCAGGTGATCTTCCGACAGATTCAGCATCACAGCCATACTTGGTTTCGCATTGAGGTCAGTGAGTTGGAAGCTCGACAGCTCGATCACCCACCAGTCCACATCCTGATCGTTGCAGGAAAGCAGTGGCTGGCCAATGTTTCCCGCCAGACGCACCCGGTAACCACAACAACGCAATACATGCGCAATCAGCGCAGAGGTGGTGCTTTTTCCCTTGGTGCCGGAAATACAAATTGTTTTTTCATCCGGGTGAGTGGAAAACCACAAATTACTCGGAGTCGTTATCTCAACACCCGCATTCCGGGCAGCCTGAAGGCTTGAGCGGTATGGGCTGATTCCGGGCGAGCGGATCAGCAGGTCAAACTGTTCCAGGCGAGCAGCGGACAGAGGTCCCGTGATCAATCGGTCTTTTTCACCCAGTTGTGCAGCAATGGCCCGGTCCGGTTGGGATTCGCATATGAGAGTCAACCCCAGTTCGGGCACAACAGACCTCAGATACTCGCGCGCCGCCTGTCCCTCCCTGCCAAGGCCCAGAATTCCGACCTTGCGGTCGATGAGGTCAGCCCTTTTCACCGCTATCTTCCTCAATCTTCAACCGGGAAAAAACGGCGGGAGGGATCCAGTGTTTTTTTGATGGCACAAACAGATCCTCAAGGGCCGGCACGGACACTTCTGCAAGTTCCGCTGCCACAGCAGCCACCACGGCATGCTCACACCAGTCATCGCGAGTGACCAGGGCCGCCAGGGCCGCCCGGCTCTCCCCGGCCTCGCCAACACATTCGAACGGTTTATCCCGGCCCAGCCCGCACAATGCCCGAAAACCATCGGCCTGCTCACCCTGATCCAGCAAATCTGCACCCATAATATCCACCACCTGTCCGGGCGACAGGAACAGGGCCAGGGACAAAGCGGCAAACCGGCACTTGGGGCAATCCTGGCACCAGCGGCCTTCAATCTGTGATCCATCAAGATGAAAGTTCCGGTTGCAACTGGAGTAGACAGACTGAAATTCAGTCAGATGACAAAAACGCCGAACAATTTCCAGTTCGGAAAACGGCCGGAGAATCGAAAAATACTCGATATCCGGACTGAGCTGTGAAGCAATCACTTCGCGTAAATTGTTCTCGAATGCCGAACTCTTACTGTGCTGGTGATTGACGGCGGTTCCATCACCCAGGACCAGGGTCGCCTCATCGGCCGATCGTTCATTCGAAAAAACAACATAGGCAAAGCCATACAATACCGAGGCACAAAGCAGGATAGCCGAATGGATGGCGGTCACCGGTACATGTCCGTTCCAGGCTCCCATGCGATTCATTTCCAGCAACTCCGGCGCCAGTGTGCGTTCAATTCGCAACAGGGGTAAACCCGCTGCCTTCACCGTCTCGCCGATCAGAGTGGATTGGCCTATACATACCGGCTGAACCTCAATGCCCGCCTGTTGGAGCAGGCGCAGACCCACCAGGCTGTCTTTCCCGCCACCCATCGCATGCAAGGCCCGTTGGGGCAATATCAGGTCGATCGCAACAGTGGGCGCACCCGTCCCTGGAAAACTGATCCGGGAAACCAGGTCGACCTGGTTGATGTAGGCAAACTCGCCCAGACCCTGGACATAGAGTTCAGTCAGGAATGCAGCCAACTCCGGATCGGGATCCCGTTGAGCGAACCGCATCTCGTGACTGAGCCCGGCCTTGTAATAGCTGACTCCTGCGACCAGGTGCAACAGGTACAGAGCCTGCTCAAAGGCGGCCTGCCGGCTTGCTTCGGGAGGCCAGGGCGCGTAGGGAAAACGAATGCGTTCGATCAGTTCCGGCCCGTTGTCAAAACGGTAGACCAGGCTGGCCACTCCCCGCAGGGGGTCAAATTCACAACGGGTAAATTCAAAGCAACGCGCCTTACGCGGGTCGGGGACTACAGAATCAGCCATTTTTTCAGTCATCAGCCGCCCGCATCTGTTGCCAACTGTCACCAAAAACCTCACTCGGGCCGCTGTCATGGCCGGGTATCAGGGCATCGTGTGCGCTCTGAAGCAGAGGATCCTGGTCGCCCGCATGCACCAGCATACTCAGGCAAAGATCATTGGCTGATTGCGACAACATCAATAACGGTTTTTGCTCAAAATGAGCCAAAGTGGACTGTAATTGCGCCAGAGACGCGCGCACGCCACGCCCAACCAGGTTAACGCAGACACAATTATCATAAAGCCTCACATTACAGTGTTCCGCCAACTCACTGACCAGTATTCTGAGCTCATCCGCACCGAGGTGATTGGCTTCCCGGTTAAGCGCTACCGTGGTGGTCGTTTCGGAGGTAGCGACCAGATCTACCGAAATACCCAGTAGTCTGAAAATGCCGAATACCCGGGCCAGAAATCCCACCTGGTGGCGGGCGTCCAGGTTTTCCAGCAGTATCACCGCCATGTTGTGCTGGCAGGCGATGGTCTTCACACCCACGCTGGCGGCTTCCTGCTTACTGATTCGTGTGCCCTCGAGCTGTCGCCGGTGAATGTCACAAATCAGGATTGGCGTTGCGGTTGCCGCTGCAGCACGTATGCACCGGGACTGGATAACCTTGGCGCCACTGGCCGCCATTTCCAGCGCCTCGGCATAATCGAGTTCCCTAATGAGCCGCGCCTGTGGGAATTGGTGCGGATCAGCACTGAATAATCCCGGCACATCGGTCCAGATTTCCAGTTCAGCACCAAGGCGCCCCGCCAGCAACGCAGCCGAGGTATCCGAACCTCCCCGGCCAAGTAAGGCCGTTTTGCCCAGGCTGGTCCTGGCGATAAAGCCCTGGGTGATCAGTATCGGCTTCAGCTCCAGCCAGCACCGGGAAAGGTTTTCATCCCTACGCGGCTCGCAGGTGGCGGACAGCCATTGACGGGTCGATGACCGCTCAGCTTCGGGAATGACTTCAAGCACATCGCGGGCATCCACCCAGTCGACATCAAGACTTTGTTGCAGATACTGTGCCCCAAGACGCGTACTCAACCATTCCCCCGTTGCCAACAAGGCAGCTTTCCCTTCCGGCCCGGGTGTGCGCACCATCTGCTCCAGGCAATGGGAAATATGCTGCCCGGCTTCAAGCAGGCAGTGATCAAAATTGATCTTTAAGCGTTCAGCAAGAGCGCGATGAACCTGCAAAATTTCTGCCGGGAGGGTCTCTGAATCAAGTTGTTTTGACAGGGATTCAAGAAGATTGGTTACACCGCTCACCGCTGAACACACCAATACCACGCGGTATCCGCTGGACCGCTTCGCATGGACGATGGCAGTAATGGTTTCCCATTGCCGCCTGCCCGCTACGCTGGTGCCGCCAAATTTTAAAACAAGCCACTTTTCAGCCACGCCGAGAACGCCGTTTCAATCATTGCGGGAACGTTACCTGATTTGGGCATGGCGTGTATAGCCGATTTCATCCCGAACTGCAGATTTTCATTCCACCGCCACTATTTGGCCCATTTCAGAATAAAAAAACGGCGTCACTGAGGACGCCGTAAAAGAGGAGGGATGTCTAAAAAAAATGCGACAACCCTAAGGAGAGTTAAATGAATATTACCTTAACTGCCACTTATGACAGCGCCGGTTCAGGGCAAGTTCCCCGGGATAGGAAATTTTTGAAAAAAACCGGTCAAATACTCACAAAAATGACTGTAATCAACTCGTATCGTACGGAGATTTGGCGCATTGATGAAACTGTACTAGGATAATCGTCCCACACATCTTCCAGGAACACCGTATGGCGAACTATCGAACCGAAGACATCCGCAACATTACCCTCGTTGGACATACGGGATCCGGCAAGACAACCATGCTGGAAACACTCCTGGTCAAGTCAGGAAAAATTGGTGAGGCGGGCACGATTGAACGCGGCAACACCACCACCGATCATGACCCACTGGAAAAAGAGTTCCAGCATTCACTGGATTCAGCCATCGCCAGTTTTGACTTTGAAGGTATTCATGTAAACATGATCGACACAGCAGGGTTCCCGGACTTTCGTGGCCCGACGGTGACGGCTATGGCCGCCACTGAAACCACCGCAGTGGTGATCAATGCACATAACGGCATTGAACTCTCGACCCGGCGCCTGATGCGCCGCGCCAAACGCCGCCGCCTGTGCCGCATTATCGTGATTTCCAAGATGGACCAACCCGGTATCAATCTGACTCAACTGGTAAAGGATATTCGCACAGAGTTCGGACCCGAATGCCTTCCAATCAATCTGCCTACGGAAAACTACAGCAAAGTAAGGGATTGCTTCTTCGGAACGGAGGGTGAAACCGATGTCTTTTCCCTGGCGGAAGCGCATGAGGCCATCATCGACCAGGTGGTTGAGGTCAACGAAGAGTTGATGGAAAAATACCTGGAAGGAGAAGAACTGAGCAGGGACGATCTTCACAAAGCATTTGAACAAGCGCTGCGCGAAGGCCACCTGGTGCCGATCTGCTTCACTTCAGCAGCCACGGGAGCCGGGCTCAACGAATTCCTCAGATTATGCAAGCGCCTTCTGCCCAACCCGATCGGCGGCAACCCCCCCCTGATCCTGAAGGGAGACGGAGAATCTGCCAAAGAGGTCGATGTGAAACCGGACCCCAACGGCCATGTCATCGCCCACGTATTCAAGATCAGCAATGACCCGTTCGTCGGCAAGCTCAGTATTTTCAGGATTTACCAGGGAACGGTGAAGCCGGACAGCCAGATGTTCATTGGCGATGGCCGGAAACCGTTCAAAGTGGGCCACCTGTTCAAGGTTCAGGGCGGCAAACACGAGGAAGTTGATGTCGGTATCCCCGGCGACATCTGCGCGGTGGCCAAGGTCGAAGACATTCACTACGATGCCATCCTGCACGATTCACACCAAGAGGACAGCTTCTACCTGAAACCACTGGATTTCCCGAAACCGATGTATGGACTGGCGATCCAGCCCAAAACCCGCGGGCAGGAACAGAAACTGGCGCAGGCCATATCCCGCCTGACCGAGGAAGACCCGTGTTTTGTGGTTGAGCACAACCAGGAGCTCAATGAAACCGTCATTCGCGGATTGGGTGAACTGCATATGCGCGTGATGCTTCAGCGCATGGCCAATCGCTACCACGTTGAAGTGGACACACGTCCACCACGTATCGCCTATCGCGAAACCGTGACTCGCGCCGCCGAGGGCCACTACCGGCACAAGAAACAGACCGGTGGCGCCGGGCAGTTTGGCGAAGTGTTTCTGCGCTTACGCCCCCTGGCGCGCGGGGAGGGATTCACCTTTATCAACAAGGTTGTTGGCGGCGCCATACCCACCAACCTGATTCCTGCTGTTGAGAAAGGCGTTCGCCAAATCGTAGACGAAGGCGCTATTGCCGGTTACCAGATGCAGGATATGGAAGTCACGGTGTACGATGGTAAATTCCACCCGGTCGACTCAAAGGAAATTGCATTCGTGATTGCCGGGAGGAATGCCTTCCTGGATGCCATCCATAACGCCGGCCCCCAAATCCTTGAGCCCATCGTCAGCGTGGACGTTACCGTTTCCGATGCCGATATGGGTGACGTGACCGGCAACCTGGCCGGCCGGCGCGCCCGCATCAGCGGCACGGAAAGCCTGAGCGGAAACCAGGTGACCATAACAGCGGATATGCCGCTGAGTTCACTCAGCGACTATCACACGGAACTCAAGTCCATGACCCAGGGTCAGGGCAGCTACACCATGGAGTTCAGTCATTATGATCCGGTGCCAATGGCCGTCCAGCGGGAGTTGGAAAAGGCGCACGCAACACCTGAAGAAAACGACTGAGTACAGTCTAAAAAGGTAAAAAATTAATCCTTAGCCAGGAACGACCGGCGACCACCTGTTCCCCAGCGAAATCAAATTCCTCAGTTGCATCGGGTCGGGACAGATAAATTCTGTTCTTGATATCTTCGAGGGACAGGCCGGCCTCACTATCGTTTTCTCTTTTCAAACGAGCGACGGCTCCCGACAGATAGATCATTGGGATTTCACGATACCACCCTTCGTCGCAAACTATAGGTTCTGAAAAACTCAACAGATTCAGGGCCCAGCCCTGATGGAAGATATTGAGAAAATACCATTTCGGCGAATAAATCATCCTGGGCTATCATTCCATTTCCAAGATAACGTTCCCCATTCCCTGAACAGAGCTTTCTCCTACAACTTTTTGCAGGCACATCCTGGCACACCGTGGATCTGCCAATCATCAGATCGTACTCGGCCGCACTGCTCAGTTGGCGCGGGTTTCACTGGCATTTGGATACCGGAAGAATTCGTAACTGAATTCATTTGATATCTTGCCTGCATTTCCACGAAATGGCCCCCTTGTCGATTGAATAATCAATGCGCCTCCCTTATCCCTATTTACTGTGTTTCGAATCTGGAAATTAACTGATCTGCCTTCAATCATTCCGTAAATGGTATAATTTGGAAACTCGATATACCCAGCCTGACATTCAAAATCTGCTTCCGTTGATCGAAAATGGTATTCCACAAGCGACCCTGTTTGTTCACTTCGGTACACGAAATAAAACTGGGTGGCATCAGGCTGCCGAATCACAAAGTGATCTGTGGCCAGATCCATATCGTTAGCTGCCAACTCTCTTCGTTCGCCAAGATGGAAGGGAATGTAGCTGCTATACAGATCAAAATTGTCTCCCGATATGTATTTTAATTCCTTTCCTGACCTGTAAATCAATGGATGCTCTGAATATTCACCCGCAAGATCAGGGCAATTGGTGCCTGGGATTGATGACAAATCGAAGGTTTCCTAATCAGTTGGGGGATCAGGATAAGGAGGCATTTCAAGTTTAGCGGGGACTGAACAAGCAGCACTTGAAAACATTAAAATCAGAGTGATTATCTCCATTCTCATTGTTCTTGCACCCGAAAAGACTTTTGCAAAAAACTTTTGACCATGAGCGATTGGCACTGCATCAGTGATTGTCGTCCGCTTTTTACTTGTGAGTTACAGATTTCTCATACCTGGACCAGATTTCCCTCACTTCATGGGATTTCAAGACAGCAAATGATGAGAATTGAGCTTCAAGAAGGAGGTGCACGATCAGGCTTCCATCAACTGCTTTGCCGAGCCTGATTTTTCGGAGCGAATAATCCAGATTGGCTCCATCGCCGACATACTGGTCGGTTTGTTGTTGCCCAAATGCGTACCAGCCGTCATCGCAACTTGCAGGTTCTGAAAAACTCTGATTAACGGGATCTCCAAATTTGAAGTTGAGTATACTGTTCCCCTCTTCCATCGAAATGCTTACGTGCTTCGGCATCCCGTCTGACGGGAAAGTGTAGCCCAAAGCCACATCGAGACGAGTTTGGGTTAAGGACAATCCTTTTTCCAGCTTACCCATACCAAGGATTTGATAATCACCATCTATGGAGGGACATACATTCGGTCCGAGTGGAACTACCACCGACCAGGCGCCTGGCATCGAATTTTCAGCCTTACTTAGAGTTTGCTCAGAATATCAGAACGCCTCTGTTTGATTCAAAACACCCTCAACCGGCGCTCGGCAGGTGCAAAGAACCCTCCGGTAACCACACATTACCCATTCCACAAGAGGTAATAGCGGTAATCCGGTGGCTGCAA
>JAJRRA010000004.1 GCA_024279945.1 Gammaproteobacteria bacterium
CGACCTCTTACTGTAAGAGCGCCCTTGGGCGCGACTGGCCTGTCGGCCGCAAGCGACCTCTTACTGTAAGAGCGCCCTTGGGCGCGACTGGCCTGTCGGCCGCAAGCGACCTCTTACTGTAAGAGCGCCCTTGGGCGCGACAAGGCTGTCGGCCGCAAGCGACCTCTTACTGTAAGAGCGCCCTTGCGGCCGACTGGCCTGTCGGCCGCAAGCGACCTCTTACTGTTCCGGCTCCGGGCAGAAATAATTTTGTTAAAATGAATCGAGCCCATCAACAAACCCTTCTGTCAGGAATTTTCAATGAATGCACTCAGGTTATTGCCGGTTTTTCTCAGTTTTCTTGTGCTGGCGGCACACTTTTATCGCGCTGGGCAGCAGGTGCTGGCGCTGGCCTGCATTCTGATACTTTTTTTGCTGTTTGTGAAGAAGTTCTGGGTGCCCTATCTTATGCAGGTCGCCCTGGTGCTGGGAGCGCTGGAGTGGTTGCGTAGTACGATGATGCTGGTGCATATCCGCATGGAGTGGGGGCAGCCCTGGCAACGCCTGGCGCTGATCCTCGGTGGTGTGGCGCTGTTTACCTTGTTTTCGGCCTTGGTTTTTAGGACAAAAAGCTTGAAAAGTCGTTATTCCGGGTAGCCCGACTCCCTGGCCGTCATACCTGTGAAAAACCCACTCAGCCCCGTTGTCAATGACAGAAACAAAGACTATGCCATCGCTTAAACAGCGTGCCGTTGTGATATCCGCTCTGGGTGTAGTGTTTGGTGATATCGGCACCAGTCCGCTGTATGCATTACGCGAGAGTTTTGGCGGCGCCGCCGCGCCGGTTCTTAACACACCTGATCTATTGGGGGTGCTATCGCTGATCCTGTGGTCACTGGTGTTGGTGATCTCGATTAAGTATCTGGTTTTTGTGCTACGCGCGGATAACCAGGGCGAGGGCGGCATCATTGCCCTGGTTGCACTGCTGAATCCCTGGAAAGCCAAACCCGGTCAGGCCCGCTATGTGCTGATGCTCATGGGTTTGTTCGGCGCTTGTCTGCTGTACGGAGACGGTACCATCACCCCTGCAATTTCCGTACTCAGCGCCGTTGAAGGCTTGCACGTGGCGGCACCGCAACTTGCCCCGTTTGTCCTGCCGCTTACCGTCGTCATTCTGGTGCTCCTGTTTGCGGTGCAGCGGCGAGGTAGCAGTCAGATCGGTCGACTGTTCGGACCGGTCATGTTGGTCTGGTTTCTGGTCCTGGCTGTGCTGGGCTTACGCGGGATTGCAATGCATCCGTCCGTGCTGGTGGCGTTCAACCCGGTGTATTCAGTGCAGTTCTTTGTGAACAACGGGATGACCGGTTTTCTCACCCTGGGTTCTGTATTTTTGGTAGTGACCGGGGGAGAAGCCTTGTACGCTGACCTTGGGCACTTTGGTATTTCCCCCATCCGACGCGCCTGGTTCCTGATCGTATTGCCGGCACTGTTCCTGAATTATCTTGGCCAGGGCGCCATATTGATGGACCATCCTGACGCTATCCAGGCTCCGTTTTTTTACCTGGCGCCGGATTGGGCGGTGATACCGCTGGTGGTTTTAGCCACCGCAGCCACGGTTATCGCTTCACAAGCGGTAATTAGCGGTACTTTTTCACTCACCCGTCAGGCCATCCAACTTGGCCAGTTGCCGCGCATGCGGGTTATTTTTACTCAGGCTGATGAATCCGGGCAGGTTTACCTGCCGTTGGTCAACTGGCTGTTGATGGTGGCCTGTGTCGGGCTGGTGGTGGGTTTCGGCAGTTCTGATGCCCTGGCCTCGGCCTACGGAGTAGCTGTATCACTGGATATGGTTGTGACCTCGGTGCTGGCCGTAACCGTGGCGCTGCGTTACCACTGGCGCCCGGTGTTGGCACTTTGGGCCGGTATCTTGTTCATCATCATCGATAGTGCATTTCTCGGCGCCAACCTGGTCAAAATACCGGACGGCGGTTGGTATGCGCTGCTGATTGCAGGGTTAATTTTTGCGCTGATGTGGAGTTGGCGGGCCGGTAGGTCCCTGCTGGCGGCGCGGTTGTCGGGGCGCGCCATCCAACAGGATGAGTTTTTACAGAAGATCAAAGCCGATCCGCCCTGCCGTGTACCCGGCACCGCAGTAGTGATGACTGAGCACTATGGCCAGAGTGTACCGGTGGCGCTCATGCAGCATATGGCGTGTACACACGTATTGCATGAGCGGGTGATATTCCTCACGGTGGTTACCACCGATCGGCCACATGTGCCCGCCAACGAACGCCTGGATTTTGAAACTCTCGGCCAGGGAGTAATGCGTGTGCGTGTGCGCTACGGGTTTTCGCAACCACCCAATATTCCGCTGGCATTGAAGCTGGGCGAACACATTGGGATTCCCATCGATACCGATACGGTTACCTATATCCTGGGTCAGGAAACACTGATCGCGAGGCGAGACCTGCCAGGATTGCCGTACTGGCAGGAACTGCTTTTTGTTTGGCTGGCGCGTAATGCTGCCCGTGCTACAGCATACTACCGCCTGCCTGAGGACCGCGTCCTGGAACTCGGTCTTCAGGTGAATCTGTGACGCAGGGATACAATTACCGGGGTGGCCCGTTCGTTTAGCACGGTCGTACTCATGGTACGAGAATGAGCTGTTCAGGTTTCAGGCATTCTTGACCATAATGTCCAGCTTTTCGGAGCGGATGGTGTTGCGGTGCAGGGCGGCGTCTTTCTTGCCGTCCAGGCCGAAAGCTTTGGCCATCAACTGGCTGTAGAACACCACCGGTATATTGAAATCGGTACCGAATTTCTTGTTGATTGCGGGCTGATACATTTCCACGTTGGTCTGGCACAGCGGACAGGGCGTGGAGATAACGTCGGCCCCGGCATCGACGGCGGCCTGCAGGATTTCCTTGATAAGGTGGAGAGTTTTTTCCGGTGATATGACCGAGACGGAACCACCACAACAACTGGTCTTGACGTCATAGTCCACTGCCTCGGCGCCGACGGCCTCGGTAAACTGGTCGAGGAATTCGGGGTCGTCGTAGGTATCGTAAGCGCCGCCGGACTCGGTGTTGGCGAAGGGACGCACCGTTTGGCAGCCGACGTATCCAGCCACTTTCAGCCCTTCCAGGGGCTTTGTTACCATTTCCTTGATCTTGTCGATGCCGACCTCGTTGACGATCACCTCGCAGGCGTGGCGCACCTGCAGGCTGGCCTCGTAGGACAGGTCGGCAGCGGACAGGGCCTCGTTCACTTTGCCGCGCAAGGCGATGTCGGCCTTGATCTTTTCGTTCGCGCCATGGGTGTTCAGATAGCAGGCGGCACAACCGGTGATGACATCGGTCGCTTTTTGCTCCTCCGCCCTGGCCAGGTTGCGCCCAGACAGGGCGGTGGTGGGCAGGGGTCCGCCGCCAATGTTGCCGACCGAAGTGCCGCAGCAGTTCCAATCGTCGATTTCTTCCATTTCCAGCCCCAGCACTGGGATAATGGCCCGCAAGGACTCATCCAGGTGCTTTGAACTGCCCTGCGAACTGCAACCGGGGTAGTAGACAAATTTTTTCGCGGCGCCTGTGCCCTTGCCATCGTTGCTCATAATCCGTTTCCGTCCTGCTTGTCGCGTGCTTCAATTTCCGCAGCCTTTTCCAGTATCGCCCGCAGGCCTTTTTTATCCGCAATCTTGTGCGGCATACCCAGGTGCATACGCCCTTTACGGATCATGCCGATGGCGATCTTCAGGTTTTCCAGGCCTTTTTGCATACCGGTTTTGAGGCCGAAAGAGAAATAGTACTTCGCCGTCACCATGCGCTCGTCGGTACGGCCAAACTGCACCACGCTCCACCAGAAGGAGCGGGCAAAGCGGACGGTGTCTTTTTCATCGGCATAACCCAGGTGTGCCGCCTGTGCCGCCAGCCCCTGCACTACGTAGGTGACTGGAATGCCACGGGGGCAGCGCACGGTGCAGCGGTAGCACGAGGTACAGTTCCACAGCGTGTTGGACCTGAACACTTCGTCTTTCATACCGGCGCGCACCATCATGAACAGCTTGCGCGGCCCGTTGTCCATCTCGGTGCCGATGGGGCAGGATCCGGAACAGGCCCCGCACTGCATGCACATCGACAGCTTGTCGCCGCCTTTGATGTTTTCGTACACCCAGCGGGCAAAGCCCAGGTCGTATTTTCCACTGCTGTCGGGTAGCTGCGCTGACATTACTAAAATCCCTTGAATGGGTTGAAGCCGATTTCTTCGATAGTCTCAACGAAGCTGTTGATGACCTTCGGAACGCTGCCCGAATCGGCGATCGAAACCTCCGCCATGGTCACCCGCTCTTCTTCCAGCATCAGGCTTTTCAGGGTCTCGCCGACCTTGGACAGGCGCTCTTCGGCCAGGGCGCTCCCCTTGACGAAATGACACTGGTAATCGTCACCGGATTTGCAGCCCATCAGCATGATGCCGTCGAAGCCTTTTTCCAGGGCGGTTGAAACCCACAGAAGGGTGACTGAACCGAGGCAACGAACCGGGATGATGCGCACAAAAGCGCTGTACTGGTAACGATTCAGCCCCGCCATATCCAGCGCCGGGTAGGCATCATTCTCGCAGGCGAAAATCAGGATGCGGGGTTTTTCATCAAACTCGTCCGGCACCTCGATGGCATCGATCATTTCACTGATCATATGCGGCTTGTAGTTGTTAAAGCTGATGGTGCGCACCGGGCAGGCGCCCATGCAGGTGCCGCAACGCCGGCAGCGCGACTCGACCAGGATCGGGAACTGGTTTTCGTCCTCCTCGATTGCGCCGAAGGGGCACTCGATGGTGCAACGGCGACACTTGGTGCAGATATCCAGGCCGAATTTCGGGTAGGACAGATCGCCTACACGCGGTAGCATGGCTGCACCCCGCGCCGCGTTCTCAATCGATTGAATGGCTTTGAGGGTGGCGCCGGCGGCGTCTTCGGCCGCTTCGGAAATAGCCATTGGGCGGCGCACCGGCCCGCAGGTGTAAATACCGGTCCGGCGGGTCTCGTAGGGGAAGCAGATGTAGTGTGAATCGGAAAAACCATCGGCCAGCACCGGGATGTGCGGTCCCTGTACATACTGCAGGTTGAGCAATGGGCCACCCGGTAGCGCGGGTTCGGGTGCGACTTGGGAATCTGCCTGTGCTCCGTTACTGGCTACGTTGTTACTTGCAACGCTATCACTCGATGTATTATCGGTGGCTTCCGTGCCGTCATCACCATCGCTGTCGACAATCCGGATGGCCAGCGGAATCGGTGCATTCGGGTTGATATCGTTGTCCAATTGTTCGGCGCCTTCCTCGACCGCTTCGATTTCCGGGTTGGTCGAGTTGGGCACCATACCGGTGGCCAGCACCACCATGTCCAGGCCCTGCAAATTGACTTCTTCACCCAGCAGGACATCGTTGTAAACCAGTCCCAGATCGGCCGCTACGCTCTTGACCTTGCCCTTGATAAAGATGACACCGGCTTCCTGGGCCTGACGGTAGAATTCCTCGGCAGTGCCCGGTGTGCGCAGTTCGTCGAACAGGATGTAGACGTTGGCAGTGGGGTCCGCCTGGGTGATTTGAAGCGCTTGCTTGATGGAAACGCCGCAGCAGACCGAAGAGCAGTAAGGCAAGTGATCTGGGTCGCGTGAGCCGGCGCACTGCACGAACATCACGGTTTTCGCCGCTTTGTTATCAGATTTACGTTGCAGTGGGCCGTCGCCGAGCATTTCCTCAAGTTCAACGCCGGTTACTACGTCCGTGCTCAGACCGTAACCCAGGTGTCCCAGATTGTTGGGGTCATAAGGACGCCAGCCGGTGGCCACAACGATGGCGCCGATCTGCTCGTTGCGCGCTTCGCCGTTCACGCTCAGGCTGACCGTAAATTTTCCGGGGCCGCCCTCGGTTTTTGTGACCACGGTGCCGGTGAGCACTGTGATAGCTGATTGCGCTTCAACTTCTGCGATCAGTCCGGGCATGGGGTTGGTTTGCGGGTCACGATACGGTGGCAGGTGCGGCATGGTCTTTGACCATTTTGCGGTCCAGCCGCCCACTTGATTTTTACGCTCAACGAGTAAAACCTCATAGCCGGTGCGGGCCGCTTCCAGTGCCGCGGTCAGGCCGGTGCTGCCGCCGCCCAGCACCAGGATGGTACGACTGTATTCGCCTTCGGGCCCGGCCTCCAGGGCGGTGGTCTGAGCGGCCTGGGCGATGGCCATACGCAGGTAGTCATCGGCCAGCATCTGGGTGTCCTCGTCGCCGGCCGGCTTGGACCAGGCTACCTGCTCGCGCAGATTGGCGCGGATTGCCATCGCCCCGTCAAAGGTGAAGCGGTCGGTCATCACGCGCGGGGAACAGGCCGCGATCACCGGTTGGTTGACGCTGCCATCGGCCAGGTCGGCTTCGATCAGCGCCCGTCCTTCGTCACTGCAGAGGAAATCGTGTTGACGGCAGATTGGAATCTTGTAGTCGTTGCTGGCGATGTTTTCCAGGGCATCGACAGAAATCGCGTCGCCGATGTCACAGCCACTGCACAAATACACACCGGGTTTCATGGTTTGATCATTCATCCTGATTAAGCTCCCTGTGCGCCGGCGTTGCGGATCGCCTGAATCGCATTCAAGGCGGCCGCGGTGGCGGATTGAACCGACATGGAACCATCCAGTGGCCCGCTTGCGACGCCGGCCGACGACATACCGGGCTCATCGCCCGGCAATGGAACGATAAAGCCGTAGTCGTCCTGGTTGCCCATGTTTACAGTATCGACATCGGACAGAGCATTGGCTTCCATACCCAGCGCCAGCACCACCAGGTCATACGACCGTGCGTAGATTTCCCGGCTTTGCGTATCCTCGCCGCAGATCACCGGCGTGCCATCTTCCTCGACGTTGATATGGCCCGGCTTGGATTTGATGAAATGCACTTGCGGGTCGGCGCTGACGCGCTGGTAGAAGGCTTCCAGCTTGTCGTGCGCACGCAGGTCGATGTAGTAAATGTCGACTTCGGCGTCCGCATACTGCTCGCGCAGATAGACCGCGTGTTTCATCGAGCCGAGGCAGCAGATACGTGAGCAATACGGAAGGTGGTTGGTGTCGCGCGATCCGGCACACTGGATCAGGGCGACGCGTTTTGCCGGTTCGCCGTTTGACGGGCGCAGGATTTTGCCTCCGGTCGGCCCGTCGTGCGCCGCCAGGCGCTCCATTTCCAGGTTGTTGATGATGTCTGGGCTCAAGTCATAGGAATACGGCGTGATTTTAGCCGCATCGTAAGGTTTCCAGCCGGTGGCCCAGATGACCGCGCCGACTTTGAGATCGATAACGGCCTCGGTTTCGTCGAGGTCAACGGCGCCGTACTTGCAGGCATCCCGGATTTTTTCCGCATCCGGTGTGCCGATCACCCCGGGTGCGATCACATAGCGCTGCGGGTAGGCGTGTTCATGCGGCAGGTAGGCGGCGCTGACCTTGTCCATGCCGTAGTTGAAGTCGTTGGCGACTTTCAGATCGGTCGCCTTCGAACAGTCGCCGCAGGCGGTGCATTTTTGATTGACGTAGCGTGGTCGGGTTTTTACCGTCACGGAATAATCACCGGCCTGCCCGCTCAACGACTCCACCCAGGCCATGGTCATGACCTTGATGCGCGGGTTTTTCCGGATGCGCTGGTAGTTGATCTCCAGGCCGCAGGACGGGTGGCAAAGCTTGGGGAAATAGCGGTTGAAGCGGGCGACACGGCCACCCAGTGCGGGGCTTTCCTCCAGCAGGATCACGTCATAGCCGGTTTCCGCTGCCTCGGTTGCTGCTGTGATACCGGCGATGCCGCCGCCGACAACCAGAATGGTTTGACTTGCTGGTCCCTGGTTCAACTCAATTCTCCGTTAGCCTGCTAAATAAGCCTGCATAGTACCTGAGTTTCCCTTGTAATTCCTAGAATATATATGAAATACAATGGCATACAAGGGCGCGATTGCTAAAAATACAAAATTTACTACTGCCGGTTTGTTGCCTGAGTAGTAATATATTCGATTTTGATAATATATTCGAGCAAAGATTGATGTTCAGGGATACGATAGCCTTTCCGGCAGATTGAAATCCTTTCGCAGTTGATTCTCCGTCAACTTTTTGTTGGCGTAGGGTCCCAGGCCCACGGTGTATGCTTCTTCCTCAGAAGTGCTCTTGTCGCCGATCATGATGGACTGACCCGATTTGGACTTTCCCTTGAGCGTGTGCAAAGCATGAATGAGTTCGTGGCCCAGTGTCACGGGCGGCGGTACGAAATGCGGTTTTCCGCTGTTCGGGCCAAGCTTGGGTGTGTACATGACCTGGTTTTGACACCATCCGATGATGACGCTCACGCCTTCACCCGGAATCGAAGCAGCATCTGAACCCACACCCAGGCGTTGCTGGGCAGCGCGTGCGTAAGACCGGCCGCCTCTTGGTTTTATCGTTGGCAGGTTGCCCTGCATGGCCATGTCGTAACTGATTTGCACACGATCAATGAGAACCTTGAAACCCCGATTATCAGCCGGTGCCGTTTGTGCAATTGCCGTCAGCAGAAGGCCGCCCGTCCGTGACATCTGGAGAAGTTGGAGTGCTTCTTTGACAATCGCAAAATAGAAGGGCTGAGCCGGGTCTTCTGTCACCGCGATTCCTTTGAAGCTAGTCCATGAACTTGGTTTGTTTTCTTCTTCGCTAATATAGGCTGAATAAGTCATGCAAAATTTCTCCCTGATTTTAGCCTTTAAGATATGAGCATGCTGCTTGTGATTGCCCTGCTGACCTAAGAATAGGCTATGGGTAACGATAATTCAGAGGCAGGAGAAAGGCCTGTGCAGAAGTAGTCGTGTTGATCTGCCATCAAAGCCCGTGAATGCGGAAAACCAGCCTGCCGCTTTAGTAATAATATATTCGAAAAATATAATATAATTGGTTCTAATGGCGTAAAGTTGACATCACGATGCAATTAATTGGTGATTACAGACTTTATTAAAAGGAGGTGGAGTCGTGTCAAAACTGGTACAGCCGCATGGCGGCAAAGGCTTAAAGGCGCTGCTCGCGCCACAGGCAAAACGGGCTGAGGAATTGCTTCGAGCCGGCGATTTACGCAAAGTGCCGATGACCAGCCGTGAGATATCGGATGTACTGATGATGGCCATGGGCGCTTATACACCGATAGACGGCTTTATGGCTGAGGCGGACTGGCGCGGCGTATGCCTTGATATGAAACTCGAAAATGGCATTTTCTGGCCGATACCGATCACGCTTTCCTGTGTTCCGGAGCTTGCAGACCTGATTGGTGATGGAGAAGAAGTCGCGCTGACCGATGGTGAGAGTGGTGAAATTTTCGCGATCATGAAAGTGACGGAAAAGTATTCCCCCGACAAAGCTGTAGAATGCGAACACGTTTATCGGACGGCTGATGCGGCCCACCCCGGTGTACAGAAAGTCCTGGAGCAGGGCGAGATCAACCTGGCTGGGCGGGTGACCTGCCTGTCCGAAGGCGAGTACCCGGCAAAATATCCGGATCTGTATATCCGCCCGGCACAGGCGCGGGAAATGTTCGAGGCCAATGGCTGGTCACGGGTGGCTGCATTCCAGACCCGCAATCCGATGCAGCGGGCCCATGAACACCTGGTGAAAATCGCGATTGAAGTCACCGATGGCGTATTCATTCACCAGGTTCTCGGCAAGCTGAAGCCCGGCGATATTCCCGCCGATGTGCGCACCAAAGCCATCCAGGCCATGATCGACAATTATTTTGTGCCGGGTACGGTCATTCAGGCTGGTTATCCGATCGAGATGCGCTATGCGGGGCCACGCGAAGCCCTGTTCCATGCCCTGATTCGTCAGAACTTCGGTTGCTCCCACCTGATCGTCGGGCGTGATCACGCCGGCGTGGGCGATTACTACGGGCCGTTCGATGCCCATGAGATTTTCGACACCCTGTGGGAGGGGGCGCTGGAAACCCAGGCACTTAAAATTGACATCACGTTTTTCTGCAAAAAATGTTACGGCATGGCTACTGGAAAAACCTGTCCCCACGGCGAAGCCGACCGGATCCACATATCCGGCACGGAGCAACGGGCGATGCTTGCCGAAGGTGCTGACGTTCCGCTGGAATTCAGCCGGCCCGAGGTGGTGAAGATCCTGCGGGAATACTATAAAAGCCTGGCGGAGAACCAATGACGGGGCGGGTGAACAGCCGCTATTTGCTTCGTTCACCCGACGGGGAATCGATCACCGGCTACAGTGAGTCTGACGATGCGGAACGTGCGGCGGTCCGACTGGGTGAGGGTGCTCACCTGGTCGACACCCTGGCCCCGGTCTATGTACCCATGATCCAACGGGTGGTCGATGGTAAGTTGCAAATTCTCGGCGTCGGCGGTTGGGGAGCAGACCGCCTGTCGCTGGCGCAGAATCTGGTGCAGGCGATCAAGCGCAAACAGGTCGCCATCGTGCATGCTTTCATCGCCAGGGGCGCAGACCCCGACACCCGCGACGAGGCCGGCAAACCCGCCATTATCTGGGCGGTGGCCTCAGGCCACCCGGAAATTGTTCAGTTTTTGCTTGCCTGCGGCGCTGACCCATCTGTCACGGACCCAAACGGCACCACCGCGCTTGGTCTGGCCAGGAAACGCGAGTTGCCGGAGATTATCGACCTGCTTGAGCGGGCTTAATTGCGTGACAGGAGCCGAACCCGTGCTGGTGCAGGATAACCAGGGCGTGCGGCCGAACGCTTCACCTTTCCGCAAACTTAACCTATGCTCAGACCGTTCGTCAGGTTTTATCTCATTTGAAGACGGGATAATTATTCCATCAGGAATGGGTAATTGCGGGCCAAAAAAAGGAATCAAAAAATAATGAAACCATACTTGATCGCGTTGTTTATTCTTGCTTTTTCCACCACAGTGAATGCCCTGGGTGAAGCGCGTGAAGAAACCCGGACTGATGAAGCGCTGATCGATTTTGGGGTGACCGGGAAAGGCGTCACCATCGCGGTACTGGATCGGGGTATTGCGTGGCGGCATCCGGATTTTATCAACGAGGATGGCAGCACCCGGATTTACAAGATGCTGGATATGAGTGGCCAGAGGCTTTGTCGGGAGGACAATCCCGAGCCGGTTGAATATACGGCGCAGGATATTAACCAGGCCCTGATGAATGATACCGATCTGGGTACAACAGACTTTGTGGGTCATGGCTCGTCCACGGCCGGAACTGCGGCCGGCAACGGACGGGGTCTGCCGGACGGGCGCTACATGGGCATTGCTCCACAGGCTGACCTGGTCATTGTCAAGATGACTTCGGAAGGGGCCCCGGCCCACGGTGACGTGCCGGCGCAGGCTGGATTTCAGGGATGCCAGGATGATGCAATCGACTGGGCGGCAGCGGTAATGGATGAGCTTGGTCAACCTGGCGTGCTGATTATCAACAGCGGCGTCCAGTGGGGGCCGGTCGACGGAACATCCGCTGTCAGCCGCAAACTGGCGGCCGTTTTTCCGGAGGACAAGCCAGGCAGGATCGTGGTGCTGCCCTCCGGTGACGAAGGCAGCCTGCCAAATCACGCCAGGGCCGATTTCGATGCTTCACAGACAACGGAAATCGGTATCAACCGTGCATCGAGCACCTTTTCCGTAATGAGCGCCTGGTACAGCGGTGGTGTGCCGGCCGAGGTTACCGTCCGCTTCGATGATGGCACATCGGTCGGTCCGGTCGGGCCCGGCCAGGTGCTGGATCAGGATGGCATCAGTATCACCCACTACCGGCCCGGCCAGGAGTTTTATCCCTGGCGGTCTGATTCCGGTGACCGCGCGGTGTGGATCGGGATTAGCGGTCATCCCGGCAAGGGCAGTTTCCAGATCAAAGCTTTGAGCATGGGTGATGGTGCCGGTGAAGTAGACCTGTATGGTGATGTAACCGGCCCCAATCTGACCCCGGTGACCACCATGATCGACCACCTTACTCCGGGACGTTTGCAGGACTATGCCGGCACGCCCAGTGCCATCGTCGTGGCGGATCACAACCTGCGTACCAGCTATACCGATATCGACGGCATAATGCGTACGATGATGGAGGAAGGCGAAAAAGACGATCTGTGGTTGAAATCTTCCGCCGGACCGACGCGTGATGGCCGTGATTTTGGTGTCGATATCTCGGCGCCCGGTCAGGGCTTATTCGCACCGGTTGGTCTGGATAGTTACTGGGGCACTTTGCGCGGCAATCTGCCGCAAGGCAGCAAAGGCCTTTATATTCGTTTCGGCGGCACCAGCGCATCGGCACCCCTGGTTGTTGGTGCAGTTGCACTGATGTTGCAGGTCAATCCCACAATGACCGCGATGCAAGCACGCCAAATCCTTCGCGATACGGCGCGAAAGGACAGTTTTACAGGTGATGTTCCGAATGCCGACTGGGGTTACGGCAAACTCGATGTCTATGCCGCTGTTGCCAAAGCGCTCGGCTACAGTTTCAGCGGGCCGTGGTTCAACCCTGATCAATCGGGGCACGGCTGGTTCGTTGAAATGCTGGAAAGCCCGAATGGTGTTCAGCAGCTTAATGTCTACTGGTACACTTATGCCGATGGCAAACCCGCCTGGCTGGTGGCAACCGGACCGCTGAATGGCAGCAAAGCGACCATTGATGCCTTTATCACGGTCAATGGCGAATTCCCACCGGATTTCAATACCGCTGACGTTATTCCCTGGGGCACGCTCAGCTTCGAGTTCGGTCCTGATGGAACCGGTACGGCGAGTTGGGAGACTGAGTTCGAAGGTTTTAGCAGTGGCAGCATTCCCATCGTTCAACTGGCCAGGATCTCAGGCAATCCAGCCGCTTGTCGAGGTGGCAGCTACTACAATGCCGATCAGTCAGGGCACGGGTTTGTTGTGGAGATAATTGAAACATCCGGAGTGATGTACGCGCTGGTTGCCTGGTATGTTTACCTTGACGGTGAACAGGTGTGGCTTCTGGGCCAGGCGGTGATCGAAAATGACCACACTGAAATACCTCTGCAGTCTTTTACCGGCGCACAGTTTCCGCCGGACTTTGTGCCAGGTGATGTGCAGCGCACGGACTGGGGTACACTGATGATTGATTTTACAGGTCCCAGCGCGGCCCAGGTTTCCTGGAAAACCAGCCAGCCCGGTTACAGTGACGGTGCAATCGATCTCACCCGCCTGACCGGTCTTGGGGGACATTCCTGTATGGATTGATCTGCCTCCGTCTGCTTATTTCATGGTTTTGTCCTTCAACGGTCTTACAGGTCACACCAGCGGCCGGGGCTTACTTTACAAAAGTTGAATATATGTTAATCTTCATCCGTTGTCCCAGGCTCAATGCTTGATCCTGAATCTCCATGCACTAGCGAATAATGGATGGTCAGGTTTGGCCGGCGACCAGAAATCAAAAGATGACGGCTTAACGACAACAGTATTTTGAAAGTATGATGTATGAGGATATTTTCGTGCATCATAAAACCCGCTGAAAATTCAGGGAGCCATCCTATGCCAACATTCGTTCATACCGAAAAATGCGACGGCTGCAAAGGCGGCGACGTAACTGCTTGTGCGTATATCTGTCCGCATGACCTTATGAAGCTTGATACCGATCGCATGAAAGCCTTCAACCAGGAACCGGAGCAATGCTGGGAATGCCAGTGCTGCGTCAAGGCCTGTCCACAGCAGGCGATCGAAGTCCGCTCCTTCCAGGACTGGGTGCCGATGGGTGGAGCAGCGATTCCGCTGCGTACCGATTCCGCCATTATGTGGACCATCAAATTCCGCGATGGTGAATTGAAACGCTTCAAGTTCCCCATCAGAACAACCCCGGTAGGAACCATTGACCCTTACGGCGGTAAGCCGGAAGCGGGCGATATCACCGACGAACTGTTGTTCACCGAGGCGGGTAAGGTGATGCCCGTTATTACGGCGTAAGCAGAGGTTTCAGTTTGCACATGGGCGAAAGTTGCAGATGATAATCCGCCCGGCAGGAGGAGCAGGAAATGAGTGAAGGTACATTCGGTAATCCCGAAATTGTTGAGGTTGAAACAGATATTCTCATCGTTGGCGGCGGTATGGCGGCCTGCGGTGCTGCCTACGAGGCAAAACGCTGGGCCGGTGATGACGTACGTGTCACCCTGGTGGACAAGGCTGCAATGGATCGTTCGGGTGCTGTTGCCCAGGGGCTTTCCGCAATCAACACCTACCTGGGGGACAACTCTCCCGAAGATTATTGCCGCATGGTGTCGGCGGATCTGATGGGTATCACCCGCGATGACCTGGTTTTTGACGTTGGCCGCCACGTGGATGACACGGTTCATCTCTTTGAAGAGTGGGGCCTGCCGATCTGGAAGGACAAGAGTACCCCTGGTGTGCCGCTGAAAGATGGCGGCAAACCCGTAAACTCCGGCAGATGGCAGATCATGATCAACGGTGAAAGCTACAAACCCATCGTTGCTGAAGGCGCGAAAAAGGCGCTTGGAATCGAAAATATTTATGAGCGGGTGTTTATCGTCAAGTTGTTACTTGACGCCAACAACCCGAACCAGATTGCCGGAGCGGTCGGCTTTTCAGTGCGTGAGCACAAGCTCTATATTTTCCGTTGCAAGAGTTGTCTGCTGGTGGCCGGCGGTGCGGTTAATATCTTCCGGCCCCGTTCTACCGGTGAGGGCATGGGCCGCACCTGGTATCCCGTCTGGAACGCAGGTTCGACCTATTCCATGGCCGCCGAAGTCGGCGCTGAACTGACGATGATGGAAAACCGCTTCGTGCCCTGCCGCTTCAAAGACGGCTATGGCCCGGTGGGCGCCTGGTTCCTGCTGTTCAAATCACAGGCCGTGAATGGTTTTGGTGAGAACTACATGGTCAAGAACGCCGATATGTTGAAGGACTTCGCTCCTTATGACACGGCCACGGTTATCCCGACCTGCCTGCGTAATCATGCCATGTTGAAGGAAATGAAAGATGGCATGGGCCCGATCATGATGGATACACCCACGGCGATGGCCAAGCTGGCTGAGACCATGACGCCGAAAGAGGTCAAGCACCTCGAAGCAGAAGCATGGGAAGATTTCCTTGATATGTGCATCGGCCAGGCCGGTGTCTGGGCCGGTCTGAATATCCGGCCGGAAGAATCAGCCTCCGAGTTGATGCCGACCGAACCGTATTTGCTGGGTTCACACTCCGGTTGTTGCGGAATCTGGGTCTCCGGACCGGCGGATATCGCACCCGAGGAATGGCAGTGGGGTTACAACCGCATGACCACGGTCAACGGCTTGTTCACCGCCGGTGACGGCGTGGGCGCATCCGGCCACAAGTTCTCCTCCGGCTCCTTCGCCGAAGGCCGTATCGCAGCCAAGAATATGGTTCGTTACTGCCGCGATAACGCGGGTCTCAGCCCGGAACTCAAGGGTGACATCAGCGTGATCACCGAAGAAATCTATCGTCCGGTACGCACTTACCTGGAACACAAGGACAAGACCACGGCCGAGGATGTCAATCCCAACTATATTGTGCCGCAGCAGTACCAGATGCGTTTACAGAAAATCATGGATGAGTATGTCGCCGGTGTTTCCACCTACTACAACACCAACGGCAAACTGCTCGACATGGGGCTGAACTATCTGGAGATGCTGAAGGAAGACATCAAGCATCTGCGGGCCAAAGACCTGCATGAACTTTTACGTGCCTGGGAAAATTATCACCGTACGCGCACGGCAGAAGCTCATCTGCGTCACATCATCTACCGCGAAGAAACGCGTTATCCCGGATTCTTCTACCGGGTAGATTTCCCCGAACTTGATGATGAGAACTGGAAAGTATTTGTCAACTCGCGCATGGATCCTGAAACCGGCGAGTGGGAAATGAAGAAAGTCCCGCACAAGGATCTGGTCGAGAAGTTCTACGGCTAGGAGTCCCCGTCGTACAACAACCGGGGTCAGGTTCCCGAACCTGACCCCCGTTCGGAGCGCGAAGCGGTTTCAGCCCGGTTTACCGCCCATTCTTACCAAGCGTGTTATTAACGGAACCCGCTCCGCCTGCTGAAAGGGGTCAGGTTCGAGAACCTTACCCCGGCCTTCCTGACCCCGGCCTTCCTCCGGCACCGTGGAAGATATTCCTATATTATTAAGCCCAGCTTCTAAGATGCGTAAACAGCTACCATGACAGATCAGAAAAGCGACCCTTCAGCAGAACAGCCCGCCGCAACGAACAAGGATGCGCAGGGCTTCCAGAGGCCGGCTGCGGAACAGGACATTGAAGTCGATATTTTCGAGGGTGTTCGTCAGGCGGACGGTAATCCGGTGGAACCGGTGCGTTTGAAGAGCAGTGACAGTTTCTGCTTTTCCTGTCACAAGTCCATCAGTTGTTGGAATCGTTGCTGCCATGGAGCAGACGTCACGCTGACGCCGGCCGATATCCTGATGCTGACCAAAAAACTGGGCTTAGAGCCGGAAGAATTCCTCGCAAAATACACGGTTCCCGCCATCTGGGAGAAATCTGACATGCCGGTGGCCAAACTCCGTACCGATGATACGGACGAGTCGGATGCCTGTGTTTTTCTCGCCGGTGACGAAGGTTGTGGTGTGTATGACGCGCGGCCTGCGACCTGCCGTTATTACCCGATGGGCCTGGCATCAATAAAAATGATGGGAGCGGAACAGAAAGATGATTTCTATTTTCTGGTCAAGGAATCGCATTGCCAGGGTCACGCTGAAGACAAGAGCCAGACGGTGGCGCAATTTCGTGCCGAACAGCAGGTCGAGGCGTTGGATGAGATCAACCGGGGCTGGATCGACATCATGATGAAAATGACCTCTTGGCGATCCGTTGGCGGGCCCCATGCCAAGGAAGTCAGTCGGCAGGCAAAGAAAATGTTTTTCATGGTCTCAACGGATGTCGGCGCGTTCCGCCGCTTTGTCTTTGAAACCCGTTTCCTCGACACTTACGCCATTGATCCGATAGTGGTTGAGACTCTGAAAATAGACGATATTGCCTTGTTGCAATTGGGTTTTGACTGGCTGAAAAATGTACTGTTCAATGAGCCGACCATTAATATGAAAGAGGATGTCCTGCAGGCTGCCATTGCCAGGGGGCGTGCGGAAATGGGTGCTACCTGAACTTATTGAGGAGATTCCAAATGGGCACAGCCAATGTCGACAGGATTCTTGCAAAGTTTCCCGGTTTGGTAACCTGGCACTCCGGAGACAGATCCGCTACTGCCCGCAAACCCTGTTCAAGTTCCGATCCGGTCAGTGACGGCCTGTGTTTTTGTCAGAAGCAGCAGGATATTGATGCCTGTTTCAAGCAGGGCGTTTCCATCCTGGTGGTGCCACCGCCACTGGGAGATTATGCAAGGGATCTTAATCCCGGTGGAAGCGCAGTTCTCATCAGTGATGAACTGCAGCTTGCAATGGCCCGGTTGAATACCGAGTTTTTCCTTCCCCAATGGGGACGCCTGCCCTTTGCCGAAGATCGTATTCACCCCTCGGCAAGTATTCACCCCAGCGCCCGTTTGCACGAGAGCGTGGTGGTTTACCCCCACGCGGTGATTGGCCCGGATGTCGTGATTGATGAACAAACCGTTATTGGGGCAAACACGACACTTGAAGGAAACATCACCATTGGCAAGCGTTGCTTCGTCAAGTCCAATGTTTTTATCGGCCATTCGGTGCAAATGGGTGACGACTGCCGGATTGAGCCGCAAACTTCCATTGGAACCGATGGTTTTGGCTATGGCTCGGATAAAAATGGGCAACATTTTGCCAAACCTCATTTCGGTAAAGTCATCCTTGGGGACCGGGTTGAAATTGGCTGTGGAGTCTACGTTGACCGAGGCACTTTTGCTGACACCACGATTGGTGATGGCAGTAAGATCGACAATTATTGCCACATTGCCCACAACACGACCATCGGCAGGAATTGCATGATTCTCGCCGGGTTTATCACGGCCGGCAGCTCGGCTTTTGGTGACAACTGCCTGTTTGCCGGACGGGTTGGCGTCAATGGTCATATCAGTGTCTGTGATGGCGTAACCATCGGCCCGACTTCCGTAATCACTAAAAGTATTACCCGGCCGGGGACCTACGGTGGCTTTCCCCTGGTGCCTTACAAGGACTTTATTAAGAACCAGGCATCTTCGGCATCACTCTATGATATGCGCAAAAGCCTTCATAAACTTCTAAAGGAATCAGATGTCGATACATAGTGCGATACCGCGTGTCCGTCATACGGTACGAGCGGGGTCAAAGACTGTTGCGTATGCGGGCAAATGCTTTGTAAGCAGATGAATGTTTGAGACGGAGATTTAGGATGAAACTATTCAAGTCAGCACTTTATTGCCTGCTATTGCTGTCATTTACTGTCAGCGCGCAAGATCAGGGAAAAGCGAAGATCGTTACGAGTTTCAATAAAGCAGCCAAGTGTATTTCCCCCGTGGAAATCCTAAAAATCGATGGCCGCGAGGTCAATGTGCAAAAAATGGGATTTAAGCTGGATCCCGGCAAGCACACCCTGTCGGGAAGAGCCCTGATCGACACATCTTTTTGCCAGACCGTAGGACCGGCATCAAGGCAGTATAAAGTTCCGCCACTGGAAGCGGAGTTTGAGGCCGGCAAGACTTACTGGGTTGGTATTGATCACAGTGCACGTAACCGCAAGGACTGGAAATACGTTGTCTGGAAAGTCGAAGACTAAACAAAGCGCCGCTGGCGTCCACTGTCAGCGCAGCACCATTCCGGGTTAAAATGATGGTTTTGCTGAAGGCGCAATTTCATGTCTGATAAACGTTTTGCCGGTACCGACCGGTATGTCGCCACCGAAGACCTTACCACCGCTGTTAACGCGGCGGTGACACTGGGCCGCCCGATTCTCATCAAGGGCGAGCCCGGTACCGGCAAGACCCAACTGGCGGAGGAAATTGCCCGTGGCCTGGACAAGCCGCTGTTGCAATGGCATGTAAAGTCCACCACCAAGGCGCAACAGGGTCTGTATGAATATGATGCGGTGGCGAGGCTGCGCGATTCGCAACTCGGAGACGCACGAGTTCACGACATTGCCAATTACATCGTCAAGGGACCCCTGTGGGAAGCCTTTGAACTGGACACCCAACCGGTGCTCCTGATTGATGAAATCGACAAGGCGGATATTGAGTTTCCCAATGACCTTTTGCGCGAACTCGACCGTATGGAATTTTACGTTTACGAGACCCACGAAACCATCGTGGCAAAACACCGGCCGATCATTGTCATCACCAGTAATAATGAAAAAGAACTGCCGGATGCATTCCTGCGGCGCTGTTTTTTCCACTACATCCGTTTTCCCGACAAGGAAACCATGGCCGACATCGTTGATGTGCACTATCCGGGCCTGAAAAAAGAATTGTTGAGCGAGGCGCTTAATGCGTTTTACGATTTGCGGGAAGTGCCGGGGCTGAAGAAAAAGCCATCGACCTCCGAATTACTGGACTGGCTGAAACTTTTGCTGGCAGAAGATGTACCACCCGAGGTGCTGGCCAGTGACGACCGGCGCAAGACGCTGCCTCCACTGCACGGCGCTTTGCTCAAAAACGAGCAGGACGTGCACCTGTTCGAACGGTTGATCTTCCTTAACCAGCGCAATGCTCGTTAGCTTTTTTTTCGCGCTGCGTGAAGGGGGCCTGAAAGTCTCCATCACCGAGTTTCTGATGCTGTTGGAATTGTTGAAGCAACGGCTTATTCGCTTCGATGTCGAGGAATTCTATTACCTGGCGCGCGCCAGTCTGGTCAAGGATGAATCCCTGTACGATCGTTTCGACCGTGTTTTTTCAGCCCATTTCAAGGGTATTGAAACTTTGTTTGGCCCGGAAGGGGCGGATATTCCCGAAGAGTGGCTACGCAAGCAATTCGAATTGGGTTTGAGCGAGGAAGAAAAGGCCCAGGTCGAGGCTATGGGCGGCTGGGAAAAACTGATGGAGACGCTCAAAAAGCGCCTGGAAGAGCAGGACGAACGTCACCAGGGCGGCAGCAAGTGGATTGGTACCGGTGGAACTTCACCCTTTGGGGCATACGGCTACAATCCCGAGGGTATCCGCATTGGGCAGGACGGTTCACGCCACCGCCGGGCGGTAAAAGTATGGGATAAACGCGAGTTTCGTAACCTCGATGACTCCCTCGAACTGGGCACACGTAATTTGAAGGTGGCCCTGCGCCGCCTGCGGCGTTTTGCCCGTGAAGGTGCGGCGGAAGAACTGGATTTACCCGATACCATCGAGTCCACCGCGAAAAATGCCGGCATGCTGGACATCAAAATGGTGCCGGAACGGCACAATGCGACCAAGGTGCTGTTGTTCCTCGATATCGGTGGGTCCATGAATGATCACGTGCGTGTCTGTGAAGAGCTTTTTTCTGCGGCCAGTAGTGAGTTCAAGCACCTCGAATATTTTTATTTTCACAACTGTGTTTACGAGGGCGTGTGGAAAGACAACAAACGCCGTCACTCACAGCGCACGGCCACCCTGGATCTGTTGCACAAGTACTCCGCCGATTACAAGTTGATCCTGGTTGGTGACGCCACCATGAGTCCCTATGAAATCCATTATCCGGGCGGCAGTGTGGAGCACTGGAACGAAGAGGCGGGCGCGGTCTGGATGAAGCGCCTGCTGGATACCTACCCGAAAGCGATCTGGCTCAACCCCGAACCGGCTGAGCGTTGGGAATACACCCAGTCCATCCAGATGATGTCGGCATTAATGGAGCAGCGCATGTATCCGCTGACGGTCAGCGGCCTCGAACAGGGCATGCGCGAGTTATCGTAAGAGGCCGCTTGCGGCCGAAGGGCAAGTCGTGCCCAGGGGCGCTCTTACAGTCGTAAGAGGCCGCTTGCGGCCGAAGGGCAAGTCGTGCCCAGGGGCGCTCTTACAGTCGTAAGAGGCCGCTTGCGGCCGAAGGGCGGGTTAGGCCCAGTCAAGCACGTACAAAGGCGTTAAAACGCATCTCCCGGCCGATGGTCGTTTCCGGACCATGCCCGGTAATTACGGCTGCGGATTCATCGAGTTTGTAGAGGCGTTGCTGAATTGATTTTTTCAGTGCCGCGGCGTTACCACCTTCGAAATCCGTGCGGCCAACCGATCCCTGGAACAGGGTGTCACCGGCGATCAACAACTTTGAGTTTTCGAAGTAAAAACTGGTAGAGCCAGGCGTATGTCCGGGCGTGTGGATGCAATAGCCTCCGCATTCCAGATCCTGTTCGTCCTCGATCCAGTGGTCGGGTTCGGGCACCGGTGAATAGGGTATGCCCCACATCCGGCACTGGATTTCCAGCGTATCCCACAGGAACCGGTCGGAGTGGTTAAGCCAGATCGGTGCGCCCGTCAGTTGGTGGATTTCTCCGGCTGCCAGGATGTGATCCAGGTGAGCGTGGGTGTGAATAATGCCGACAATCTTGAACCCCAGTTCCGTTGCTATGGCCAGGATACCCTCTGCGTTTCCACCCGGGTCAAAAACATAGCCGATACCGGATTCGGGGTCACCAATGATGGTGCAGTTGCACTGCAGCGGACCGACGGGAATAGTTTTTCGTACAATAGTCAATTTATATCCTTGACGCGTTGAAAAAGTCGAAGAAGAAGTAAAAAATCAGGCTGGAAACAATCAGCGTAACCAGCATGGCGGGGGTGCCTTTGCGGAACCAGATTCCGGGAGTAATCGCCAGCGAAGGATCATTCTCCCGTTTAGCCAGACGCTCTGAAATAGTGACGATATACACGTTGGCGGTCGAACCGATGTGCGTTCCGTTGCCGCCCATGCCCACACCCACGGCCAGAGCCCACCACAGGGGCGTCACGTGGATACCGCTTTGTTCCATGCCCAGCAGGATTGGAATCATTGCAGCCGTGAATGGAATGTTGTCGATGGCGGCTGACAGGATTGCGGCGCCCCACAATAGCGTCAGGGTCGCTACCAGCAAATCTTTCTGAACAAAGGGGATAATGAACTGGCCGAGATATTGCAGAAAGTGGCTCTTATCAACACCGCCTACCAGAATGAACAGGGAAATAAAGAAAATCAGCAGCGGGATTTCGACGTCTTCCATGGCATGGTCCATCTCGACCTTGCGTGCGATAAACAACAGCAAGGTCAGCCCGGCAGCCGAAACCATCCAGGGCTCCCAGCCGATCTGATTGTGGATAACGAACAGCACCACCATGACGCCAAGCACGGAAATACTCTGGTTCCAGAGTTGCCGGTCGTGGTATTTCGCTGTTTCGTGGAATTCCCCCTCAGGTTTGATGGCCAGTTCCTTGCGGAAAAGGAGCCTCAGAGTCAACAGTATTGAAAGCCACGCAACCAGGACGATACCGCCCATGTGATAGAGAAAGGTATTGAAACTGATGCCCTTGGCTGATCCGATCATCAGGTTGGGCGGATCGCCGACCAGGGTGGCGACGCCGCCGGTATCGGATAACAGGGCTGCGGCCAGCAAGAACGGGATCGGTGTCACCTTCATGGCACGCGAAATCAGGATAATGAGTGGGCCGAAAATC
>JAJRRA010000084.1 GCA_024279945.1 Gammaproteobacteria bacterium
CGCTTGTGAAAGATGTCGGACCTACGCAAATGTTCGAATACGCTGGTCAGAAGAGCCTGGAATAACTGCCCTGCAGTAGACTACTGGCATAAAACATCGCAGATATTTATGCCAGTACGCCCTCGTTTGAACGCTTACCCTTCAACAACTGCGCGTTGTTTCCAGCACCACAACCAACGTCCAGTATGCAACCCGGTGGTTTTGATATCAGGTTGAGTAAATCCGGATTGCCCGCATTCTCATAGACCCGCTGGGTTACTGAGCGGGTGTTATATTTTAGAGGTTTTTGTATTGCTCTAATATCCGAACCTTTCCTGCAATATCTCATTAAAAAACTTTGCTGTTCCTGATGCAGATAGCGGCTCAACCAATGGCCGATTAAGCTCGGCGTGCACCTTTAGAAGAGAGGGTTGTTGAACATATTTGTCTATACAACTGACAAAAGCATCTTTGGTTGGAGCGCAGTTAAAGCCATTCTTGCCATCTTCTACCATCTTGCCAATACCCAGCACACAATTGCTGATGACCAACCCCATACCCGATGCCATGGCTTCAAGTATGGTGAAGTTGCCGTTACTGAAACTGGCGGGCAGAAGAAGAATATCGCAACGCGAATAAACTTTGTGGAGGTCCTCCCATGACTGCAGGCCTGTTAAGAACTCCACGTCATCATACAATCCAAGTTCTTTAATTCGTACACGACACTGTGGACCGAGTTCACCTGCAGCATTCATGACCAGTTGAGAACCCGGGTACTTCAGAAGAACTGCCGCAAAGATGTCTATTGCGCCGAGCGGGTTATAAATTTCCGTCATGCGGTTGGCAAACAGGTAGGTATAGGCTGGTTTGGGTTCCCTTAACGGATGTTTGAAATAGTTTTCAATATCGGCAGCGTAACGCCCTGCAACCACTTTATCGCCAAAAGCAAAATCATCCCGGAATTGCTCCACCGCATCATCGGCAGTGGTGTACACCATGTCTAAGTCACGATATAGTCGTTTTAGTGTTCGCCAAATCACTCCGCGTTTCCGTAAAACCCCATTTCGATGACGAGATCTTTCAGTGAATACAATTGTTCTTTTTTTATTCCGCCTTGCCCAGAAAAAAGCTAAAACGTTACTTGGAATGGAAAAACCGCCAAGCATAACTATATCTGGGTTAAATGCGTTCAATTGCTTATTTAAGCCCAATGCAAAATACTTTGTCGCCAATGGGCCAGATTTCATAAACAGAACATTTTTGAGGATTTTGCATTTATCACCCAAATCAATTCGCCACCATTTTCCACGAGTGCGGTCAGGCGTCTCGTAAAACCAGAATTCAGCATCATAGTATTCCTGCAGGGCAGAGCAAAACTTGATTTGATGAGGGACAGCCAAGGGGCTAAGGAAAACTAATTTAAGACGAGGGCTCATTCCACCTGATCTATACTATTGTTCACACCTTGTAAAAACTGATTCTCGAGCGTGATTAAATTACGTTTGCGTTCCCCAATCCGTCGAGCAGGCGTACCGACATATGTTCCAAATGCTGTACACGTTTCTTTAACCAGGCTTAGTGCTCCGATCACAACTCCATCCTCAAGAACAACACCGGGCAACACCACTGCGCCTGAACCAATAATGACGTGCTTTTTGATAACAACTTCAGAACTGGTGACATTCGTGAACCGAACAGGCACAGTGGGGTTGCTCATATATTCGCCTGTGTAGTCATCATTGCTTGAGTAAATCGAAACTCTAGAAGACAGGTTTGCAAAACTGGCCACTTCTATCTTCGCTGCACCAATGAGAGAACAAAACACTGCGATATGGATATAGTCGCCAATTTCAATTCCACCTTCACCTGCAGATAACACGCAAAAGTCATCGATGCGCACGTGATTTCCAATTGAAATTCGCTCTGGGTTATAAATTGAAACCTTTTTCGATATACAAACATCCTCACCAAACTGCGCCAGTCCAAGTAATTTAAGCTCTTTTAAGGTGTAATATGACATTATTCAGGATTCCAGATTACATCAATAATTCGCTGCTGCTCCGAATTTTCAAGGGCAGGGAATATGGGAAGGCAAAGTACGCTTTCAGCAACTGAATTGGCTTTTGGCAAGTTTCCGACATTCGCTGAGGCCAGTTCACTATACATCGGCATATTACTTATCAAGGGATAAAAATATCGTCTGCTATAAATCCCCTGCCCCTTTAACTTTTGGTAGAGTTCTTCTCTTGTTAACGGGTAGTCTGCGCCGACGAGGACTGGAAAATAGGCATAATTTCTAACCGTTACTCCAGGTTCTGCCATGCAAGTAATGCCCGAAACACCAGATAACGCTTCTCGATACCTGCAATCAATTTTCTTGCGAGATCGAATTGCATGACCAATGTGATTGAGTTGCAAAAGCCCAAAAGCTGCCTGCAGTTCATTCATCTTTCCATTAATGCCTGCCGCCACAATTGTCACTTCATCAGCAAAACCAAAATTCTTGAGGTAGTCCACACGTTGCTTGGTTTTCGCATCCGGGCAAATAATAGCGCCACCTTCAAACGTATTGAACACTTTGGTAGCATGAAAGCTAAGCACTGACAGATCACCGTGCACCAATAAACTCTCACCCCTGTATTTCACATCAAAAGCATGGGCGCCATCGTAAATAACCTTAAGCTTATGTTTGGCAGCAATCTGCTGGATACGATCAACATTGCAAGGGTTGCCATAGCAATGCACTGGTAAAATTGCAGTTGTCTGCGATGTAATGGCAGACTCAATATGGTTTGGATCAAGATTCATTGTTACTGGATCGATATCAACAAAAACTGGTTTGATATTATTCCAAAGAAGTGAGTGTGCGGTAGCCACGAAAGAATACGGGGTAGTAATCACCTCGCCTGTAATTTGCAATGTCTGGAGCGCGGTGATTAGTGCCGCAGTGCCGTTAACAAACAATGCGAGATGATTAACACCAAGATGTTCGCAAAGCGCTTGCTCCAGTTGCTGGTGGTAAGGGCCATTATTTGTTAGCCATTTACTTTCCCAAATCTTTTCAAGGTAGGGTGTGAACTCCTCCAAAGGTGGAAGAAATGGTTCAGTGACATAGATTGGTTTCTCAGTTCTCTTTTTCACCTGCTCGCCACACTTTTATAGGTCTCCAGGTACTGCGAGCTGATTGTTTTTGGCGAATAACGGATGACGTTCTGTGTGCCCTCTTCAATCAAATTCATTCGATACTCCGCGTCACTAATAATTCGTTTGATACCTTTTCGTATCTGCGAAGTATCCAGCGGATCTACGAGACAAGCTCCTTTTCCTGCCACATCGCACATTGGTGGTATATTGGATGTAATTACTGGCCGGCCCACAGCCTGGGCTTCAATAATTGGCACACCAAAGCCCTCACCTTCGGAAACAAACGATACAAAATCACATTTGATGTATTGATTGTAGATTTCCTCATGGGTTATCCCGACAAAATTTTCGTAGGTGACTCCGCACTTAGCAAGTTTATTTCTTACACTCTCATCAAGTTTTCCGATCAATACGAGAAGGCAGTTAATCCCGATTAGCGAATCTATTAAGCGAGGTATATTTTTATAGGACTTTGTACCAACCTGTAAAATCGCTGGGCATTCCTCAGAAAATACTTTAGGCACCGGCGCAAAGATTGGGCTATAACAATTCTCAATCACTTTGATGTGTGCTTGGGGAATACGTAAATAATCTACAATATTTTGGGAAGTTTCTTGTGACACGGCCGTTACTGCTGATGCTCTCCGTATTGGAAAGACCAGCCATACCCACTTATATATCCAGCGTTTCAGGCCTTTCAGCCCGAACAGAAAGTGACCGATATCATGAACTGTTAAGATAGTTTTCATTCTCGGAAGCAGGTTAATCAGATAGTTAACATCGCCCGTAACATGGTAAACATCAGCGTCTAACTGCCTCAATTGCATTACATCCCTAACAATATTTATTCTACTGCCTACTTCATATTCAATGATTTCAATTTGATTCCTCAGTTCGCTCGCAATGGAGTGGAAAAGCTCTTCGATACTGTAAGCTTCCGCTCTCGGCTTACGATAGACCAGAACCACTTTCATTGGATATCCACTCTCACAAGAGCCAACTCCCCCAAACTCAATTCCATTTCACTCACTAATGTGGGCCAACAAAATTTGCAAACCTACCTCGATGAAGTCTTTTGACCTGCCCGAACTCTTTGTGCTAATGATAAGTACTCTTTCCAAGCACTCCGCCTTCGCTCATTTTCAGCACCGAAAACACTCCAGCGCCTTTTTTCGAATACACCCGGTCAAATAGCTGTAAACATTTTCATCCGCGCAAAAGCTTTTGCCATTTACTTCACTGCCCTGGTCACACTTCTCACATTCTGGAATCTGCATGCTGAACTCCTTGTGCATGGTGCTGCTCACTGGCGCTCGATGGTGCTTACTTCGGTTTTCAATTGTTCTATTTCCTGACGGAGTGCCTCGTATTCTTTCAATTTACGCTGCAGAAACTGCACCGAGATACGCGCTTTGGCCTCGATACCTTTGGGGGTGAGTACGTACAGGTAGGCGCGTTTGTTGTTGCTGTTTTTGAAGTTGTTGGCTTTGATCAGGCCTTTGTTGATCAGGGCCTTGAGGCAGTAGTTGGTTTTGCCCAGGCTGATGCCCATTTCTGCAGCGAGTTTACGCTGGGTGACGTTGGGGTTTTGCTCCAGGTGGCGGAGGACTTTTAGGTGGGTTTCCTGGGTTGTTGGCATTTGGTTGGTTTGTCGGCCCCAAGGGGCCTCTTACAGGGGTCGGCCCCGAGGGGCCTCTTACAGGGGTACGCTACCGCCATGCGGGGTCTGTTAGGACTTCGCATGGGGGTGGTGTAAGAGGTCCCTTGGGGCCGACTGGTTGCAGCATGTCGCCCGCAAGCGAGCTCTTACAGGTCGGCCCCAGAGGGGCCTCTTACAGGGGATGATAGCTTATGTTCAGGGATTGAACAAATGGTGATTGAATGCTCCACTCCACTTCTCACGCTACCTGACTCCCTGGGCCAATATCCACCAAACGCCTGAACCTGAAGCCATAAAACAACACCACAGCAATGAAGTAAGCTAAAACCGTGCTCCAGATGATGGCGACCGCGCCAAATTCAGGGACAAAATAGATTTTCAGTGGGAGCACCAGTGCGACGAAGCACATCACCGCTACAACCTGCGGTTTAATAATGTGCATTCCATTAAGAAACATCGCAAAGGAATTACCACTTGCCTGCATCACGGTCCAGATCATAAATCCCAACAGCAAACTTTCTGATACCTGCACCGCATCACCAACCCATAGATTGAGAATGGCGCCGGACAACATAAAGAGCGTCACAGAGAGCAGCGCACTGATGCCCAGGGTTCCAAACAGTGATTTTTTTAGTGTTTTTTCAATAAATTCTTTGTCGCCGTGCGCTTTTGCATCGGCGTAAGCACTCCACAGAGGCGCATTCATAATCGACAGCGGCACACTGACCAGTTGATACATTCTTTGCGCCACCGCAAACTGCGCCACTGCTGCCGCCCCGGCCAGTGAAGACAGAATCAGGGTATCGGCACCCCAGCCAACCATGGTGCCGATTTGTAACACAAAGAAAAGACCCCCTGCGCCAATTAAATGCCTGTACTCAAGCAGCGACTCTTTGGGCTGAAGGTGCGGGTGGGTCGTCAACCAGTTTTGCCTGGCAATATAAATCAACAGGATGGCCGGCAATACCGTTTGTACGCCATAGGTCGCCAACAATAAGGAGGCTGGATCAGCCTTTTTCGCGGACAAGATCACGACGGCCAATATCGAAATTATCGAACCGAAGCTTTTCAAACTGTGGACTACCCAGCTTTTCTGCAGCCCCTGAAATATTTGATAGATTCCGTTCAGAGGGATGCCCAGCGAAAACAGCCCAATGAAGATCCATGCAGATTCTCTTGCATCTTCGGTGGCTTGTTCGGTCTCCACAGAAATGATGCTCTCGAAGGGTATCCAGGTGTTGAGCATGCTTAACAGCATCCCAACGACTATGCCGATTAATGCCAGTAAAATGAGCCCACGGGTGACGGTGCACCTGAATTTCTCAGCACCGCCTGTCACATTTGCTTTTGCAACATGTGAAATAAAGCCGTTGCCCACCCCCAAATCTAAAAAAGTCAATAATCCCGCCAGGCTGGCGACGGTCATCCACACACCAAATCGCTCTTCGCCCAGGTAGGAAAGTGTTAAGGGAACGGTAATGATTAATGCCGCCATGCCCAGACCGGCGCTGATGATATTCGCAACCGCTCCCAGTGCCGCCAGGCGGTACCGTTTTTGACTACGGCTTGTTTCAGGCATCCCGGCTTCTTCACTACCTGCTCATAGACGGCTTGTGTCGCGGTGCAACACTGGCCCCAGGAAAACTTTTTCAGGCGTTCAGTGCCGAGTGCTTTCAAGGAACGGCTTCGCTCGTTTGAATAGAGTACATTTTCCATCGCCCCGGTCATTTCATCGACCTCCATCGGGTCAAAAAATTCTGCCGCCTCAGCAATCACCTCGGGCATACAACTGCTGTTACTGCTGATCACAGGGCAGTTATGCGCCATGGCTTCCAGCGGCGGCAAACCAAAGCCTTCATAGAGTGAGGGGAAAACAAAAGCACTCGCTTGCTTATATAGCCCGGCCAGCACCGCATCACACCCGCCCACTTGTTTGATCTGCCCCGGCACAAAGCCCAACTGCCGGATTTGCAACTGCTCATTTTTAGTGACTTTCCCACCACCGAACGCAATCACACGAAAGTCTTTTCTCAATCGTTCAGATTGCGCAACGGACTGCATAAATCGGCTGAAGTTTTTGTATCCGCTCCGGTTTCCAACATAGAGAATAAAGGGTTCCTCAGCTACCGTGTCGCCCGGCGTATCTGCTCCATATTGACCCGGTTCAAAACCATGATAAACAACGGTGACCTTATTTTCCGGTACACCCAGGATGCGCATCAAATCGCGCTTGGTGCACTGAGAAACACAGATAATATGATCGGCCCGATCAACGGCCATTCGTTTTATTTCGGCGGTGTTGTCCTGGTGGGTAGCCTTGAGGTCATATAGCTCATGGATCATGTCATGGACCGTTATGATCACCGGACAATCTGCAGGCGCTGAACTTTTGCGTGCAAAATACGTTTCGTGGACCACGTCAGGGCACCACTTTTTTATCGCAGGCCGGGCCAGAAGGTGGTTAAAAAAAAGAGCGAGTTTTGTTGTCTTTGGAGGGTAGCGATTAACGTTTCTGCCATGCACGGCACGTTTGGGCAATGCAGTCAGGTATTTGTTTTGATAAACGGGCGCAAAAATCCCAACATCTTCACCCCTTAACAACAACTCTTCAGCCAGGCGATTGAAATAACGTGCAACCCCTCCGTACTGCTGAAGACAGAACGCCTGGTAATCAAACGCAATCCTCAAATCAAACCAACCGTGGATAAAGTCGCATTTTGTTCGTTCTGGTAGCTTGTCCTTATCAGCGATTCATCTGCGATCATCAGAATATCCATATATAAGCGCCTGGAATAAAAGTAGTCTATCAAGCGCTCTGTGTTTTCTTTTTCACTGATGTGGAACAGGCCAATAAGGTAGCCCGTATTGTCATAGGCAATAAAACGGGAATAACCACAATCCTCAAACAGGCTGAAGACCGACATCGGTTGCTCCTCATTCATCAGGAGAAAATGTTTGTCTAGCTCAAACAACACGGCCGGCTGGTATTTTTTAAGGGTTTTTATCGCCCCACGGAGCACTTTATAGTCAAACCCATCGGTATCAACCTTCAGTAAATCGATGCCTTCTTGTGCAGAAAATTGTTCAGTTACGATCTGGTCAACCGTTTTGAATTCTATTTTTTTACTATTCTCAGAAGATCTGATGAGTGACGCTGTCCCCTCTTTGGTATCAAGCTCCAGGCCACTTTCCACACTGGAACTTTCACCACAAAACACGGCTTCGATAATCACAGAATCGCACCCATCAAAATTTTTATGCAGCAAGGGCAAATACGCTTCATTGCCCTCAACACAGATGATTCGTGAGTTCTCAACCGTGGATAAAATGAGGGACGCTGTATCCCCCACATTAGCGCCCACATCCACAATGTTCACCAGGCCTGGTTTGGTTTTTGCTATATAGCCCGCTACCCTTGCAATAGCGGTGTCGTATAAAACAAATGTCTTCTGATAGATCGGTAACATATGTGACAAGCGCATATAAATGTGTCTGTTCCCAACCCTTCTTTTCACAACAGGATCAGCAAACTTCAGGACGATTTTGCGGGCCAGATTGCTTAGATGTTTTTTGATATTCACTGGTAAATCAGGTCATTCAGGGTCACTGACTGCTTTCATTGTCTGATTAATTTCCTTTTTTCAACTTCGTCATTCCGGCTGTTGATTGTGTTCACGGCTCCGGCTTCTGAATGTTGCTGACTTCACGTTGCAGTTGTTTGATTTCGTCTTTCAGTGATTCGTATTCTGCCATTTTTCGCTGCAGGAAGGCGACGGTAATCTGGGCCTTGTGCTCGATTCCCCTGGGCGTGAGCAAATAGGCGTAGGCGGCTTTGTTGTTGCTGTTTTTGAAGTTATTGGCCTTGATCATGCCTTTTTCAATCAGGGCTTTGAGGCAATAGTTTACTTTGCCCAGGCTGATACCCATCTCCGCGGCCAGCTCACGCTGGGTGACGTTGGGGTTATCCGCCAGGTGGCGGAGGACTTTTAGGTGAGTTTCCTGGGTTGTTGGCATTTGCTTGGTTTGTGTTGGTTTGGTTTGTCGGCCGCAAGCGGCCTCTTACAGGGGCGGCCCCAAGGGGCCTCTTACAGGGCACGCTACCGCCCTGCAGGGTCCGTTGTGGACTCCGCATGAGGGTGTTGTAAGAGGCCGCTTGCGGCCGACTGGTTGCAGCATGTCGCTGTTGTAAGAGGCCGCTTGCGGCCGACTGGTTGCAGCCTTTCGGCCCCGAGGGGCCTCTTACAGGGTCGGCCCCAGAGGGGCCTCTTACAGCCTTTCGGCCCCAGAGGGGCCTCTTACAGCCTTTCGGCCCCGAGGGGCCTCTTACAGTTTTTGCATAAGCAGGGAGTCCACCTCAACAGTGGTTTCCCTGCCCAGTATTTCCAGTAACAGGATCGATCTTGTCTGGCTGCAGTGTTCTTGCAAAATACCCCTCAGGCCCGCCAGCGGGCCGTCAAATACTTTGACCTTGTCGCCGGGTTCCACCGGGTCCGGGTCGACGCGGATCAGGCCGGTGTCGGCGCATCTTCTGGCTTTCAGGCGCTTGATGACGTCTTTGGGCACGGTGGCCAGTTTGGTGCCGAAGCGGACCATGCCGTTCACGCCCCGGGTGGAGCGCACCGGGGCCAGGTTTTGTACTTCGGGAATGGCCCTGATGAACAGGTACCGGGGGAACAATGGCTCGATCATCGGCGTATTGTTTTTCTTATTGCGCTTCTGGTAGGGGTTCACAGCCATCGGCAAAAAGCACTCGTAGTGTTGCCGGCACAGGTGTTCCTGCGCGATACGCTCCTGTCGCGGCTTGGTCAACACCGCAAACCACTTGGCCTGTGCTTCGTGCATCCCATCTCCATCGTGCTTTGTAAGAGCCCGCTTGCGGGCGAAAGGCTCTGGAAGGTCGCCCGCAAGCGGGCTCTTACGGGTGATGATAGCTTATGTTCAGGGATTGAACAAATGGTGGTGGCTAGCTTATTTCTTACAACAAAAATGGGTAAACACCCATATTTTTTCAGTCTGGTGCGGACATAGACTGAAAGAATGTGCCAACTTGTCAGGAAAGCGATGTGCCCACAATCCTGAGAAAGGGCCCGTATCGTCTTTTTTGGTACAGCCATGAACCTGGGGAGCCTCCCCACGTACACGTTGATCGGGATCGCCGTTCAGCAAAATTCTGGATAGATCCCATTCGAGTCGCCAGAAATATTGGATTCCCAGCGCACGAACTTCAACGTATTTGCAGTATCATAAAAGATAATCAGTCAACACTTCTGGAGGCCTGGCATGGGTACTTTGGCACTTAAAGCAGATGAACGCGTAGGTTCTGTTGAATTTTCCGATGATTCTCTTATCGTTGGGCTCATGGATGGACGACAAATATCTGTGCCTCTGAAGTGGTATCCGCGTTTGGCTGGTGCGAGTCATAAAGCCCTCTTGAACTGGGAAATTTGCGGTGGCGGTTATGGCCTGCATTGGCCGGAGCTTGATGAAGACCTGAGCACCGAGGGGTTGTTGCGGGGGTCCCCTGCGCCTGATGCCTAGAAACAGGTAATTGGGGCTGCCTTTGGCACGCTACAGCCCTGCAGAGCCCATTGGAGCTCCGCATGGAACCGGTTTTTACTGCAAGAGCCCCCCCGTCATCCCGGATTTGCCTTGTTATGTTGATTCCTCTAAACTTGTACATCTATATTGTACAACTTCGGTATCAGCAGGTGAGTATGGAAAACGTAAGCATCAGCGAGTTGCGGGCCAGGCTGTTGGAATACCTGACCCGGGTGCAACAGGGTGAACAGATTAACGTCACTTCAAAAGGCAAAGTCCTGGCCACCTTGTCCCCGCCGCTCAGCCAACAGGATGCTGCTGCGGCAAAACTGGCCGCACTGGCCAATACCGCCGTCATTCACGATGTTCTCTCCCCCATTGATGAGCGCTGGGATGCCCTGCAATGATCCTGCTCGATACCTGCGCGATCATTTGGGACGCACTGGACAGCAGCAAGCTTTCACCGGCGGCAAAAAACGCACTTGAACTCCATCAGGGGGAATCGATGATTTGCGATATTTCCCTCTGGGAAATCGCCATGCTCATACAGAAAAAGCGCCTGGTGCTCGATGCCACCGCTTCCGGGTTTATCCGTTTGCTGCTGCAATCACGTAATTACCGGGTTCATGAAATTACACCAGAAATCGCAGAGTTGTCGGCGGGTTTTGGATCTGAACTGAGCCGCGACCCGGCCGACCGCCTCATTGCAGCCACTTCCATTCTCAGCAACGCACCCCTGGTGACCGCCGATCAGAATCTGCGCGATGCGACCATCGTTAAAACCATCTGGTGAGTAGAATTTACTTACATCCGAAACTCATTTTCAGCCGGTGGGGTGTTCAGCCCTTGTCTGACAATATCGAAAAGACCACGGATTTCGCTAGCGATTACCACTCCCGTCATCCCAGATTCGCGAGGCGACATCCGGGATCTCTTTTTTCTTACAAGGATTGGCGACTTTTGCTGATTCAATTCAGATAAAAAATGCTTAGGATGAATACTCAGAATAGAATTGCGACTGTATCCCATTTGGGGTACATTAAGGACTGGTCAATATTTATTAAGGTCCCGGCAATGAGTAAGAGTGCGATGGTACGAGCAAGAATAGAGCCTGAATTAAAAAAACACACAGAAGAAATCTTTGAGCAGCTGGGTTTAAGTGTAACCCAGGCTATTACCTTATTTTACAAACAGGTCGAAGTTAACAATGGCCTGCCGTTTAATATTGTCATCCCCACGAGCGAGACCCTCAAGACTTTTGAAGCCACAGACGCCGATAAAGGATTGGTCGTTTGTAAAGATGCTGATGATATGTTTAAACATCTTGGTATTTGATGTTTTTACCTGTATACACAAAGCAGTTTGCCAGGGACGTTAATCAGGGCCGGAAGAGAGGCAAAAATCTTGATAAATTCAAGATAATTGCGACAACACTTCTGCAAGGTGACACCCTGGACGCTATTCATAGGGATCACAAACTGCTTGGGAATTACTCCGGCAGAAGAGAGTGTCATATTGAATCTGACTGGCTTCTCATTTACAAAATAATTGAAAATTCCATTATTTTTGAACGAATGGGCAGCCATTCTGATTTGTTCAGGAAATAGGGGTTCGCATTTTTAGGTTCAGGCACGCTACCGCCCTGCAGAGCCCGCTAGAGCTCTGCATGAGGCTGTTGTAAGAGGCCGCTTGCGGCCGACTGCTTGCAGCATGTCGCTGTTGTAAGAGGCCCCTTGGGGCCGACTGCTTGCAGCATGTCGCTGTTGTAAGAGGCCGCTTGCGGCCGACTGGTTGCAGCATGTCGCTGTTGTAAGAGGCCGCTTGCGGCCGACTGCTTGCAGCATGTCGCCCGCAAGCGGGCTCTTACAGGTCGGCCCCAGAGGGGCCTCTTACAGTTTTTGTAGGAGCAGGGAATTCACTTGTACGGTGGTTTCCCTTCCCACAAAACCAACCCGGTAACCGAACGGCTTGCCGATTTTGTTCAGGGTGTTGACGGTGGGGTTGGCAACGCCGCGTTCGATTTCTGCAAGGATGCGCGGTGAAATGCCAATGATATTTTTAGCAAAATCCTTCTGGTTTTTACCGGTAATCAGGCGCATTCGTCGCACCGCCTGGCCCAGGCTCAGTTCGCCCCTTCCGATTTCATCCATCAGTTGTAACTTGGCCTGAGTGACTTCTTCGTTATTCAGTTTTCGGGGCATGGCGATACCTCAAAGCGTCTGAAGCTGACGCGCGTGCTGTTGGGTGGAAGGGGCGCGGTTCTCGATGATGTCGTCATCCACGCCGGCCTGTCGCATGGTTTCGGGCAAGCGCTCTATTTCATTCCCGAACTGCCGCAGATGTTCCTGGGCATCGGGCAGGTACTCCTGCAAGCGGCTCAGCACTGCGGCCCATTCCGGATGGCCCGCTTGCTCGGCATTGCCTTCCCAACGGCAGACACGGGCGATGCCTTCGGGGTCCAGGTACATGGGTGCAAAATCAAACAGGGGGGCGAGAACGACATCACCGTTTTCGTAACGCATTACCGCCGTGTTCCTGGCGTGATTGTCTTTATTACCCATCACCACATTGGCGATATCGCGCTTGATGTACTCCAGCAGGTCCTTTTCCGGCTCTGTGCAATACCGCAGGATGGCGCGGCACAGCGTGTCGTGCGAAACGGCTAGCCCGAATTCGGAAATCCCGGCCAGCGAACACAGGCTTTCCATTCCGTAGCGCTCAATGTGTGATCCGGCGACCACCCGCCGGTCAAAACGCGGAATGAACAGGCTGTGTTCAACACACTCCAGCGCGGCGTGAACGCGCAAGCCCAGCGCTTTTGCGACCGTCATATAAGCCGCTTCGTTTTTCAGCACCCGCTGATCGGCAGCCACCCTGCCCCGTGGAAACTTGACCAGCCAATGGGCTTGTACCTGCTTATCCGGCAAAACACCTTCAGCGTGCCAGTTACCGCGCCTATCCTGGGCCAGCAGCATTTTGGGCGCCACACCCTGCACATCGCTGCCCCCGGCCGCATAGATACCCAGTTGAAAGGCATACTCAACGAAGTGCTCATTACGCTCGATGATATCGCGGCGCCTGAAACCGGGGTGCTGGTTTGCAGGCGCCAGGGCGCCGCTGGACAGCGGCACTTTGTGTGTCGGATTCTTGGCCGCAACCGCTTCGGCAATACGCAAATTCCCCACCGGGAAAGCGGTGCCCCGCAGTAGCAATGGCCAGTCCGCCGCCGGCCCGTCGTTCAGATCCAGTTGCTCCAGCCACCGTTGTCTGCCGTAACCACTGGGCAGGATATCCAGGATAAATGCCGGCCAGTGCGCCGCTGTGTGAAGTGCAAAATCTACCGGGTAACGGCAACTCAGGCCGGCCGCAGTCGCCAGCGACTCTGCGGCATGCTCCACGGCATAGTCGAGCAGGTATTCAAAACGGCTGGAACCGCGATAGCCCTGGCGGACATCTTCCGGACGGAACACGCCCGCAGCACACCACTGACCGCCCCTGAATATCTCTATGCTTGCCTTATCCAGATACATAATAAGCCATATAGTTCACTTTAATGATCTATTATTGCCATTTTATCATTATTTAGATCATTAAAATGGTATTATAGGCTTGCCGACAAAGATTTCAAGCCCGTTCAACCGGACGCCAAAGCGGCGACCGATAAAACAATCTGGTGATGGGCTGTTTTCCTACCCGGTTCCACGAGTTTTTCCTACTTCATCCTGCTGAATATCGTGGCATCCTGAACTGTGACTATGAATGCCTTGAACCTCTTCCACCTATGGTCTAATGTGTATGTTTGACAATATACATACACATTGGTGGCGTATGCGCACAAATATCGTAATTGATGATGAACTGATGGAGCGGGTATTGAAGCTAACCGGCATCAGAACAAAACGTGAGGCGGTGGAAGCGGGACTGAAAACACTACTGCGCCTGAAAATGCAGGAAAATATTCGCAACTATCGCGGGAAACTGAAGTGGGTGGGCGACCTCGATGAAATGAGGGCGGACTAATGATAGTGGTCGACTCCAGTGTCTGGGTCGATTACTTCACCGGCAATAACACACCCCAGGCAGACCACCTCGATTCATTACTTGGCCGGGAGTTGATTGTCATAGGCGGTGTGATGCTGGCCGAAGTATTGCAGGGGTTCCGCTCAGACCGTGATTTTTTCAAGGCCCGCGAACTCCTGCTGTCTCTGCACCTTGTGAACATGCTGGACACAACCATTGCGCTGAAAAGTGCAGAAAATTACCGCGCGCTGAAAAAAAAGGGGCATACCGTGCGCAAGACCATGGATTCCATTATTGCCACTTATTGCATAGAAAACTGCCTGCCCCTGCTGCACGCCGACAAAGACTTCCAGCCCTTCCACCAGCATCTCGGCCTGAAGAATGCCATGGTCAGCAAAAAAGTTGGACGCCGACTATTTCCTACACGCTGAAGCGTCAAATTCTCTCAAGGGCATGCCGGCTGAATGGTTAGACTTGGGTAAATTCGAACCGGGTCATTTGAAATGGCACATTCCATCGATCATAATATCGTTTTACGTAACGCTGATCGATGGAATAGTCCGATGGCTACAGTAACCGTTTCACCGAAATATCAGGTAGTGATTCCAAAGGATATCCGTGAGGAAATGGACATCAAGCCGGGACAGAAAGTGGACATGTTGATTTATGAGGGAAATATTGTGCTGGTGCCTTTACGGCCCATTGAAGAATTACGCGGGTTTATAAAGGGAATAGATGCCCCATTCGAAAGGGAAGATGATCGCTTGTGAACGTCGTTGATTCTTCGGCCTGGATCGCTTTTTTCAAGGATGAACCCCATGCTGAAAAATTCGCCGGGCCGATCAGCAATACCAACAAACTCCTTGTTCCCAGCATTACCCTGACTGGAGTCTTCAAATTTATTTGCCGGCACCAGGACGGCTACCACGCTTTGGCAGCGATTTCGCAGATGAAAAAAGGATTGCTTGTTCCCCTGGAAAGTAATCTGGCCGTTACGGCCGCCGAGATTGGACTAAAACTGCAGTTACCCCTGGCCGACAGCATTATCTATGCGACCGCCAGGAAGTTCGATGCCGTCCTTTGGACACAGGATGTGGATTTCAAAAATCTGCCCGGGGTTGAGTATTTTCGCTAGCCAGGGTCATATGATGGCATTAGTTATATTTTGACAGCATTGCTATCAAGCGCTATCATTTCTTCGATTGGTTCTCAAACCGATGGAGGAAATTCAAATGCCGAGTCTGAGTGTCAGAAAACTGGACGAAGATACCTTCAGGCAACTACGGGTGCAGGCAGCGAAACACGGGGTATCCATGGAGGAAGAAGTTCGCCGGATTATCAAGCGCGCCGTAACGACACCGGAAAATCTGGGTGACCTCGCCGTCAGACTGTTCAGCGCGGCTTATAACGGTGATGAATTGCGCCTTCCCCAGCGTGAAACCCATGCACCGGCGACCTTCAAATGATTATGCTCGATACCAACGTGGTATCGGAATTCATGACCTCACCACCGGCCGGTCCGGTGTTGAACTGGCTCAATGCCCAGGACGCCACGGCACTTTACCTGTCGACCATCACCATCGCTGAAATCGGTTTCGGCCTCAGCGTGATGCCGGCAGGCAGGCGCCAGCGCCTGCTGCAAGAACGTTTCGAGCAGTTCGTAGCGGCCGCGTTCGACCAGCGCATTCTTTCCTTTGATGAGAATGCGGCCAGAATATACGGTGACATTCTGGCTCATCGCCAGGAAATTGGCCGCCCCATGAGCACTTTTGACGGGCAGATTGCCGCCATCGCCCGGTCCCGGGGGTTTGCCGTGGCCACCCGTAACACCAAAGATTTCGAAGCCTGCCGGATAACCCTGGTCAACCCTTTTTCTTAATACCTGGTCGGCCGCAAGCGGCCTCTTACAGGGTAAGAGCGCGCTTGCGCGCGACCGGGCGCTGTCGGCCGCAAGCGGCCTCTTACATTTTGCAGTAGTAACGCTGGTACCAGTCGACGAAACGTTGCAGGCCGGTTTCGATGGGGGTGGAGGGTTTGAAGCCGACTGCCGCTTGCAGGGCGCTGACATCGGCGAACGTTGTTTTCACATCACCGCTTTGCATCGGCAGCAGGTTCAGGCTGGCCTTTTTGCCCAGGCAATCTTCCAGCACATGGATAAAATCCAGTAACGGCACGGTCTTGTTGTTGCCGATGTTGTAAATGCGGTATGGCGCCTGGCTGCTTGCCGGGTTGGGCTGGTCCCCGCTCCACTGCCCATCCGGGGCGGGCGCCTGGTCGATCACCCGCAGCAGGCCCTCGATGATGTCGTCAATATAGGTAAAGTCGCGTTTCATCTTCCCCTGGTTAAACACCGGGAGGGGTTCACCGGCCAGTATTTTCCGGGTGAAGCTGAAATAAGCCATGTCGGGCCGGCCCCAGGGGCCGTAGACGGTGAAGAAACGCAGGCCGGTGCAGGGCAAGCCGTACAGATGCGCGTAGCTGTGCGCCATCAACTCATTGGCCTTTTTGCTCGCCGCGTACAGTGACACCGGGTGGTCTACGTTGTCCTGCTCGGAGAACGGCAGTTTGCTGTTGGCGCCGTAAACCGAGCTGGATGAGGCGAACACCAGGTGCTTGACTTTGGATTGGCGGCAGCCCTCGAGCACATTGGCAAAACCGGTCAGGTTGCTGTCGACATAGGCGCCCGGGTTCTCCAGCGAATAACGCACGCCCGCCTGGGCGGCCAGGTTGACCACCGCATCAAATTTCTGCCCGGCAAACAGCTTTGCCATCGCCGGCCTGTCAGCGATATCCAGTTTGATGAAAGCGAAGCGCGGCTCGTCTGCCAGGCGCTCCAGGCGCGCCTGTTTCAACGACAGCTCGTAATAATCATTGAGGTTGTCAACACCCACCACCTCGTCACCGCGTGCAACAAGCCGCAATGCAATCTCATTCCCAATAAAGCCGGCCGCGCCGGTAACAAGCACTTTCATCCCCCCATTCTAATCCCCCACCCCCCACCATGTAAGAGGCCGCTTGCGGCCGACCGTCGCTATCGCTACTCCCCATCGCGCGCAAGCGCGCTCTTACCCTGTAAGAGGCCGCTTGCGGCCGACCGTCGCTATCGCTACTCCCCATCGCGCGCAAGCGCGCTCTTACCCTGTAAGAGGCCGCTTGCGGCCGACCGTCGCTATCGCTTCTCCCCATCGCGCGCAAGCGCGCTCTTACCCTGTAAGAGGTCGCTTGCGGCCGACTGGCGCTATCGCTACTCCCCATCGCGCGCAAGCGCGCTCTTACAGGTATCCCCTGGGGTTTTTGGATTGCCAGCGGTGGGCATCTTTGCACATCTGCTGTAAATCCCGTTTCGCCTTCCAGCCCAGGTCCCGCTCCGCCTTGCCGGCGTCGGCGTACACCGCCGTGGTGTCCCCTGCCCGGCGCTCAACAATTTGATACGGTATTTTTATGCCGGTGGCGGCGGCAAAGGCCCTGATCATATCCAGCACCGAGTAACCCTGCCCTGTTCCCAGGTTGGTGATGACGGCGCCGGGGTTGTCCTGCAGCTTTTCCAGCGCCTTGATATGGCCTTTAGCCAGGTCCACCACGTGGATATAGTCACGGATACAGGTGCCGTCGGGGGTATCGTAGTCACCACCAAATACCGACAGTTGTTCGCGCTCACCCACGGCCACCTGGGTGATGTAGGGCATCAGGTTATTGGGGATGCCGCTGGGGTCTTCACCGATATCGCCGCTGGGGTGCGCGCGAACCGGGTTAAAGTAGCGCAGGATGGAGATGTTCCATTGCGGGTCGGAGGCGTGCAGGTCCTGCAGCATGTACTCGATGGTGAGCTTGGTCTGGCCGTAGGGGCTGACCGCTTGCAGCGGGAAATCTTCGCTGATGGGGAGTTTTTCCGGTATCCCGTAAACGGTGCAGGAGGAACTGAAGACGATGTTTTTGACCTCGGCATTGGCCATGGCTTCGAGCAGGTTCGCGGTGCCGCTGAGGTTGTTTTTGTAGTACAGCAAGGGTTTTTCCACTGACTCACCCACGGCCTTGAGGCCGGCAAAGTGAATCACTGCATCCACCGGGTGCTCAGCGAAAACCCGAGCCAGGCCGGCCTCATCCAGCAGGTCGCACCGGATGAAAGTCAGGGGCTTGCCGCTGAGTTTTTGTACCCGCCGCAGGGATTCTTCCCTGCTGTTGCTGAGGTTGTCGATGCCGATAAGCTGATAACCGGATTCGAGCAGTTCCAGGCAGGTATGCGAGCCAATGTAACCCGTCGCGCCAGTAACCAGGATGGTGCTACTCATAACGAATGCTGTAAGAGCGCGCTTGCGCGCGATGGGGAGTAGCGATAGCGACAGTCGGCCGCAAGCGGCCTCTTACAGGGTAAGAGCGCGCTTGCGCGCGATGGGGAGAAACGATAGCGACAGTCGGCCGCAAGCGGCCTCTTACAGGGTAAGAGCGCGCTTGCGCGCGATGGGGAG
>JAJRRA010000085.1 GCA_024279945.1 Gammaproteobacteria bacterium
CTGCCCAACCTCAAGCAGCGTGGATTAAGCTGAGGTTGAAACATCCCTTGGCTCAGAGCCACAATTGAGGAGGACAGGTCATGAACAAGTTTAGCAAGTACGTTGGATTAGATACACACAAGAAAACAATAGCGGTGGCGGCAATGGGACATTTTCAACGTCACCCGAGTCATCGGGTGATATCACAGAGTTAAGACTGACGCCTCCTGAAGTCGAACAATTGACTCATGTCTGGGCTGGGCCGGGTCGAATGTGGGTATATTGTAGCTGAGCGCTCCGGATCTGCCGGAGTCAGATGGACAGGTTTAATCCCGGGGTTACAGGAATATGAAACAGAGCAAGCGCCCGCTGGACGGTATCCGCGTACTGGAAGCAGGTCAGTTACTGGCCGGCCCATTTGCCGGCAGCATCCTGGCTTATTATGGTGCCGAGGTGATCAAGGTTGAGCCACCAGGCTCCGGAGATCCGTTGCGGCACTGGCGGGTTTTGGACGATGACGGTACCTCGTACTGGTGGCGAAGCCTGGGGCGCAATAAAAAAAGCGTCACTGCTAACCTGCGCAGTGAAGAAGGGCGTGGTCTGGTCCGCGAACTTGCCGAGCTCAGCGATGTGCTGATCGAGAACTTCCGACCGGGCCGGATGGAAAAATGGGGCCTGGGTCCGCAGGATTTCGAGAAGAGCAATCCTGGCCTGATCTATGCACGTATATCGGGTTATGGCCAGGACGGGCCCTATGCTTCCAAGCCGGGCTTTGCATCGGTTTGTGAGGGTCTGGGCGGTATGCGTTATGTCAATGGTCTTCCGGGCGAGCGACCCATGCGCATGAACCTGAGTATGGGAGACTCCCTGGCGGGGCTGCATACCGCTTTGGGTATCGTGATGGCCTGCCTGCACCGGATGAAGGATTCCACCCACGGTGGCCAGGTGATTGATACGGCTTTGTACGAGGCGGTGTTCAACATGATGGAGGGTGCGGTGCCCGAATATGATGCGGCCGGTGTGGTGCGGCAACCGTCCGGTTCCACTGTAACCGGTATCGTGCCGACCAACACCTACCGTTGTGCCGATGACAAGTTTGTAATCATCGGCGCCAACGGAGACTCCATTTTCAGGCGCTTGTGCACAGCCATGGGCCGTCCCGACATGGCTGCTGACCCGCGCCTGGCTGACAATGCCGGGCGTGTGGAGCATGAGGAGGCCATTGATGCCGCCATCGAAGCGTGGATGCTGTCTCTGGATTCGAAAGCAGCCCTGGAAGTCCTTGAGCAGGCCCGTGTACCGGCCGGCCCGATCTACAGCGTGGCGGACATGGCTGCCGATGAACATTTCCAGGCCCGTGGTCTGTATGAGGAAGTTGATGTCCACGGAACGCCACTGAAAATACCCGCGATGGTGCCGAAGCTCAGCAAGACACCCGGCCGTACCGACTGGGCTGGTCCGGAACTGGGCGCGTTCAACGACGAAATCTATGGTGGATTGCTGGGCTTGACGGCTGAAGAAATGGTTCGCCTGAGGGACCTGGGTGCTATCTGACCGGAGGCAAGCCATAGCCTCCGCCGCCGGGCGTTTCAATGACAAAAACATCACCGGCATTCATGTCGATCTGATCACATGCCGCCAATGGGATGGTACGTCCATCGGCACGTTCAACCCGGTTTCGACCCACCGCTCCGGGTTCACCGCCCTGCACGCCAAATGGTGGAACTTCACGGCTGTTCGATAGAATCGTTGCCGTCATGGACTCAAGAAAACGCAGACGGCGTACGGTGCCATTGCCGCCAGGGTGTAGTCCCGCGCCGCCACTGCCCTGACGGATGGTAAAGCTTTCCAGCAGCACCGGGAAACGCCACTCCAGAATCTCGGGGTCGGTGATGCGTGAGTTGGTCATGTGGGTCTGCACGGCATCCGTACCATCGAAATCCGGCCCGGCGCCGGAGCCACCGCAGATAGTCTCATAGTATTGCCAGTGCGCATTGCCGAACGTGAAATTGTTCATGGTCCCCTGCGATGCGGCCAGCACGCCGAGTGCACCGTACAGTGTGTCCACAATGCGCTGTGATGTTTCAACATTACCCGCAACGACGGCAGCAGGGTATTGGGGGTTGAGCAGGCTCCCTTGCGGAATAATGATGTCCAGTGGTTTAAGGCAGCCTGCATTGAGTGGAATGTCATCATCTACCAGCGTACGAAAGACATAGAGTACGGCCGCCTTGCAGACCGCAGCGGGTGCATTGAAGTTGTTCGCCTGTTGTTTTGAACTGTCGCTGAAATCGATGCGCGCCTGGCGTTTCGATTTGTTGATACTGATGCGAACGTGAATAACCGTACCATCATCGAAGGGATAGGTGAAGCTGCCGTCGTGCAGCACCTCAATCACCCGCCGCACGGACTCTTCCGCATTGTCCTGCACATGGCCCATATAGGCGCGTACGGTTGGCAGGCCAAAATGATGGATCATTTTACGCAGCCCCTGCACGCCGGCCTCGTTCGCAGCGATTTGTGCCTTGAGGTCGGCGATGTTCTGGCCCGGATTGCGTGCGGGGTATGGGTTGGAAGCAAGCAGAGCGCGTAGTTCCGCCTCACGAAACCGACCCGCGTCCAACAGCTTGAAGTTATCAAACAGCACACCTTCCTGCTTGATGGAGGTGCTGCCGGGTGGCATTGATCCCGGCGTAATCCCACCGATATCGGCGTGATGTCCGCGTGAGCCGGCATAAAAGAGGATGCGCTCGCCCGTATCATCATAAACGGGTGTAATGACGGTGACATCAGGCAGGTGCGTGCCGCCGTTATAGGGCGCGTTAATGACGTAGGCATCACCCGGCTTCATGGTTCCGGCGTGCTGCCGGATCACACTTTGCACGCTCTCGCCCATGGAACCCAGGTGCACCGGCATATGCGGTGCGTTTGCCACCAGTTCACCCCGTACATCAAAAATTGCGCAGGAAAAATCGAGCCGTTCTTTGATGTTTACCGAGTGACTGGTGTTTTGCAGGGTCGTGCCCATCTGCTCCGCAATCGACATAAAGAGATTATTGAATATCTCCAGGCGGACCGGATCTACCTGTGTTCCCACTGCAGCTTTACGCGCAAGCGCGGTAACACGAGTCAGTACCAGGTGATTGAGTCGGGTTAATCGTGCACTCCAGCCCGGTTCAATCACAATCGTACTGTTCGCCTCGACGATAATCGCCGGGCCCTCGATGTCGTAGTCCACGGTGAGTGGCTGACGGGAAAAAACGGCTGCCGTGAATGATTCTTCACCGTTTTGACCGGCGTTGACGGTGTAGATGCCTGAATGGCTCAGTGGTTTGCAGGGTCGACCGGGATCGCTTTGCTGCCATTGCACATCGCCAGCCGGATCATCTGCTGCCTCGGCAGCGCCGATCACCTCAACCGAAACTGCTTCAACAATGAGTGGCCTGTCCGTATGAATGAATCCGAACCGTCGGCGGTGGGCTGATTCAAACCGGGCAATCAGGGTTTTGTATTCTCCATGATCCACCTGTAGCGTTGTATCGGTGCCGTCATAACGAAGCAGCAGTTTGCGGACCCGGCTTATATGTTTCCTGCGAACTCCCTGGTCCTGCATTTCTGTGCAGCCTTTGTACTCGATATCACTCAGAAGCTGCTCCAGTTCCGGCATCAACTGATCGCTCAGTTGGGCTTCCACGGACTTTTCACGTATGAGTCGCCGCTCAGCAAGCCCCATACCATATGCCGACAACACCCCCGCGTAGGGATGGATAAAAATACGTGAAATACCCAGCGCATCCGCAACCAGGCAAGCGTGCTGGCCACCCGCGCCACCAAAGCAGCACAGTGTGTAAACGGAAACATCATGACCACGCTGAACCGACACTTTGCGAATGGCATTGGCCATGTTGTGAACGGCAATTTCGAGAAAACCGTGCGCTACCTGCTGTGGCGTACGGGTATCCCCGGTGGCTGCAGTAATCTCGGCGGCCAGGCTGGAAAACAGCTCATGCACAAGCGGCCGGTTGATCGGTAAGTCTCCACCGGGGCCAAAGACCTGCGGGAAGTGGTCTGGAACGATTTTTCCAAGCATGACGTTACAGTCGGTCACCGTCAATGGCCCGCCACGGCGGTAGCAAGCTGGTCCGGGGCTGGCGCCGGCCGATTCCGGTCCAACCCGATAGCGGCTGCCGTCAAAACGCAGAATAGATCCGCCGCCGGCCGCAACCGTGTGGATGTGCATCATTGGCGCCCGAATGCGAACTCCTGCTACCTCACTCTCGAAGCTGCGCTCATACTCGCCCTCGAAATGAGATACGTCGGTTGATGTCCCCCCCATATCAAAACCTATAATCCGGTCAAATCCGGCCACAGCACTGCTACGAACCGCAGCAACCACGCCGGCGGCGGGTCCCGACAGAATGCTGTCTTTGCCCTGAAAAAAACGGCTGTCCACCAGGCCACCATTGGATTGCATGAACAACAGATCGGTTCCGGCCAGTTGCCTGGCAATGGTGTCGATATAGCGCCGCAGGATCGGTGTCAGGTAGGCATCCACCACCGTTGTATCGCCCCGGCCAACCAGTTTCACCAGTGGGCTGACCTCATGAGAAACAGATACCTGGGTAAAACCGATCTCCCGTGCAAGCCTGGCAATGGCCTGTTCATGCATGGGATAACGATGGGCATGCATAAAAACAATCGCGACCGAGCGGATGCCCTGTGTCCACGCAGAGCGTAAATCCTCGCGGGCAGCAACAAGATTCAGGGCCACGAGTTCCTCGCCTTGTGCGCTGTAGCGTTCATCAATTTCGATAACCCGCTCAAACAACAAGTGGGGCAACTCGATGTGGCAGGCAAAAATATGTGGCCGGTTTTGATAAGCGATGCGCAGTGCATCCCGAAACCCCTTTGTAGTGACCAGTACGGTGCGGTCACCCTTACGCTCGAGCAGGGCATTTGTCGCCACGGTGGTACCCATCTTGACGGACTCAATCCGCTCTGCGGGAATGGGAGCATCGGCCGCCAGGCCGAGTACATCACGCACACCCTGCAAAGCGGCATCGGGGTAACAGCCGGCGTTTTCCGACAGCAACTTATGTGTACTCAGAGTACCATCGGGGCGGCGCGCCACCACATCGGTGAATGTCCCGCCGCGATCAATCCAGAACTGCCATTTTTCCTGCTCTGATTTCACCTGAAGTCCCTTATCAGTGCACTCGTATTTATTTAGTAAAAGTCTGTCAATTTGTACAGGTTACTTCTCCACCCGGATAGGTGAGTATATATCTGCCGTATCAGAAAACACCCAGACGCAGGGATGCTCACAAAGGACAAGGACGTCGTTTGGGTGCAAGGAAGCACTCGACTGCGATACGATATCCCTTGAACCGGGACAAAGTCTGGACCCCAGCACGTTACTATACAGACCTCTTCCGGGAGCCAACAGGGATTTTGGCTCTCGGTATTTATCTATGATATGGCCCTGTTTCACAACAGGGTCAGGCAACACGGAGTAGCCCATGGGCACAAATTCCCATTCGAATGACAACGCCGTTGGTGCCCGCTTTGAACTGGATTCTGATCTTCTGGAAACCGTCATCGAATTATTTCTCGCGGATGCCCCGAAGCAGATTGCGGAACTGCAAGCCGCTATCAAAAACCGGGATGCTGATAAAATCGGGGCTGTCAGTCACACCCTGCGCGGATCTTCCGATATTCTCGGCACGACTTCAATATCCGCTCTGGCTTTGGCGGTTGAACAGGCGGCCAGGCTCGGAGATTTTGCAGCGATAGCCCAACAAGCGCCACAATTGATTAGCAAATTGCAGAAGTTGGTGACGGAGTTGTCCAGCGCCGACATTCAGGAAGAAACTCAGTAATCAAGGCTGGCCCAACAGCGCGTGTCCGGACGATTCCTGTTTAGTAAAAACGTGGCGCGTGTTAACATCTGCCTTTGGGCATTACTCAAAATTTAGTTGAATCAGAATTGCATTTCGCACAGGGGTTCTTGCGGATGGATCAAGGATGAAACAATCAAGGTACATAGCGGCCAGGGTGTCAGAATAATGCGCACTCGCGTCCTGCTGGCAGATGATCATGCCATCCTTGTCGAAGCATTTAAAACACTCCTTGAAGCGGAGTGTGAGGTTGTGGGTGCTGTTACCGATGGACGCGAATTACTGGCTGCAGCACCAAAGCTGTTACCCGATGTCATCGTGACTGACATTTCAATGCCCCATCTGAACGGCATGGATGCTTGCCGGAAAATCAAGAAGCTGTTACCCGAGGTCAAACTCATCTTTCTGACGGTAAATGAAGATCCGGACCTGGTTGCTGAGGCCATCCAGATTGGTGCGGATGGTTATCTGCTCAAGAAATCCGCCGCATCGGAACTTTTTCAGGCGATTAAATCGGTTATGGCTGGGGAAACCTACATTACCCCGCTGGTGACCAAGGGGATGATCGGTTCACTGATGGGTGGTAACAGCCACCGTGACGCCATCAACAGCCTGACGGTTCGTCAAAGGGAGGTTCTGCAGTTGCTGGCCGAGGGAAACACGATGAAAAAGGCTGCAGCCATTTTATATGTGACACCCAGAACCATCGCTTTCCACAAATACCGCATAATGGAAGAACTTCAGATCGAGACCAATGCGGAGTTGATCCAGTTCGCCATCAAGAATGGCCTGGTGTCTACCTAGCTTCTTTTTTAGCAAACTTTCGTAAGCTTGTAATTTTCCTTTGTAATGTCTGTCAGTTATGACAGTAGACGCTTTCGTGCACAAGGGTGAATATAGGCTAAGGCTTCAGGATAGTGAACACGGATGGTCACCACATTCGGAAGTCGCGATGAACGAAAGAGGCAAGGATGCCCACTAAAGGCCACGAGGCTGACAGGATTTGCATGGATGTGAACCGAGCCTCGATACAATTGGACCAGTATCAATATTCACAGGGAATGGAAAGGATACTGGCTTCTTTAAGGGGTAGTGTGCGTTTATGTCTTTCTTCTCAAAATTTGGTTTTCAACCACTCGATTCGAGCCTGGAGCAGGCGCCGGATTCGGATCAATTAAACGAGTGCGATACGTCTTTCGAGTCAGTTCGCCGACCGTTGATCAACATACCCACTCGCCCTGGCACATACTTGATTTATTTGTTTTGCGTTCTCGTTCCTTTGGCGGTTGCAGTTGCGCTTGTCAGCGGGGTAGTCAAGGTGCTGTTGCTCCTCGTTTATCTCGTGTTGATGGCTTTCCTGGCCGAAGATAACCGTCAGGCCAAGCGGGATAACCTGCAACAGCAGCAGGATCCTCACGATGAGGAACTCAGCAGGCGCCAGATCGCGGCCGAAAATCTGGCAAGAAAAAAACAGATGTCCGATCTGGCCTACGAAATCCGAACACCGCTCAACTCCATCAGTGGCATGACCACTTTATTGCTCGATGAAGGCCTCGGGCAGCGATCCCAGGAATTAGTCACGATCATTCGCAAGAGCGGCCATGCTTTGCTTCAGTTGGTTGAAAAAATACCAGGATCGGATCAAACCAGCGCGCCTGACATCATCAGGTCCCGGATCGACATTTATGAGTGTGGCGTCAATGCGGTGGAGATGTTTCAGTCAAAAGCGGCCAACAAGGGAATTTCACTTATTTCGCAGTTGGATGATCTCCCCCAATCGGCGAGCTTTGAAAAAGACAACTATCTGGAACAGGTTCTGGTCAATCTTCTGAGCAATGCACTGGAAAATACCGAGCAGGGTTCGATTACTTTGGCTGCCTCGTGCCAGGACTTGGGAAACAACCAGATGTGCATCGAATTTTCGGTCGCTGATACGGGTCAGGGACTCCCTTCCAGGAGCCTTGAGGAGGTGTTCGATCCCCAGACATCCGGTTCTTCCACTACCGGCAACGGCCTGGGTCTGCCTATGTCCAGGGGCCTCACTGAACTAATGGATGGTCAGATCTGGATTGAAAGCACAGAAGGAAAGGGTACAACCGTCCGCTTCACCATTCGTGTGCAGGTCGATCCCTGTGATGCCTCGTGGCAGTCGGCCAAGGCTATCGTCAGGGGCGCCAGCGCCGAGTTCTCCAGTAATCTTGGTGAGGAATTCCCACATCAGATTCTGATTGCCGAGGATCATGCCATTAATCGCAGGGTACTGAGTCAGTTGTTGAAGAAAATGGGTTACGAGGCGGATGTTGCGTTTGACGGCGTCGAAGCGGTTGCCGCAGCCAAGGCTAAGGACTATGATCTCATTTTCATGGACATACGGATGCCCAATATGGACGGCTACGAGGCAACACGCTGGATTCGCGCCCACTACAACAATAAAAGATTGCGTATCGTTGCCCTGACCGGGGACGCCACCAGGGAAGCACGGGATCGTTGTCTGAGTTCGGGGATGAATGACTTTGTGCCCAAGCCGGTGCAACTTAAAGATCTTGAGGAAATCCTGCGATATTCCGGCCCATTGAGCAGACGGTCGGACAAGTTTCGCGATACATCAGTTGACGATGACGCGCTAAACACTAAGCAAATCAGGATTCAACCGCTGGATAATGAGGGGGTCGCACGAGTTCTTGTTGCATGAAGTTAGGTGACAAGAACCTCCTGGTACTCACTGGAACGATATCTGGAATCGTTATCGTCCTGCTTGTCGTATCTCTTTTCGGTATCTACAAAGTTGCATTCGAACAGCAGCGCCAAAGCCTGATCCAAACGGTCAAAGACCAGGCCAGCCTGATAAAAACGTCTGAAGGTCTGAACGCAGATAATTGGCAGAATTACCTGCACCATGAAGCAGAGTCCGAGTCTGTCGAGATCGTGTTGGGCCAACGTGGCGACCGTGTGCTGATGGTACTGAGTAACCGTGGAGGTTATGAGAAAACCACCCTGGTCAGGGTTCCATTTGATAAACCATTTGCAGGACCGATGAAAGAGGCGTTGCAGGGATTGTCAGGCTCCATGGTGGGGTTCGACTACAAGGGGGTCAAGGTGTTGGCGGCCTACGAGCCCATTCCGGAATTGGGACTTGGAGTCGTTGCCAAGATTGACATAGCGGAAATACAGCGGCCCTATCTTAAAACCGGAATCTGGATTTCCGCAATTGCGATGGCGCTGGTCGCCCTTGCCGTGGTCATTGTATCCAGGCTGTTCGATCCGATTCTACGGCGCCTGGAAGCCAGTGAAATTCGGCATCGAACCATACTCAATACGGTCGTGGATGGGATCATTGTTATTGATGCCAGGGGTATCGTTCAGACCTTCAATCGCTCGGCTTGTACGCTGTTCGGGTATCAGCCGGATGAAGTATGTGGACAAAGCGCCAGCCTGCTGATGCCCGAGCCGTATTCAAGTGATCTGGGCGATTTTCTGCAGCGCGCGCTACGGCAGGGGGAGCACGGGGACGAAGCCATTGTGCTGGAAGTTTTCGGTAAGCGTAAGGATGGATCGGTCTTTCCAATGAGCCTTGCAGCAGGGCAGATGAAAATTGATGGGCAGCCTATGCTGACTGGCATTGTGCGTGATATTACCGAGAGCAAACAGTCGGAGGCGGAGATCCTTGCCGCTAAGGAAGACGCTGAGGCGGCCAACCAGGCAAAGTCAGAATTCATGTCACGAATGAACCACGAACTGCGTACACCGCTGAATGCCGTCCTCGGCTTCGGGCAATTGCTCGAGTTCGATAACAGCAACCTGAACCAACAGCAAAAAGAAGCTATTTCACATATCCTGACTGGTGGCAGTCACCTGTTGCAACTGGTCGAAGAGTTGATGGACATTACCCGGGTGGATTCCGGCAAGGTCGAGCTTTCCATGCAGAATGTTCCGGTCCAGCGGGTTGTAAGTGAAGCTCTGCTGCTGATCAAGTCGCTGGCGGAACAACACAAAATTCTGATCGATGCACCATCGGTTTGTGATATTCAGCTCAGAGCCGATGAATTGCGCTTGAAACAGGTGCTGGTGAACCTGTTGTCCAACGCGGTGAAGTACAATCGTGAAGGCGGCTCAGTGACCGTCAGAATTGACAACCTGGAGCCGGGATGGGTCAGTATTACTGTGCAGGACAACGGTATAGGCATCAAGACTAAAGACCAGGAAGGCCTGTTCGAGCCATTCAATCGCGTGGGTGGGTCGGCATCCACTGTTGAAGGCACAGGTTTGGGATTGACCATTTCGAAAAGGCTGGTCGAACTGATGGGCGGAAAGATCAGTTTTACCAGTGAGTTTGGCAAGGGCACCACATTCCAGGTCGTTCTGCCGACAGCTACGGCTGACCAGCCCGAACATAGTCTTTGACCTGGTCCCAGGCTTGTTTCAGTTCCGGTACAAGTATCGCCACCATGGGCCAGTCAGTATCACGTCCAGCGGTTTCAAGTCCCAGACACAATTCAGCCAGATTCTCTGCACCCACCGTACGAGACGGGGATTTGAGCGTATGGGCGTGAAAGCACAATTGTGCGGCATCCCGTTCTTTATAGGAAGTATTGATTCCTTCGATGTTTTGTTCGGATTCGTCAATGAATTCCTGCAGGAATTCCAGGTGCTGTGCAGCGTCATCGCCGAAAATCATGGTCAGTGCGTTTCGATTAATCGGACTTTTGGATTCCTGAGGGGACACCGGTGATCGATCGGGTGATGCAGTGGGAGTTTGTAATTCCCTGTCATCCGTCTGGTCGTGCCTGGTCAGCCACATGTCGAGCCTGGAAAAAAGGTTGTCCAGATCGATCGGTTTGGCAACAAAATCGTTCATGCCGGCATTAAGGCATGCCTGGCGGTCTTCTTCGAAAACATTGGCGGTCATGGCCAGGATGGGAAGGTCTTCTTTGCCGGGCATGAGGCGAATAACACGGGTTGCCTCCATACCGTCCATTTCCGGCATCTGGATATCCATCAGCACCAGGTCATAGCTGTTTGCGCGGATTTTGGAAACGGCCACACGCCCGTTCTCCGCTGTATCCACCGTGAGCCCTACGCCTTTGAGAAAGGCCAGGGCCACTTCGCGGTTAACAGCATTGTCTTCAACCAACAGGATGAGTTTTCCCTGACAGTGGCTGCGTAGCTTCGCCTCAGCGCTGAGTTCAGTGCCTGATGGTGTGGTTAGCTGTGCGGCTTGCCCGCGTCCAAGCCGGGCCGTATACCAAAAAGTACTACCATTGCCCGGTTCACTGGTGGCGCCCGCTTCGCCGCCCATCATCTGCGCCAGGCGCCGGGTGATGGCCAGGCCCAGACCGGTGCCGCCGTGTTTTCGAGTGGTTGAAGTATCGGCCTGTTTGAAGACTTCGAACAGACCGGACAGTTTGTCCGGCTCAATGCCGATACCGGTGTCCTTTACTTCGAACCGCAGCAGGATTTCATCCCCGTCATCTTCCAGCACCTTCGCGCGCAGGGAAATGGATCCGCGTTCCGTAAACTTGATGGCATTACTGACATAGTTGAGCAATGCCTGACGAAGGCGGGTCAAGTCGCCTCTGAGCCACTCCGGGACACCGGTCCGGTCCACTTCGATGAGCAGATTCATGGGTTCGAGCTGTTCCCTGAACAGGGACTGGATGTGGTCGAAAACGGCGTCAATATGGAAATTCGACGTTTCCAGCGACAACTTTTCAGCTTCAATCTTGGAAAGATCGAGGATGTCATTGATGATGGACAGCAGATGCCTGATGGAACTGTCGATTTTGTCCAGTCGGTCCGCTTGCTCCGGTGTTGGATTGTCTCGCTGCATCAGGTGAGTGAGCCCGACGATGGCATTCATCGGCGTGCGGATCTCGTGACTCATGTTGGCCAGGAAAGCACTCTTGGCCCGGTTGGCCGCTTCGGCCTTCTCACTCGCTTCCGCCAGTTGGGCGGTACGTTTTTCCACCAGTTCCTCAAGGTGGTGACGGTGATCGTCCAATTCCTTGGCGAGGCGTTTCTTTTCGGTAATGTCTTCTTTCACCGCGACGAAGTGGGTAATGGTTCCATCGGACATGCTGATGGGTGCGATACGGGCCAATTCGATGTACTCGTGGCCATCCTTGTGCCGGTTCTTGAACTCACCCTTCCAGTGCTGTCCACTGTTCAGCGCTTCCCACATTGCCGGGTAGGCCTCGTGTTCGGTTTTATCAGATTGCAGGATTCGGGGATTCTGGCCGATCAATTCTTCCCGGCTGTAGCCGGTAGTGCGCACGCTGGCCTGGTTGACGTATTCGATTTCACCTTTCATGTTGGTAATAATGATGCTCTCCGGGCTCTGTTCCACCGTCTGGGCCAGTTTCCGAAGTTCATTCTCCATTACCTTGCGTTCCGTAATGTCCTGAACGACAGCGAAAAACAATGGTGGATCTTCATCCATCAACTGGAGTTGCGTTTCAGCCGGGTATTCCGATCCGTCCTTGCGCCGATGAACCGATGTAAACATGATGATGTCTCGTGCTCCGGAGCGCAGGGGTTCGATCAATTCGGCGAATGACTGCTCCGTGAATTCAGGAGTGAAATCCAATGGCGTCATGTTCTCCAGTTCTTCAATTGAGTAGCCCAGGTTCTTTTGTGCACCCAGGTTTACATCAGTAAAGCGCAGGGTCCCACTATCAAAGATGAAGATTTCATTCAGGGATCGTCTGTGCACCCGGTTGAATCGTTTCACCTTATTATCGGTACGGCTTTGCTGCACGATTCGCCAGGTCTTGTTGGTGATCAATTGTACGGTTTCGGCATCCAGATCTGTGTAGTCCTGTTGCTTGTTGCCGACACTGATTAGCATGACTACTTTGTCGTTTTCAATCACAGGTGCGATGAGCAGACGTTTTAGGGTGGCCTGCCCCTCAGGTAGCCCATATTGACGTTCAAAACCACTGTTTTCGTTGAATACTACCGGTTTTTTCTGAGCCAGGACATCGGACCAGAAGCCGGCATGCTTGCAAGGATAATGTCTGTCGCAGTCCCCGTTGCAGAAATTTTCCAGAGTGCGGCGCGAGCAGGAACCCAGATCGATAGCGTTTTCGTTGTTGCTCAGAAAATGAACGAAAGAAATGCTACTGCCTGTGAGATTTTCCGTTGTCTCCAATTCATGTTGCAGAAACCTGGACTCGTCCAGACTTTTAGAGAAATCCGGCAATTCCAGCAGGGCTTCTGCGCGGCGGGCCTGGAATTCTACGCTGGCTTCATGCTTTTTGCGTTCGGTGATGTCGTGGGCAAAGCCCAATACACCGATCAGGCTGCCATCGGAGCCAAACAAGGGTGTTTTGACGATCTCCACTATTTCCGTATGACCGTCATGCGCATAGGTCACTTCTTTTTCAAGCCGGATGGGCTTTGCCTGCTCAATAACCAGGCGGTCGTTATCGCGGTACCGATCCGCCCGCTTCCTGGATACGAAATCGTAGTCTGTTCGACCCACAATATCGGATTCCTTTACACCCAGCAACAGTTCGAATTTGTGGTTGCACGCCAGGAAAACACCTTCCAGATCCTTCATCCAGACGGGATCGGGCATAGTGAAGATCAGGGCCCGCAGGTTTTCGTCACTCAGTCGCCGGGCCTCCTCGGCCTTTCTTCGCGCAATCTCGGTTGTGATTCTGTCGGAAAATATTTTTATCAGCGATACTGCTGTCTCGGGATTCCCAACTGGCTTGTTGTCCAACAGGACGACCAGGCCCAGAGGTTGGTCGCTATTATCAAACAGGGGGTAGCCGATGTATGCTTCGATCATTAGTTCTTCCAAGGTGTGATCATTTGGAAATTTTTCCTGAACACCCGATGGAATGATACAGATATCCTGTCCGACAACCCGTTCACATGGCGTGCCTGAAAGATCATATTCGAAAGACAGTTCGGTCGTTTCTCCTGAGGTTAAAGCGCCGACAGCACGGATTTTCTCTCTGCTTGTGGAGAGTTCTCCAACAAAGGCATACTCCATGCCCGTTAACTTGAGCAGACAACAGCCGGCCTGGTAGAAGAACTCATCGCCTGAAACCGCCGACAGATCCGTTGCCAGACACTGCAGCGCGTTCTGCATCAGCGTTTCTTCTGTGTCTTGCGGTGCATTCCCCGGGATACCCCTGTACCCCGTGCCGGGCGTGTTCATCGCATTCTCCCTTCGGCTGATGATAAGCTCTCGATTTTATTACGAATATATTATTTTAATTCAATGCCTCAGCGGCTAAATTGAGCCACATCAACTGAGGGATCATCTGCCGTAAAGGTAATACTGGAAGACAAGGCCGTGGTGACGTTTTTCAGTTGTCAGCACGGAGCAGAGGCCATGGCAGTGGAGGCTGGTAATGGCACATTCCCAGGCCGGGGCTACGAGGATCGCATATCATTATCAGAAGTTGTACAGTAATTAAATTCATCAAAAACCAGAAAGAAGCCCGTTTGTCGGCAACGACCTGAGGGCTATGCAAAGGACTCAATCTATGAGTGCACTTGAATCTGTCCGGAAACTCCAGGCCCGTATGGGTGAGTCCATCATTGGCCAGGAAGCGGTGATCAAACAATTGCTTATTGGCTTGTTGGCCAACGGAAATATCCTGATGGAAGGCCTGCCGGGACTGGCCAAGACCCGTGCAGTGAAAAGCCTGGCGAAAAATATGGATGCCGAGTTCTCACGTATCCAATTTACCCCCGATCTGTTGCCTTCTGACATCACCGGAAGCGAGGTTCTTTACACCGAATCGGGTCAGCCGACTTTTCGATTTGAACCGGGGCCGATCTTCGCCAATATTGTACTGGCGGATGAAATTAACCGTGCGCCGGCCAAGGTACAGGCTGCACTGCTTGAAGCGATGGAAGAACGCCAGGTCACGGTGGCCGGCACAACACACAGGATGCCGGAACTATTCATCGTTATGGCGACACAAAACCCGATTGAACAGGAGGGTACTTATCCCTTGCCGGAAGCACAGATGGATCGTTTTCTGCTGCATGTATTTATTGACTACGGCAGGGAAGATGACGAAGCAAAAGTGATCCGTTTGGTGCGGGGCGAAGAAGATCCGTCCGGGGCGACAGATGAAGAAGCTCCCATTATCCAGCGGATCATTTTTGACGCACGGCAGGAAATCAACCTGATCCAGGTTTCGGAGATTGTTGAGAAATATATTGTTGATCTGATTTTTGCCACCAGGTATCCGGATCGTTATGACGAAAAACTGGCCTCATGGATACGTATCGGCGCCAGCCCCCGGGGTGCGATCGGGCTGGATAAATGCGCGCGTGTCCATGCCTGGCTTGACGGTCGGGACCAGGTGTTGCCGGATGATGTTCGCGCCGTTGCCCACAGCGTACTGCGCCATCGTATTGCACTCAGCTACGAGGCCAACGCAGATGGTGTTTCGGCCAATGACGTGGTTGATGAAATATTGACACAGGTTGCCGTCGCCTGAATCCTGGAGGGACAGGCAATGAAGCGATGTAAGCACGCACATGACTAGTTCGTTCCGCAACGGCAATGGCGTCTATGTGCAGCTGGACGAACTGGCCAAACTGCAGCACAAGGCATCGGGTTTCAGTTTCCTGCCGAAACAGCCGATTCACAGCGTACTGAGCGGTCGTCATGCGTCAAAGCTGAGAGGGCGCGGACTTAACTTTGAAGAATTGCGTTGCTACCTGCCCGGTGACGACACGCGCACTATTGACTGGAAAGTAACCGCCCGGACCCGCACGCCCTACGTTCGTGTCTACACCGAGGAAAAAGATCGCACCGTCTGGCTGCTCATCGACCAGCGGGTCAGTATGTTTTTCGGAAGTGCGGAACAAATGAAATCGGTCGTGGCGGCGGAAGTTGCAGCCCTTGCCGCCTGGCGTGTGTTGAGTGTCGGGGATCGCGTTGGCGCACTGGTATTCAATGACCTGGATATCGCCATGGTCCCACCTCACCGCAGCCGAGAGCGAGTCATGCAGATTCTCAAACAGGTGGTGCAAAAAAACCAGGCTCTGAGTGCCGACGCCGGTTTGAAGCATGACCCCGGTAAACTGAACGAGGCCTTGAAACAAGTCAGCCATCTGGCCAGGCATGATTGCCTGGTTTGCCTGATCACCGATGGCGATGGCCTCAACTCTGAAACGCGCAGGTATATTACGCGTCTTTCGGAGCACAATGATGTGCTGACTGCATTCATTTATGATCCGCTTGAAAAAGATCTGCCTGCCGTCGGTCGCCTGAGGTTCGCGGACGATGAGGGACAACTGGAGGCTGATACTTCCAATCGAAAACTGCGCGCTGCCTTTCAAAATGAATTTGAACGAAAGCTGGAATGGATGAAGTCCGCTTCCCGGTGTTTTTCAATTCCACTGCTGCCATTGCATACTGCCAGGCCGGTGTCTGAGCAGATCCGCGATTTGTTGGGACATCACCTGAGCACGAAGCGGGCTTGAGTGCTCTGTGAATGAAATTACCCGAATGAAATCACTCGACCCGGCCAGCCTGCAAAATCTCAATGACATCGTTCTGCCGGCGCCTGTCGCCTGGTGGCCCCTGGCTGGTGGCTGGTATTTTTTGTCCGGAATAGTGCTGATCGCACTTGCCTGGCTCACTTATCGTTTATTGAAATGCTGGATGAATAACCGCTATCGGCGTGCCGCCTTGCGGCAATTACGGTTGCTTTCAGAGCAGATTAACAGCGCTGAAGAGCGGGACGCGAACCTCAGGCAAATACCCATTCTGCTCAAGCGAGCAGCTCTTTGCGCCTATCCGCGCAGCCAGGTTGCTGCCCTGACAGGTAAAGACTGGGTTATTTTTCTCAATTCGAGAGTAAAGAATCCGATATTCACTCAATCCACTGCCGACACTCTGAATCAAGTGTCATACGTTGCCGGTGAGTTGAGTGTTGTTGACGCTCAGGCTGCGACAGCCCTGATAAATGCGAGCAGGCAATGGCTGAATCAGCATCAGCACCTCGACTATTCGCAGGATCGCGGGGTAGTTTGAAGCCATGCTGATTTTTGCTCACCCCTGGTTATTTCTATTGCTGCCCCTGCCCTGGCTGATATGCCACTTTTCGCCAGACCACCACGAGCGCAAAGCAGCGGTGCGGGTGCCCTTCCTGCAACGCTTGTCACGATTGTCCGGCCAGCAGGTGGGGAGTGGTGTTGCGCTGGCCAGGCGGCCGCTTTCCCAGTGGCTGGTATTGACTGTTGCCTGGTTGTTGGTGCTCACGGCCATGGCGCGTCCGCAATGGCTCGAAGAACCCGTAATAAATGAAATTCCCATGCGTGATTTGCTGGTTGCAGTCGATCTGTCCGGCTCGATGGAAGCGCAGGACTTTACAGACGCTGACGGTAACACCGTGGACCGGTTGACCGCGGTCAAACAGGTTCTGGATGCCTTTTTCGCCCGTCGTGACGGTGACAGGGTCGGGCTGATCCTGTTTGGCTCGGCCGCTTTTGTGCAAGTGCCTTTTACCGATGATCTTGATGTGGTTCGGGAATTACTCGATGAGGCACAGATTCAGATGCTGGGGCCAAGAACCATGCTGGGCGATGCCATGGGGTTGGCCATCAACTTGTTTGAACGCAGCGATGTCGATGAACGTGTCCTGATCGTGCTGACTGATGGGAATGATACCGGCAGCCTGGTACCACCCGAAAGGGCGGCAGAAATTGCCCGTGACAACGGTGTGGTCGTGCATACCGTCGCCATTGGGAATCCTGCAGCAGTGGGTGAGCAGGCACTGGATGAGAAAACCCTGAAGAACATTGCACAGATGACGGGTGGTGGTTATTTTCATGCCAACGACACGGAAGAACTGGAATCCATCTACGGTCACCTGGATGAGATCAACCCGCGCCAGGTAGAAACACAAAGTTATCGTCCCTTAACCGACCTGTATGACTGGCCATTGGCGGCCGCCGTGTTGCTGACCCTGCTGTATATCATGATGCTGGAAATCCGCCTGCGCTACGTTAGCAGGCAACTGGATAAGCTGGCGCCAACGGAACAGGCGGGCTGATGGATTTCCTGGCATCGTTCCATTTCCTGCGCCCTGCCTGGCTGCTGCTGTTGATTCCAGCGGGCTTCCTGATGTGGTCTGTTTTTCAACGCAGTGATTCACTGCGGGCGTGGAAGAAAATTGTCGCCCCACACTTGCTGCCACACTTGCTGTTGCGGGAAAGCGGGCAGAGTGGCCGCTGGCGGCCGGTTTATATGCTTGGTGTCGCCTGGCTGGCCGGCATCCTGGCGCTGGCCGGTCCCAGTTGGCAGATGAAACCCTCGCCGTTCAGCGAGGACCTGGCTGCGATGTTCATCGTGATCAAGGTGACACCGGACATGCTGGCCCGGGATATTCAGCCGAGTCGCTTGCAACGCGGTGTGTTGAAGATTCGTGATCTGCTGGAACTGAAGAATGATATCCGCAGTGGCCTGATTGCCTATGCCGGTAGTGCACACCTGGTCATGCCGCTGACCTCGGATAGTGGGATTATCAATAGCTTTGCACAGGCGTTGGCGCCCGGCATCATGCCACAAGTAGGGGATGAACCCGCCGAGGCCATTTTTCTTGCTGATCAGCGACTGAAAAAGGCAGCAGTTCCCGGTTCCATAATCCTGATCACTGATGCCATCGACCGATCGCAGATTGCTGCACTGGAGAAAATCCATCAACAGGGCGGCGTCGATGTGCACATTCTCGCCATGGCCGCAGGACCGGAAGTCATTCCTCCTCCTGGCGGTCCACCCGCTGCCGCGCTGGACGTGGATTCACTGCGGGCTGCCGCGCGCAGCCTGGGTGGAAGCCTTACCGTTGTGACCGCTGATAAGCGCGATATCGAAAGCCTGTCCGCAAAAATTGAACGCAGTATCAGCCACGTACCCGCCGGCGATGGACGGCAATGGCAGGACGAAGGTTATTATCTGTTGGTGCTGCTTGCTTTGATGCTGCTCACTTTTTTCCGCCGTGGCGGGTCGGTGGCAGTGGAATGAACTGGCGTTTATTAACAGGCTTCATCTTTTTAATGCAGGCGCCCTCTGCGATGGCCCTTGATTGGGTGGATTTGTGGCTGACCCCTGACCAGCAAGCTCAGCGGCTGATGGGGCAGGGTGAGTACGAGAAGGCTGCCGGCAAATTCACCACGCCTGAGCGCATTGGCGCCGCCCTGTTCATGGCGGGTGAATTTGAGCAGGCCGCTGCAGTCTTTGGTCGCTCCACCAGTGCCGAGGCAGACTACAACAGGGGCAATGCCCATGTCATGCTGGGTGATTACGATGCAGCGATTGAGGCCTACCAAAGTGCACTTTCCAAACGGCCAGGCTGGTCCCGGGCTGAGGAAAACCTGAACATCGCAATTCTGAGAAAACAGGCGCTGGCGCCACCTGAGGATGATTCCGGTGGCACCGGTGGCATGCTGGAAGCCGATGAAATCGTTTTTGACCAGACGGGGCGCGTCAATAAGTCATCCAGTGAACAGATTGTTGATGCCACGGAGCAGAAACTCAATGAAGAGGCCCTGCGGGCGATGTGGTTGCGCAAAGTAGAAACCAGACCGGCTGATTTCCTGGCCGCCCGGTTCAACCATCAGTTGGCGATCAGGGAAAGCCAGCGCTCTGAAGGCAAAACGGGTGAAGGGAACAGCGATGATTAGGTCTTGTTGCAAAGCCATTTTATGGCTCGGTTTGCTGTTCCCCTGTTGCGTGATTGCACAGGAAAGTGGTGTCAAAGCCGGTGTGGCCATCAGCATCCAGCAGGATCAGGATATATGGGCAGGGCAACAGGTGACTTTGTACCTCGACCTGAAAACCACCGGATTCAGTTTTTCTGATTCATATTTCAATCTGCCAGAAGTTCCCGGCGCATTTCTGATGCAAATCGATACCACCACGGTGAAGGCGACCGAGAGTGTCAATGGGGAAACCTGGTAAATTCTTGGTTATCCAATCGCTCTTTTCCCTCAAAGATCAGGCCAACTGGAAATTCCCCCAATTGCGGTACGCTTCAGTACATCTGCAGGTTTTGGCAGCACTTCGGTACCGTTCGAATTCCAGACCAAGCCACTGCATTTGTCCGTGAAGTTACCTGCCGGCGTGAAAGACGGTGAATTGCTGGTCACGACAAGGTCTTTCGAACTGGACTACCAGTGGCAGCCGGAAACCACCACTGCACATACCGGTGACGCCTACACATTGACGGTAACACGGCGCGCCAGGGATATATCTGCCATGTTGTTACCCCCGCTGCCGGTTTTCCGCACCCCGGGGCTGGCCGCCTATCCCCAGCCCCCGGAACTCAATGATAAAAGCAGCCGTGGTGACCTGACCGGTGAGCGTATTGACCGCATCATCTGGGTGCTCGAAACCCCCGGTTCATATGATATTCCCGCTGTTCGTTTTCAGTGGTGGGATCCCAACGCCAGAGAACTGAAACAACAGTTGCTTCCGGGGATAAAATTGGAAATTATGCCGTCGGTTGCGGGAGAATACCAGGCAGGAGTCAGTGATCTGTCCGAACCGTCTGGCCACGATGGCTGGTGGTTGCTGGCCGGCACGTTGACGGTTCTTGCTACGCTTGTCCTGGGTTTACGTCTGTGGCGCAACGCACGTTCACGAGCTCCCGGCCCATCCCCGGATAGTGAAAAAACTGCCTTTAGCAGGCTGCAAAAAGCATGCTCAAGTAATGACGCGGCAGAGGCTTATTCTGCCCTCCATGCATGGCTTAAATGGTATTCGCCCCGACCCTCACCAGGCCCTCGAGCCCTGACCCTGAATGAATTTGCTGAAACTCATGGTAACGAGGCATTACGCACGCATTTGAAACAGTTGCAGGAGATGCTGGTCACGGCGAACAGCAATTGGCGAGGTAATGAATTACTCTCTGCTTTGCAGGGCGTCAGGCGTAAGGCCCGCAAACAAAAAGCAGAAAAGGACAGGATTCACCTGGCGCCACTGAATCCATAGCGCGAGAATAAGGCTGGACAATAGCCACAGACCTTCCAATAGGAATACTGAAACATGCAGTGCAGATGCCGGCGGCTCTTGTTTACGGCGATATTGTTCGTCTTACCTGCTCAGCAGGTCGTCGGCAGGGACGCACAATCCGGTTCAGATGAATTTGAGGAAGTGGTGGTATTTGCGACCCGGATTCCTACCGCGATGACGAATCTTCCCTTTGCCGCCGGGCGTGTGGGTCGGGAAGAAATTCAACTTGCGCGCCAGCAGTTGGGGCTGGATGAAGCCCTGGCCACGATTCCCGGGGTATTTTTCCAGAATCGGTACAACTTTGCCCAGGATCTGCGTATCGCGATCCGTGGCTTCGGGGCACGAGCCAATTTCGGTATTCGCGGCATCCGTATTTTTGCCGATGACATTCCTCTGACCTTGCCGGACGGCCAGGGCAGTGTGGATGCCATCGACCTGGGTTCCGCCGAGTCTGTCGAAGTCATTCGCGGGCCTTTCTCAGCAGTCTACGGCGCGGCGTCGGGGGGTGTGATCAATATCCGCACGGAAGACGGGCCTGAAATTCCCTTCGTTTCCGGGCGGGTGAATCTGGGTTCCTATGGTTACCGGCAGATCCAGGCCAAGACCGGTGGCCAGAGCGGTCGATTGAACTGGCTGGCCAATGTGTCAACAACCCGCCTTGATGGATACCGGGATCATGCTGAATATCGCAGTGATCTGCTGAACAGCAAGTTCCGTTACCACCTCAGTGATGGTTCCCGCCTGACCCTGCTCATCAGTGCGGTCGATCAGCCCCGTGCGCAGGATCCCGGTGGCCTCAAAGCGAGTGAACTGAATGAGGACCGTCGCCAGGCGGCCCCACGCAACCTGCTGTATGACGCCGGTGAGGCCCTGGATCAACAGACCCTGGGCCTGACCTGGCACAAGGACGTTAAGAAAAACCAGGTGTTGATGCTCAGGACTTATGCCGTCTCGCGTGATTTCAGCAACCGTCTGCCTTTCGGTGTGAACAGCAACGGCCAGGGCGGCAGCGTGGATCTGGAGCGGAAATTTGCCGGCCTGGGAGGCAACTACCGCTGGATCTCTCATTTGGATACTGGCTCTGACAAGAGAAGCAACCAGTTTGTGCTGGGTTTTGATTACGATGCGCAACGGGATTTGCGCAAACGCTTTGTCAACGATCAGGGCGTGCTGGGTGACCTGACCACCAGCCAGGACGAGGACGTAACCACGTCCGCCATCTATATCGAAGATGCCTGGGATATCACCCAGGCGCTCACACTGACCCTGGGTGCGCGTTATGACAAGATAAAGTACGAGGTGGCGGATCGTACCGATAAAGGTGGCTCGGGCCAGGTTGATTTCACGCAACTCAGTCCGCTGGTGGGCTTGCTCTGGCGCATCAGGCCTGGCATGAACCTGTACGGGAATATTTCCCGTTCATTCGACCCGCCTACGACCACCGAACTGGCCAATCCGGAGGGCTCTGCCGGTTTCAACCGGAACCTGGACCCGCAAACTGCCAGCAACTACGAGTTAGGCATCAAGGGTCAGGTGCTGACCCGGGCCCGTTATGAACTGGCCCTGTTCCACATTGATGTGAGGGATGCCATCGTACCGTTCGAACTGGATGGTTCGGGACAATCTTTTTTTGAAAATGCCGGCCGTTCAACCCATCGTGGTCTGGAAGCGGCACTTTCCGTGGAGTTGTTGCCGGGCCTGACGGGGGCGTTCACTTACACCTGGTCAGATTTTGTTTTCGATGAATTTCGTGGTGTGGATGGTGAAGTGTTCGACAAAAACCGCATTCCCGGCATTCCGGAACACCTTTTCAATATGGATTTTACCTGGTCACATTCTTCCGGGTTCTACGCGGGCTGGGATCTGTTGTATGCCGGCAGTTTTTACGCGGATAACGCCAACCAGGTGGCAACGGGTGATTACCTGGTCTCAAACCTGCGTGCGGGATATCGCCGGGCGGGTGAACACTGGGAAATTTCACCATTTGTCGGTATCAACAACCTGCTGGATGAGAAATACATTGGAAATGTACGCCTGAACGCTTCTTTTGGGCGTTATTACGAGTCGGCACCGGCGCGGAACGGGTATGTCGGTGTTTTGCTTCGCTACACACGGTAAAAGTGTCCTGTTGGGGTTTTACGACGAAATCTGCCGCTACGAAAATTCTTCGATAAGCAGGCTTTTTTTGAGCCGTTGCTCGATGGCGTTGCCACCCGGGCCGCTACGCTCGATGACCAGGTAATCACAGGTTTTTTCCAGTGAGAGCTGATAGTGATGCCACACGGCTTGATTCAGATTTACGCCCTGTTTACCGTTGGTGAGAAAACCCTGGATGGACTCGAAGGGAAGTGTTTCGGCCACTGGCGCGACAATGACCAGGAAGGGTTGTCGGCTCAGCGGGATGAATGCCTGGCTACCCAGCGGGTGGTATTCCATGACTTCGATTCGAAACGGCAAAGTGATCGGACGGCTGCGGTAGATATGAACCGTAGCGGCGCCTTCCTCATCCCCCACATCGATCCGGGCCAGGTCAGCATATTTACGGGTCTGACCGTAATTGATCTCCACGGGCCGGCGTCCCTGTGTCTGGATCACCTCACCAAAAGGTGTGAAAGCTTCTTTGGTCAGGGGCTGGAGTTTCAGGCAGTGGGTTTTCATGGTCGGTCGTGGCGGGTCGGGATCAATCGCGGGTCGGCGCGCCAAACAGCCTCAGGCGACTGATGCCGCCATCGGGATAGATATCGAGACGCACATGGCTGACGGCCCCTGCCTCAAGTATTTTTTCCTCAAATACGTGTACGCGGTCGGGCCCCAGCTTCTGCGGTGGCAGAAGCTCCTTCCAGTAGTCCGCACTGGCAGAAATTTCACCGTCCGGAATATCCCTGAGCATGGCACCGTGGATAGAGCAGCGCTCCGGATAGTTGCCTTTGAAAAATGCGGTATCAACAAGCACCCTCTGGATGGTGCCCGGATGCCCGAGTTTCAGGATAAGCCAGTCATTGCCGGGTTCGCGCCGGCGGCGGGTTTCCCAGCCGTCTCCCATGTTGATGGCATGGCCTGGAGCAATCAGGTTTGCCATGTGGCCAAAGTGCATATTGTTGCAGCAAAGCGCCCTTCCGCCGCGTGACATCGCCGCAAGGTCTGCCGATGCACCGACCGGAACGAGGTTCCAGTCATAGTGGGCGACACCGTAAACCCGCAGGCGTGCGATACCGCCGTCCGGGTAGATGTTCAGCCGCAGATGGGTCCAGGTCCGGCGGTCATCTACCGCCATGTAGTGCCGTGCATCCCCCTGCAAAGAGCAGATGGGCAGCAGTTCAGACCATTCGGTGTCCTCGTCCGGGTCGCCGGTGCAGTGACAGGCATCCAGCGAGGCCTGGGGCGGGTAATTTCCGGTGAAGAACCGCGTGTCGATTTCCACGCCATGGATGATGCCCTGACACAGCCGGATGACACAGAAGTCATGGCCCTTTTCCCGCTTGCGCCGGCTTTCCCAGCCATCCATCCACTTGCCGTGATCGTCATACTTATCCTGGATAAAAACAGGTTCTTCGGGTTTGATCAGCCGCTCTTTGGGCGCAAAAAAATCATCTGAGGCCGAGATCACCTCAGCCCCAAGCCGGGGCTGGGCCAGATCAATATAGCAGTCGGTGAAATCGGGTTTCGTTGTCATAAGTTTACCTGATTAGCTCGATATCTCAGCTACCATAAACCGGTACGTCACGCAGTCTGGCCTCAGACCAAGGCTGGCAACGTGCAGCGGCTAATAACAGACGCGGCACCATGGCTTCAAGTCGGAACCGTCGATTAAACCGCCA
>JAJRRA010000086.1 GCA_024279945.1 Gammaproteobacteria bacterium
CCCGATCCGGTGATTGCCGGTACGCAATTGACCTATACCATTACCGTTAACAACGATGGTCCGTCCGATGCGGACAATGTCACCGTGGTAGATGTTCTGCCGGCCGGATTGACTTATGTATCTGATACAGACAACTGTGTTGAATCACCTGTAGGTACGCTCACCTGTAAACCGGGCGGCATATTAGCCCTGACCGGCACTGGATTTGACATCGTCGTGGCAGTTGATGCCGGCCTGGCACATAACACGGTACTGTCGAATACGGCCTCAGTAAGTTCCGATTCACCCGATCCGGACGATAGCAACAACAATAACGCGGCGGCACCCACTGAGACCACAGTTATCACCGAGGCATACTGGGATGTGACCAAGACATGGACCAATGGTGACACCGCTGCGGTCAACATCATGCTGACTTGTAACGATGTGGAAGTGGCTTCCGGAGTCGCAACCCCGGGCGCCGGGCCGACTACCCTGACAGTGACCGGCTTCGATAACGGGAACACATCCTGTACGGTGACCGAAGTAGTTCCGGACAGGACTTTTGAAGAGTATTCCGTTGATTGCAGCGTGGCCGATGTCGTCAGTGCCACAACCTACACCTGCGACATCACCAACGCACCCAGCCTGGCCACTTTTGAAGTACGCAAACGCTTCATGGACGGCAATGATGCCACGCAGGTAACCTTTAACATCAGTTGCAACGATGGTCTGCCGCTAAACTCTTCATTGACAGTCTTCCCGGATCAGGGCGAGTTTGTCCGCGGTGAAGCTGAAGTCACTTTTGTCGTAGAGCTTTTCACTCCAGGTTCGATGGACTGCACGGTATCGGAAGAAAAGGTACCGAACTACACTGCTTCGTATGTTTGTGGCGTGTTCGGCAACCCCACCGTTTGCACCGATGGTGATCCCTCGCCGCTGGACAATTTCGGTGACGGCCCCTGTGTTTTCGAGAATGTCGACTCAGCGGGTGCCGGTACGAGCAGGAACTTCTGCACGATTCGTAACTATCCGGATCCGGCCACTTACACCGTCAACAAGGAATGGGTTGTTCTTGGCTCCGGAGGTGACCTTGTTGAACAGTTGGCCAGGATCAAGATTTGGTGTGATGCAGAAATTCCAGGGGGTATACAATCGGGCCAACGCTGGTACAGGATTTTTGAGGAAGTGGGTGATTTCAGTCCTTCTGTGACCATCGTACCTGACTACCCGAGTTCTAACTGCTGGGCCGAAGAAAGAATCTTCAGCGATGCGGTTGAAAGCCAAAACGATTGTGATGGCGCGGCGCTGGTCGCTGGTGGCAGTGCCAGTTGCGACATTGTCAACACCGTATTCTACGAAGGCATCCCGACCCTGAACCAGTATGGCCTGGCCCTGTTGGCCCTGCTGATGCTTGGTATCGGTGCACTCGGGTTCAGACGCCTCACCTGATAAAACCGATCAGTAAACAAGCAAAAAACCTGCGGTGAGCAATCATCGCAGGTTTTTTTGTCTGCCCGGCACTGGTAGTGGACTCCGGTTTCAGGCAGTCGCGGCGTTCGCCTTCATCCGGCTGATGGTATCGCGGTAATCCTGCGAGCCGAAGATGGCCGAACCGGCGACGAAGGTATCGGCACCGGCGCCCGCCGATTTGGCGATATTGTCGATTTTCACGCCACCGTCCACCTGCAGGCGAATGTCACGGCCACTGGCATCAATCATTTCGCGTACCTTTTGCACCTTTTCCAACACGTGGGGAATAAAAGACTGACCGCCAAAACCGGGGTTCACCGACATCAGCAGAACCATGTCGAGTTTCTCCAGCGTCCAGTGCAACTGGCCCAAAGGAGTTGACGGGTTCAGCGCCAGTCCCGGGCGGCAGCCCAGTTCCCTTATCAACTGGATGGTGCGGTCAACATGCCGGCTGGCTTCGGGGTGAAAACTGATCAGGCTGGCCCCGGCCTGCGCGAACTGCACCACCAGTTCATCCACCGGCTCTACCATCAGGTGCACATCGATGGGCGCCTCGATGCCGTGCTTGCGCAAGGCCTTGCAGACCATTGCCCCGATGGTGAGATTGGGCACATAGTGATTGTCCATCACGTCGAAGTGAACCCAGTCCGCCCCGGCTTCCAGCACCTCAGTCACGTCCCGCCCCAGCCGGGCAAAATCAGCCGACAGAATGGATGGTGCAATAATGGTTGATTGTTTCACTGGGCCTCCCTCAGGCGTACTTAGCTGATACATTATCTGCAGATCACATAGTTCACAAACATTTTTTTGGGGAAATTGAAGATATGATGAACGCAGGCATTATTGTCGTAGCTGTGCTGCTCGGGTCTTACCTGGCCTTTTCCAGGCGCCTGCGCTCATCTTCGAACTGGCAGGCCACGGTCACGCCGCTGGCATCGATCATGGGCAGCGGCTTTCTGGTCAGCGCCCCGCTGCTGGCCGGCGTGGTCGGCAACCTGGCAGTGGTATGTATGGCCGTGTTGCTGGTGCTGGCCTACCTGGTGGGCGCCGTAATTCGCTTCAACATCCGCCACTTTGAGCCCATTGAAAATGACGGACACGGCCCGGCCCAGGATGTTGGCGTTCTGTCCCGTATCGTGCTGGTCGCGGCCTATTTCATCTCGGTGACCTACTACCTGGAACTGCTGGCGGCATTTCTATTGAAATCACTCGGCATGCACAGCCAGATGGCGGCCGACGGCATCACCACTTTGCTGTTACTAATCATTGGCGGTATCGGCATGTGGCGGGGGTTGAAATCACTGGAAGTGCTGGAGAAATATGCAGTCGCTTTTAATCTGGGCATGATCGGCGCGCTGCTCGGCAGCCTGGTCATCTATAACGTCCATCTGCTGCTGGGTGGAACATGGGCGCTGGCGGATATTTCCTCGGTCATCGATTTTCACGACATGCGGGTTCTGTTGGGCCTGCTGATCGTGGTGCAGGGCTTTGAGACCTCCCGCTACCTCGGTGATGCACACCCTGCCGAACAGCGCATCACGACCATGCGCAATGCCCAGATTATTTCAACGGTGATCTATCTCTCGTTCATCGGCCTGGCGACCGTGCTGTTTCGCGATGGTCTGGGCTCGGACGTCACGGCGATCATCAGCATGACAAAACCGGTGGCGGTTATCCTGCCCATTCTAATCGCGGTCGCCGCGATCGGCAGTCAGTTCAGTGCGGCGGTGGCTGATACCGAAGGGGCCGGCGGCCTGCTCGAAGACATTACTCATTTCGAACTCCCGATCCGCTATGCCTATCTGCTGATCCTGGTAGTGACGATTCTTCTGACCTGGAAAACCAATGTCAACGAGATCATCGCCTATGCATCGCGGGCCTTTGCGCTGTACTACATGCTGCAGTCCATCGTCGCATGGTTTGTCGCCTGGCAAATGAAAGACCTGCCCCACCGATCTGCACGCCTGCTGATGTTTTCCCTGGTGGCCATCGTGTGCTTCCTTGTATTCACGCTGGGCATTCCGTCAGGGTGAATGGCTAAAGACATTATTGTGAGCACAGCGGAAACTGGTGTAGTCTGAATCAAGATTTCTAAATGAGACGGAGCGCACAATAAATGAGCACAAAAACATTATCAGGCAGTTGTCTTTGCGGCGGCGTCCGTTATACCGCCACCGGGCAGGAACAACGCTTCTATCACTGCCACTGTCAGCGCTGTCGCAAGGCCTCGGGTACCGGCCATGCCAGTAATCTCTTCGTCCAGGGCACGCTTGCATGGGAATGCGGGGAGGAGTTAATCCCCCACTTCAAGGTGCCGGATGCCAAACATTTCACCAACACCTTTTGCCGGCAATGCGGCGGGCGACTGCCACGATTCATTGAAACAGTGGATATGGTTTTTATCCCTGCCGGCTCACTGGATGATGAACCTGAAATGGGGCCACAGGCGAGAATCTTCACCAGATCAGGCGCCGCCTGGGCTTGTGATGGTTCGGAACTCCCTGAATTCACCGAATATCCACCCCGGTAGACTGCCCTGCAGAGAATCAATTTGCCCTTCCGTACTGAAGGCTACGGTCATTTTCGGTACAAATTGACACAAATCGGTACGGTATAAGGAGATCACTGCTACGCTTTGCGTCATGGGCATTCAAAATGTGCTTTCATCAGCGTCTGGCACCTATTATTCCCGTCCTGCACTTGAGCGCTTGCTGCAGGAACAGACCGGGCGCAATGTCATCCTGATCAATGCCCCCAGCGGGGCCGGCAAGACTGCTGTGATTGCCCATTTTACCGATGCGGCACCGAACGATGTCTGCTGGTTCAATATCGAACCTGGCGATAGTGACCCCGCTGCGTTTCTGGCACGCTATCGGCAGACCATCGAGCAACATACGGGGCAGCCCATTTCATTTCCTCCGTTTGCGGCTGACTATCTTGCCCGGATCGAGGTGTATGGCGAACAACTGATTTCTTTATTGCTACATCATTTGGGATCAACTATCACCCTGGTGTTCGACGATTGCCATCTGCTACAAGCGGACTCACCGGTGCAAACCTTGCTGCGGTTGTTCTCCAGCCAACTGCTCGAAGGTCAACAGATGATCGCACTCAGCCGTATGCCTGTCCCGTTCCCGCGCAAGGACTGGGATTCTGAGCGCCGTATCCTTCGCCTTGACTGGGGGCATTTCCAACTCAGTGCCAATGAACTTGCACAGCTTTTTCAGCACATGACGGGAGAGCTGCCCCATGAGAAAACCCTCGGCCGACTGATGCAACAGACGGGTGGCCTGATCGCAGATATCCTGCTGCTGGCGGGCAAAAATGACCACGAGAATGTGGCGGCAAGGAGTAAGACGGCAAGTACGCACGATTTCATCGAACAGGGCCTGGAACTGGATGATGTGGATTGGGGCCAGTTGTGCCTGCTGGCAGAGTTTTCAGTCCTCAATGAAGAAATAATTCATGCCATCTGCCCCGGCAGCCGCTTGATCGAAATCCTTGGCCATCTTGCCGAGGGCGGCAGGCTGGTGCAACGAATCCAGCAGGATCCACCGATTTTCCGTCTGCACGATCTGATGCGCAAACACCTTCGCCGAAAGCGGGCTGACCTGTTGTCTCACGATCTGCTAAAGCAACACCTCAACGAAGTTGCGACCCTATTACTGAATGCAGGACAGGACTACGCGGCCATGCGATTGCAGTCCCAGACCGGATCGCTGGACCAGGTTGCTGCAACCATCCGGGACCGGGCAATGGACTGGATTCAGCGGGGCCGTTATTACACCCTCCGACAGATGCTGTCGCTGCTGGAAGGCAGTGAATATGAAGCCCTGCCGTGGATGCGTTTCTTTCAGGGTGCATTGTGTAAGTTTTTACGGCCGGACAAGGCCATCGTGCTGTTCCAGATGGCACTGGACGGTTTCGAGCGCGAAGCCGACATCACCGGTGAAAAAATGGCGCTTGGCGAGTTACTGGACACGATCCAGTACCACGGTGAGGACTTCTCCATCGCAACCCCACTGCTGGAGCGCGCCTGGGAACACATCGAAAACACGCCACCGGCACAGGCAGGTCTGGCTGATGCCCTGCTCGCTACTTATGCCGGCGTAATGTTCCTGCTACACAAGGGCGAGTCATTGAAGGCCTTACAATGCGTTAGCCGTTCGTCGCAAATCGCCGCCAAGCTGCCGGGGCTCGAGTTGCTGAGCAGCTACCTGCATGTATATCACGCCATTGCCAGCGACTCAGCCGGGCTGTGTCGGCAGGCGGCGGCATCCTTTGATCAGGCCGAGGCCCTGTTCGCCCGGTCACCTGAGCACCCTCCGCACCGTTTTATGTATAACTTTCTGGCTTCGGTGCATGAAATATTTTTCGGGCAGTACAGCGCCAGCCTGCAACGCATGCTGGAAACCCTTAAATATTCACAGCAGTGGGGTCTGCAACATCACCAGGAGCACCTGCTGACACGCATTGCCGAAAGCCATCTTGGCCTGGGCAATCCTGAACCGGTCGCCGGGATCCTTGCACAGGTGGATGCAATCCCGCACCGGTCGGGTTTTTCACGCGGCATCATGTTGCAGGTCCAGGCGCATTACTGGCTCGAAAAGGACCAGCCTTACGAAGCCTTGCAGGCTGCGAAACGTTCTGCCGCGGAGCTGAAAAGGATCGGTGCCGAGATTTTTCATCGCTCCACCCTTTCACTGCAATCGGTGGCACTGACTGAACTGGAGCAATATGAACAGGCCGCCCGCCTGCAGGCCGATAACCTGAGCTGGGCTGACCGGGTCGGCAGTAAGATGCAACGCTTCACGACCCTGTTACACCAGGCCTGGCGGCATTTTCGGCAAGACCAGGAAGAAGATATGCTCAACGCGCTGCACGCGGCCCTGGAGATCGGCGCCCGGCACGGATTCCTCACGAGCCTTCACTGGACACCGCACATAATGAGTCGCCTGTTGTCGATCGCGCTGGGCCACGATATGGAAAGCATTTATGTGCGCAGCCTTATCACCATGCACGATCTGACTCCACCCGAGGCGATGAGTAGCACCGAAGCATGGCCATGGCGTGTGCGTATCCGTTGTCTGGGTGAATCCCGGATCGTGATCAATGACAAGGAGGTACCGCCAAATACCTGGAAGGGCGGCAAGACCCTCGCCCTGCTTGAAGCTCTACTGGCCGGTGGCGGCGAACACGTCGCGGTAGATCGACTGATCGACGTTCTGTGGCCGGATACCGAGGGCGACAAGGCGCGTCAGAACCTTGAATTCACCTTGCGCGGCCTGCGCAAGGTGTTAAGCCTGCCCAATATCAAGAGCCCGCTTGTACGGCTCAAAGCGGGCCGCCTGAGCCTTGATCCACACTATTGCTGGATCGACACGCGTGCCTTTCTTGAGTTGCAACGGACGGCCGATCGCCATGATCGCGCCGGGGATGCGTATATGGCAATAAGCTGCCGGGAGCAGGCCATCGCGCTGTACCGCGGACCCTTGCTGGCCGGTCGCGACACACCCTGGATTCTCGAACACCGGCGCCAGTGGCGTCAGCGCTTTTTCCTTATGGTCGGCAAATGCCGGGATCAGCTTCGTCAGCAGAATGAGGAGGAACGCTTCGCCGTTCTTGCACGCCAGGCTCTGGCCGCCGAACCCGATTCACAGTCAATACACACGGATATCTATACATATAGATGAGTTTTCTCGCCTTTTTCTCGCCTCACTCCGGTTATTCTTACAGGTGGGAGTCGGAAGACCGGCCCGAAACCTGTGAAATAACAAGGAGTCCGATGATGAAAAAAATTCTTTTAACCCTGCCACTGCTGGTATTGATGAGTGGCCCGTCAATGGCGGCCAGTACAACAAATATGCAGGTATTGCTGAATATTCCTGCGAGTATCACGGTCAGTGCAACGACACTGGACTTTGGCTCGAATGACCTGGCAATTGCAGTAAGCGCACAGGCGACTGTTACTGTCACGGCGTCCAACAGCACCAGTTATGCCGTTGCTCTGGATGCCGGCAACAATGTGGATGTCGCCGGTATACGCAATCTGAATAATGCCGGTGCTACAACCCCTCTCCCGTATTATCTGTACCAGGATTCAGGCGAAAGCGTGCAATGGGGTGATAACTGCACGGGTGGTGCGAATACCTATTCATTTGGTACATGCAAAACCGCCCTGACGGGTACCGGTTCACCCCAAGCATATACGGTTTATGGATATATACCAGGGACAACCCCAACACCACCCGCTGGCGCTTACAGCGATGTGGTTGTGGTAACCGTGCTGGTCAATTGATATTTGTCTGTTGCGCGGGGTATTACTTACTGCCTTTACCGCCACAGTCGATTTCACCCAGATCCAGACCCGGTTCATCAACAGCCGGCACTTCGATACCTGCACGGCATTCGCGGTCATTTTTATACATGCGCAGCGTATAGGCGCCGGCCGGCAGGTTATCGAAGTAGAAAAGTCCATCATAGCCGGTGAAGGTGGTGCGCTTGATGCCGCCGCCGCTGATGTCCAGGCCGGCAAACTCTACCGCGTGAAATTGCCCGTCCTGCCACCAGCGCAGGCGGCCCTCGACCGACCGCATGGCACGAATACGGAAATCCGCCACGACCCCGCCGCGATAGTACGGTGCCAGAGCCTCGGTTGTGTCATCTACAAGTGTGTAGCCCAGAGGCAGTTCAGAAAGGTCGATTCCCAGGTTGTTGCGGCTGTAGTTGATCAGACCCGGCACCAGCAGTGAGCCCCGTTTGCCGGTACGGCCGGCCAACTGGCCGTTCAGCTTGACCTCTACCCCGGGCATGCCGGTGCGCACCAGCGCATAGGCATCGTTAATCGGCCGGCTCAGGTGCACCTCACCGCCCAGCCAGGCGAGCGCGCCGGACACACGGGCCAGTCCACTCCGCTGCTCACCATTGTCAGTATAGTCCAGCGATGATCTCAACCAGCGTCCGTTCCGCTCAATGCGTGCATAACCCAGCCAGGAGCGGCTGGCGGCCTCATCGTACTGTAACTGGAGGCGATAGCCATTGCCGAGACTGTAGGGCATATTCCGGTACAGGCTCAGTGTCGAGGCATTCCGGCCTTGCGCGCTGCCCCCCTGGAACGAAACATAACGCCTGCCACCGTCCAGGGCGAACTGCAGGGTCAGCAGGACGCTGTTGTCAACCCGACCATCGTCGTCCCGTAGCCGCTGTAAGGTCAGGTTCAGATTGCCGCTGCGGAACAAGGAACGCTGATAGATCAGCGAAAGCCGGGTCCGGCCCGGTTCATCGTCATGATATGCCAACCGCCCACAGGTCACAGTCAGGCTGCCCAGAGCACCGGCATACCAGGAAGCGGTGAGCGAATAGTCCGACGCCAACTGCTTTTTGCCTTCGGTTTTCGGGGCCAGATTGGCATAAGCTCCGGAAAATTTGCGCACAGAGCCCGACAGCGTTCCGCGGCCATAGGGAATAGCAAAATTGGCTTGCCCGCCAAGGCCGTTGCCGGCCCCGTCATGGCTCCACGCGGTCGATAAATCGAGGAAGCCACGCCCGAAAAGGGTCAGGTTTGCAGTGGGGCCAATATTGATCATGCCGGAATCAGCCTCGCCACGGATGCCGGCAGTCAACCAGTTACTCAGGCCACGCCGGTAGAAACCGGCCAGTGCCGGATCGCCATAGTCGTTGCTGGACTGGCCCTGGTTCAGTCGTTGATAGCCTATGCCAAGCTGGTATTCGTCCAGTCCTGGTTTGAGCATCAGCGTATTGATGTAATATGGCCGGTCGATGATCATTTCACGGCCGAAGATGTCGCGAATGACCAAACGTACATTGCCCGAACCATTCATGACCGGCAGGCTGGCCGCGTTGAACGGCCCGGCGGGTAGTTCACGCTTGTCTACCAGTACATCATTGACATAGATCTCCACCGTGGCCGGATTCTCCAGCATACCCCCGATACCCATGCCTGGATAGCGACGCAGCAGCGGGTCGAGGACAAAAGTCTTTTCCAGCTTGATGCCGCCGTACAGGCCACCGCTACCGAGACTGCCGGAAAATAAGGAGAAATCACCAACGGTCCAGCGCCTCAGGCTGTCCGGGTCGTCGTGAACCACCTGGGTCAGGTTGCGCACCCACGGCTTATTAGCGGCGGGACTGCCATAATAGTTGAGGCTGGTGAACAGCAAGAAACGCCCCATCCTGCCCGCCAGTTCAAAGGAGCCGTTGAGCGCATCGCGGGCCGTCTGATCCCAGGCATACGTCAGGGCGTAATTGGTATAGAAACCATTGCCGGGCGTTGGCTCCACCCGCTGTACCGGTGCGCCTCCGGTAGCCATTTCGCTGCGTTGCAGATAGTGCGGTGGGATGTGCAGGTACAAAATGCCCTGCTCAAAATCCAGGGACTGTTCCACGCCCGTCCAGTTGGCAGGTGCGAGCCAGCGGCCTTCCGCCTGCACGGGCAGCGCGTTGGGGTCGATGCCGAGTCGACCGAAATCTTCGCGGTCGATCAGCGCTTGTCCGGCCGGATCCAGGTGAATGATGAAACTGCCCTTGTCCTGGTTATTGAGCAGCACTCCGAGCACGATTTCCTGAACCTGCTCCGCCAAGGCAGGTGACGCCAACAGCAGCAGGCCGAGGGCAAGTGCTCTTAGCGTTTGTCTTCCTCGCAATGCTTCTCTGCCCCTTCGATGCTTAGTCTTTTTTCTGTTTTTTCGGTTTGAGCGGTGACGATCAGCGTACTCGCTGACTCGCAGTCTGCACGCTTCAGGGGCACGACAAAGGTAAAGCTGCTGCCCGCCAACACATACCAGCCGCCGGCGGTTTCCCTGACCAGGGTCTGGCCACCGTCATCGACAGTTTGCACTTCGACGTTGGTCAGTCGAACATGCACGTTGCCGGTGTTTATCACAGGCACGTGCAGGCCATCGGGATGCATGAGCGGCGGGTCGATGCGCCAGGCCTGTTGTGATTTGCGAGGGGGTACGAACACCGGCATGTCGAGGTTGATGACCATGCGCATCGCTGTCTCACCGGGTGTGTCCACCGGTAGTTCACGTATAAGAAACCGGTAGCTTTTTTCCCGCTCGGGCCATGCCTGCGACCAGCCGAAGCGAACAACCCGGCTATTTCCCGGTTCGATGCTCAGGATTTTGGGAAAGAACAGCAGATCCTTTGACGGTTCGCGTGTCGTGTCGCCCTCGGCATCCTGTGACCAGGTGAACAGTTGGAATTGCACATGCGCCGTTGCTTCACCACCGTTGCTGACGCGCAATTCCGTTGTCTGTCGTTCCGGATGAATGGACAAGCGCATGGGTGAAATCGTCAAGGCTCCGGCACTGGCCACGGCAGCAGCGAAAATTCCAAATACTCCTGCCAGCAAATGCAATTGCGATAGTGCGGATTTCCTGAATTCCTTGTGCATGGTATACGGATTCGCAATTTGATTGACGACCAAAGTGTAGGCCATCGAAACCGAGAAAAAGGCGAGAAAGGGAGAAAACGGTAAACATTGCTCTTTTGCATTGCGGGGGACCTTGAACTATCTGGTAAAATCCATCTGCTCGATCATTACAAACCCAAAACCGGAGTAACTGAGTTGTCAGTGGATATTGTCAGCTATAAACAACTATGGGACAGCAAGGCGGGCTCGCAGGCAGATGCCCTGATTGCCGTCGATGGCAGTTCCGATGAGTCCATTGTCCAAAGCAACGGGCAATTTACCGCCCGGCAGGTCAGTGCCGCTCTGGATATTCAGGCCGGTGATCACGTGCTTGAATTGGGTTGCGGTGTGGCCCGTATCGGCCGGGAACTGGCCCCGATTTGTGCCCACTGGACCGGTGTGGATATATCCGGAAAAATGATCGAGCGGGCGGGCGAGCGCCTCACCCATCAGGATAATGTCAGTCTTCACCGCCTGGATCGCAGCAGTCTGGAAATGCTTCCGGACAACAGCATCGACAAAGCATACTCGATCGCGGTGATGTGCCATATGGATAAAGAAGACCTTTATCTGTACCTGGAAGAATTGCACCGGGTGCTGAAGCCTGCGGGTATGATTTTTGTTGAAACCTGGAATCTTGCTCACCCGGTTGGCTGGAAGCGCTGGGAGTACGAGGTGCGAAACTGGTCACGAAGCGATCAGGGGGTGCGCAAGGATGTCTCGCGCAATCAGTTTTGCAGTCCCGATGAGTTCGAGTTGTATCAGCGCCAGGCAGGCTTTGAGGTCATTCGCAGTTTCAGTAATTCCCCCTGGATACAAAGCATCGCCACACTTTCAACGGAAGCGGATTGGCTTGAGCAGCAAGCCCGGAGAATTGAAAGCAGCAAAACCGCGATCGCCTACTCCGTGTTATTCGGCGAAATGTTTGAAAAAACCATTGCGGTTATTTATGGCGTTATCCATCCGCGTGAAGCTATTGCATTCTGTAATCAGCACCGTGGGACAGCCGAGACCGATCTGTATCGGCCCTTTATTCTGGGACTGTGGCGTGGCAACCCTGAGCAATGGGGTGAAGTTGAATAACGCAGCTAACCGGCCTTCTTATTGATCGCCGACAAATAGAGTTCACTGGTCGCCAGATCAGTGAACGAATAGTCCTGTAGTTCCGCGGTATATTCCACCAGATCGGTACTGCGCACGGCAAGCCGCCAGGGCTCAAATCCCATGGCCCGCAGTTCTTTTTCAAACTCACCTACCGAGATGGGATTCAGTTCGGTATACCATTGCCAGTACTCTTCAACCGAAGCGGCATAGCCGGACCGATCCATCAACTCCGGCGGCGTGTTGAGCAGCCGTTGCTTCAATTCCTCGGGCAGAATTTTCAGATGAATAAAGGGTCATCGAAAAACTCACCCAGATGGTTGCCCACTGGTCCGTAGTACAAACCCGGATGCACGAAGAACAATCCCTCCGGCTTCAGTACCCGCCGAATCTCTTCCAGTGTTTTGTGGTAGCCGCCGGCGATGTGTTCAAGGGAGCCCCAGGACAGCACGACATCAAAATAACTGTCCGGGTAAGGAATGGCATTACCGTCTTCGGCTTTGAACTGCAAGTTAGGGTCATTCAGCAGTTCAGCCGGCAGATGATTGGCTTCGATAATTTCCGGCAGGCGTTGAAAACCTTTGAATGGGTCAATGCCCACCAGCAGTTCAGGCTGGCAACGGAGGAAAACAGCCAGGTCAATAATTCCGTCTCCGCAGCCAACGTCAAGTATCTTTCCCCGCAGCCTGGGTGAATCACCCAGCAGCATGTTTACGATCACCCGCGAGGCGTGGTCAAAATGCCGGAAAAACCAGTCACTGTGCTGCTTGTTCCAGGACAGTTCACTGATGTCACGGTTTTTATCGCAGGATTGGATACGCCATTGCGCCTGGCTGATTCCCGGCTCATCACAAGGCTCTCCCAATTCTCCTTCAATACTCGCCTCATCATGAAGGGTCGGCTGCCCGTTGGCATTGCTCCACACCAACAGGTCAAATTTGTAATGACCCACAGGCAGGCTCAGATCATCAAGCCTGACCGTCAAGCGGTACGCACCGCGGGGCAACCAGGCGATATCCATGCCCTGCTGGCGGATATGCCGGGAATAAACTTCCGCACCCGTTTCCTGAGCACGAACACGCAATTGGAAATCCAGATCAAACAGAATCAACTCATCGACCTGGACACAAGCCTGGAATGTCTTGACCGGACTCAGGGCCCCAATATCGGTCGATTCCGTTAATTCAGTAATTTGCATCAGGCGCCCTGGCTTTCGATTGCTCGGTCATATAAAAATCGGGTCAGAGTGTTTCGCACAAGGCAACGTTGTCAAGCACGATGCGCTGGATAGAGACTTCACCGCTAAGTTTTGCAGATGGAATGTTGTAGTTCACAAGCGCGTCATTGCAGTCATTAAAGCGACTCTGCAGGGTGCCGTCCTTCGCCGGCGGATTGACAGGGGGCTGCGCTGAATTAAATACACCGCCGCTCGACATAAAGACATCGAGTGTGGCGGTATCACCCTCATAGGGGCCCTGCGCGGTAAACCAGCGATGCCCGGGCTCGCCCAGGACGGCAGTCACGTCCGCCGGGGGCCGTTCCACATCGTAGGTAAACCAGGCCAGAAATACCGTCTGAATATCTTCCCAGACAATAATGAAGAAACCCTGGCCAGCGGTAGCCGGGTTATACCAGGCATCGCTCATGCCGGCATTGATGCGGAAGCTGGAGCACTGCCCCTCAAACACGCAGGACACCCACTCCGGGTGGTCGATAAAAGGGTTGCGGTTACCCTGGAAGGATGCGACCGTCTCATGGTGTTGAATTTCAACCGCGTCGACCGGATCCTGCCGGTGCCAGTCCAGCAGTACAGACAACATGCCCATGTAAGCGACCGGCTCATTGTTACCGGTGCGTGAACTGTCAATCAATTGCAGTTCATCCGTCAGGATCAGGTCAGGCTCACTGGCGCCGGTGATTCCGTGCTTGCCGCCTTCGTAGCGCACATCCAGGTACATCAGAGCGCGCGCGACATCCCCACGCCGGCCGCTCCAGACTTCCCATTTTCCATCGGTATACAGTCCGGTTTGCCAGTTGGAATCTCCGGGGTAGCCACCACCCTCGCCGCCGCGACCGTTGTTCGGGTCAGTGGCGTACTCAAAACAGCTTTCATCACACATGCCATAGGGGTGATTGGAACGTGCGAAATTGTAGTCAACATCAGACAGGAACAGGGCGTGCATATCCGTGTAGGGATAATTCAGCTCGCCGTCATTATCCGGAAAACCGTAGGACTTCGGCCATGTGTGTTCACGGTTGTAAAAATCATTACCGCCTCCCTGCTTGTAAAAATCAGTATTGCTGTAGACCGTGATGATCTGATTTTCATTTTCCTGGTTTTCATCGGCGAGTTCGAGGATATCCCAGGTGTCCGTATCAAAGGAGGTATAGGGGAAGCGCTGATGGTCGTCGATTATCTCGTGCAACGATGCGCGCATGGCCTGAGGCGACGATGTATCAACCGTCTCGTAGTAAGCCTCGGGCTGTGCGAACAACAAAGAGGAAAACAGGGCGAATGCAAGGCCGGACAGCAGGCTTTTAGCGGATAATTTTGTTTTATCTATCATGGCTGACTGAACCACTTCATATTTCTTACCAAGCTACACTTTCCCACCGCCTTGCGCCAGCCTGCAAGACACGAATTTCCAAAGTACGTTACCCTAAGCCGATGCAGACGTCTGAACCCAAAACCACTGTGCGCATCGGCAAGCTTAATACGCTGGAGGTTTTACGCGAAACCGAAGACGGTTTTGTACTCAAAGGAGGCGGCAAGGCAGGTATATTCCTTGCTAAATCACAGGCTCCCGACACCTGCCGAAGCGGGCAAAAACTGGATGTATTTCTTTACCCTGAAAAGGACGGGAAGGTCAAAGCCACCTGTACTATGCCAAAAGCACAAGTAGGGGAATGTGTCTTATTGAAGGCCATCAATGTCATCAGGGCCGGCGCCTTCATGGACTGGGGTGGAGACAAAGACCTGCTGGTGCCGGTCAGTCAACAAGCCACACCAATGACCGAAGGAAGAACCTACGTGGTCTACCTGCTGCTGGATCCGCAGCAACAGATTATCGGCAGCAGCAAACTTCATCGATTCCTCGATGAAACTGCCGGGGACATGACGCCAGGCACAAAAGTTAACTTGCTGATCGTGGGCAAAACCGATCTCGGATATAAAGCAGTGATTAACGGCACACACCTGGGCCTGCTGTTCAGGAATGAGGTCTTGCAGGCGCTGCGACCCGGTGACAAAACCCCGGGATATATCAAGTCGATCCGTGAAGACGGAAAAATCAACCTGAGTCTGCAACTTCACAACGACAAAACGCGCATGGAACTGGGCGAGCGCATCCTGGCCTTCCTGGAAAGGAACCAGGGAACTTCCACCCTGACGGACTACAGCCCACCTGAAGCGATCTACAAGCAATACGGTGTCAGCAAGGGGAGTTACAAAAAGGCGTTGGGGGCTTTGTACAAGCAGCGCAGGATCAGCCTGACAAAAAACAGGGTAAGCCTTCTGACACGCTCCTCAAAGAAATCCCCGCACAAATAGCAGCAATCAGGCCGATGAAACCAGGGCGCGTACCAGTACTGCCCTGGTGTCAGAAGGGTCGATCACGGCATCAATCTCCAGGTGTGAGGCTGCTTCTGAGGCCTTGCCTGCCTCATACAGGCGCGTCACCAAACGCTCAAACAGGGCTTCACGTTTCGCCGGATCAGGCTCGGCATCCAGTTCTTTCTTGAAACCCAGACGCACAGCGCCTTCCAGCCCCATGCCACCAAACTCCCCGGTGGGCCATGAGGCGGTGTAAACCGGCTTCGTAAAGCCCCCTCCAGCCATTGCCATAGCGCCCAGGCCATAAGCCTTGCGAAGTATGATCACGGCCATCGGTACGCTAAGGCTTGCGCCCGCAAGAAACAATGCAGACATACGGCGCACTGCTGCATCCTGTTCACTGTCCGGACCCACCATAAAGCCGGGGGTGTCTGTCAGTGACACGACAGGCAAGTCAAAAGCATTGCAAAACTGCAGGAATCTCGCTGCTTTTTCCGCTGACTGTGAATCAACCGCACCCCCCAGTTGCTGACAATCATTGGCGACCAGGCCCACTGGCCTGCCCTCCAGTCGCATGAAGCCGGTGATGATACTGCGTCCGTAACTGCGGCGAAGCTCAAGGAATGAATTGACATCAGCAATCGTCTCGATAATTTTCCGAACAGGATATCCCCAGCGCCTGTCCTGCGGCAAGGCCTCGCGCAGTACAATCTGTTCCGGACAGGACCAGTCCCTGAATGAGCCCTGGAAATACGACAGAAGCTGCTGAGCCAGGCGGGTTGCATGCGCCTCATCCTCGGCAACGATATCCACCACGCCGTTCTTTTCCTGCATGTCGATGGGGCCGATTTCCTTCGGTGAAAATTTTCCCAGCCCCCCGCCTTCGATCATGACCGGGCCGGCCATACCAATCCAGGAGTTCCGGGTTGCAATCGTAAAGTCGGCACAACCAAACAGGGCGGCGTTACCGGCAAAGCAATATCCGTTATTCACCGCTATCCGCGGCACTTTTCCTGCCAGTCCCGCCCAGGTACTGAAGGAAGTAAGATTCAAGCCGGCGATCTGGGTCGTCACATCAGTATCACCGGGCCTGCCACCTCCACCCTCTGTGTACATAACGAGCGGCAACTTCAGTTCATCGGCCAACTCACAGATACGATCCAGTTTTTTGTGGTGGAAAAAGCCCTGGGTTCCGGCCAGCACGGAATAATCATTGATGACAACAGCTGCCCGGGCAGATGCACGGTCAAACAAGGCTGCATTAATGGTACAGGTCCCGGTGATAACGCCATCGGCAGCAGTATCGGTTTGCAGTTCTTCATAATCCCGGCGATTACGCTGGGCTGCAACGGCAAGTTGCCCGTACTCGAGGAAGGATCCATCATCAACCAGATCCAGTAAATTTTCCCTGGCTGTGCGATAGCCCTTCTTGTGGCGGGCAGTCTTCGCTTCCAGCCGATGGCTGTCCAGGGTTTTACCCAAACGTTTGCGCAAGGCTTTCAACTCGGGGCTGAGCTTATCGGTCATACTTTTTCCTTAATAGAACAGGCCGAACTACTTAAAACCCCTCGCCTGCTTGATCTGGTCGTAAGCGGTGTTAATTTCACGGACACGGGTTTTGGCGATATTCATCATTTCCTCGGGCAGACCACGCGAAACCAGTTTGTCCGGGTGGTACTGACTGACCAGTTTCCGGTAGGCCTTCTTGACCTCACCATCACTGGCTTTTTGGGTCAGACCCAACTGGGCGTATGCCTGGTCCATGGTTCGGGTAGCGCTGCCACTGCCGGCCCGGTAGCTTCGGCCCTGACCATAACTTCCGGCGCTATACCCCCCCTGGCCATATGCACCGGCAGGAGCACCACGTACCTGCAACATGGCGGCAAATAACTGTCCGGGAATTCTCAGCGCGGTGGCGATGCGAAGCAACACCGCGTGCTCTTCCTGGGTGACCCTGCCATCGGAAAATGCGGCCTCAACAATGATTTCCATGAACATCAACCTCAGATCCTGGCGCACCACCGAGTACTTTATAAAAGACTGCAGCGCAGCTTCCAGGTTGAAACCGTCTTGCTTTCCCTGGTTGAAAAAATGAATGGCCCGTTGGCGATCCTCCCCGCTGATCTGCATACGCTGCATCAGCGATTCAACCATACGAATTTCAGTTTCGGTCACCTGTCCATCTGCTTTGCTCAAATGGCCCAGAGAGGAAAACAGAGCCTCAAAAAATGATTTTTTAGTCGTATTTACCCCGGTAATGCCGGCAAAAAACCGGTCGGCCATATGGCCCAGGAAGAGACCAAACAGGGCACCGGACAAGCCACCACGAAAAAGACCAAGCAAAGCACCGATGATTTTTCCCCACCAGTGACGCGGAATATTGAAGGAATTTGCAGTCATTTGTGTTTGAAAAATCCGCCCCCTGAGCAAGCAGTTAATTATTGCGAGGAGCAAGTATATAATTACCACTGCTCATCTCCCACACCCAAATTCAAAGAGGAGTGTTTTTTTGTCTACGGTACAGAATTTCTACCATGCCGAGCGCCTGACACAATACCCACTGATTCACCAGGGCAAGGTGCGCGACAGCTTCGCCATCGACGACGAACATATGCTGATCGTGGCCTCCGACCGCCTTTCGGCATTCGATGTAGTGCTACCCGACCCGATACCCGGAAAAGGAGAAATTCTCACCCAAATCTCCAACTTCTGGTTCAAACGCACGTCCGGAATCATTGCCAACCACCTCAGTGGTATCGACGTAAGGGATGTTATCGATGATTCTGAGCTTGCTGAAATACTAAGGCATCGCTGCGTCATCGTGAAAAGACTGAAACCCCTTCCGCTGGAAGCCATCGTACGGGGCTATCTGATCGGTTCAGGCTGGAAAGACTACCTGGCATCCGGCACTATCTGTGACATCGCATTGCCCCAGGGACTACGGCAAGCTGAGCGCCTTCCCGAGGTCATCTTCACGCCATCAAACAAAGCGATGGCCGGGCAGCACGATGTAAATATTGATTTCGAGGAAACTACCCGACTGATCGGGCACCCGCTGGCTAAGCAGGTACGCGAGACCAGTGTTCAAATCTACCGGCACGCAGTTGAATACGCTGCAAAACATGGCATTATCATCGCAGACACCAAGTTTGAGTTCGGCCTGGACGAAGATGGGCAACTGCGCCTGATGGACGAAGTACTGACGCCCGATTCTTCCCGCTTCTGGCCCGCAGAATCCTATCGCCCCGGCGCCAGCCCACCCAGTTACGACAAACAGTTCGTGCGTGATTACCTGGAGACGCTCGACTGGGACAAGAAACCACCGGGACCGACACTGCCGGCAAACATTATCGAGGCCACTGCCGCAAAATACCGCGAGGCTTTCGAACGCCTGACCGGTCAGGTGCTGTAACAAGGTTTCTCATCCGGAAATCAGGAAAGGAAGCTTGCTGGCTTTGTTTTTCGCTATATAATTGGAAATACGTTGCTTATTCCAGTGGCAACAGAAGGGTCTTTCCATGGACGGGAGCGTAATAATGTTGAAATTGCGGAGCAGGATTGTATTGAAACTGTTTTCTATTCTCCTGGCGGTCTTTTGGCTGCTTGTTATTCCCATCGCGGCGACGGCTGCAAACAATGACCTTGCGCAACCTGCCGGCAACGCCTTCCTGATTAACAACGCGCTCAGTGATGCCTGGTTCGATCCCGCTACCGATGGACAGGGTTTCTTTATTGTGGTGTGGGAGGGCTCAAGTTTTGTATTCCTTTCCTGGTTCACCTATGACACCGAACGCCCGCTCGCAGACGTTGTGGCGCTGCTCGGAGAACCGGGCCATCGGTGGCTGACCGCACAGGGCACCTATTCAGGTGATACCGCCAGCCTGGATGTCTTTGTCTCTTCCGGAGGCACTTTTGATTCAGCCACTCCTGAAGTGGCCACCGTTCAGGACGGCACCATTACCATCACATGGACGGATTGCAACTCGGGTATTTTGACCTACGATATTCCTTCGCAGAGCTTATCGGGCGAAATACCGATCCAGCGTATCGTACTGAGTAATGTAACCGCCTGCGAGGCAGCCCAGGCTGGCTAATTGAGAACAGCCCCCTGGCGCTCCATCAGTCTTCCTGCAGTTCAGCGTAGGCCTCAGCATCCAGCAGACTTTCTATTTGCGAAACATCCGATGGAATCAGCCTGAACAGCCAGCCTTCCCCGTAGGGATCGCTGTTGACCAACTCCGGAGACTCTTCGAGCATGGGATTGGCCTCGACGATTTCACCGGACAGCGGAGCATAAATATCGGAGGCTGCCTTCACTGATTCAACCACTGCACAGGCCTCATCCTGCTCATAGCTCGTGCCGGATTCAGGCAACTCAACAAACACCATGTCACCCAACTCACCTTGCGCATGGTCCGAGATGCCGACAACAGCCGTGCCGTCATCCTCTATCCTGACCCATTCGTGGCTTTCCCGGTAACGCAGATCGGATGGAATTTCACTCATTTCAGATATCCCTCAAAGTCTGTGGCAAAAATATTCTAGCAGGAAGTATTCACAGTATCCCTTCGCAGGCTGCGCCGTTGCGCACAAAGGGCACTTTTACCATCCTCGCCGGTAGCAACTTTCCGCGGATCTCAACCTGACAGGCAGCTTCTGCGCCCACGGGAAGCCGGGCCAGGGCAATGGCCTTCTGCAAGGTGGGTGCAAATCCACCGCTGGTGGTTTCGCCCTCACCCCGGTCGGTCAACACCCTCTGGTGGGAGCGCAATATTCCACGGCCTTCCAACACCAGCCCAATTAAGTGCCGGCCCGGTCCGTTTACTTGCTGGGACTCAAGTGCCTCGCGACCGATAAAATCGCGATCGTCCTTCATCGCTACCGTCCAGCCCAGCCCGGATTCCAACGGTGTGACGTCTTCATCCATGTCCTGCCCATAAAGGTTCATGCCAGCCTCGAGACGGAGCGTGTCGCGCGCGCCCAGACCGCAGGGTTTTACGCCTGTCGCCAGCAGATTCTGCCAGAAGTCTTCCGCCTGCCCGGCGGGAAGTGAGACTTCAAAACCGTCTTCACCGGTATATCCGGTTCTGGCGATGAATAACTCACCAAAGTGTTGTGCAGTAAAGGGTTTCAGTTCTGCTACAGCAGTGGCGTCTGAAGCAAGCAGCAGGGAAGCCACCCGGTCCCTGGCCTGCGGGCCCTGCACCGCGATCATTGCAAGCCCGGAATTTTCCCTTATTGATACACCGAATTCTGCGCCCTGCCGCTCCATCCAGGCCAGGTCCTTGTCGCGGGTTGTTGCGTTGACCACCAGGCGAAACCATTCTTCATCCAGAAAATAGGCAATCAGGTCGTCAATTACCGTCCCCTGTTCTGTAAGCATGCAACTGTATAGTGCTTTGCCGGGTCGTTGGAGTTTAGCCACATCATTGGCCAGCAGGTAAGCCAGAAATTCACGCGACCGGGGGCCGTGAATGTCGACCACGGTCATGTGAGATACATCAAACATCCCCGCAGCGTGACGCACCTGGTGGTGTTCATCGATTTGCGATCCGTAATGGATCGGCAATTCCCAACCGCCAAAATTCACCAGCCGTGCCCCGTTTGCCAGATGGGCTTTATAGAGTGGTGTTCGGCGCATTTTCAGGCCTCGAATACAGGAAATCCCACTATAGCGTTGTCCAATGGAATTGCAAGAAGACGGTAACTTAGTCAACTTCGCCTGAACTGATCCAATATGCAGCTTAATCTGCCAGTTTGCTGACGATTTCAACTTCGCCGTGCAGGGTCCGGTGCACTGGGCAACGATCCGCAATCACCAGAAGGCGCTCACGTTGTTCTGCAGTAAGTTCACCTGCCAGATAGATCGTGCGTTCAAAGCGATCAACCTTGCCACTTTTTGATTCGCACTGCGCACAGTCTTCCACGTGAATTTTTCCATGTTTCACATCTACACGAACAGAATCCAACTTCATCTTTTTGCGACGCGCATACATATTGAGTGTCATTACCGTGCAACTGCCCAGGGCAGCGGACAGCAGATCATAGGGAGACGGCCCCAGATTGGTGCCACCGTAAACTTCAGGCTCATCGCCCCTTGACGGGTGCCCATCTGCATTGATGGCCACCTGAAAAATATCCTCCGTCTTCCCTGTAACCACTACCTGTCCGGAGCGGTACGGAGCGGGTTCCAGTTCATCGTCCGGATTCTGAATAAACCGACTTGCCCAGGCCGCCAGCACATGACCCGCATAACGCGAATCACGTACGTTGCTGAGCAGGTGATCAGCGTTGTCCAGCGAGATGAAACTCTTGGGGTGCATGGCGCTGCGGTAGATTCGTGCCGCCTCTTCCACCGGCACCAGCTTATCGATAGGGGAGTGCATCACCAATAAGGCTTTGCGCAGACTGCGAATACCTTCACGCACAGATTGCGAACGCACATCATCTACGAAGTCTTTACGAATATGAAACGGCCGACCGGCCAGACTCACACAGGCTTCACCACGCTGCTCGATGGTTTCCATGTCCTCTTCCAACAGGTGCAGCACGTGAGTAGCATCAGCCGGTGAACCAATGGTTGCCACGGCAACCGCCGAAGGAATTTGCTGTGCCGCAGCCAGGATGGCCGTGCCACCCAAGGAATGACCGACCAGGACTTCAGGGGCGTGATGTATTTCTTTCAGGAAATTGGCCGCATCCACCAAATCCTGAACATTGCTGGAAAAATGCGTATCTGCGAAATCACCCTCACTTTCACCCAGACCGGTGAAGTCAAAACGCAGGACAGAGATACCCTCTGCGCATAACGCTTCAGCGATATTAAATGCAGCCCTGGTATTTTTTGTACAGGTAAAACAATGCGCAAACAAGGCACAGGCTTTCGGTGTACCCGCATCGGGAGTATGCAGGACACCGGAAAGCATCACCGCATTGCTGGATTCAAATCTAAGTTTTTTCAGCAAATTTTACCAGCAGTCTCCTGCACGCAATGTGGCATTTTTATTACCTTTGACCGACAGGTGATTCAGCGTCAAATCGCCACACTTGGTGTCCCTGTCTTGCGGTGAAACTCTGGTGGCAGTGAGCCGGTAGGCTTTCCTGGAGGCATCGATGGACAGCCTGTAATAACCTTCGGGGCTGGAGGCGGCCATTCCAAGACCGTTGGCTCCGATATTGGATGTGTAACTATTGTTCACGGTGTAATACTGCTGTTGCTTCATTGCCGCTTCATACAGCATTGCACGACCATCGGCCCGGCGTGATTTAACCACCTGTTCAGAATAGGATGGGTAAGCCAGCGCCATGAGAATGCCCACGATAAGTACGGCTATCATGATTTCAATCAGGGTCATGCCCCGGCAATACCGCAAGCGGTATGGGGCTAGTCGATTGCTGGCCAGATTAACTGTCATCGCCACTGTCATCGCCACTGTCATCGCCACTGTCATCGCCACTGTCATCGCCACTGCCGGTGTCACTGCTGGTGCTGTCACTACTACCGCTGTCACTGCTGGTGCTGTCGTCACTGCCGCTGTCACTGCTGGTGCTGTCGTCACTGCCGGTGTCACTGCTGGTGCCGTCATCACTGCCGGTATCACCGTCACCAGTTCCGCCACCACTGCCGCTACCGGAACTGGAGCCAATCTCCTCAACAAAGTTTCTCACGGAGACCATCGCCTGAAACTCTGCACGAATCTTGTTATCGGTTGTGCCTTTGTATTCAACGCATCCCAGACAGATTTTATCCTTGTTGGCCAATACGTTTTCTACTGAATCCATCAGCACGACGAGGCGCAAGCCGACCACTTTATCCCAATCGGGGACTTCATTTGCACGTAAGTACTGGTTGGCGAAACCATCAGCATTGAGGTCAATCCCATAATACACTTTCAGGTCTTCGACACCCTCGACAATGGCCACTGCTCCACCTGCAACGGTGCTGACTCCGGGTAATCCCCCCGAACCAGTGACGCTCCCGCCACCGCTGCCGCTACCACTGTCGCTGCTTTCATCGCTGCCACTGTCTTCGCTGCCACTATCCGAACTACCGCTATCTTCGCTACCACCATCCTGACTGCCGCTATCGTCGTTATCGCTATCCGAACTGCCGCTATCCGAACTGCCGCTGTCCGAACTGCCGCTGTCCGAACTGCCACTATCTTCACTACCGCTGTCATAGCCTTCAGTCGCCTGACATCCGCTACTTACACTACCACTGCCACCGCTACCGCTGTCACTACTACCACTGTCACTGCTACCGCTGTCACTGCTACCGCTGTCACTGCTACCGCTGTCACTGCTACCGCTGTCACTGCTACCGCTGTCACTGCTACCACTGTCACTACTACCACTGTCACTGCTACCACTGTCACTGCTACCGCTGTCACTGCTACCGCTGTCGCCGCTACCGTCATCGCTTCCGCCGCTACCATCGTCGGTACAATAGTCTCCTGGATCGACGACAGCGCTGGTTACGCACAGCAAATCATTCGCTTCGGACACGGCAAACATGTTGGTGACGAATTCATCTGCTGCCACTAATCTTCCCTGGCAATCATAAATGTTGTCCCCGCCCTGAAAGGTGAACCCAATGGTGTCTACATCAGGTTTCAAACCGGGATAAGTCAGTATTGCGTCTTCAAAACTTCTCGTCCCCCTTAACCAGCCACCGGGAAACAGCGCCTGTGAGAGGGTAATGCTCGCGCTTTCACCCGTCTCGTCCAAATTCAATAGATCCGCAGCCTGATTGGCGATTATTTCCTCAACTACTTTCGGGTCGCGATATCCGGCCATGCGAATCGAGCGGCTCATCAGATCAACGGCAAACCGGCCATTTTCCTGAATCCGCAGCACAGCAGACTGGAACTTTGCGGTCTTGCTGCTGCTTAGGTAGACCATCGAGACTGCACCCACGGCGATGAGTCCAATCACCATGGCTACCATCATTTCGACCAGAGAAAACCCTGACGACCGACTTCCTTTGTGTATTAGTCCACTGTTCATCGATTCATCCTTGTTAATTTCATTGAATACGTTTCAGTTGATCTTGCTTTCTGACCTCTGCTGTCATCCCAACTCAGAATGACCGTGATATTAACCGGTTCACCCGCAGCGCCAGCAACCGTTGTAATGGTACCCGTGCCATCAGGCAGAGCGGCTCTTACCCGATCGCTCCATACCGCCAGATCATGGTCCCTTATGTCCACCACCGAACAGTACTTGTCCAGCCCCGTACAACTGGTGGTCAGGTTGGGCAGGCGTTCAATATCGTAAGCACCTTCCATCGCCTGGGTTGGGTTGGATCGCATCCGTTCAATAATTTCCTGCGCCAGCATGGAAGCCTGGCTTCGATAGAGGCTGGCTTCGGTATAAACCGCAGTTTTTGTCTGCAAACCAGCCATGCCTATGAGACCTATGGCCATAATGATTACTGCAATCAGTGTCTCAAATAAAGTGAAACCTTTTTGGCTGTTGCAGCGTGAGTTTTCGGATAAGTTCTGCATCCTGGCCTATCCCCGTTTGCAACCACTGCTACTGAGCTTTGATTCCTGAACACGGCCACCCAGGGAAACGCCAACTCGCCGGGCGTCCACCGTAGAATTTTTGTGACATACTCTGAAATATCCCCAGCTCTGCATTGCGTCACCACTGGCGTTGAACTGAATAAAATCACCGGCTGAAGAACTGTTGGCAATGACAAGAACCCCAGGCTCCAGCGGATCGGTTACATTCAGGACTTCAGCGGGATCCGGCTGGCCACTACCATTTTCATCCCGGAAAATTACCCAGCCGTTTTCCCACAAGCCATCGTTACTGCAGGAAATGTGGGCACCCCTCGGACAGACCCTGATCGCAGTACGTTTCTTGATTGCCTCACTTCGGGCTGTACTCAGTGACACGTAAAGCTGGTTAGCTGATGACTTGATCCGGGTTTGCTGCAAAAAGCCAGTCATACTCGGTATGGCGAGCGAGATCAAAACGGCGGCAGCGGCCAGGGTGGTCATCAGTTCCAGAACGGTAAAACCGCTCTGTTCTTTTTTATTTTGAGAACAAATTCTCATTGTTTGATCAACTCCCGCCATGCGGTAACTTTCAATTCTTTGGGCGCAGTCAAAGCCGCAGCAAACGGTCTTTTCATTTGCATTACCACTTCAATTTCGCGCCTGGCGCCATTTGACGAGCCGACACTTGTCATCACAGCCAATTCTTCACCGGTGGAAGTTACATCCCGAGTCACCTGGACGACATAGTAGCCCTCCGGGGATTCGTCACTGACGAACGGACCGTTCAAATCAAACAGCCCCGGATAGAATGCAAGACTGGTGACATAGTCTTTCTCAATCAATGCATACCCGGCATCAATGCCATTCTCTGCAATGACCATGGCTTTGATGCTATCACGCTGGTTAGCCGCCATGTACTCATCAAGCACGGTGCGGTATGAAACGGTCGCAGCCAAAACAGTCATGCTGAGCAGCAGGACCAGAGTTGTAATGAGAACAAACCCCCGCGAATGGCCTGCCACTGGCATACCACCGGACATTTTCCGTTTTACTGCACTGTTTATTTCTACGCCCATAATCGATTTTCGAAGCCGTTAGTGAAAAATTCGATCTTTGCGGCTGCTGATTGGCATGTTGCCCAGGTTTGCAGCCCTTGTGAAGCTAGATAAAGTATAGATAGCTTGTATCAATTGCCTCAATACCTACTGTCGCCTTACTGCTACCGCTTAGAGATTATTGACCGGAATGGGTCGTGCACAGGCCTGAAAGGGATACAGAGTATGCCATAACGAAGCCGACCCTATCCTTCCTCGTGCCACTGGAAGATGTTGAGTTCTATGAAGATAAAGGCCACTAACCACAAAAAGGCATCCCAGAAATCGAGAAAAGACCCATTGAAACCCCAGTAAGCGGCGCAGACGAATAAAACCGTGTAGAAAAAACCTTTGGTCAACTTGGCGATCAACATCAGGCGGCCGCTTAGCAGTTCCTTGAGCTGAAGCCAGACTTCAATCTGCAGCAATACCACGATAATCAACCAAGTGGCTGCGTTGATGATGTCCACGATGGCCAGACCCACCGCGGTTTTTAAGCTTGCCGCCGTGCCGATCATTTCAAGACCGGAAACCCGGAACAATTCCTGCCCCTGCAAAGCGAGGCAGGATACGGAGTCAATGGGCGGATAGTTATCCATTTCAACGACATAGTTCCATTCAGTGCCCACCAGTGAACAAACATCCGCGGTGCTGAATGGGACGATGTCCGTGATCATACCGTATTTTCCCAGGTAGCCGTAGAAGGCCCAGGTAATCAAGGCATAACAAATCGCCACGATGGCTGTCATGAACCATTTCAGCCAGCCTTGCAGCTTCTCATCAGGGATCACCGCGGTTTCCAGTTCGAACAGCAGCAGCAGCACCACCCATGCCGCCGTGTCGATGGTCGCAGAATAGGCTTCGACCACATTCCGCCAGGTCACCGAGTCACCGAAGGTCTCCGCACTCGCCCGGAAATCCTCCTGGAACCAGAGAAAGATGTTATAGGCGAGCAGCGCATAAACAGCATACTTGAACAGGTTGAACAAAAGTCGCTTATTAATTGCCGGCCGGCTCGCTTGATCTGTCGCATTCATGGTCACTACTTTCTTCTCTGTGGTCATCAAGTTCGAATTCCAATTATCATCCTCATACCATCTGTGATTGCAGATAGGCGCTGAGCATTACCTTGAGGTCCGTCAGCATTTTCGCCCCGCGTTCTTCGTTCTGCCCAACAATCTCCAGGAACAGCGCATGGCTCACTTCCAGCACCACGCTTCCGATGCGATTGAGATCATCGTTTTCCTTGCTGCTGCCCAGTCGCCGGCACACGTCCATCAGGCAGTTGATGATCTCCCCATCGTGGCGCTGATCCAGTTCACGCAGTTCCGGTATGGTGAACATCGCTTGCACCAGGGGTAATACGGCGATTTGCCGGCGATAGGTATTGAGCATTTCATCGCAGTACTGATCGACGAAACCATCAATGCCCATTTCGTCCAGATTCCAGCTCTCAACCGTGACCAGGATTGTGGTCATTTCCTCCAGCCAGCGCTCACCCACTGCGTAGAGAATCGCAAATTTATTGGGGAAATAGTGATAGACAGATCCCACGGAAATACCGAGTTTCTGTGCGATGAGAACCGTCGTGAGGTCATCCAGGCCAACCTGGGCCAGCAAGCGGGCCGTGACTTCAAGGATCTCGTCAATACGCTTTTGGGAGCGTTTCTGCTGCGGTGCACGGCGCCGTTGCAAGGGGTTATTTTTTCTCCTCTGAGTTGGTACCGGCATAGTATGATTCAGGTCGGTGATCCGCCAGATTGTGGAACAGTGAACTTGCTCACTTGTGCGTTAGTCCGGAACATTGTATTCAGCCCTTGTTGAGAACATGAAATTTCCAGCATGTATTTGAATATTACTTCGGTTTCTGCTCAAATACCAGTCTGAAACTCGCACGGGTACGGAAGATCGCCTGTTGCACTTGAACGAGGACTCTGAGATTATTTTATGAGCAAGCCCAGCCTACTGATTGGAGCAGTCGCAGATTACCGCATGATCGGCCAGCATGGCTATCACATGGCGGGGGACAAGTATCTGCGTGCCATGACTTCGGCGATGGGCGCCCTGCCCGTTATCCTGCCTGCCATGACGGCAGATATAGATGCACCCGTGTTGCTCTCCAGGCTGGATGGTTTGCTGCTCACCGGCGGCTACGCCAACATCGAGCCTCATCACTATGGAGAGGAGAACCAGGAGACCGAACCTTTGCGTGACCCGCGCAGAGACAGCGCCTCGTTTGCACTGATCAATGCGGCGATGGATATCAAGCTTCCGATACTGGGGATCTGCCGGGGCTTCCAGGAGTTGAACGTTGCGCTGGGCGGCAGTTTGCACCAGCAGGTTCAGGATGTGGATGGCCTGATGGATCATCGCGAACCCAGCGTAGTTGAGCTGGAAACACGGTACGGTCCGTCACATCCGGTACGCCTGGTCGAAGGTGGTTATCTGCAGAGGTGCGCACAGGCAGACACAGTGATGGTGAATTCGCTGCATGCCCAGGGCGTGAAACGCCTGGCCGGGGAATTGACCGTCGAGGCGGTGGCCGAAGACGGCCTGATTGAAGCCTACCGCCTGGATAATGATTCACAATTCCTGCTGGCCGTACAGTGGCATCCGGAATGGAAGGTGATGGAAAACCCCTTTTATCGATCCATCTTCAAATTATTTGAACAGGCCTGCCATTCCCAGAAACGGATCGAACATGGCTGATCAGGAAAAACCTTCGACTACCGACAGGCAAGCAGCTCCTGAAAATCTGTCCGCTTTCCTGGAACTGCTGATCGCGGATATGAACGGCATCCCCCGGGGCAAAACCATCGAAGCCGGTTCATACGATACAAACGAGCTCCCCCACCTGGCGGCCGGCATATTTTTCCAGACCCTCACCGGTGAATACCCCGATACCATGACGCTGTACAACGCGAAGGATGAGGATCTCCTGCTCAAACCCGACTGGTCCACTTACCGCCGGGTACCCTGGCGTGACGGCGACCATGCACAGCTTATTTGTGAAACGCTGGACAAATCCGGCCGGCCCTGCCCATTCGATCCACGAAATGTACTCAAACGAGTACTGGCGCGTTACGCGGAGGAAGACCTGGAGCCGGTCATTGCACCGGAACTGGAATTTTACCTGATCAAACCGGTCACCGACCCAACCCTGCCGATTGAAATCGCGCAGGGCGTGGATCAACACCGCGATTTTGGCGGGGAAACCTACTGCATTGATGCCCTGGACAAGTTCAGCGGCTTTCTCGATGAACTACGCGCAATGTGTACGGCGACTGATATTCAACTGGCCGCCATCGTGCATGAAATGGGCCCGGCGCAGATTGAATTGAACGTTGCGCATGGCCCAGCGCTTGAACTCGCTGACCAGTTATTCCTGCTCAAGCGCACCGTCAAGGCCTGTGCCCTGCTCCACCGGGTGACCGCTACCTTTATGGCCAAACCTCTGGCGGACAGGGCCGGCAGCGGCCTGCACCTGCATTCGAGCCTGTACCGGGATGGTAAAAATGTTTTTGAGCTGGATAGCGGACAGGCGCCCCTCGCGCTGCGGCAGTTTATTGGTGGCCTGCAACAGTACCTGCCGGATGCCTTCAGCCTGGTCTCACCCAATATCAACAGCTACAAGCGCTTCGCACCCTGCCTTGGCGCACCCACCAACCTTCAGTGGGGTTACGACAATCGAACCACGGGGTTCCGCGTACCCTACGGCCCGGATGGAAGCGGTCGGGTCGAAAATCGTGTGGCCGGAGCCGATGCCAACCCTTACCTGATCGTTGCCGCACACCTGGCCTGTGGATTGCTGGGTATACTGCAAGGCCTTGACGCAAGCGAAGCGCTGGAGACCGATGCCAGTGAGCTCTCATCCGACCTGCCTGAGAACCTATCCCAGGCGCTGAACAGGCTGGAAGCCAGCGACGGGATGATCGAAATACTCGGCAAACCCTATGTCGAGGCATTTATCTCGGTCAAGCGGCATGAATTGCAGCGCGCAAGCGAAGACATCAACCCCTGGGAACGAAAGTTTCTCGGCTCCCTGGTCTGATCTGGACGGTTTCAAAGCTCAAATTTTCAGCACGTTTGTTCTGGCTGGATTTCTTTGTCGGGGCGCCGGGCAGAAATTCAGCACTTCGATAAGCCGGAAAGAGTGGCTGTGCTTCTTTCAGGACTGTTGACTTAACAGGTGAACCCCAGGTTCAGCTTATCCAGCAGTTGCAGCCACAGGCCGCGCTTACCGTTATTGCGATCCGCTTTGACCAGCGCCCGCTGGGTGATGGTGACGCCCAGCCAGCGGAAGGGCTCGGGCACCCACGGCAGGGGTTTCTTGGTGACAAACTGCATCTTCAGGATATCGCTGGGCTGATAACCCAGCAGTTCGATGCCGATGCGCGCGCCAAAACGGGAAGCACCGACACCCAGGCCCGTATAACCTACCGTCCAGGCAACCCGGCCGTTGTGAGCCACGCCAGGCACCATGCAAAAACGCGATGATGTGGCGATGATGCCACTCCAGCGATGGCTGAATTTCAAACCCTTGAGTTGCGGAAAAGTCTCGAAGAACTCGCGTGATAATTGTTCAAAGCGTTCCGGAATGTCAGCACAATCCGGGCCGGTACCACTGTTGAAATAATAGCGCACTGCACCGCCTCCGCCCCAGGTAATCCGGTTGTCCTGGGTAAAGCGGTAGTAGTGAAACATATTGGCGTGATTGTCGATGGCATGGCGGGACTTGTGCCAGCCAATCGATTCCAGTTGTTCCTCATTCAGGGGTTCGGTCGCCAACTGATAATCCCACACCGGAATGACCGTTTTGCGAATCTTACGCAGCACGCTGTGAAAGCCATTGGTGGCCATCAAAACTCTTTCGCTGTGGATCACGGCCCCGGCAACAGATGCCTTCATCCGGTCCGTCCCATCGGTTTCAATACAGTCCAGCGCTGTGCCTTCAAAAATTCGCACACCCAGCTTCAGCAAAACTTCTTTCAGCCCCCAGCACAAACGTGCCGGGTCGATGACACCATCGTGACCGTCCCGATGCCAGAAACCTGCCAGGTAGGTCGGTGAGTTCACCTGGGCCCGCATCGCCTCCTGATCGAACCAGACAACATCATCGCCCCGGGCTTTCTCAGCCTCATACGCCGCGCGCATCGTCTTAACAGAGGCCGGGTTGGTGGCAACTTCAAGCTGACCCACTTTTTCGTAGCGTGCATCAATGTGGTAACGCTCCAGGGTTTCCAGCAGTTCAGCCAGATTCTGCTGGCCCAACTCATGCAACTGATCAGCCTCACCGGGGAAATGGTAGTCCGTATTGGTTTCTCCATGGGCCAGGCTCGAACTCAGAAACCCGCCGTTGCGACCGGACGCGCCGTCTGCGATGAATGTTTTCTCGATCAGAATAATATCGGCATCGGGCTGGCGTTCTTTAAGCAGCAGGGCGGCCCACAAGCCGGTGAAGCCACCGCCCACAATCAGCAGTTCACAGCTTGCGTCTTCCCTAAGGGGCGGCAAAGTGTCGGGGCGCACATCCTGATCATGCCAAAGGGGGCAATACTTCGAGTCGTTCAGTGCTTCAATATGCTGCTGCATGTATTTCCCCGGCTTCAATTGCCTGGTTCGCAAACACTATTTGATGTACCAGGCCCAGGGTTCACTACCGTTGAAGCGGGTAATTTGCTTGGTTTCAAGATAATTGTTCAGGCCCCATTGACCCAGTTCCCGGCCAATACCCGATTGCTTGTAACCGCCCCAGGGTGCTTCCACAAAAGTCGGTTGAGAACAGTTAACCCACACAATCCCGGCCCGAAATGCCCTGGCGACACGCTCACAGCGTTGCTCATCTTTCGACATGACCGCAGCGGCCAGGCCGAAACGCGAATCATTGGCCAGGCGAATCGCCTCCTCTTCATTGCTGAAGGTTTTGACGCAAACCACCGGGCCGAATATTTCTTCACGCCAGATCCAGCTATCCTCAGTCATGTCGGTGAACACGGTGGGCTCCAGGTAATAACCTTTGTCCAGGTCCGCTGGCCGGCGACCGCCTGTGGCGATTTTCGCGCCTTCTTCAAGGCCTCGTTCGATGGCGGCCAAAACTTTGCTGTACTGATCGGCGTTGACCAGAGGTCCCAGAAGAACGCCTTCCTGATTGCCTTCACCAATGCTGATCTTTTCGGCTTCCTCAACCAGGCGCTCCATCAGTTTAGGATATAGTGACTCTTCAACCAGTACCCGTGAGGTTGCCGAACACACCTGCCCCTGGTTCCAGAAGATACCGAACATGATCCACTCAACGGCCTGTTCGATGTCGCTGTCGGCAAAAATGACAAACGGGGATTTGCCGCCAAGCTCCAGGCTGATATTTTTTATATCCCGGGCGGCGACTGCCATGATTTTTGAACCCGTCGGCACCGATCCCGTAAAAGCCAGCTTGTCCACACCGGGATGTTCTGTCAGCGCCTGCCCAGCGTCTTTGCCCAGTCCGGTCACCATATTGAAGACTCCGGGGGGCAAGCCTGCTTCATCCACAATTTCCGCCAGCGCCATTGCCGTCAGCGGCGTTATTTCAGAAGGCTTCAGCACCAGGCTGCAGCCAGCAGCCAGTGCCGGGGCTACCTTCCATGAGGCCATCAGCATCGGGTAATTCCAGGGAATGATCGCACCGGCCACGCCGATGGGTTCTTTCCTTACCGTGGTGGAAAAACGCGGTTCCGGCACGGCAACGGCACGCTCGGAGGAGCTGTCGAGTTCCTCGGATAGCTCGGCATAATACTCAAAGGTGCCCGCGGCATCTTCAATATCCCACTGCGCTTCGGGCAATGGCTTGCCGTTGTCCAAAACTTCAAGTTCGGCCAGTTCATCCTGGCGCCGGCTGATAATTTCTGCAATTTTTCGCAGACAAACACCCCGTTGCGCACCGCTCATCCGCGGCCAGGGCCCGCTATCAAAAGCCTGTCTTGCAGCAGACACCGCCGCTTCAATATCATCTCTGTTACCCGCAGGCACATTAACGATAACTTCTTCCGTCGCGGGATTGACGACCGCAAAAGTCTCACTACCAGCGGGGCTGCGCCATTGCCCGCCTATATACTGGCCTCGACAAAACCGTGAATTATTCATGCTGTATTTCCTGCTTATGCCGCCTTCCCGCGATGGGGATTTGTCGCGTACAGACAGAGTATTTCGGCAGCGATGGTAACGCCAGCCAGTGCTGTCACCTCGCCGACATCATAGGCTGGCGCAACTTCAACGACATCCATCCCCACGATGTTGATTCCTTCCAGCCCGCGAATGATTTCAAGCGCCTGGTGGGTGGATAAGCCACCACAGACAGGTGTGCCGGTACCCGGTGCGAAAGCGGGATCCAGACAGTCAATATCGAAGGTCAAATACACTTTCCTGTCACCCACGATATTGAGTACCTTTTTCGCCGTTGCCTCGGGCCCATATTCATGGACCCAGCGTGCATCCAGTATATTGAAATCCATGGGTTCATCGTTGGTGGTGCGCAAACCGATCTGGACCGAGTGCCGGTCATCCACCAGTGCCTCATTCACTGCGTGGTAAAACATGGTGCCGTGATTCAGGCGTTTGGTTTTCTCGCTCCAGGTGTCGGAATGCGCATCGAAATGCACCAGGGCCAGCGGTCCGTGCCGCGCGGCGTGGGCCTTCAACACCGGGTAGCTGACGAAATGATCACCACCCAGCACCAGGCTGGCCGCGCCACTTTCAAGAATTCCGGCAATGTGTTTTTCAATGTAGGGCACGATGGTTTCAGGCAGGCCGGGATCAAATTCACAATCACCATAATCCACTACAGCCATGCGCTCGAAGGGATCGAAATCCCAGGGCCAGGGCCGCTCCCAACTGATTCCGGGGCTGGCGGCACGGATAGCCCTTGGCCCAAAGCGTGCACCCGGCCGGTTGGTTGTCGCCAGATCAAGCGGAATACCGGTAACCGCCACGTCCACACCGGTGAGATCCCGCGTGTATTTGCGGCGCATGAAACTGAGTGCACCCGCATAAGAGGGCGATTCCCTGAGTGGAGTGCGCAGATCAGTCGCGGTAAATGCGTTGTCCCAGTCGTTTCGCCTGGTCATCAGCCTGTCCTCAGGGATGCGGCGGTCAGATCCAGGCAGCGCCAGGCCTTCTCCACCAGTTCGTCAATATGATGTTTCTCAACCACCAGGGGCGGAGAAACAATCATCGTATCACCCACGGCTCGCATGACCAGACCGTTGTTGACGCAGAAATCACGGCAGCGCGTACCCGCGCCAAGATCTTTGTGAAACCGTTCCCTGTTGGATTTATCCTTGACGATTTCAAGTGCTGCCATCAGGCCCACGCTGCGGGCCTCGCCCACAATCGGGTGCTCGCCCAGCGTGACCCAGCGTTCATGGAAATAGGGAATGGTCTGTTTCTTCACCCGCTCGACGATATGTTCTTTCTGCATGATGCGGATGCTGGCCAGCGCCACCGCACAAGCGGCAGGATGCCCGGAGTAGGTGAACCCGTGCGCGAATTCGCCGCCCTTGCTGACGATCACCTCGCTCACACGATCACTGACCAGGGCCCCTCCCAGCGGCAGGTAACCGGACGTGACACCCTTGGCAAAGGAAATCAGATCGGGCTTGATGCCAAAATGGGTGGAGCCGAACCATTCACCCAAACGCCCGAATGCCGTGATCACTTCATCGGCAACCAGCAGGATATCGTATTCCTCACAGATTCGCTGGATTTCCGGCCAGTAACTGTCCGGTGGAATGATGACACCACCAGCGCCTTGCACCGGTTCACCGATAAATGCAGCGACCTTGTCAGCGCCCAGTTCCAGGATTTTTTCTTCCAGCAAGCGAGCCTGGCGCAGTCCGAATTCTTCGGCTGACAAATCAGCGCCCAACTCAAACTGGTGAGGTTGCTCAATATGCACGATGCCCGGCACCGGCAGCCTCATCTGCTCATGCATGGCGCTCATACCGCTGAGACTGGCCCCAGCGATGGTGCTGCCATGATAGGCATTGTTGCGTGCGATGATGGTCATCTTGTCCGGCTGATCCATCAGATCCCAATAACGCCGGATCAGGCGTATTTGCGTATCATTGGCTTCCGAACCGGATCCGGTAAAAAACACCTGCTTGAAATTTCCGGGGCTGAGTTCGCTCAGCAGAGCCGATAGTTCAATCGCAGGCGGGTGAGTGCACTGGAAAAAATTATTGTAATAGGGCAATTCCATCATCTGCAGAGTAGCCGCATCCACCAGTTCACGGCGACCGTAGCCCAGATTCACACACCACAGGCCGGCCATCCCATCCAGGATTTCCTGACCTTCAGAATCGTAAATATAAACACCATCGGCACGGGTAATAATTCGGGAGCCTCCCTTTTCAGCCAGTTCCTTGTGATCGGTAAAGGGATGCAGGTGGTGTTGCCGGTCATGGCTTTGCCAGTAGTCGGTTTTCTGTTGGCTTGCAGCACTCATAATTCTTCTCCAGATAATCCCGATGACGTCATCGGCAATCCAATATTTTCACCTTTAACGGCAGCGTAGTTTTTCAAGGTAATCCGTAATCAATTTCTTTTGCAATTTCGGCGGCACGAGCTTCGAATGCAACAAGCCCTGTTGACCAAGCCCGGCGGAAAACACCCAAATCGCCCTGGCCTCAAAAGCACTGTCGATATCCGCTCGAATTTCGCCTGCCTCCTGCGCCTCGTCCAGCAACCCGCATATGCGCTTGCACCATCCGTCAATCAGTTCGGTATGCATGTCTGCAAAGCGTTGCTGCAAAGCCGCCTTGTATGAGAAAGCCAGCCAAACCACGGCGTCTTCCCGATCGGCCTGCGTCACGACCATGTCATCAAAGAGTAAGTGCTGCAGTGCTTTTAAACCTGAGTGTCTGCTGGAATATTCATTGACCCGGCGTGCCTGTTGCGAGGTGGAATAGCGCACCGCATGCAGCAGCAGGTCGTCCCTGGATTTGAAATAGTGAAACAGAGAACCGTAGGACAGGCTGGCTTCAGCCGCTACCGCACGCATGGTCATGCCTTCAAAGCCATCCCGCGCAATCAGGCGGATGGCCGCCTGGGCAAACTTTTCGCGCTGCTGCTCATGATCAACGATTTTGGGCAATTTCCTGGGCTCCTGTACTTCAGGCCTTGACCCATACAGTCATCCGGCCTTAGAATTTAATTATATCGACCAATTGGTATAAATAAAAGCCCTACGGAAGAAGCCGGCACAGGAATTTCCATATGACAGGCCAGTATCAGTTCCAGGAACACCCCCGGTCCTACTATGCCGCCACTGCAAATGAGAAGGTCGAGTACCCGGCACTTGAGGGCAAAATAACAGCGGATATCTGTGTTGTTGGCGGTGGTTTTACCGGCGTGGCAACGGCCCTGGAACTGGCTGAGCGGGGCTACTCCGTGATCCTGACCGAGGCCAACCGCATCGCCTGGGGAGCAACCGGTCGCAACGGCGGACAGTTGATCCACGGCATCAGCGGTTTGCACAGAGTCCGGAAAAAGCACGGTGAAGGCATCGCCGATATGCTGTGGGATCTCGAATGGCGCGGACACGACATCGTGCATGAGCGTGTTGCCCGCTATGCCATAGACTGCGACCTCAAAATGGATACATCGAAACTGCGGTAAAACCCCGCCACATGCGGGCGTTGAAGGACTATGCAGCAGAACTGGAAATGCGGAAGTTTCCCTATGAATATGAACTGTGGGATCGGGAAAAAACCTGCCAGATGCTGGGCACCGAGGCCTATCTCGGCGGAGTAGTCACCTACCGGGATGGTCACCTGCATCCGTTGAATCTCTGCCTGGGTGAGGTCCGCGCGGCCCAGTCGCTGGGTGTGCAGATCTTCGAGAAATCCCCGGTCACCCGGATTGAACACGGTGAAAAACCCCGGGTACACACAAGCAGTGGACAGGTGGAAGCCTATAGCGTGGTGCTGGCAGGCAATGCCTATCACCAACTGGAGCCGAAACATCTATCCAACCTCACCTTCCCGGCCGGCAGTTACATCATTGCCACAGAGCCGCTGTCGGATGAAATGGTGAATGAGATCAACCCGCAGGACCTGGCCATCTGCGACATGAACGAAATCCTGGACTATTTCCGCCTGTCGGCCGACAAGCGCATGCTGTATGGCGGACGCTGCAATTATTCAGGCCGTGAACCGGCCAGCATCAAGGCGGCCATCCTGCCACGCATGCTCAAGATTTACCCGCAACTCAGGGATGTGAAAATCGAATATGAATGGGGCGGCAACATCGGCATCGTACTGAATCGCATCCCTGCCCTGGGGCGCATCAATAACAACGTCTATTACTGCCAGGGATATTCCGGGCACGGCGTCAACGCTACCCACATCATGGGTGAAATCATGGCGGATGCGATCACGGGCACAATGGAAAAATTTGACCTGTTCGCCAACATGAAGCACTTCCGGATACCCGGCTCCCAATGGCTGGGTAACCAGATCATCGCGCTGGGTATGCTGTATTACCGGATCAAGGATTTGCTCTAGCAGTCTGTTAGCCCAGCACCCAGTCCCTCATCAGGACCTTGATCTGGGTCTGGTAAGGCACATTGCTCATTTTCGCTTTGGCTTTGAATGCACTCAACAGGTCCTCCGGCACTTTCATGCTGATCAGCTTGCTTCTCGCAGGTCGCTTGCCGTGCAAACAGCGAAAATCATCGAGAAACTGAACCACCTGGTCTGGCGTCAAGTCACGGCATTGTTGCAAATATTCTTCGGAATAATACTGTATGACCTTCATTTGAGCCTCTCCAGGGCGTCTGCATCCTCAATATCCTGCGGGCGGCCACTGGCACGTTTCATTTCGATCAACTCCTCCAACTGCAAAACATGAATCGAACCCCCTGCTGTGTGCAAGCTCTGACGGCCTTTACCCTTCAGGTCATAGGTAATAATGATGTCGAGCAGTTGGGAAGTATCTTCGGGATGATAGAAATTCCAGGCGACCAGGTTACGCTTGCTGATGTATTCATCACGAAACTGATAAATATCATCGGCGCTGACCGGTAATCTTGATACCAGGCCTAACTCCTTCAGTATGTTTTCGGTCCGGCGCAGCGTGCTCAAGTCCCAATTAACGGCTATATCAACGTCCATCGTGCCGCGCACGGCGCCATGCAAAGCGACCGCATATCCACCCACTACGGCATAACGCACATTGTGTTGCACCAATGCATTGCAGACCTTGTTGATAAATATCATGAATAAAGTATATACCGGTATATACCCAAATCATAGACGTATTTCTGAATTTCAGCACGGCAGCAGGACTTTTTCCACAAAGCCGGGCTCCTTCACGGTCAGGTTGATTCCTCCACAATCCGGACTGGGATTAAGATGTAAAATACGGCATCTTATTGACATAGTTTTATGCTGTGGTAAGAATGATCCATTACTGTCGGAACAACTCAATTCAACAGGCTTAGTGAATCACCTGTCACGTGCGGTAAAGAACAGTTCGTGGAGTGGGATTTCAGCGTGCAGGAAATCCATAAATAGAAAAAAAATCATACCAGTACAGATTAATTTATGGAGGTAATGGTGAGAATAATTTCCAGAATAAATAAATTTCCTGGCGTGAGTGCCATTTTTCTGGCATCACTCATGGCCATGGCAATGCCCGCACAAGCCGGTTCTTTCGGCTATGATTTCAACACCCTCAGCGGAAGCGATACATACCCGTTTACCAACCTTGACGGCCAGGACGGCTGGACCTCGGAGGGTTATCCAAGCAATGCATTTATCATGGGTGTAACGAGCACCCTTGGCTTTGACGGTACCCCTGCACTTCGTTTCCAGGACGTGGGTTCCGGCTACGGTGTTGATGCATCCCACCTGCGCTCACCCACCTTCCTGCTGCCACAGGTAAACCCATACGTGGCTAACATGGTGCTTGAGGGAGACTTTGGTGTCGGCTACTGGGGTAATTCACTGAGGCTTGCCGCAGATGTTTCCACGGTCGATGGCCAGATTCGAAAGACCGACCCCAGCGAAATTGGCCCGGGACTGAACATTGGTTCGAATGACACAGTTGTCGGTCTGCGACTCATTGATGCAACCGGCGGTGTCACATCGGTGACGCTCGCCTCCCTCGGCATCCAGAATGGCGACTGGGTGCGCTTGCGTCTTGCTATCGATTTCGATGGTGCCGGAACGGGCAGCGTCTATTACCAGAATTTAAGCAATGGTGACCCGTCAATGCAGCCAGTGGGGGCTCTGCAGAACATCCCAATGGGATTTAACCTCGCCGCAAATGACGCCAGCAACCCGGGATTGTGGGACGCACTCTTCATCCACCTCGAAGGTGCAACCAATCAGCTTGACAACATCTCGGTGGAAACTGCCGAAAGCTCGTTTGCAACCTTCCACGTCAGCAAAGATTTCGAACCGGCTAACGATGCGGAAGTCGAGGTATTCAGCAGCTGTAACGATGGGCTGCCACTGAACAATAATGCAACGATTACCGAAAATTCCGATGGCGTCACATTCATTGTTGAACATTACACTGACGGCAATCTGGAATGTGAAATCACTGAAGGTCCAGTAGCCGATGGTTATAACGACAGCTACGTCGCCAGCATCGTGAATGGTGGCGCTGATGAGCTTGGCAACGTCGATGGTTGTCAGTTCACCGGGGTTGTGGGCGGTGATTTTGCATGTGAAATCACCAACCGGGGACAGAATGCGACTTTCACGGTCACCAAAACCTGGGAAGTTATCAATGAAGGTGGTGACCTTGTTCCACAAGTGGCTGATATTCTTATCCGGTGCGAAAGGAAAATCAGGAGCGCATCACCCGGAGCCGATACCGGCTTTGATGGCCTTTTTACCGCCAGGAAGAAACTGATGGGCGATGACGAATTGTGGGTTGAAGTCGCGACCGATACCAAGTTCGGGCCCGGTCGCTGCAATGGCATTGAGTTAGTAGCCAGACATGACAGCGCAGTTGAGCAATCAACGACATGCTCGTCTACTCCTAAGCCGAGTGCTTCGTGGACCAAACTGGGACCAGGTGAATCGGGCGGTTGCTCATTCACCAACACGGTGTTCTTCGACGGTATCCCGGCGCTGAACCGCTACGGCCTGGCCTTACTGGCCCTGCTGATGCTGGGTGTCGGCGCAGTCGGGTTTAGGAGGTTTAGCTAAGTCAGCAGCCCTGACCCTGGAATTCAAAACCCCGCAGTTGTACCACGGCTGCGGGTTTTTTTTATGGGCGCCGGTGGATCGGGCAGGTCAATGACCCGGGACAACATGGGATTCGCATGCACCGAGTGAGGAATACCCATGGCGTCGACAAAATGCCGCTGGAAATTCTCGTCCACAGCCGTTTCAACTTTTTCGATCCGGCGCACCCGGCTTTCGATCTCCGGACGTGATGCACGGTTCAGCAAGGCAATCCGTGCGCCCGTTCCGGCCGCATTGGCAGCAGAGGATACCTGCTCGAGATCGCAGTCGGGAATTATGCCCAGCACCATGGCGTATTTGACGTCGATGTGGCTGCCAAAAGCACCGGCCAAACGAATCCGATCCACCCTGTCCACGCCCATGCGGTCCATCAGCAATCGCGCGCCGGCATATAAAGCCGCCTTGGCCAGTTGGATGGCGCGCACATCGGTCTGCTGAATGCGGATTTCCGGCTCGCCTTCGTGCAGCAGGTAGGAAAAGGTACGGCCCTCAGCCCGGATACGAGGATTGCGCTGCGCCATCGCGCCGTCAATCATGCCGTCGCGGCGGATAATGCCGGCGAGGAACATGCCGGCAATGGCTTCGATAATGCCCGAACCGCAGATACCGGTAACGCCCTGCCCGCCCGGAACCTTCCCCAACTCATTCTCGAAACCGGGATCATCGGACCAAAGCTCGCAGCCGATGACGCTGAAGCGTGGCTCCAGGGTTTGTGGATCAATCCGGACGCGCTCAATGGCGCCGGGCGCGGCGCGCTGACCACCGCTGATCTGTGCGCCTTCGAACGCCGGGCCGGTCGGACTGGAGGCAGCCAGTAACTTTTTCCGGTTTCCCAGTACGATTTCAGCATTGGTGCCGACATCAATGATCAGGGTGATCTGGTCGCTGTTCCAGGGTGTCTCCGCCAACAACACGGCTGCCGTATCAGCTCCCACATGACCGGCAATGCAGGGCAGTAAATAGGCACGCGCATTTGGATGCAGGCAGATATCGAGATCCTTGCTGTGCACTTCAACTGCATGGTCAGTCGCCAGTGCAAAAGGAGCGACACCCAACGGTGTGGGATCCAGCCCCAGCAACAGGTGATGCATGACCGGGTTACCCACGAGTGTGATTTCCAGTATTTCTGTCGTATCGATCCCGGCTTGCCGGGCGGCATCTGCAATCAGCTCACTGATGGCCGAACGAACCACTGTTGTCATTTGCCCGGCGCCTTCGGGGTGGAGCATGACGTATGAGACGCGACTCATCAGGTCTTCACCAAAACGGATCTGGGGATTCATGGCGCCCGCACTAGCCAGCATTTCGCCACTGGCAAGATCACACAATTGAACCGCAATAGTCGTCGATCCCACATCCACGGCTGCACCGCAGATCCGCTCACGGAATCCCGGCCAGACCGCAACAATCTGTTGTCCTTTGCGAATCGCTACCGTTAGCTGCCACTTTCCCGCACGCAAAGTAGCCTGCAAAGTCCGCGTCACGCTCAGGTCGCAACTCAGCCCGGACAATCCCCAGTCCTTCTCCAGCGATACCAACAAGCGTTCCAGATCACCGTCCGGGCTACCCAAATCGGGCTCGGCCACCTGGGTGAAATACAGGTGGATCAGCGGGTCCAGTTCGATGTCATGCGCCTCGAAATCCTTGCGTACTACCTGACGATGAACCTGGCTTCCGGCTGGTACATCGATACGCACATCGGCGAGAATTTTTGCCTTGCAACTCAGGCGATTGCCGGGAATCAGGCGCCCGCGCTGCAGGCAGTATTGCTCGTCCTCATCCATCTCACTGAGGTGACCCGGGCTGGAAACCATGCCTTCACGGGCGAAGCTGCCTTCAACTGCTTCCACCTGGCAGCGCCCACATCGGGCGCGGCCACCACAGATGGAATCAATATCCACACCCAATTGACGTGCAGCGTGCAGTACTGACGTTCCGAGCGGAAAACGCCCGCGCTTGCCGGATGGGCTGAACACGATTAAAGCATCAGAGCCTTCAGCCTTCATCCTGTAAGCACTCAGGCTTTGGCCGGTGGACGCCGCCGGCCTCCCCGGCGGCGACGCGAGCCTTGTGCACCCGGTTCGCGGTTTGCAGCAATCCAGTTGGCGCACTGTGGATCGTGGTTCATCAATACATCAGCGCCACGCACGGCCTGCATCAGCGATGACTCCAGCGGGTTAGTAATGGCCGATGTCATCCCGGCGCCGATCGCCATGGCCAGGAAAGTTGGGTTCAGGCCCGGCCGGTTGGGCAGGCCAAAACTGACGTTGGAGGCGCCGCAGGTAGTGTTTACTTTCAGTTCCGTACGCAGGCGGTGGATCAATTGCATTACCTGCACGCCGGCATCGCCCATGGCTCCCACCGGCATCACCAGCGGATCAACCACCACATCACAGGCAGGAATACCGTAGTCGGCCGCACGGTTAACGATCTTTTTTGCTACCTCGAAACGCTCATTGATGTCCATTGAGATACCGCTATCGTCGTTGCAGATCGCTACCACCGCTGCACCATGCTTTTTGACCAGTGGCAATACCCGCTCGAGGCGTTCTTCTTCACCGGTGACTGAATTGAGCAGGGCCTTGCCCTGGTAAGCTTCCAGTCCCGCCTCCAGCGCCTCCACAACAGAGGAGTCAATTGACAGGGGCACATCACTCAGTGACTGGACCAGGCGAATGGCCTGGGCCAGCAATGCAGGCTCGTCGGCCAGCGGGATACCGGCATTGACATCCAGCACGTTGGCGCCGGCGGCCACCTGTGCGATTGCGTCCGCCTCCACCCGGCTGAAGTCACCTGCTTTCATTTCCTCAGCCAGCAGTTTCCGCCCGGTGGGATTGATGCGTTCACCAATGACAACAAAGGGACGGTCAAAGCCAATCACGACTTCCCTGCCGGCTGAACTGATTATCGTATCTGTCATTTTTCTACCTTTATGTTGTTATCAGGATCTCGTTTTCCTCCTGCCTTGACGACAGCCTGCAAAACATCATCCGGAAACAGTTCTTCGAGTCGGGAGACTTCTTCAGCGACAAACTTTTCCAAATCGCCGTCACAGGCCCGGCTTTCACGCCGCCAGTCTTCCAGGTAAGCATTGCTGGAACCTCGCCCCGCCCTCATGGCGGCACGATCAATCGCCACGGCAAAGCGCTTGTCCAACTCCTGTTTATACCGTTTTCTTCCCTGTTGTCCGATCACCTGGGCCGGGATATCGCGCCAGTAAATCGTGGTCAGTTTTGCCATGATCCCTCCGGCGCCAGTTGCGGCTCCAGTAACAGGGACAGCGGTTTGTCCCCGTAATAACGATAGACGTAGTCCAGCCCCAGAAAAGCAGCCTGTTGTTTTGCCATGGCCTGCAGTTTCTCCGACTCGCTTTGCGCCAGGTAAACCACCCGCTGGTAATTACTGAAATATACCGGCATCAGTTGCGGGCGCCGGTCCAGCCCCAGTCCATTGATCACCAGACGCTCAAAATGGCGCACCAGGAAGTCCGTCAGGTAAAAACTACCCGCTTCCTCCTCTGCCAGTGCATAGAAATCGCCGCTGGTCGCATAAAATTCGTAGCAATGCGCGCCGGGAATACGCTCAATTCCATATTCTTCGATGACCTTGTCCAGCATGCCGCCGGTTCCACAGTCTGCATATGCAACGAATATCTTCTCAAAGTGCCCGGACTGAGACTCAATCTTCGCTTTCACTTCGACTGGAATCCTGTCCGGTCGGTTATGTAACTCCGGCGACAGGCACTGGAACTCAATGTGATCCCAGTGGTTCAGATCCCTGATGCGCACCAACTCCGTGGCGATGGCGCCGCAGGCGATGACCAGAACAGAAGCTGTCACCGGAGCGACACTCAGGACGCCGCGGCGATCAGTTCTTTGGCCACCTCCACAGCGGTAGCGGCATCGCGGCAATAGGCATCGGCCCCGATGGCTTCACCAAATTCTTCGTTCAGGGGGGCGCCGCCGACCAGCACGATGTAGTCATCACGGATGCCCTTCTCTTTCATGGCGTCAATGACCACTTTCATATAAGGCATGGTGGTGGTGAGCAGGGCCGACATGCCCAGAATATTGGCCTTGTGCTTCTCAATGGCCTCGATGTAGGTGTCCGCCTCCACGTTTATACCCAGGTCGATAACTTCGAAGCCCGCGCCTTCCATCATCATTCCAACCAGATTCTTGCCGATGTCATGGATATCACCCTTGACCGTACCCACCACCATCGTACCGGTTGGTTTGGCTCCAGTCCGGGACAGAATCGGTTTGAGCAGGGCCATGCCGGCTTTCATTGAATTAGCGGACATCAGCACTTCGGGAACAAACAGGATGCCGTCACGGAAATCAACACCGACGATGGTCATCCCGGCGACCAGCGCTTCCTCCAGCACCCGGGTTGCACTCCAGTTCCTGTCCAGCAGGATCTGTGTGCCCTCAGCCACCTCCTCAGCCAGACCATCGTACATATCGTCATGCATCTGCTCGACGAGTTCGTCATCAGGGAGTTCCGCCAGGATGAGTTCTTCTTCATCAAAATTATCGTTGTTGCGTTCTTCAGTCATAGCTGATTTTTCCTGTACAAATATTTTCTTCACACATCAATTTACGAGACCGGAAAATGGTGGGGAAATGCACCGGCCAGGTAAGCCAGACAAATGTTCCGGGCCTGCTCACGCGTAATTAAACGCGGGCTGATCAGCAAATCCAGCCACAGGCCTTCGGCCATGGCGGTCAGACCGGTGGCCAGCATCGAGGGATCCAGGCCTCTATATCCGCCTTCCTTTATCACTTCTTCACACAGCGCACCCAGTTCACGACGATATTCGTCATCCCGGGCCGCGCATAACTTGCGGTAGGTCGGGCGGGACTTGCTCTCCCCCCAAAAGGCAAACCACACCGCAAGCTTATTGCGATCGCATACCGGTAATTTGAAATAGACTTCCATCAGCGCCGTCAGCCTTTCGGCTGCTGACGGCCCACTGCCGTTCAGCGCCTTCTCCCACACCGTCCGATATTCATCGGTTATATAGCGAAGGGTTTCGACCAGCAGGCGCTCCTTGCTCTGGAAATGCAGGTTGATAATGCCCTGACTCAGGCCGGCTTCTTTCGCCATGGTGGTCATCGTGGTGTCCGACAGGCCATTTTTGCAACCGAACGAATGGTGGCCCGGATCAGTTGCAACTGCCGCTCCTCTTTCGGGGCCGTACGCTTTTTCGGCGCTGTTTTGAGAGCGGCTCCGCTCATTTATTTACTCCAAACACAAAGTAATTGACTGGCCAATAATATAAGCGCTTCTATTTTTCTTTGCAATGAATGAATAATTATTCATTTGAGATAGACAAAACCTGCCGGGATATGAGACCCTGTGGTTCGCACTGAACGGAGTTAATAACCGTGACCAAAAATACGATGCGATCGTCATCGGTGCAGGCCACAACGGCCTGACCAATGCCGCCTACCTCACCAAGGCCGGCCTCGATGTGCTGATGGTGGAGAAAAACGATTACCTCGGCGGCGCCACGGCCAGCCGGGAGCTGCACAAAAACTGGATTTACTCCAACGCCTCCTATGTGTGCAGCCTGTTACGGCCCGAAATATACCGCGACATGAACCTGGCCAAATACGGCCTGCAGGTGGTGCCCTATGGCGGCAGCGTCACCATGGCCCAGAACGGCGATTACATCGGCAACTACGTCGACCCGGATCTGGCCCGCCGGGAAGTGGCGCGACACAGCCCGCGCGATGCGGACGCCACCGTGCGCTACGACCGGGACATCATGCGCCAGTGCCGCTTTATCCGCCAGTTCCTGCTGCGCACCCCGCCCGATCCGACTTCCTTCAAGCCCCGTGACCTGATGGAACTGCTGTACATGGGACGCCAGGCGATGAAGGTCGATGAAGATGTGCTCTACGACATGGTGAAGTTCTACACCATGAGCATTTCCGACTTCCTGGACGAATACTTCGAGAACCCGCTGGTCAAGGCCTCGCACTCGGGCAGCGGCATCATCGGCTCGGCACTGGGTGTTATGTCGCCGGGCACCGCCTACGTCCTGCTGCATCACCGCATGGGCGATGTGGACGGCAGCATGGGCGCCTGGGGTTTTGCACGTGGCGGCATGGGCGCTATCGCCCAGGCCATGGCGGATTGCTTCACCGATCACGGCGGCGAAATCATTCGCGGTTCCGGTGTCGAGCAAATCATGGTTCGCAACGGCAAAACCACCGGCGTTGCACTGGAAAACGGCAACGAGTATTACGCGGACGTGGTGGTGTCCAACATGACCTTCCCGCGTACCTTTCTCGAATGCATGGACGAGAAAGACCTGGATCCGGGTTTCCTGAAGAAGGTGCGGAATTTCAAGATTCGCGGCTCATCCGGCAAACTCAATATCGCCCTGGACGGCCTGCCGAAATTCACCGCGCTGCCGGAAGGTTCGGAACTGGCCTGGGGTGATATGCACCTGATCGACTCCACCGAGCGCCTGGAGCGGGCCTACGACGACTGGAAAAACGGCACCTGGTCGAAGGATCCCTATATCGACATGCTGATACCGTCGATGACCGACCCGACCATGACACCGCCCGGCAAGCATTTCATGTCGGTGTTCGTGCAGTATGTGCCGCCGAAAATTAATGGCAAGGAATGGACCGATGCGCAGGTCGCGGAATTCGGCCAGACCGTGATTAACCAGATCGAAGAATACGCACCGGGTTTCAAGGACCTGATCCTGCACATGGAGGTGCGTACTCCGCGTGAACTCGAAAACGAGGTGGGCCTGACCGAAGGCAACATCTTCCAGGGTGAACTGACCATGGATCAACTGCTGTTCAACCGACCCATACCGGGTTTCGCCCAGTACCGTGGCCCGACCAAAGGCCTGTATATGTGCGGTTCATCCAATCCCCCGGGCGGCGGCGTGATGGCCGCACCGGGCGCCAACGCAGCGCGCGAGATCCTCAGGGACCTGCGCAAACCCAACACGGTTCCGGAGGGCTGGATTGATGACTAAATACTCAAATAACTCCGGTATTATCATCATCGGCGGCGGTCACAACGGCCTGGTCTGTGCCGCCTACCTGGCAAAAGCCGGCAAAAAAGTAACCGTGCTCGAAGCAGCCGACCAGGTCGGCGGGCTCGCCGCCACGCGTGAATTCGCGCCCGGCTTCAGGGCGTCTGTAGCACACCTTCTGTACCTGCTGGACCAGGACATCCGCAAGGAACTGGCACTGGAGTCTCATGGGCTGCGCATGGCCAGAACCGGCCTGGAAACCATCGCACTGGCAGAAGATGGCAACCACATCACCATTGGCCCTGACCGCGTGGACGGCGCCGGGCTGTCAGCCGAAGACAGGGTGGCTTACAAAGAGTACCGCCGCTTCATGTCAAAATTTGCCGGCATCATCGGCGGCCTGCACAACAAGATCCCGCCGCGCCTCACACCCCGGCGTGAAGACCTGATGGCGCTGGGTAAAACGGCTCTGAGCATCCGTATGCTGGGTCGCGATGATATGCGCGAATTTCTGCGCATTGGCGGTATCAACATTTATGATATTCTCAAAGAAAACTTCGACCATCCCCTGCTCAAGGGAGCGCTCAGTCTGGATGCCGTTCTGGGCACGAATTCTGCGCCAAGGTCGAACAACACGGTGTTCACCGCCCTGCACCGCATGAGTGGAAATACCGGCCAGGCTGCGGGGGCGGTTTCGATCCCGGCTGGTGGCATGGGTGCGGTGACCGAAGCCCTGGCTGCTGCCGCCCGGAAATTTGGCGCCGACATCCGCTGCGGCTGCCCGGTCAGCCGTATTTTGCTGGAGAACACCGCCATCTCCGGGGTGCAACTGGCCAGTGGTGAGCAGATCACCGCTTCGGTGGTGGTTTCCAATGCCGACCTCAAAACCACCATCACAGACCTGTTGAGCCTGCGCAACGTGGAAGCCGGATTCGCCAAAAAAGTGGGCGATATCCGCGCCCAAGGCAATGCCGCCAAGCTGCATCTGGCGCTGGACAGCCTGCCCAATTTCAAGGGCCTCAGCCCGGAGCAACTGGGTGAACGCCTGGTGATCGCACCCAGCGTCGAGTACGTAGACCGTGCTTTTAATCACTCCAAATACGGTGAATTCTCCGCCCGACCGGTGGCTGAAATCACCCTGCCAAGCATCCACGACGCCAGCCTTGCCCCCAACGGCAAGCATGTTCTGTCGGCCATCATTCAATATGCGCCGCGCCAGCTCGGACAGGGGTGGAACGAAGGCAAGGCAGCCTTTATAGAGAACATCATGGAAGTGCTCGATGCTTACGCCCCAGGCATCCGGGACAAGGTCATCAGCACCGAACTGCTGACACCGGAAGATATTGAGCGGGATTTCCGCATCAGCGGCGGTCACTGGCACCATGGCGAGTTGTCGCTGGACCAGTTCCTGATGATGCGGCCGGTGCCGAAATCCGCGCAATATATAACCCCGGTGGACGGCCTCTACCTGTGCGGCGCCGGCTGCCACCCGGGCGGCGGCGTGATGGGCAGCGCCGGTAAAAATGCGGCAGCCGTCGTATTGGCACAATAAGCAGGACAGGACAATGACACGAGTAGATTTCAGCAAGGCGGATCACTACCAGCACGCCGTTTACCCCAGCCCTTTCCATTCCCGGCAAAAAGAGCATAACCGGCTCAAGGAATGGACCCGCTGGAGCGACTACCTTTCGGTGCCGGCCTACTGGTGCGATTCGATGGAGTATTTCGCCGGGCGCAATGCCTGCGGTGTATTCGACATCACCCCCATGGTTAAACACCTGATCACCGGCCCCGACGCCCTGCCCTGGCTCAACCGCCTGATGACGCGGGATGTGCGCAAGATCAAGCCCGGCCGCGTCGGTTACAGCGTCTGGTGCGATGATAACGGGCGGGTGATTGACGATGGCACCATCTTCCACCTGCAAGACGGCGTCTACCGAATCTGCTCGCAGGAACAGCAGATCGACTGGTTCATGACCAGTGCGGCAGGCTTCGATGTAACTATCGTCGATGATACCCACGATGTGGCCGGCCTGGCCGTACAGGGGCCGACCAGTTGTGCCGTGCTGAAGAACATGGGGCTGGAGGGTGTTGAGAACCTGAAGCCCTTCGGCCTGACCTACTTTGATTTTGAAGGCACCACGCTGATGGTCTCGCGCACCGGCTTTACCGGTGACCTGGGATACGAACTGTGGGTTGAGCCCGAGTACGCTGAAGTGCTGTGGGACCGATTGTTCGCGGCGGGCGAATTACACGGCATACGCGCCATGGGCAGCAAGGCGCTGGAACTGCTGCGCATTGAAGCGGGCTTTATCCTGGCCGGTGCGGATTTCCTGCCGGCAGCCCAGGCCGTGCGTCCCACGCACACCCGCTCCCCTTTCGAGCTGAACCTGGGCTGGCTGGTGGATTTCGACAAAGGCATTTTCAATGGCCGCAAGGCATTACTGGAAGAAAAGAAAAATGGCTCGCGCTACCAACTGGTGAAACTGGATATCGACGGCAATAAACCGGCAAAGGATTCCTTCGTATTCACCAAAAAAGGTAAGTTCGCCGGCACGGTAACCTCCGCCATGTGGTCGCCCTCGGCCAAAGCCAGCATTGCGCTGGCCTCACTGGAAACGCCTCACGGCAAGCCGGGCGAGGAACTCGAAGTGGAAATCTACTTCCAGCGCGAGCTGAAATGGAACCGCGTGATGGCGCCCTGCCGCGTGGTCAAGGACGTATTCTGGAACCCGCCGCGAAGGCGCCGGACGCCACCGGCGGATTTCTAGCAGTTATAGTCCGCCTGCGTCTTCCAGGATCAAACCGCTCAAACAGACGGCGACATAAGTAAACGCCCCAACGGAATGGCTGGTTGGTGTAAGCTGCCAAATGCAGTCCACGTGTCTAAACAAGACGGAATCTAAATTATCAGAATTCATTAGTCATCACTCAAAAAAGCATTACTCTTACAAATGATATTTTCTGCATTGATATAATAAAAACCAATATGCCCACCAATTTTCAACAACTTGCCAACTTCATCTGGTCCGTCGCCGATCTGCTGCGCGGCCCCTATCGCCCACCGCAGTACGAGCGGGTGATGCTACCGCTCACGGTCCTGCGCCGTTTCGACTGTGTACTCGAACCCACCAAGGCGATGGTTCTCAAGGAGCACCAGAAGCTCAAGGGCAAGGACGAGCAACTGGTCGACAAGGTGCTCAACAACCGCGCAAAGGACGAAAACGGCAACCCGCTGGGGTTCCACAACCACAGCAAGCTCGATTTCCAGAAACTCAAGGGCGACCCCGACAACATCGGCCGCCACCTCGCCGACTATATCAGCGGATTCTCGGAAAATATCCGCCTGATCTTCGACCGTTTCGAGTTCGAGAAGGAAATCGAGAAGCTGGAGGAGGCCAACCGGCTCTATCAGGTAGTCGCCAGGTTTGCCGAGACCGACTTGCATCCCAATGTGGTAGACAACATCACCATGGGGCTGGTGTTCGAGGATCTCATCCGGCGTTTCAACGAGGCCGCCAACGAGACCGCCGGGGATCATTTTACCCCGCGCGAGGTCATCCGCCTCATGGTCAATCTGCTGCTGGAGCCGGACAGCCATGTGCTGACCAAAAAAGGCGTTATCGTTACGGTTTGCGATCCTGCCTGCGGCACCGGCGGTATGCTGGCGGAAAGTTCCAACTGGATCCGCGCCCATAACGAACGCGCCATCATCAAGGTCTTTGGTCAGGACTATAATCCCCGCTCCTATGCCGTAGCTGCCTCCGACCTGCTCATCAAGGGGTACAAAGATAGCCGCGTCGAGTACGGAAATACCCTTACTGACGACAAGTACCCCGATTTGCGTTTCGACTATCTGTTGGCCAATCCGCCTTTCGGCGTGGACTGGAAGGCAGAGAAGAAGACCATCGCCCGCTGGCCCAATTTCCGCGGCTACAGCGGTAAGCTGCCACGGGTCAATGATGGTGCGTTGCTGTTTCTCATCCACATGATCAGCAAGATGCAACCCTGGAAGCTGCGTAACAAGGAAAAGCCGGGCACCCGTATCGCCATCGTCTTCAACGGCTCACCGCTGTTCACCGGCGGCGCCGGCTCCGGCGAGAGTGAAATCCGCCGCTGGATCATCGAGCACGACTGGCTGGAGGCCATCGTCGCCCTGCCCGAACAGATGTTCTACAACACCGGTATCGGCACCTTTGTCTGGGTCGTCAGCAACCGCAAGATCGAGTCCCGCAAGGGCAAGATCCAGCTTATCGACGCCCGCGAGCGCTGGACCCCGATGAAACGCAGCCTGGGCAACAAGCGCCGCTATATCGACGAACAATCCATCGAGGCCGTGACATGTGAGCACGGCGAACTGGCCGATAGCGATACCAGCCGTATCTTCGACAACGAAGATTTCGGCTATCGCCGCATCACCGTCCATCGCCCCCTGCGTCTGCGTTTCGAGATCACAGCGGAAAGAAAGGAACAGTTTCTCGATGCCTGCCCGGAACAGCTCGATGCCACACTCGCTATCGAGGAAGTGCTGGGAAACGAGCCCCATGATGACTGGAACCGTGTCTGGGACCAGGTGCAGGCAATCGTCAAGGACAACGGTGGCTGGACCAAGGGTGGTAAAGGGACAGCGCAAAGGAAACTCTTCCGCAAGGTATTCACCGAAACCGATCCCGAGGCCGAACCGGTCATTTCCAGGCACGTCAAAAACCTGTCCGACGTCATCACCCCGGAGCTGTTCCCCGGCCAGACATTGCCTAAAGCCTTGAGCAAAGCGGATCTGGCCGAAATCTGCGGCATCCGCGCAAGTAAGGGTAACAAGGAACTGGAATACGAGCCCGATCCCAAGCTCAAGGACACCGAGAACATTCCCCTCAAGGAAGATATCGTCAGCTACTTCCTGCGCGAAGTGCGTCCCTATGTCCCGGATACCTGGATCGATCTCAAAACCGTGGATGAACAGGACGGCGGCATCGGCAAGGTGGGCTACGAAATCAACTTTAACCGGGTTTTCTTCAAATACCGGCCCCCGCGCCCGCTGGAGGAAATTGATGCTGAACTGGATAAGGTGGAGCAGCGGATTATGGAGTTATTGCGGGAGGTGACGGAGTAATGTCACCTCAAGAATATCACTATGACAACAGAAGGCTACGTTTTTTGTTTGAAACAAAATCTGGAGCAACACCCAAAAGTACTGTTGATGAGTACTGGGATGGTGGTATTTATTGGGTTACACCGGAAGACTTGGGTAAGTTGTGTGGAACATACTTATCAGATACTAGGAGAAAGATCTCAGAAGAGGGGTACCGTAATTCTGGAGTAGAAATGGCCCCAGCAGCATCATTGGTGCTTTCTAAGCGAGCGCCAATTGGGCAGACCGCAATTCTGAAAGTAGATGCCACCTGTAGTCAGGGCTGTTTTCTCCTGGTCAATAAAGGCAATGTAGATGAGCGGTTTTTCTACTATACATTACTTCATTTACGCCCATATCTCGAAATACTTGGGCGTGGCTCGACCTTCATGGAACTGTCGACTGAGGATCTTCGATCGGTTTGTCTTCCATATCCAGATCATGGCGCCCAGCATCGCATCGCCGACTATCTCGACCACGAAACCGCCCGTATCGACGCACTGGTGGCGGAAAAGGAAAAAATGCTCGCCCTGCTGGAAGAAAAACGCACCGCCCTCATCAGCCGTGCCGTCACTCGTGGCCTTGATCCTGACGTCTATATGAAACCCACCGGCCTCGATTGGCTTGGTGATATTCCAGAGCATTGGTTCATTAGGAGAATTAAATTTATTTCTGATTTCCTAGATCAAGGGTCTTCACCAGTAGCAGCGAATACCCCAGCAGGACCGGGTGAACTTGGCGTTTTGAAATTGAGCGCTATATCTAAAGGTCGTTTCAGGAGAGAGGAAAACAAAGCGTTAAAAGAATCTGATGGAACTGAGCAACTGCTATCACTTAGAAAAGATGATGTGCTAATAACGCGCGGCAATACTCCTGACTTGGTCGCAGATGTTGCGTTTGTTCCAAGCGACGAACCTAATTTATTATTGCCGGATTTAATCTACAAGCTGAGAGTCTGTGCGAGCGATGTACTACCTGAGTATGTGACATATTTTTTAATTACACCACTGGCACGATTGCAGATTAGACGCGATGCTCGTGGCTCAAGTGGTTCCATGGTAAAGGTATCGCAAGGGCATGTACTAAACTGGCAAATTACTCTTCCTCCACTACAGGAGCAAGACAGAATCGTGAGTCAAATAAAGCAGGCGGAGGATACGTTTAATTTCATATCTCAGGAAATTATAGAATCTGTTTATAAACTAAAAGAACGACGCTCAGCCCTTATCACGGCCGCCGTCACAGGCCAACTCAATCTAAAGGGGATGGCGGCGTGAAGCTGGAACAGCTTGGCTTAGTAAATTTTCGAGGTTTCGAACAAATTGATCTTAAGTTTGATTCTGGCATAACGGTGATTGCTGGCGTAAACGGTGTCGGTAAAACAGGTATTCTGAAGGCTATTGCATCACTTATGTCTTATGCGATGCCCAAATTCACCCTCTGTCAGGAAAAATCGGTTCCGTTTACCGAAGCCGATATTTACCAGGGAAAATCCAGCTTGACTGTATCAGCAATGGCCCGGGTATCTAGTGGGGCTATTCACGTGGATGTTGTTCGACGAGGCCCCATCGAACCTGAGAAAGTTTCTGCGCTGAATAAGCGGCGGGATGATCTCCGGTTTGAATACAGGGAAACGGGCAAGGGATCGCAGGAAGCGGCTGATATCGAGGACGAGATACGTAGAATCGAGCATTCACTATCCAAACCAGAAGATGAAGTGTCGGTTCGTTCACTCCCTTCGGATACGAACGTGCATCCAGAAGAGATGTTTATTCAGCTAAAGGTGGCTCAGAATCAGCCTCTGATAGTTCTATATCCTACCAACCGATTCCTATCACGGTTGCCGCCGGTATTGCCAAAGACCAAAGCCATCGAGGTGGCTAGTGCATATGCCAAAGCTCTTGACCAGCTTGAGGTCTCACTTAACGATTTTGCGAGCTGGTATCGGACCATAATTAAGGATGAGGGTAGACGTACCGGCTTAAAGAAAACTCTTCTGGATAACCTGGAAGAGGCAATCGCAGTCTTTCTCCCGGGTATGAGCGGACTTGAACTTGATACTAGCCGTCCTCCACAATTTAGTGTAAGCAAGAATAGCCATCAGTTCTCCCTCGAACAGTTATCCGATGGTGAGCGCGGGCTCTTGGCTCTGGTTTTCGACCTGACACGACGTCTTTCCATAGCAAACCCTGGCTTGAATGATCCTCTTGCTGAGGGTAATGCTATCGTAATGATTGATGAGATCGAGTTGCACCTTCACCCTAAGTGGCAACGTGAAGTGCTTGGCCGATTGAAATCGGTCTTCCCTGGCTGCCAGTTTATTGTTACTACGCATTCGCCAATGGTTCTTGGTGAAGCTGAAGCGCGTTGTGTCCGATTTCTTGAATATGAGAACGGCAGGGTTGTTGTTACAACGCCCCATGAGGCCTACGGGATGGATGCTAACCGCGTGTTACAGGAGCTTATGGATTCGCCAGTCCGTAATAAAGAAATTGAAGGAAGGCTCCGAGTTCTTTTTGATGTAGTAGACAGGGAAAAATTCGATGAAGCAAGGGCAATCATAAAGGAGCTGTCAAGCCAGCTTGGCGAGCACGATCCTGAGCTGACCCGCGCATCGTCACTCATTCATTTGCTTGAGGGAGACGAATGAGGAATATAACGAAGAATCATGAACCTAATTCGTTGACAGAACATAGAAAACAGGTTCATGCCGATTACGATAACTATGCAGACATGGATGCTTTGCGGAAAAGTCTGGTTGATGAACAACGTGGACTCTGCTGTTACTGCATGTCCAGATTGCGAGCCACCAACAACCACATGAAGGTTGAACACTGGCACTGCCGCAGCGGTTATCCAAACGAGCAACTAGACTACAGGAACCTCCTCGGTGCCTGTTTAGGTAATCAAGGGTTCAGATCGGCAGATCAGCACTGCGACACGATGAAGGGAAATCGAGATCTCAGTGTCAATCCGGCGCATCCAGCCTGTGATATTGAACGAATGATCCGGTTTCTGGGTGATGGCAGGATAGAGGCAGATAACGAGCAATTAGATCGCGACCTCAATGAGATTCTTAATCTAAACTGGCATCGGCTGGTAACGAATAGAAAGGCGGTGCTGGATTCCTTCAAGCAACGCTTGGGCAGAGGAAAACTTGATCCCGCAAAAGAGCTTCTAAAGTGGGATGGAACACAGGCGGGATTCTTGCAGCCATTTTCTCAAGTTGTTGTCTACTGGCTAAGAAAGAGGCTAAATCTTGTGTAGTGGCACTGAACAAGGAATTGCATGGCGAACGTAATCAAAGTGTGGGAAACCTATGATGCGGGTTGAAGTAAATCCCGGCTTATTGCACTGGGCGCTTGATCGCGCCGGCTTGTCTCCTGATGTGTTTGGCAAAAAGTTCCCGAAGCTTGGGGAATGGCTGGAGGGAACGCTTAGTCCAACCCTGAAACAACTGGAGGCGTTTGCGAAGGCAACCCATACCTCCATTGGCTTTCTTTTCCTGCCCGAGCCGCCGGTTGAGACAATCCCTATCCCGGATTTCCGCACCATGGCCCATGCGCGGATGGAACACCCGAGTCCGGACCTTTTCGATACCATCTACCTCTGCCAGCAGCGCCAGGAATGGTACTGTGATTATGCCCGCCTGCATGGCGAAGAACCGTTGGGGTTTGTTGGATCTGCGCAGATTGATCATGATGTCATTCGGTTGGCTGGCACCATCCGGCATGCCATTGGCTTCGATCTGAATGCGCGCCATCAGTTTCCGACCTGGACCGATGCGCTGCGACACTTTATCGGGCAGGTGGAGAACCTGGGTGTCATGGTGATGGTCAGCGGCATTGTCGGAAGCAACACCCGTCGCAAACTGGACCCGGATGAGTTCCGTGGCTTCGCGCTCGCGGACGAACTGGCACCACTGATCTTTATCAACGGCAGTGATACCAAGGCGGCGCAAATGTTCACGCTGGCCCATGAGCTGACGCATATCTGGCTGGGGGAAAGTGGCATATCCGACCCTCAGGCCGCGGTATTGCCTGATGAACACATCGAGCGCTGGTGCAATGCGGTGGCTGCTGAATTGCTGGTCCCGCTGGAGGCCATCCGGCAGGCCTGGCGGCCTGATCAGGCCCTGCACGATGAAATACAGCGCCTTGCGCGCCAATTCAAGGTGAGCACACTGGTGATTCTGCGCCGGCTGTTTGATGCCAACGCGATTGAACAGCAAACCCTTTGGGACACCTACTACGAAGAACTGGCGCGGCTGCGCAAGCTGGATCGCGGTGGCGCGGGCGGTGGCGATTTCTATCGCACTTTGGGTGCGCGCGTCAGCAAACGTTTCGCGCGGGCGCTGGTAGCCAGCACATTGGAAGGTCAAACCCTGTTCCAGGATGCCTTCCGCATGCTGGGCATCCGCAAAACGGCGACTTTCTATCGTGAGGCCGAGAAGCTCAGGTTGCGTTGATGGCCTATTTGCTCGATGCCAATGTATTTATTCAGGCCAAGGATCTTCATTATGGCCTGGATTTCTGCCCGGCATTCTGGGACTGGCTGGTGGCAAACAATGCAGCAGAAAAGGTATTCAGCATTGAAAAAGTTGGTGATGAAATCAATGCGGGAGATGATGAGCTGGCCGTGTGGGCGAAGACAAGGGGCCAGGCATTTTTCCTGAAACCGGATGAACAGGTTGCCGGGCAATTTCCTGTGGTCAGTACCTGGGCATCAGGCCGGCATTATGAGCCGGTGGCGGTCAGCACTTTTCTGCAGGTGGCAGATTATTACCTTGTGGCACACGCGCTTGCCGGTGGCCATACGCTTGTTACTCATGAGGTGCCTTCCAGCTCGGTAAAAAAGATCAAAATCCCCAATGCCTGTGTAGCACTTGATATCAAGTGTATGACGCCCTATGAAATGCTGCGCCATGAGCGGGCGCGTTTTGTATTGGGACCTGCACCATGAAAAGGACTTCTGAAGCCGCTTTTGAAACCGCCATCGAGTCAGTATTGCTGGCTGATGGCTACCAGAGTGTGCCTTCTCAAACATTTGACCGTGAGCGGGCTATTTTCCCAGATGTCGTGCTGTCATTCATCCGAGATACCCAGCCCCGCGAGTGGAGCAAACTCGCAGCATTGCATGGCGAAGAAACCGGAGAGCGAGTACTGGCGGCCCTGTGCAAGTGGATGGATACACATGGTGTGCTTGCCACTTTACGACATGGTTTCAAGTGCTTCGGCAAGACCCTGCGTATCGCATTCTTTCGTCCCGCCCATGGACTGAACCCCGATCTGGAGCAGCGCTATCAGGCGAACCAACTCGGGATCACGCGCCAGCTTCACTTTAGCCCCAAATCCGAGCAATCACTGGATGTGTCCCTGAGTGTCAATGGGATTCCCATCGTGACCCTGGAGCTGAAAA
>JAJRRA010000005.1 GCA_024279945.1 Gammaproteobacteria bacterium
TATGTCTATCTGCGTCATGTCTTTACCGAACTACCGAAAGCAGAAACCGTTGAGGCCATTGAAACACTGTTGCCAGGCAACATCGACAAGGATCAGATCAGGGCCGGTTGAGCAAGCCTGTCGTTTATTAACCGGTTACGAAAAGTGCTAACTCATCTTGATGAACCACGTATGCAACGATATAGAAAATAGGAAGGAGACCTTTTTTAATACCATAAGGTGGCGAAACTAATTTCTTGTTTAGTTCAGTAAAAGGTTTTGAGTCTAACTCGGTTGATGCGAGAAATTCCTCTAGGGCATCCCACAACGGCAAAATATTATTGCGTGATTCTTTCTCTCTAGATGGCCCAGAAATTTTCCAACCATCCTTCGTTATGCTGTGAAACCCAGGCTCCTTTAGAACTGCCAAATACAGTGCCTTTTCGGGAGGAAATTTTTCAATACCAAAGTCTTCTTGGTTGGAGTGAGTGAGCAAGGCCTTCATGAGCTTATTTCTTGCTGCGTTTGCCTGAGATGAGGGTTTGTTTCGGTTGACCAATTCATTACGAATGATTGGCGCCTCTGGATAGATCTCTTCCATCACATTGGATAACTTAAACTGGAATTCCCGACGACTATTAACCTCCATTTTATTTTTGTTCCAAGTCCACAGGCTATTTTCAGGCTCTTCTAGTATTGATTCCAAAATTTCAGCTTCTGCCTGTTTAGCAGCTTTAAGCCTGTCTTTGCATTCTCGCGCCGCAATTGGATCTGAATTAAGTTCAGAACGATTTGATTGGATTCTTTCAATGGCAAGGACCTCTCCTGCCGTCTCTCTGAGTTGAAAGCCGGATGGCAGAAACCCTAATACATCTTGATTGGAGAAATAGGGTGTTACTTTATTTTCAAACAATTCTTTATCTTCACGTTTTTGGGAAAGAAAGATAATTAACCTTGGAATTTCTGAGAGTCTCTGTTCCCGCTTGAAACTTTCCGCATCAGTAAAAATCGGTTCAAAATAACGGAGAGTATGGCTCTTTATTGTTGATCTTCGTGCCACGATTGCGGTAATAGGCCTGCGCTTATTTAGAACCTCAACCAAATCAAAATGACCAAGCTGAAGCAGTTCCTCTGATACTGCTTCGTCAATATCAAAATCACTACCTTGCCAAACTCTAAATTCACCGCTGAACTTTCTGAATTGAACGATGGATTGGAATCTTAGTCGTTCCAAACCATGCTCAACCTCAAACCGTTTAGGTATTGATAGCTCTAGTAATTCTTGAGAGGCTCTTAGTCCAGATCGCTGACCAATGATATTGAGTAAACCAATTGTTTTGATCAATTGTGTCTCGGTTTCAGTTGCTTCACTATGCCTGTCTAATGCATTCAATACTTCAGCCCATCTTCTATGCGTAAGGGAATCTGTTACGGTTGCGGGTTGATTCAAAATGAAGTAATCAAAAATTTCCCACGGGTATATCCAATCTTCCGCCGACTCTAATCTTGTTAAACTTTCTTGGAAACCGTGAGGCTCATGACTACCAAGATAGCTGAACAATGTCCGCTCGTTTTGAGCAACTCTCTGACAAAGTAATGGAAGAATTTGTGCCGTAACTGGATGAAGTGGATAGCAACTAGTAAATATTTTTCTCGCTTCATCTAAATCAAATGCTGTTGAAAGATGATCTAGTTTCTCAAGTCCTGATAGAAAGCCGTCGACTGCTTTTTTAACAACAGCTTTTTGTTTTGAATCTAATTTGGTTTGGATCGCAGTGCCAACCACTCTAAGCGTTTGTTCAGCAGCCTCAAGAAATGGCACAGACTCGAATCGACCTTGAATTTTTGCCCACTCATCACGCAGCCCTTGGCCCAAGCCCTTTGCATATTGTTCGAATGCCTGATGCATCATCACAAAAAGAAATAAATTCGATTTGCTCCCCTCAAATGCTTTTTCGGCTAGTGCTTGAAGAAGGTAGATATCATTGGCACCATAATGCCTCGCTTCGTATTCAAGAAATTTGCCCAATTCATCAATAACAAAAATAATGCCCCGGCATTTTTTTCTAGCTAAAGCCGCCTGGAGTTCACCGATCATTTCCAATATTTCGGGGATAGAAACATTGCTGTTTCTAGCTGAGTCTAGACGCCCAACAATTTTGGGCATTCGGCCACGTTTCCCACTCAAAAATGATCTTGCCGAACTATGAAGCGCCTGGACTAACCTTTTTGATAACGACTCTGGTGAACCAGTTATAAGAATAGGCAAAAAGCCGATTGATCCACGAATGTGCAATTCAATCGATTTGGCGATCTCCTTATCAGCTTCTTTCAAAATCCGGGCTGCTGCTTTACTTGCTTGCGACTTTGGGTCACCAAGTAAATGTGGCAAGAACACTCCAAACGAAGATTTGCCAGAACCATATGGGCCAACCAAAGACCAGGACCTCGGTACCGACTCTTCACTCATGGTATCGGCAACTCTATTGAGAACATGTAAAGCCCTAGATGTCGGTATATAGCTTTCAACAACGGCCACCGAGCCAGCATCGCGCTCAATATTAATTGAACGGGTATAGATTGCATTTACCTGAATTAATTTCTCAAGACTCATGCAACTTCCTCTATGGAACTCATATTAGATTGATAGCGGTCCCTCAAAAACTCCATTGGCTGCATGTTATTAAGACGATATAGCTGATGTAATCCAGCTGTTTCCCTTAACTCCCAAGCTTGGGGATATGCATTGACTAATTTTTCCAGGTGCGCAATCAATCCATTCTCAGTCAATCTAAAAACAGACCCGATTGCAGGAAAGCGTTCTCGAGTATGCATGAGCCTTTCAATTGGAAAACTAGAAATATCTAGGTTTTCAAAAAGCTGTGATACAGCGTACCCAACGATTTCAGTCGGTAATTCATCACGTCTGCCGAGGTCCGAAACATACGACTTGGTGGGAAAATCGTAGCTTAGCAATCCTAGCGTCGAAAGCGGAGAGTCAAGAGATTCCTCTGGCGGGGTTCTCGAACTGGTCGGCGTTCTTGAATACATGCGAAGCAGGACCGCTACATCTTTCTTTGCAGTTGTTGCTGCGAATCGTGCCGCAACGTGTTCTTTGCAAAAATCGACAAATGCAGCTTGAGTTTCTTGGGAATCGAACGAGGTTTTATGGAAACGATTAAAGTACCAATAATTAACAGTTGCCTGCTCCGGAGAAGTGCTAAGCAACCAATGAATAAGCCAGATAGTAGCGTCATCCTCTAAATATGGATCCCAGCCATCTTCTCCAAAAATTGCCGTGCCTAATTCACTTGCCTCAAATGCATACCGACCTGATGGTTGCAACATTTGTGCGGCAATCAACCAGAACCTAATTGACCGAACCATGTTCTTGCCAACACCCAATCTCGTTGTAGCGTCATCAGCTTCGAATACCGCCTGGTCTTTTTCAAATTCTGAGAACCCTCTAGTTAACCAAGGGTAACGGAGAGGAAAACTTTCATGGCGCCCTAATCCAATCCTGTCGGGATTAAATTTCATTAGTTTTCCCCTGAAGCTTTTGAGTTAGCCACCAGCTCAAGTTTCAGTTGCTGACGATCCTTAAGGAATTCTTCCGCTTGGATCAAAAACCAATGCTTTAGCTTTAGGTCTTCTTTGGCAAGCGCTTGATAAAGCTCTTGCTTGGTCTCAGGATCGATTTCTATAACGATTCTGCCGCTAGGTCCAACGCTCATATTTTGTCCGAAATTTATGTTACATAACATTGCTTATGTTACATCGATACAGTACTAAGAGCCAGTAGAACTGTCAGCGGTTAAAGCGGGTTTTATTGAGCTGAATTCCGCTGAACTATCACCATCAAGAAAAACCGTTTTATTGAAGGCTACGAATGCTGGCGATTTCTTCTTTGACTCTTTTACAAACGTAATCGATATCATCCTTTGTTGTGGGTCGCCCAAAGGTAAACCGAATTGCACCGTACAATCTATCGTCATCTATCCCCATTGCACGTAGGACATATGATTGTTCAACTGCGCCAGAAGTACAGGCGGAGCTAGATGAGATAGCAATATCAGGCATTCGGTTCATGAGTGCTTCAGCATCCACACCCATGAAACTGACATTAACGATATTGGGAATTGCATGGTTTCTGTCACCATTAAAAACAGCACCCTCAATTTGTGAAACCCTGCTTTGGAAGTAACTGCTCAATGCACCAATGTGTTTTTTATCTACTTCAAATCGATCACTTGCCAATTTAAATGCAGCGCCCATTCCAACTATTTGATGGGTTGCCAAAGTGCCTGACCTAAGACCAAGCTCCTGGCCGCCACCATCGATAATTGGTTTCAACTTTTTTTCTACACCACGACTGACATATAGAGCCCCAACTCCCTTTGGGCCGTAAATCTTGTGCCCTGAAAGTGACATTAAATCAACCTTTAGTTCGTGAAGATTTATCGGGACTTTGCCAGCACTCTGGGCGGCATCAACATGAAAAAGGCAATCATGACCTGCTAACAATTCACCAATTTCTTCTAAATCTTGAATGACCCCCGTCTCGTTGTTCACGTGCATTATCGAAACTAGAGTGGTGTTTGGCCGTAACTCCTTTTTCAATAGCGAAATATCTAGGACGCCAGATTCATCAATGCCGATTAAGGTTGTGTCCACAGCCGATTGCGCAAGCACATTTAATGAAGAAATAACAGCTTTGTGTTCGGTTGTCAGAGATATGACGTGAGGCAAACCGGATGCGCCGAGCATTGCCCCTTTGATTGCAAGATTATCTGACTCGGTTGCACCAGAAGTGAATACAAGCTCCCGAGCGTTACAGCCAATTAACTGAGCAATCTGTGACCTTGCTTTATCTATTGCATCTTTTGCCCTGTTCCCGAAAACATGTTCAACAGATGAAGGATTACCGAACGCATCCTCAGACTGCAAATACTGTACGACCAAATTTGCTACACCCTTATCAACCGGGGTTGTTGCTGCATAGTCTAAATAGAGCGGCAAATTTCGCCTGAGTGAAACTTTGTTCAAAATTATCGTACTCACCATTGGAGTTGATGTTTTGTATGATAGTAGAACTACATATCAAAATGTGAGAATGCACCATTTGAAGGGTCCATCAAAGGTTGGAGTCTCCGATAAAGCCGGGGCGGTTCAGTCTCAAATTTCAAAAGAGATGGTTTCATTATCTGGAACTTCATCTTTTGACCGCTACCATGGCATTCGTGAACTGCTTTCGCAATTAGCAAGCCATGACCTAGCTTGAACCGTCAAGACGAATTTTAAAATGGTCTTTCCGGTCCCGTTTCATCTTCATTGACAGTTTCACGCGGCGACTTGAACGGGGCTATCTTACCCCGAAGACCATTTCACGTACTTGTTCGACCATGTAATGGTTGGGTTCTTCAGATAACCAGGCATCAATGTCTTCACGTAATTTCTTGCAATAATTGGCTCGTTCTTGCTCATCTTTAATGCTTTCCAGAACATGAAGGTGGGCGTAATAACCCCGACCAGACTCTTGCCACTCGATATCCATATCTCCATCTGCAGGCCCATGGCCCATTTCCTTAAGGTATTCATCCAGGGCTGCTTGTTCTTCCGGCGATAGATCGTGACGACAATCTTCAGAGCGAATATCTTTCAGAAAAAAAGTTTCTGTAGTCATACTATATTATCCTTTTAGTTTTCGATTGATTAAGGGTCATACCGTTTGATTGAATAACTTATTATCAAATCTTTGTCCCGGCCAAGCCGCTATTCCTCATCCAATGCACCTCTTCCGGAACATCAATTCCGCAAGCCCTCATAGCCTTAACCGCGTGAAACCATAAATCCTCAACCCCAGGAAAGTATTTGATGCCATCGCCACCTGCTGTCAGGAGTCCAGTCACATATCCCAGGGGTAATTCCGGATGCTTCTGCAAAAGTCCGTTCAACTCGTCTTTGCAGTAAGGAATGATTGTTTCAGCCACATCTGGAAAAAGGAAGGCACAGCAGAGCCCTGTCAGGTCTGGTTTGATGCCATATTCACTGAGCAGTCCAACAGATTCCTCGATGTCCCACAGATCGATTTCATTCTTGTATCCATACATCAATACCGTTGCAACCAGTTCAAACCCATCGGTGTCGTCAAGAGCGGGTGTTCCATCATCCTGCAGCATCACAAACGGTGGGGCCTTATTTTCTGTGTTTTGTTCGTCTGGGAGACGGTCGAGTATCTGTTTTATTATTTCCGGGTTGGCTCTCATACAGGCGCGCTTCAGCAAGGAACCGAATTCCTCGGAGGTATCAGGAAAACAGAGGTCGACTGGTACTCCATTGCACAACAGCAATTTTGTGATTCGGGCGCTGCCCTGGTCAATTGCATTATGTATTGGATAAAAACCTTCGTCATCATGAAGATTCGGGTTTGCACCATTTTTGAGCAGCAGATCGATCAGTTCAATTGCTTCATCTGTCTGCGCTGCGTTGCATGCGTGTTTGAGCGGCACCATTCCTTTCAGATCACGCCAATCCGGGTTCGCGCCCCGGGCAAGAAGAATTATGGAAACACCCACCAAATGGTGCGATGCCGCCATTGAAAGTGGCGACCAGTCAGCTTCACCTTCTGCGAACGGCTCGATGTGTGCCCCGGCGGCAATGAGATATTCAGCTATATCCTCATTGCCACCCTGCAGGGCCCATATGAGAGGCGTAGATGCCGGCTCACACGCAGCATTTACATCGGCGCCATGTTCGATCAGTAGCGTAACCATTTCCAGAGATGATCTTTCCGCTGTAAGCATCAAAGGGCTTAGTTGCCTGATTCCTGATATGTCTGCTGTGTGGTTTGCATCCGCCCCTGCTTCAAGGGTCTTCAATAATAAATCTGCATCATCCTGGACGATGGCCTGAAAAATTTCCGGCAGGTCATCTGTTTCAACCTGATTCTCCTCAGATTCTTCCATTGAATCGACGCCAAAAAGTTCAGCAAGCAGGCCGGTTATGTCATCCTCTTCATCTTCGCTCTCATAGTCTTCCAGACTTAAGTCTTGATCAAAGAAGTGACCATAAACTACGGTGGAAGCGTACTTTGCAAACCAATATTCGTACTCTTGAGAAGTGATTTCCCATGAGGTAAATAACCTGTTGAAGATTTCACGTTCAAAAAAAGTAAAATCAATATCGGCTCTTGTAACTTGTTCGGCTGCTAAAATAGTCAGCAGTTGGAGATACCTGTCTGTGATTTTCGCTGCGCAACCGTCTACCAGCGCAAGGAAACCGTCATGATCTTTCACCGATGAAAGTGCTTCCTGCGTTTCATGAAGGTAGGTGTAGAAAAAACTCTTCTCGTTATGCATGATCGGAGTATCTGGATCAAACATGGTGCGCACCTTTTTTATGTCATTTGTTTCTTCCAGGTATTCAATCGCTTTGCGTGCATAAATAAATTTCCGGCAGTACCCTCTGACCTCCCCCAGGGAAGTCTCTTGTTCTTCAGTAAATTCACCATCTCCACTGGCAACCAGGTAAGCACATCGGCATATGTCATCTATCAATTCATCATGAAATTCAATTTCTGCCATTTTACTTCTCACATTTAGGGGATGGATCAAAGTAGTATCAAAGCTGTTTTCTCAGCCTTTCGTTTTTGTGGGAAATTGCTTGCTTGTCTGCTTGATGTTGCTCGTTGCGAGCAGGTTGGTCAGCGACCGGAGACGTGAGCAAAGCAGCGTCTCCGGTAAGCCATTCAGGGCCGTTTGCATGCCTTGTATTATACTACAAAAAGGCTATCTATGCCTTGTAAATCACGATGATTTGATGGTTTTATATTCCGTATAATCAGCAGGTTAGGGCGGCTTTAGCCTGGCATCCTTGATGTGATTATCTCTTTGGCATTCATGGTCAAAATCCAGGAGCAGAGCCCCCCTTTCGCCTCGCCAACGGCATGCCCAAAATGCTGTCTCATTCCATCCCAACTACCATAAAAATGGTGGCTGAAAAGCCTCCGGATTATGATGATTGATTTATGCAACACCATAGATAAGTGGTAGGCAACTGCTTCTTTCCTACACCTGACGTATTCCACGACACCCCGGAAATTTCGAACAGCCCCAAAACGAATTCCCTTTGTTCGGCCCCCGTTTTGCCACCCGTCTCACCATAGCTGCGCTACATTCCGGGCATGTCACGCCCGAAGGTGTTTCCAGTTCTGGAGGCACATCGTTCAGTTCATCAATCCTACCCCCAATCAAGGCCGCAAGCCCATCACCGTCCACCAGCTTGATGCCGCAACCTCGTGCGAATTCTCTGGCTGGCCTGGTGTAGTTCCCGCTGGTCACAAAGATTCCATTGTGTGCGCCACCTGCTGTGACCGATCCCAGAAGTTCCCGAATCTTGTCTACGCCAACGCTGGCGGCTTTCCAGTGCTTGCACTGCACATAGGTTTTTTCACCGTCTTTGTGCAATACCAGGTCAACGCCATTGTCCGGTCCTTCGGGCGTTTCGATGACGGTGTAGCCCTGGCGTTTGTAGGCTTCTGCGGTGAAAGATTCAAATTGTCGCCAACTCAAGCCACGAATATCGGACAGAGAATGTGTTTTGTCGAAGCGCCCGGCTCTGGCTATCTGCCGGAGGAAAGAGAAAAATGATCCCAGCAGAAGTAGCGCCATAAAAAAATAGGCCAGCATGCTGATGGCCGGCAGAATCGCCTGACCCATCAGGCCCTGTGGGGCCATCCCATAAAAAATCTGCAAGCCGACGTATACGATGATCGCAAACACGACGCCTACCGGCCACGGCAGGTGCATGACATCGTCAAAAACGGAGTTGCGGCGACTCATACGCGGCTTTTACGTCCCCCTGTCCATGGTGGTTTATGATGATAGCATTCAATCAAAAGTCTGATTGATCCGTGATTAAGGACGTATCAGTGAAGAACCAGCATTTCGGCGACATTAATGACTATCGAAAGTAACAACTGCCCCTTCTGCCACCTGGACGAAGCTCGGATCTTCTACAACTCCAGGCTGGTCAAAGGAATTTGGGCCTCCTTCCCCCTCAACCCCGGCCACGCCTTACTCATCCCGCATCGCCACATCGCACGCTGGTTCGACGCCACCGCGGCAGAACAAGCCGCCCTGACCTCCGCGATTGAGCAGGCCAAAGCGGCAATTGAAGAAAAATACGCACCGCAGGGTTTCAACATTGGTTTCAATGACCGGAAAGCCGCTGGCCAGACCGTCCCGCATCTGCACATTCACGTCATTCCCCGCTATGCAGGCGATGTAGCCGATCCGCGGGGCGGCATTCGCACGATTATTCCGGCCCGGGCGGCCTACTGGAAGGAGCAGGAGTGAGTGCAAGCAACTGGACAACGGCTGCATTCAATTACGGCCGGGTGTGCAGGCGGCTTTCCGCTCCTTTCACGGCCTGATCAAAAGACCGGGTGCTCACGTTTAGCTGTTCAGCCCAAACTCCAGTTGAAAGTCGGTTGCTATCACTTTTGGGGCCAGTCGGCCCTTGTGCACCGGGAGTTCGACGATGCCAAAACTCTCGAGAGTTCGAAGTGTGCGCGAAAGGTTTGACTTTTTTCTATTGCTCAAGCGCTCGAGTTGTACCAGTGATTGCGGTTCGTGCTCGAGAATAATTTTCAATAGAGCCTGATTTGCCGGGGTCTTTTGATGCATTCAATGCCCGCTCGATTTCCAATGCTTTACCGACAGCAAATTTGCAGGGTACATTTAGCCCCGAAGGCGGAGATTTGGCAGCGAGCCTGAGGTGGGGTGCGTTGTTTTTCCTCGCCCTTTTCGGTGCAGTGATTTTATTTCTGGTGTCACCGGCCGCGTAGCTTGTATCGTTTATTTTTACTAATGGCCGCCCTCACATCCGCCATCGAGCAGGCCTAAGCGGCGATTGAAGAAAAACACGCACCGCAGGGTTTCAACATTGGTTTTAATGATCAAAAGGCTACCGGCCCGGGCGGCCTACTGGGAGGGGCAGGAATGTTTGCGGGCGTAAGCTGAAAGGCCTTCGGATTACGGTTGTTGAATCATGTGAGAAAATTGATACCCGATTTGTCTCTATTCCTTTTCTCCGATCTCCATGATTCGCACAGAACCATCGGGGAACTCGGCCTGGATCACCAGCTTACCGCCCAGGGCTTCAATGAATTTTCTGAGGGAGGAGACATGAATGTCGTTGCGGCGTTCCAGCTTAGAGACAGATGCCTGCCGGATCTCAAGCAAGCCTGCGAGTTCGGTCTGAGAACATCGGCGCGATAGGCGGATGTCATTCAGTGACATTTCTTCCAGTATTTTGCCTGCCTTCTTGTCAATGCGCGCTCTTTGTTCCGGTGGAATCCTGTTGCGCAGAATCTCATATGACTTTGCCATGATCATGAACCTTTCTGTTTCAGACTCGCAAGGTGCGTTGCATAAAGCCTATCTGCCAAGGGTACAAATTGTTTGTACCAACGCTTGTTTCCCTTTTTGTTGCCGCCGATGAGCAATATTGCTACCCGCCTTGGGTCAAATGCATATATGACCCTGATGGGGGTTCCTTTATGTTGAATCCTGAGTTCGCGCATATGGCTGTAGCGCGACGTCATAACTGCCGAACTGTAAGGAAACGGCAATGCCGGGCCACGGATCCCCAGTAGCTGGATGCTGACAGCTACTGACTCCAGCCTTGTACTATCAAGCTGTTGCCACCAGGATCCAAACTCATCAGTATATTCAATCTTCCAAGTCATTATTCCATCAAGTGCATATAGCTTTCAAGGAATAGTCGATTTCAGTAAGTATATTGCTGTTGTATCGCGTGGGATTCGATGGGAGATGAACCTGGATCCTTGTAGGAAATCATCGCGTTAAAGTCTTAATAAATTTGAGGAAAGGCGACTTCGTATCGCTGGACGAGAGTTGGTGTGGCGCGGTGGCTGAGAGGCCTCCCGATTATGGTGGCAGATTTAAGCAAGACCCTAGATGAGTAGCAGGCAACTGCTTCTTTCCGACACCTGAGGTGGGGTGCTTTGTTTCTCCTCGCCCTTTTCGGTGCAGTGATTTTATTTCTGGTATCACCGGCCGCGTAGCTTGTATCGTTTATTTTTTTCAACGGCTCAGTAATGGAAAGTCGATTGTCCAGATCTGCATTGTCGCAGTTGCTTGCATTGGTCCAGAATTTACCCACTTTTTCATCAAAACACTTGATTGGCGTATCCGTCCAGGCCGGTTCGGCCGGTTGGCTCGATAGCAGATTTCCAACCGCCCCCGGATCAGCGGGAATTGCATCGGGGCGGGTTTGTAGCGCCTGCTTGTCGATCGGCCGGATGACGCTCATGTAATAGGCGGTACCTATGATCGCAACAGTGATCAGAACTGAAATGCTGAATATAGAGATTGAATCCTTTCGCATAGCCCCTTTTGTATCCCCTGTCCATGGTGGTTACCGTATAACCATAACCCAAATACAGGAATTTTTCTCATGACTATTTCTTTACAAATGATGTATTTATGTGCATCTTTAAAGATTTCCATATGCCGCGAAGCGTGACATGGATCGCCTGAGCAGATTGTCATTCACCAATAGGTTTGCTGTGGTTCATAATGATAGCTTCAATCAAATGCCTGATTGATCCGTGATTAAGGGCACATCAGTGACTATCGAAAGTAATCGAATCACTTATTGGGGCATTTAACTTTATCGTGAGGTTGATAGGGGCATTTTCCGACAGACAGACACCCGGCACATGCTTACCCTTCATGCATGGTCAATATGAATTTGAATTCACCTCCTGAAAATTCATTGTACATACATACGTCAATACAATGAGCTATACTGTATTCGAGTGGGATGAGGCGAAAAACCGGCGAAATATTCGCAAGCACGGTATCAGCTTTCCCACGGCTACAGCTCTCTTTGATCTCCCTCATTTTGTGCGCTGGGATGGAGGAGAGGTCTACAGTGAGGACCGCTAGCTTGCCATTGGCTTCATTGGGCTTTTGATCGGCGTCGTTATATTCACTGAAAGAGTAGAGGATCAGGGCAACAAGTCGATACGAATCATCTCGGCGAGAAAAGCATCCAAACGGGAAATTGAGCTTTATGAAAAAGAGATCTGACACGGACTGGAAACGCCTGGCTACCATGCCAGACAGGGATATTGACTTCAGCGATATTCCAGAGCTGGATGAGGCTTTTTTCAAGGAAGCCAAGTGGCGCCCGCCCGTCAAGCAATCGGTTACGATTCGCCTGGATGCAGATGTGCTGGAGTGGTTCCGCAGCCAGGGGCCAGGCTATCAAACCCGCATCAACCGGCTGTTGCGCCGTTACATGGAAGTGAATACACGGGCGCTGACGTTGGAGTGAGGCAAAACACCATGCGTAAAGAATACGATTTCTCAAAAGCCAGGTGCGCAAGCCCGCACCGGTTTCTGAGGTCACATCCTGCAACAAACTTGGAAGGCCAGGGTATCGACAGGAACCTGGCGCGAAGATGCCGGGAAAGCTATTGGCTGGAGCCGATAGGACGTGCTTCGTATCGGCGCGTGGGCGACCGGGTTGACTGGAAGGGTGCTGTATACGCCCTGCAGAACCATGCCGGCCTTTCCATCTGGCCCGGGGGCTTAACGGCGCTTTCACTGGCTGGTTTTGCTCACTACTTGCCCATGGTGGACCTCTCCTCCGGAAAATTCGGCAGCTTTGTTATCAAGCTGTCTTCCCTGGAAAGGGCGACATTTGAACTCCTGTATCTCGTGCCCCGCCAGATATCCTTTGAACATGCGGCCGAAGTGGTACAGGCGTTATTAAACCTGAGGCCAGGGGTTATGCAAATGTATCTGGAAAGCTGCCGATCGATCAAAGTAAAACGATTGTTGTTGTTCCTCGCCACTTACTACCAGCATCCCTGGGTTAAACATATTGAGCTTGATTCGGTAGATTTGGGTGCGGGCAAGAGGCAGATCGTCAAGTCTGGCTGCCTGGATAAACACTTTCAGATCACCGTTCCCAGCGAGTTTGCTGATGGACCGTGAGAGTGTTCCCCGGCTCTCGGTGGACATCGACCTGAATTACTTATATAAAGGCAGACGTGCCGGACACCCGTGAAGATTCATTACGGGCCATCGTTCGGGACAACGGATATCAAATAAAGATTGAACTGAGCCCCGTTTTACGCGGCACTGTGCATCCACCGGAGGTGCGGGAAGTCCAGCCCCTGGTTTTGGAAGAATTCGGATATTCAGAAAATCTGCTGGTGTCCAGGGTGGATTTGTATGGCGGAAAAATCTGCGGAGTCTGCAATTGAGATAGCCAGGAGCTATTCATGCCCTATGAAGATTTTCCCTGGTTCAGGGATGATCTATATCTTTATCCACCCGGTACTTCCAGGCTGATTTTCAACTGGCCGCCGACGGCCTTCGCAGCGCTTTGCAGGGTGTGCAATGTAACGGATGGATTCTGCGGGTCCAGCAACCGGTCGAGCGCTGCCCTGCTCGTTTTCATGCGCCGCGCCAGCTCCATCTTGCTTAAAGACTGCTGTACCATCAACTGGGACAGTTGGAAGGCGATAACCCGCTTGATCGCTACCGCCTGGGCATCTTCCAGCAGGCCTTCTTCCTCGAGGAAATCATCGAAGCGACTACCACTACTTTCGGTGTTGTTCATAACTTTTCCATCCTTTGCCTGGCCAATCTCAAGTCTTGATGAGGCGTTTTCCTGGTTTTCTTGATGAAGCCATGTATCAGCACAATCGTGTCGTTTCTTACAGTAAAAATAATTCGCGCATTGACGGTATTCAATCTGGAGCGAATTTCCCAAAGGCCATCTTCCAGTTTACGTGCCAGCGGCATGCCCAATGGCCAGCCAAACTGCAAGGTCAGGACATCGCGGCCAATAATTTTTCTATCAGAACGTGGCAATTTCTTCAGCCATTCCCTGACAGGTTCGCGGCCACTTTCCGACCGGTAGAAACGTACTGGAGTAGCATCTTTGAACAGCTTGGATTGTACCATAATTGATACACAACTCGCACAGACTGATTAACAATCAGGCTATGGGTCAAATGACGAAGCCTGAATAGGAAATGATCGATAGCTTGTGTGGGATATCAGCTTCACTTGGCGATGCCTTGGATGATTAACGTAATATTTGGAAATTGAGGTCACAAACATCTCGGCTCGTCTGCTGCAGGCCTTTTTTTACCGCCGGCAATTGCAATGGTCCTATTTTTATAGTCTTCCAAAGACATGATTCCGATTTTCAGAGTTTTTCCATCCGATTTCCTACCAATATTCGGGACAGTATCTGACACTCGTTTCCTGACCGGGCGGTTAATCTACAGGTATTTACTTAATCGTGATGACAGACCGATGATATATACATATAATATATGCATAGTCCCCCATGGAAATTGAATATGATGTTTCCAAAGCCAGAAAAAACCTCAAAAAACATGGAATCTCTTATACGTTGCGAAATGAACAAATCAGATTGATATCTGCCCGCAAGTCAACCAGGCGTGAGGCAAAACACTATGCGTAAAGAATACGATTTCTCAAAAGCCAGGCGCGCAAAAGATGTGCCGCATCTAGCCAGGCTCCAGGCCGAAGCAAAGGGCAAGAAGCGCATCACCATCATGCTCGACAATTATGTCATTGAGGCATTTCGCCAGTTAGCAAAATCCGAGGGGATCGGTTATCAAACTTTGATCAACCGGACATTGCGGGATAGCCTGGAACATGAACCACTCACTGAAGAAGTGATGCGAAGAGTGCTGCGTGAAGAAATCGGGGCTTACAAAACCTGAGTCATTGTTTCGAGGTCGATGACGGCTGAAATGGGCTTCGTAAAAGCCATGTGGATAGTTTGTGTGGGATATCAACTTCCTTTGGTGATCTTGAAGTAAACACAAGCCTTCGAGAATTGAAGGCGATTTCACTTCCTGAAGATTCATTGTACATCCGGATTAGTTTGACCCCTTTTTAGGCTTCAAGCACGTTGAGTGCCGTGATTATGGTCTCCGGAATTTCACAGCTTTTACCGTTGGCGTAGTCGTAATACACGATCAGCCCCTCGCCTTCGGCTGCGATGGCCTCATATTTTTCGCTGAAGACAACGTATTCCATATTGAAGGTTTTTGCCGACACGATGCGGCTACGGGTCGCAATATGGATACGATCCGGATAGTCCAGCGGCAACCTGAAATTGCACAGGGCCTTCGCCAGGATGGGGCCTGTTTTAAGCTGCTCCAGGGATGCGGTTATGCCGATACGGTCGAAATAGGCGATACGCCCATCCTCGAAATAACGAAAGTAGACGGTGTTGTTGACGTGCCCGAAAGCGTCCATGTCGCCCCACAGGACGTCCTGGCTGACAATAACGGGGTATTCTTTTTTAAGTGTGTGCATGAGGGTGGATTAATGATTGAGGGTGGCGGAGATGATAGCGCAATATCTATTATACCGGATGAGTGCGCTCATCAGCACTGTGCTCAACGATCAGCTCAACTTTGTAATTGAGAAAATGCAGCAAGAAAGGCCTGTGCCAAATGCGAAAGAAACACGGCCTGGGTCTGTTAATCGGTAAAATAGGGTGAAATGTCCGGGTTAGACAAGGAGCACCCGTTGCACGACCGGCGTAAAGGCCTCATCCTTCCCCTCGCCATTGTGATTGCGATTGTGGCCTCATCCACCGCTTCGATCTTTATCCGTTTCGCACAGCACGAAGCGCCTTCGCTCGTGATCGCCGCTTTGCGGCTGGGATTTGCTGTGGTGGTGCTGGCGCCCTTTGCCCTCAGCCGTTATCGCGGTGAACTGCGGGCGCTCAGCCGCCGTGAATTGCTGCTGGCTGCACTTTCCGGCGGTATTCTGGCGATCCATTTTGCCGCCTGGGTTACTTCGCTGGAGTACACCGGCGTCGTCAGCTCTGTAGTACTGGTTAGTACTGCTCCGCTGTGGGTAGCACTGTTTTCTCCGCTCTTTCTAAATGATGTTCTAACCAGGCCTATTCTGGTCGGTATGCTGCTGGCCCTGAGCGGTGGCATTATCATTGCGCTGGGGGATTCCTGCCAATTCAACCCGGGTCTGGTTTGCCCCTCGTTCGCCGGTTTCCTGGGTGGAAACGCCCTGCTCGGTAACTTCCTGGCGCTGGTGGGTGCCTGGGCGCTGGCTGGCTATCTGATGATCGGGCGCAAATTACGCAGTGGGATGTCGCTGGTTCCTTATATTTTTGTGGTTTACGGCGCTGCCGCGCTGGCGCTGTTTGCGGCCACGTTCGCCTCGGGGCAGAGTCCGACCGGTTTCTCCGGCACGACTTATCTGTGGATTGTGCTGCTGGCGCTGGTGCCGCAGTTGATTGGCCACACTACCTTCAACTGGGCCCTGCGCTTTCTGCCGGTTACGCTGGTTGCCGTTGCCACGCTGGGCGAGCCGGTCGGTTCATCGGTACTGGCCTATTTCATCCTGCAGGAAATACCGGCGGCACTGACTATTTTTGGCGGCACCCTGATCCTGGCCGGTATCTACATCGCCGCCAAAAAGCAGGCACCCTAATGTAAGAGCGCGCTTGCGCGCGAGCGGCGGTGCGGCGGGCTTTTCGGCCGCAAGCGGCCTCTTACGGGACTGCTGTAAGAGCGCGCTTGCGCGCGAGCGGCGGTGCGACAGGCCTTTCGGCCGCAAGCGGCCTCTTACGGGACTGCTGTAAGAGCGCGCTTGCGCGCGAGCGGCGGTGCGGCGGGCTTTTCGGCCGCAAGCGGCCTCTTACGGGACTGCTGTAAGAGCGCGCTTGCGCGCGAGCGGCGGTGCGGCGGGCTTTTCGGCCGCAAGCGGCCTCTTACGGAAAGCTGTCGGCCTCTTACGGGACTTTGGTTTTGGTGGGGGGCAGGGTGGGGTTTTTGAAGGGCCATGTCGCTGACAGCCAGCTTGTTATTACTTCCTTGAGTTCGGTTTCCAGGCCGCTGTCCGGGTCGCTCTGGCGCGCCCACAGGTACACCTCAGCATCACACCCGCTAATGCGCGAGGGGTAGATATATACACAGCCCAGCACATGCGACTCATCCGGGGAAACCACGGTATAGGCGAAGGAGCGGCGGCTCTGGAATTCCTTTTGATGCCAGCCCAGGTCAATCAGGTTTTGCTCCAGCGTCAGGCCCTCCGGCCAGCCGGGTCCCCAGAGATCGTGCAGGTGGTCCTGACTGGCGACCACCGCCTCGAAATCCTTCTCCACGTCATTGACGGTGAGCATGCGCAAACGAAAGTGGCTGGTTTCCAGGCCCGCAGGGACTTCAAAGTCAGCCGGCACGAATGGCCTGGAAGGCCGGGTGTAGCTCGCTGAAGAAAGACTCATGGTGGTGCTTCAAATGGCGCTAAAACCTGAATACTTCACACCGGATAACAGGGCCATCTCGCGATGCCAGGTGGCGATGTCATTATCGTTGAATTTATTCAGGTGATCATGGCCACAAGCGCGTGCCATTACCTGCATTAACTCAACCGATGCGGCAAAAAAATTATTTAGCTGTGCTGCGGCCTGATTGATGTCCAGACGCCGGCGTAGCTCAGGTTTTTGCGTTGCGATGCCCGCCGGACAGTTGTTGGTGTTGCACATCCTGGCGGCAATACAGCCAATGGCCTGCATGGCGCTGTTGGACAGCGCGACGCCATCTGCACCCAGCGCCATGGCTTTAACGAAATCGATCGGCAGGCGCAGGCCGCCGGTAATAATCAATGTGACCCGGCCGCCGGCATGGTGCTCATCAAGGTAACGCCGCGCCCGGGCGAGGGCGGGAATGGTGGGAACGCTGATGTGGTCGCGAAAAATCTCAGGCGCCGCCCCGGTGCCGCCACCACGGCCGTCCAGAATGATGTAATCCGCCCCGGCATCGAGCGCAAACTGCAGGTCTTTTTCAATGTGATTGGCGCTCAATTTGAATCCAATCGGTATGCCATCGCTAATTTCCCGGACTCGATCGCCAAAACGCCTGAAATCTGCCACGGAAGACAGGTCTTTGAAAGTCGGCGGGGATACCGCCGGCTGACCTTCAGGAATGCCCCTTACCTGGGAAATTTTCCCCCGGTTTTTGCTGCCCGGTAAGTGCCCTCCGGTGCCCGTTTTAGCGCCCTGTCCGCCCTTGAAGTGGAAGGCCTGTACTTTTTTCAGCAATTCTTCCTGGTAACCGAATCCAGCACTGGCGTATTCGTAAAAATAGCGGGAGTTCTCGGCCTGTTCCTCCGGCAGCATGCCGCCCTCACCCGAACAAATGCCGGTGCCGGCTTGCTCGGCGCCTCGCGCCAGGGAGATTTTGGCTTCTTCAGACAAGGCGCCAAAGCTCATATCGGAAACAAACAGGGGAATGCTCAGGCGCAAGGGTTTTTTCGCCCGTGGCCCGATGATCAATTCCGTCCCGACCGCATGGTCCTCCATCAAGGGCTTACTGGCCATCTGCGCCGCCATCACCTGGATGTCATCCCAGTGCGGCAGTTTGTGGCGCGGAACCCCCATGGAAGTCATCGGCCCGTGATGGCCGAGTTTGGACAGGCCTTCTTTGGCCAGTTGATGAATCAGCGCAACCGTCGGCTCTTCCACGGTAGGACTCGCCACCGGCATGGCAGTATCTGCAGGCTTTACGCCCGGTCCTTCCTTGCCCACCTGCTCATCGGAAAACTGCTTGTGCGAGCCATCGCAATAAGGCGGGTTGGCAGTGTGTTTACACGCGCACAGCCAGGCCTCGCCGTCCTCGCCCGCAATAAATGCTTGCGGTTTGAAGGAAGTAGATGCGTGAGACCCATCACAGAAGGGCTGCGTTTTGGAGCGCCCACAGGTACAGAAATAGTATTCCTCACCCTTATTCAGCGTCACTGGCCTGGGGTTGTTGTCTGCGATAACGGGGTAGTCTTTGAGTTGATCCGGTTTCATAAGCACCAGTGTAGCCGAAATCTCCAGCCCATCCACTGTCTCGGGCGATTTCGTGATGGCAGCCGGCTTTGTCGTTTTTGCAGGGGTGACCGTTGCTGGCGGCGGCTTTGATTCGGGGTTAATCTGGTGTGGTGAATCCTTGGCTTATTCTCGTTCTGGTACTGATTGCCATAGTCCTGGCGCTGTGGATTCCCCGCTGGCGGCTGAAAAAGGCCATTGCTGCACCGTTTCCTGAGGAATGGGTGGCTGTACTGGAGCGAAATATTGCGATTTACCGCAACCTGCCAATGCCCCTGCGGCTTCAGTTGCGAAAATTGATCAAGCAGTTTCTGCATCAGAAGGACTTTTCCGGCGCCGGCGGACTGCTCGTCACCGACGAGATGCGGGTGACAGTGGCAGCCCAGGCCTGCATGTTGCAGTTGAACCGTCACGGTGATCTTTATCCGCGCCTCAAGTACATCATTCTCTACCCCAGCGCATTTGTCGTATCCCGGCCGGTCACCGATGGCAGCGGGGTGGTGAGCCACGGGCAGAAAGGACTGCTGGGTGAAGCCTGGCAAAACGGCAAGGTTATCCTGGCCTGGGATAACGTGCTGCGTGGCGCTCGAAACTTTGTTGATGGCCACAACGTGGTCCTGCATGAGTTCGCTCATCAACTCGACAGCGAGGGCGGCAGCACGGACGGCGCTCCGCTGCTGGCCGGCAAGTCCAGTTACCGCAGTTGGGCTGCTGCGTTATCCGTAGAATTTAAAGAATTACAAAAAGAGGCCCGCTTCGGGCAACACTCGCTGATGGACCACTACGGAGCAACGAATCCAGCCGAGTTTTTTGCCGTGGCCACCGAAACATTTTTTGAAAAACCCCGGCGGATGGCAAAATACCATAGCGAGCTTTTCGAGGTACTGAAATCGTACTACCGCATCGACCCCAGGGAGTGGCAACAGCCCCGTGAGGATATTGACAATGCTTAGCCTGCAAGCGGCGGCTTACGGGCGGGTCAGCGGAGGCTGATCGGACTGCAGGAACCACTTGTCCGTAACGATGCGACGGGTAAACCAGTGAGTTTTCATCAATTGGCCGGCACATATCTGCTTGAGCGGCAAGGGCAATCGCTCCATCAGATCCGGTGCGGGCTGGCGCGGGCCGAAACGTTGTTCCATCAGTTGATTGAACGGCTGTAATGCAGCCGCACGATAGTCCCCGTCGCAACGGCGAATCAACCGCGCCGCCAGCACCGCCGACTCAACCGCCGGGCGTATGCCTTCCCCGCTTTTCGGGTAGGCCAGGCCGGCTGCGTCACCGATCAGCAGAAGCTGATCAGCCACCATCTCCCGAACCGCGTGATGGTACAGCAGGTAAGCATGGCCACTCCATTTTTCCGCCGTGTCCGGTGGAATTTTTCCCTGCTGCTTGAGGTCATGGCAAAATTGGCCGACGTGGCTGGATAATTTGTGTTTGTCCTCGCGCCCGAGCCCGATGTTCAGGAAATCGCCTTTGCGGAACACCCAGCCATAGCCCTTCAGATCCGGCGTAAAAAACAACTCCGGAATCTCTTTCTCAACGGTGCAATGCACTCTTCGCGCCGCACTCATTTTGAATTCGATTTCCTGCGCAACGACCGCCAGTTCACTAGCTCCCCTGGCGCCGATTGCCCGCGCGACGGGGCAGAAATGACCGCCGGCGCCGATCAGCAGTTTTGCTTCAATGGCATCGTTGATGCGCCAGCCCTGCGGTGTTCTTTCCATTTTCTTGCAGGCCTGCCCCAGCAGCAACTCAGCGCCACAGCGGCGGAGCAAATAATCATCAAACTCAATGCGGCGAATGCCGTAGCTGACCGGCTCACCGGGATAGCGGGAAAGTACCTGTTTCTGCCCCATCTGGCTGATTCGAAAACCATGAATGGCCTGCAGTTCACGCTCCCCGGCATAGTCTTCCAGGTCAATATTTAACTCCTGCATGACAGCCGGGGTTACCCAGCCTGCGCAGACCTTTTGCCGGGGAAATTCCCGCTTGTCCATAAGGGCGATTTAAGCCCGGAAGCAGCCAGAGAATACGCCAGTGTCGAGCCGGCCGGCCCGCCACCCACGATGAGAAGATCAACAGACTGCACCTCAGCCACGATACTCTGGCACGCGCAGGCTCACTGCTTTTCCGGCCGTGATTGGTACTGGTAGCGGCGTGTCCACGGCACTTCGTTATTGCCGTGGGGGGCGAACAACACCTGGTACAGTTGCAGCGTGCCCGACTGGAAACCGGCCGATGCTCCGGCCAGGTACAAACGCCAGGTACGCACGAATTCCTCGCTGTACATCTCGCTCACCTGCTCGCTGACGGCCTCAAAATTCTCCAGCCAGTCAGCGCAGGTGCGAGCGTAGTGCAGGCGCAGATTTTCCACATCAAGGACAGAGAACTTGTGTGGTTCAAATACAGTCGCCATCTCGCCCAGGCTGGGAATGTGGCCGCCGGGGAATATGTGCTTGGTGATCCACCGGTCAGAGGGGCGCGGGTGGCTGCGTCCAATCGAGTGAATCAATGCCAGGCCATCGGGCTTGAGGCTACGCTGGATAATGTCGCCCAGGGTGCGGAAATTTCGCAGGCCAACGTGCTCAAGCATGCCGACGGAAACAAACACATCGCAGTGCTGGTCAATTGTCCGGTAATCATCGAGCACAAACTCCACCCGATCATCCAGGCCCTTGCGCACCGCCTGTTGCCGGGCAAAAGTCACCTGCTCGCGGGAGTTGTTGTACGCTTTGACGCTGACACCGTAGTGCTCCGCCATGTGCAGCGCCAGGCTGCCCCACCCGCAACCCGCCTCGATAACCGTTTGCCCGGGCTCCAGGCACAATTTGCGACACACGTGATCCATCTTGGCGACCTGCGCCTCGGCAAGCGTAGCCCCTGTGTTCTCGTAGTAGGCGCAGGTATAGAGCAGACGCTCATCCAGCCACAGTTTGTAGAAATCGTTGCCCAGGTCGTAGTGATGGTGGACATTGTGCCGGGAGCGGATCAGGGAGTTGGCGCGGACAGACGCCCGCAGCGAACGAAACTTGTGCCACAGATAACCACGGTCGCGCTGGCGGGTATGTGCGGTGACGATTTCATTTGCCAGGGCCAGGAAATTACCATGAATCTCGATCAGGCCTTTACTGTAACATTCGCCAAAACCAACCGAGGATGATGCGATCAGCTCGAAAATGGCCCGGCGTTGGCGAAACTCAATGCAGGCGACCGCTTCACCCTCTGAGGTTGAGAACTCTTCACCGGTCCACAGGCGCAGGGTCACGCGCGGGTTACCCGCATGATGCATGATCAAACGTAACAACCACCGGTCGATGCTGGTTTTCGATGGCTGTGAACGGGTATTGATTTTCATCTTCAACCTCTCACTGACAGAAGACTCACGAAGAGTTTCGCATTCCTGACGGTTGGTTTACAACCGGCCCCGGGTTAACGAACGATAATGCTCGCCCCGGCCTTTTTTACTTCGCTGCCGGTGCCGGGTTTCGGGATGAGCTTTCCGCGAAGGACCGCCGGGCGGTCTTCCACCCGGTCGAGCCAGGCATCCAGATGGTCGAGGCCATCGATGTCGATGCCGGACCAGTCGTAACTGATCGCCCAGCACCAGTTGGCGATGTCAGCAATGCTGTACTCATCACACAGGTAGTCCCGGCCCTTGAGTTGCTGATCGAGTACACTCAACAGGCGCAGGCCTTCATGCTGGTAGCGCTGAATGGCGGCCGGGATTTTCTCCTCGAAGTAATTAAACCAGACATTGGCCTGTCCCATCATCGGGCCAAGTCCGCCCATCTGGAACATCAGCCACTGGATCACACGTGAGCGGGCTTTTTCGTCCTGCGGCAGCAGTTGGCCGGTTTTCTCAGCCAGGTAAATCATGATCGCACCGGACTCAAAGACGACAAAATTATCGTTATCACGGTCGATAATTACCGGGATGCGACCGTTGGGGTTCATTGCCAGGAATTCCGGGCGTTTTTGTTCCTGCTCAGCCAGTTTGATGGGATGAACGGTGTAGTCCAGTCCGATTTCTTCCAGCATGATGGAAATTTTGTGGCCGTTGGGAGTGGGTGAGGTATACAGCTCAATCATATTGAATTTCTCTTGTTGATCATCCCGGCATTGCCTTACCGGATTCCATCAAAATGTGGGAAAGGGTTAAAAATGAACTCAATGACAATCAGTCCATAGCTTATAGTACCTACCAATATTTTTTCAATCGACTAACCACTGGAGAGGATTCGATGAGCGGCAGCACTCAACGCTCACTGGGCTTCTGGCGTTGTTGGAGCCTGGTGGTGGGCGGCACGATCGGCTCGGCGATTTTCATGATGCCTGCCGTGATGGCGCCGTATGGCGGTATCGGGCTGTTGAGTCTGGCGGTCGCAACGCTGGGGGCTCTTGCCATCGCGATGATGTTTGGCCACCTGGCACGCCGCATCAGCGTTACCGGCGGGGCTTACGCTTATACGCGCGCGGGTCTGGGTGATTTTGCCGGATTCCTGATCGCCTGGGGCGGATGGATCGGCCTGTGGGTATCCTGTAGCGCCATTGCCATCGCTTTTGCCGCTTACCTGGGCGCGCTGGTGCCGGTGATCGGCGCCAGCCCGGTACTGACCGCTGCAACGGCGCTTGCGCTGATCTGGGTCGTGGTCGGCGTCAATATCGCCGGTGTGCGCGAATCCGGTATCGTCAGCCTGGTCACCACCCTTCTCAAGTTACTGCCGCTGGTACTTATCGGTGGAATCGGCCTGTTTTTTGTCGAAGTAAAGACCCTGCCGCCCATGCACCCCGGTGAGGGGAACGCCCTGCTTGTGTTCGCGTCGGTATTTGCCCTGACGTTCTGGAATTTCCTTGGCATCGAGTCCGCCACCATTCCGGCTGAAGATACCGTGAACCCCGGCAATACCATTGCGCAGGCAACGGTGATCGGCACACTGACCGTTGGCCTGGTCTACCTGCTGGTAAATTTCGTGGCGCTGGGTGTTTTGCCAACCGAAGTGCTCGCAGCATCGGCCTCACCGCTGTCTGATGTCGGCATCCGCCTTGTCGGTGGAGTGGGTGGGCTGATTGTCGTTGTTGGCGCACTGGTATCTACTGCAGGCTGTATCAATACCACCCTGCTTGCGGCCGGCCAGATGGCCATGGCGGCCGCCCGGGACGGTCTGTTTCCCGGTCTGTTCGCCCGACTTTCGGACCGGCATGCGCCTGCAGCATCCTATGTACTGTCGGGTATGCTGACCAGTCTGCTGGTGATTCTCAATTTTGCCAAAGGCCTGGTCGCGGCCTACACCTTTATCCTCCTTATTGCTACGTTAACCACGGTTATCCCCTACGCCTTCTCGGCCATTGCCAGCCTGATATTACAAAACCACGATCCGGCTGTCAGTCGCGCTCAGCGCCTGCGCGAGGCCGGGGTTGCGGTGATCGCTTTCATGGTATGCATGTGGGTTATCGCTGCTTCGGGCTATGAAACAGTCTACTGGGGCTTCCTGCTGCTGATGGCCGGTCTGCCGGTCTACACCCTGGTCACCCGCAACAGGGCAGTGTAAGAGCGCGCTTGCGCGCGACCGGTGATGCGGCAGGCTTTCGGCCGCAAGCGGCCTCTTACTTGTAACCGGCGGCCTGCAGGGAGAACAAGCGGGCGTAATGACCGTCGAGTTTCATCAGGTCCTCGTGACTGCCGCGCTCGATAATTCTGCCGTTCTCGATCACCACGATCTGGCTGGCCATGCGCACGGTCGAGAAACGGTGTGAAATGAGGATGGCAATGCGCTTTTGGGTGTGTTTGCGAAAATGCTCGAAGATGGTTGCCTCGGCGGCTGCGTCCATTGAAGCGGTGGGTTCGTCCAGCACCAGGATGTCGGCCTCGGCGCGCATGAAGGCGCGGGACAGGGCAATCTTCTGCCATTGTCCGCCGGACAGTTCGTGGCCGTTTTTAAACCACTTCCCCAGTTGGGTATCGTATCCCAGCGGCAGACCTTCAACGATGGTATCGGCCATGCCTTTGGCAGCGGCTTCGCGCCAGCGCTTCTCATCATCGAAATGCCGTACATCGCCCACCCCGATGTTTTCTCCAACCAGGAACTGGTAGCGGGAAAAGTCCTGGAAGATCACGCCGATGCGCTGGCGCAAGGCATTTTCCTGCCAGTCATTGAGATCCATACCATCAAGCAGGATGTGGCCCTGCTTCGGGCGGTATAAGCGAGTCAGCAGCTTGATCAGCGTGGTCTTGCCGGAACCGTTCTCGCCTACCAGCGCCAGTGATTCTCCAGGCTGAATGTGCAGGTCAACATCAATCAACGCCGGCTGACTGGCGCCCGGGTAGGTGAAGCTGACACCCTCGAAGCGAATGCCATCATCGGGAAGAGGGCCTTTCACCTGGCCGGCATCGCTGGCAGCAACCGGAGTTTCGAGGAATTCATACAGTGTAGAAAGGTAAAGGTTGTCCTCGTACATGCCGCCAATGGCGGCCAGGATGGCCGAGACAGCGGACTGTCCCTGGCGAAATAACATCAGGTACATGGTCATCTGGCCCAGCGTGATACGGCTGACAACGGCCGCGACCGCAATCCAGGCATAAGCACCATACAGGGCCAGCGTGCCGATCAGCCCCAGTACAAACCCCCATGCGTCACGACGGATGGCCAGAGAACGGTCGGCCTGGTACAGGCGATGAAAGATGTCCCGGTAGCGGTCCAGCAGCAAGGGGCCGAGCCCGAACAGTTTGACTTCCTTGACGTTGTAATCGCGCGCCAGCACATTCTCAAGGTACATCCGCATGCGGGTTTCGGGTGAACGCCAGCGGAACAGCCGAAACGCTTCCCCCGAATACTTGGTTTCGGCAAAAAAAGCCGGTAAGCCGGCAAGCAGTAACACCACCACGGCCCAGGGCGAGAACTGCACCAGCAACACGCCGTAGCTGACCAGCGACACCAGGTTCTGAACCAGGCCAAAGGTTCGTTTTACCAGTGACAATGGCCGACTTGAGGCTTCGCGCCGGGCCCGGGTGAGCTTGTCATAAAACTCGGAGTCCTCAAACTGCGCCAGCTCCAGCGTCCTGGCTTTTTCCAGGATCATCACGTTCACGCGCTGGCCCAGTTGGGCGCGCAGCAATGCCTGGCACAGCGAGATGCCACGCTGGGCACCGGTAATTGCCGCAACGATCACGGCCTCGAGGGCCACCAGCGTGAACACCCGCGTCATTGAAACGATGCCGGTGTCCTGGGTCGCCTTGGTGGCCGCGATGACCGCATCAATGATCAAGGCGCCAACCCAGGCCATGGCCGCAGGCAATATCCCGGCCAGCAGGGTCAATACAGCCAGCGCGACGGTCAGGCGGCGGTTGGTGCTCCACACCAGTTCCATTGCCCGGCGGCTGTAGCGAAAGACGCCGAGAAAACCACGAGTGGTGGCGTCAGGGGGAGGACCGGGTGGAGTGCGGTAGGCCATGGCTGTAATGGTATGCGCTGTTGATGGTACATTGTACCCATTGTCAGGAGAGAACCCCCATGAAATTTATTTTTAAAATCTTGCTAGGCCTGGTTGGCGGCATCGCCGTGCTGTTGATCCTGGCCACCATCCTGCTGCCCGTCATTTACGACAAAGAGGATTTGAAGAAGGCTATTTCCTCCACAGTTTATGAGCAGACGGGGCGCGAGTTGAGCATCGACGGGACGCTCGACTTTTCGCTCTTTCCGTGGCTGGCGGTAGAGGTTAGTGATCTTCGTCTCAGCAACGCCGATGGTTTCGGCGACCGGCCGTTTGCCCGCATCGGTGAGGCCCGGGTTGGCATTGCGCTGCTGCCGCTGCTGCGCAAACAGATTTCAGTGGACGAAATTACTCTCGACGGACTCGATCTGGGGCTGGAGGTAGATGCCCAGGGCAAGAACAACTGGGACGACCTGTCCGAAGGAGGAGAGGCCGCAGCAACGCCTGCCGATGAAAGCGGAGAGAGCACTTTTTCCGCCCAGCGGATAGCCGGCCTGAACATTCGCAATGCCCGGGTTGAATTCAGGGATCAGCAGGCCGGGGAACATTACCTTCTGAGCGGCTTCACACTGCAGACCGGCGCGCTGGGCGATGGAAAACCCGTCACGCTGGATCTGACGACCGTGCTCGAGGATCTGATCGCCGGCACCCGCGCACAAGTCAATCTGGCCACCACAGCCTCCATCGACCTGCAGGCGGAGCAGTACAAACTTGAAGATTTTGAGTTTGCCGTGGAGTTCGGCGCTGGCGACTCCCCTGCCTACAGCACCACCATTCGCATCCGGGCGCCCTGGGTGAACGCTGACCTGGCAGCACAAACACTGGCCATTGAGCCCTTCACTGTAGAACTGCCTGAGCTGGAGGCAAACGGCACCCTGTCCGTGCGTTCCCTGCTTGATGATCCAGCCTTCAACGGCACACTCAGCATCGACAGTTTTTCCCCGGCCCGGCTGATGCAGGCGCTGCAACTGGAAGCGCCGATCACCGCAGATCCCGACGTCTTACAGTTGGCCCGGCTCAGCACTTCCTTTATAGGCGACGGTTCACAGATCAGCCTGCAAGGCTTTGAACTGAAACTGGATCAGAGCCAGTTCACCGGCAAGATGGACATACAGAATTTTGATCAGCCCCGGATTACTTTTGACTTCAGCGTGGATGATATTGATGTTGATCGCTACCTGGAGCCAGCCACCGACCAGCCTGTGGAGCAGGAAGACATCGCCATGCCGCAGGAAGAACTGCGAGGCCAGAACGTACAGGGCACGCTGCGCGCCGGAAAAATGTACCTTGCCGGTGTTCATTTCAGTGATGCAGAGCTGGGCTTGTCGATCCGCAACGGCAAGCTGAGGCTGAACCCCATCACAGCCAACTTCTACGGCGGCACGTACAGCGGCGACATCACGCTGGACAGTTCCGCAGCGGTGCCGGTGCTGTCACTTGATGAAAAAGTGGATTCGATCACTTTCCAGCAACTGCTTGCGGATCTGGTCGACAACGAGTCCCTTTCCGGCACCGCACAGGGCTATGTACGCCTGAGCGGGCGTGGCGCCAGCAGCAGTGAGCTCACGCGCAATCTCAACGGAGACCTCGGCCTGACACTGAACGACGGGGCGCTGGAAGGCATCAATATCTGGTATGAAATCCGCCGCGGCCTGGCGCAGTTCAAGGGGCTGGAGCCACCACCGGTCGAGCCCAATCGCACGGTGTTCTCCCGCATGAAGCTGGCCGCAAGCGTAAAAGACGGCATCGTCACGACCCGCGAACTGATCGGTGAACTTCCCTTCCTGACGGTGGATGGCAACGGCACCATCGACCTGGGACAATCCCGTGTGGACCTGAGCCTGGTGGCCAGCATCCGCAATGCGCCGGAACTGGGGAAGGATCCACTGACCGCCGACCTCAAAGGCAAGAAATTTCCATTCAGGATCAGCGGCCCACTGGATGATCCTGGATTCAAGGTGGACTGGAAAGCACTTCTGCAAAGTGAAGCCACCGGAAAGCTGATGAATAAGCTGGGCCTGTCACCGCAAGAGGCTCCTGCCGATGGCGCGGATAACGAGCAGGAACCGGCTTCATCTGAAAAGCAAGTTGAAGATGCTGCCAAAGGCGCGCTGTTCAATTTGCTGGGTGGTAAGAAAAAGGACAAAAACAAAGGCGGCTGAGTCCGCGCACGGATTGGTGTAAGCGTCCGAAAGGTCCCGGGCGCTGCAGTAGCGTTCGCCCGCAAGCGGGCTCTTACAGTTTTTTTCAGTTCGGCGATTCGGTACAGTAGCTCCAGCGCCAGGGCCGCGCCCGGGAGGTTCAAGCGGGCTCTTACGGTTTTTTCAGCTCGGCAATCCGGTCCAGTAGCTCCAGCGCCAGGGCCGCGCCTGGGAGATTGACGCCCAGGTCACGCTGCAGGTGAACCACGGTTTTCACCCGTTTCACACTGCTGATATGAAAGTGCCACTCGGTGGCGGCGGCAGGCTCCGGGTGCTCACATTGTGGGTCTAGAATCCCTTCTTCAACCATCACCATGATTTCCTCTGCTTTTACCGTGCAGTTACGGCACAGCTCTTCCAACGTGATCACGGTTTCTTTTTCGACCAACTGGCCGTGCAGGGTGTGCTGGCTTGACATGGCTTAGACCTCCAGTCCGGCGCGGGGGTTGAATGTGAATTCCTGTTTCATTTGTTCGTACATCCGGCGGTGTTTTTCGCTGTCAGCTGGCGGCAGGGCAATTTGCAGCACCACGTAGAGATCGCCGGGCTGCCGCGCCGGTATGCCCCGGCCTTTCAGCCGGAGCTTTTTACCCGCCTGTGAGTTGGGCGGCACTTTGAGGTCCACTGCGCCCGCCGGCGTGGGCACTTTTACTGTGGCGCCCAGGGCGGCCTCCCATGGCGCCAGCGGAAGATCGAGGTAAACGTCAGCACCTTCCACCCGATAGGGGCCGTCCGGGTTGAATTCCACTTCCAGGTACAGGTCACCGGCCTCGCCACCGCCATATCCCGCACCGCCCTGACCGCTCAGGCGTATCTGCTGCCCCTGGCGAATGCCCTTGGGAATACGCACCTTAAGGGTTCGGGGCCGCGTTGTGACGCGCCCCTCTGCGGTGAGTTCAGGAATTTGCAGCGTAATGGAGCGGGTGGCGCCCTGGTAGCTGTCTTCCAGATCCACAAAAACCTTTGCGTGGTGGTCTTCGCCACGGATATGGAAGCCCTGTCGTCCACGGGCGCCCGCTGTGCCTGTGCGGCGTGAAGCCCGGCCGTAGAGGGATTCAAAAAAATCGCTGAAGGCATCAAAATCGGGGCCACTTGCCCCCTCGCCAGCACCGCTGAATTCGAATCCAGCATCCCAATCCGGCGGCGGATGGAACTCCTGACCGGCCTGCCACTGTGAACCCAGTTGATCGTAGGCGGCTCGCTTTTCGGGATCCTTCAGGACTTCATAGGCTTCACCCACTTCCTTGAACTTAACTTCCGCATCAGTCTCATCGCTTACATCCGGGTGGTACTTGCGAGCAAGCTTGCGATAGGAGCGTTTGAGCTCATCCTGGGTGGCGTCGCGCTTGACGCCCATGATTTCGTAATAGTCTTTGTATTCCATGATGCTCCTGATCTGAATCCCTGGCTCACTATACCGGCTAAACCAGATAGATATGCGCGCGGGTCTTCAGATGGTTTTTTGCTTTACGCCAGCCAGGAAATAATTGTTCCTGCAGCGCATAAAAATCTTTACCGTGGTTGAGTTCCTGCAGATGACACAATTCGTGTGCAATCACGTAATCGATACACGCCGCCGGTGTCTTGACCAGATGCGTGTTCAGGGTAATGACGCCCCTTGCCGAGCAGCTACCCCAGGTGCGCTTCATTTTTCGCACGCGCAAGGGCGGTGCATGGTCTTTCGTCCAGGATGCAGCAGCGCCAATCACCTCAAGGCGGGTACTGAAGTACAACAAAGCCTGATGCCGGTACCAACGGCTGAGCCGCTTGCCAACGGCCTCTGGCCGGGAATTCGGAACAATCACCCGAATCTGTCCATCGATCAGGCTTATGCTGCCACGCCTGCCCGGCTCCTGTATAAACTCCAGGGGGTACTTTTGTCCGAGAAAAAAATGCTCCTCACCACTGACATACCGGTGCACCGGTCGTTCACGCATCCGGGGCCGGGCATCGGCAAGAAAATGAGCCACACGGGAAACCCTTTGCTGCAGGGTTCTGTGGATGGTTCTGCGGCTCATACGCCGCGGGGCAACGATCCGGAGGCTGCCGTCTTTGTTCAGTTCAAGGTGAATCCGCCGGGTCACGGACGGCCGGTGCTGAACCTGGTATTCGATAAGTTGATCGTTGTATTTAAGGGTTTTGTTTTTCATTCTGCCTGCGGTTTTTCTTACATTCCCGATTTCTCTACCGGCGTGTATTGTTCTGCCTCTTTGCGGGTCAGTTGCTCCACTTTCAAGACCCAGTGCGACAGGGTAGCATCAATTTTCAAGCGATAGCGGCCACCCTCATTGAACAGGCGGACCCCATTGCCCGGGTACTTGGTTTTTACAATATAACCGGCATGCCGGCCAGTCGTTGCATCGATCAGCGACACGGTCAGGCCCAACATCTGTGGATATTCTCCGTTCACCCACCAGTCGAGCAGCCAGGGGGCCTGCACTTCAAATTCAACGGTCTCCGTGCTGCGACTACCGGTGAATTTCTGCACCAGTTCCTTGCCCTGTGCGACTGTGGCGGTAGCGACCAGAACCACCAGGACAAGAAGATTGAATAAGCGCTGTATCATGGTTGCTTTTCCTCCAACATCAGTTCGTTCCAGGTTTTGACTAATTGTGTTGCTGCGAGTTCTATTTCTTCCGCCGTGTTGAGGCGTCCCAGAGAGAGCCGCACCGAACCAACGGCTTCGGATTCCGCGATCCCCATGGCCAGAATAACCTGAGAAGCACGGGCTCCTAATTCGTGACAGGCGGAACCGGTAGAAGCCGCAATCGCAGGGCAGGCCGCCAGCACGGCATTCCCGCTGACGGCGGGAAAACGAACATTCAGGGTGTTGGGGAGACGCCCGGCGGGATGCCCGTTCAGGGCGATACCGGGAATGGCGTCTTGCAGCAGGCTCCACAAGCGGTCGCGCAGGCGGCTGATGCGTTCAGCTTCTTCTTCCAGGCTGCGCCGGGCAATTTCACAGGCCTGCCCGAGGCCCACAATGGAGGCAACGTTTTCCGTACCGGGCCTGAGCCCCTGTTCATGCCCTGCCCCGATCAGCAGTGGCTTGATGGGGGTTCCCGCGCGAACGAATAAGGCCCCCACGCCCTGCGGAGCATACAACTTGTGTCCTGCCACAGACAGCAGGTCGACCTTCTCATGCCGTGTGGAAACCCGGATCTTGCCGCAGGATTGTGCCGCATCGGTGTGCATCAATGCACCGGCGGAATGAGCAAGTTCGGCTAATTCGGCGATGGGCTGAAGCGTTCCGGTTTCACTGTTCGCATGCATGATCGTGACCAGCACGGTGTCCTGTCCAAGGCATTCCTGTACGTGCTCCGGAAGCACGCGCCCGGCGCCATCGACCGGTACACGGGATACCCGGTAGCCCTGTTGCTCCAGGCAGGCGGCGGGACCGGTGGTTGCCGGGTGCTCGATTACCGAAGTCAGTATGTGGCGACGCCGGGCGATAGCGCCAGCCACTCCCCGGATTGCCAGATTGTTTGCCTCGGTGCCACCGGATGTGAAAAATACTTCACTTGGGCTGCAATCAATTAAGCAGGCAGTCTGTTCACGAGCATACTCCACTGCATCATGCATGGTGCGACCAAAAACATGCTTGCTGGACGGGTTGCCGAAATGCTTTCCCAGGAAAGGAAGCATGGCGTCCACTACCTCGGGAAGAACCGGTGTACTCGCATTGTAATCAAGGTAAATGGGAAGCCGGGCGTGTTTCATAGGCCGGTTTTGTATAATTTGCTGCGAAGCCATTTGTGAGCCCCAGAAAAGACCCATTATATTCGCCTTGCAGTTCAGTTGCTCAATGGCGCGAGAGCAGGGAATTTTATGCCATCGCAAGCTGCCCCTCCGGCAGGCAGCGGGGGCAAACGGGCCCCCATGGAAAGTGGGTCTATCTGGCGCATCCCGACATACCCGGTTTTTTTACCCTTCCACAAAACACCTGTTAATTCCCAGCTTCTTCCCCGGAAGCTCAATCAAGGCCATCCTGAACCAGGTAAGGTGTGCTGTTAAATTGGAAGCATAAAACTGATCCCTTTCCACAGGGGCCATACCAACAGGGGGTAGATCAGGAAGAACGAAGGAATCTCCCGATACCGGACGCATCGGGCAGCCAACGCTCGCTACAAGGCGTGTTGCAGAATTTCCACTTGCGGGGCTGTATATAACTTCTGTCATCATCAGCTCTTCCTGAGCATCACTTCAAATCCTTTAAGATCAACAAACTAAATACATCTGTTGGTCTGAAGCTGTAACCACCGTAAAACGCTTAAAGCGCCAAGTCAAGAAATTTTGGTCAAGATTTAATCAAGGAAACTCTGACCAACAACTCCCTCCATCGGGGGTCATTTTCAAGATTTGACAAAAAATAGTTGCCAATTAGCTCGCTCATACCCCCATCTCGCTGCCGGTAGGCGCGGTCAAGCCAGCTAAAGGCCTGGTCAATATCTCCACTGAAGGCATAGATTTCAGCTACCTGATAAGCCGCATCATTGCCGCGTTCAATAATCATCTGTTGCAGCAATGCATCGGCCTCGTCCGACCGCTGCAATGCGAACAGCGACAATATCCGGGCATAGCGTTGCCAGAACGGGTTCTGCTCCTTGTCTGCCTCTTCCAGGGCTGATTCCGACATGGAAAGGGCCAGTTGTGCCCTGGCGCGGTATGCATACACGGCTGGATAATCCGGATTTAGCCCCAGCAGAACTTGATAGGCCTGCAGTGCTTCTTCGTACTTCCCGGAAAACTCGTAGAGCAGCCCAAGCCGCTGAAAGTTCTGCAGCACCAAAGGATCCCGCTTGATGGCTTCTTTGAGCAGCATCACGGCGGGTTCAAATTTTCCCAGTGTAAACAGGGCAGTGCTGGCATTGCTGAGCACATCAGCATTGCCCGGCGCAAGCCCCAGTGCTTTTTGTGCAGCCTCCGAAGATCCCCGCCAGTCCCAGTCAACTGATCGCCTGATGCGGCTAAGTTCCAGGTATGCCCCGGCCAGTTCCGGATCCAGCCGAAGTGCTTCAAGAACGGTTTCACGGGCCTTTTCAAGCGCCGCCCTGCCCTGAGTCGAGACCCGGACCGGGGTCATATAAACCCGGGCCAGCCCCAACAGGGCCGGCGCAAACTCCGGTTCTATATCCAGTGCGTTTCTGAATGCGGCTTCAGCCTGGGCGAGATTATCGGGGCCGCGCAAGCGATAACGATACCGTCCCTCAATAAACATCAACCAGGCTTGTGGATCAACCACTTTGGCCAATGGCAATTCCTTTTCCTTTCCCAGGTTGCTGCCTGCAATGTCTGCGGCAGCGGTTGCGATTTCATTCTGGAAAGCAATAATATTGTCCAGCTTGCCGTTGAATGACTTGGCCCACTTTTGCGACCTGGTCTTAACATTAACCAGGCGGGCACTAATCTCAAAGCCATCGGGGGTCTGCCTGGCGCAGCCTTCAAGGATATGACGTACCTTGAGGCGCTCCGCCAGAACCGGGATCACGGTATCCTTGTCCTGGAAGAAAAACGATGAATTGGATGAAGTCACCAACAGACCAGGGACCCGGGCAAGGAGATCAATCAGCGATTGCGCGATGCCATCGGCCAGGGCCGGAGTGTCGGTGGCTTGGCGAACCGGTTCATCCCCCGGGCTATCCGGGGAAACGACCTCGAAAGCCGGTGAAGTGCAGGTGAACGGCAACACGGCAATGGAGTTTGCCGGTCCGTAATAAACCTGCGGCCGGGCGAGTGTAACCTTCTCATTGGGTGCTTCTACCCCGTCTGGAAACACCGGAATGTGCTCGCGCAGAAACCAGGTAATCAGCACCAGAATGATTGCGATTGATCCTGAAATACGCCGACTGCGTTTTGTTGAGTAAGCTTTTGGCATGTAGAGCCCACCATTTGGGTGTAAAAGCGCAAGCCTAAGCAATATAGCGGCGGAATGCCAAAGGTCAAAATCAACTGAAGATCAAACTTATTGTCATGCCCTGTGTTTGCTCTATAATTTCAATATGTTGCACCTGTCTAACAATCTGTACATCAGCGCAAGCGAGATCGAACTCAAGGCGATTCGTGCGCAAGGCGCGGGGGGACAGAACGTCAACAAAGTGTCCAGTGCGATCCACCTACGTTTTGATATTGCAGCCTCATCGCTGCCGGATACATACAAGCAGCGGCTCCTGGCTTTACGGGACCACCGCATCAACAGCCAGGGCATCATCGTGATCAAGGCCCAACAGCACAGAACCCGTGAAAGGAATCGTGCAGATGCACTGCAGCGGTTGTGCGAACTGCTGCAAAGCGTGCTGACCGAGCCCACAAAGCGCATCACTACCCGGCCTTCCCGGGCAGCAAAACGTAAACGCCGGGAAGAAAAGACCCGCCGAGCGAAAACCAAGGAATTGAGGAAGAAGATCACCGAGTGATGCGGCTTGAAAAGCCACCACAGCGGCGAGAAGAACCATAGTTTTCCGGATGAGGAAGATAACGGGAAACCAGATGACCAGGTTGAATTCTGAAACACAATTGACATAGGTCAATTATTGGTTAATTAGTTCATATAAGTACATTTATATTGTTAGTATTAGGACTACTATAGCCAAACACAAGGGTTAACTGATCATGACTGAAATAACTGCAGAAAACGCCGGTTCCCAGGATTTTGTTCCTCTGGTTCGTGAACTACTCAATGCTTACCATGCATTTGCTTCGTACGACGCCAACGGACTCAGACTATCCGGCTCAGACCTTACTGTCGCACAGGCCAATGTTATTTTTACCCTGGGCAACACCGATGGAATGACCTGCAAAGACATTGGTGACTGGACCCATATCACCAAGGGCACGCTGACCGGCGTCATCGACCGGCTGGAAAATAAGGGTCTGGTTGAGCGCTGGGCCGTAGAAGGTGACGGGCGTAAAACCATTATCGCCCTGACCCGGCAAGGTGAAAAGGTCTTCAAAAAGGAGTTTCCGCGCCACGTGTCCTATCTCAAGGAACGCTTCGAACAGCTTGGCGCCAGAGACCGCGATCAGGCCGTACGCCTGCTGCAGAAAATTCAGCAAATTTTCGTTTAGTAGCGAGTACAACTCAGCCGCAAAGTACTTTTTGTGATTTAATAGCGCTAAATTAGAGCTTTGGAGAGTTCAATGGACTGGACTATTCTATGGTGGTTGCTGGCAGCCCTGATTATCATCGCCGGCCTCGTTGGCACCGTGATTCCAGCGCTTCCCGGCGTACCGCTGATTTTTTGCGGCCTGTTCGTGGTTGCCTGGATCGGACATTTCCAAACGATAGGCTGGATCACCATCACTGTTCTGGCTATACTGGCCGTCATTGCCTGGGTGATAGATTTTTTGGCCGGCGCACTGGGTGCCAGATACCTTGGTGCGAGTTCCCGCGCGTTATGGGGCGCTACTTTCGGTGCCATCGTGGGATTTTTCTTCGGCATTCCGGGCATCATACTCGGCCCTTTCATCGGTGCTGTGCTGGGCGAACTGAGCGGCGGTAGCGACCTGCTTCAGTCGGGTCGATCTGGTGTGGGCGCGTGGCTGGGCATGGTGTTTGCCACCGCAGCCAACCTGGCCATCGCCTTCCTGATGATCGGCCTGGTGATTTATAAACTGGGCTTCAGCCTGATCGGCGGGCCCGTAAGCGGGTAGCCTGTGTGTTATACCAGCTTCTCAGGATAACTCTATGGACTCACTTCCAAGCAGTTCCCCGCGCAGAGCCTCAAAAGTGCCGGGAATGGTGCTGGACAGGACGTCTCTGTCTTTAACTTCCTCAAGTTCGGGGGGTAAAGGGATTTCAATGCCGAGGGTTTCTTCGATGACTTCAAGGAACTTGGCCGGGTGGGCGGTGCACAGGAAAACACCTTCTTCGCCGGCTTCAAGCGACTGATCCAGCGCTTTCCAGGCCAGCGCGCTGTGCGGGTCGGCAAGATAGCCGGCACCATCCAGTTGCCTCATCGCTTTGCGGGTCTGTTCATCATCAAGCGAGGTGGAGGAGAGCAGGTCTGCCAGGGGCAGGCCGTGCCGCTCGCCCAGTTCCAGTACACGGGGGAAGTTGTTCGGCAGTGAAATGTCCATCGCATTGGTGATTGTGGTGACGGTGGCTTTGGGATCCCATTTTCCCGAGGCCAGGAAACGCGGAACCGTATCATTCACATTGGTCGCTGCAATCACCCGCCTGTAGGGCAGGCCTATGGTGCGGGCGATCAGGCCGGCGGTGATGTTGCCGAAATTGCCGCTGGGTACGCTGAACACCAGTTTGCCTACATCATCCACGGCAGCGGCTGCCTCGAAATAGTAACAAACCTGCGCCACGAGGCGGGCGATGTTGATCGAATTAGCAGAGTTCAGGCCCAGTTCCCGTTTGATTTCTTCGTCATCGAATGACTGTTTAACCATTTGCTGGCAGGTATCAAAATCTGCTTCCACAGCGATGGTGCGCACGTTACCCCCGAGAGTGCAGAAGAGCTTCTCCTGCAAGGGGGAAATCTTGCCTTTGGGATACAGCACGACCACGCTGATGCCGGGCTGTCCATAGTAGGCATGTGCAACCGCCGCCCCGGTATCACCCGATGTCGCGGTCAGAATGGTCATGGGGCCGCCATCGTGGAACTCAGCCAGGCAGTTTGCCATGAAGCGTGCGCCAAAATCCTTGAAGGCCAGCGAGGGGCCGTGGAACAGCTCCAGTGCGCGAGTGCCGTCTTCCAGGCGGGGCACCGCCAGCGGGAAATCAAAAGCTGATGAGACAATATTTTGCAGGCTGTCTGCACTGATCTCATCACCGATGAGGTGCCGGAGCACCGCAATGCTACGGGGAACAAAACCCTCCTGCAGCAAACCCTCTACATCGTCCAGCAACTGGAACGATTGGGGGAAAAAAAGCCCCTGATCCCGCCCCAGGCCGCGCCTAACCGCTTCACGAAAGGTGACCTGCTCAGAGGGGTGTTTGATATTGATTAATTGCAAAATAATCTCCCAATCCAGGGGCTCATCATTCTATGCTGCGGGCGCCACCCAGATCGGCGCGGCAAATGTGCACAAAACCCTGCTCGGTTTTCTGGTAGTTCGCAGCAAGCCAGGTTTCTACTGCCTCGGCCACTTCGAAGTCATCCACCAGTGCAAACACGGTTGGACCGGAGCCGGAAATTCCAACGGCCAGCGCCCCGAGTTTTTTTAGCTCGGTCTTGGCATCGTCAAACCCCGGCAGCAGCGAACACCGGTACGGCTCAGCTATGAGGTCCACGAGGGATGCAGCCGCAAGCTCCGTGTTGCCGGTATGAAGTGCGTGCACAAACTGGGCAAACTGTGCGCCGTGCCGAACAGCGGTTTTCCGTGGCACATCATCCGGCAGAACGCCGCGCGCATCCCGGGTCAACAATTCGGTACCCGGCCAGCAAACAACCGCACGCCATGCGCCGGGCCAGGGCAAAGAATATTCAGCGCGGCTCCCTGGTGGACACAAGCGAAGGCCTCCATACAGGCAAGGGGCAATGTTATCCAGGTGGATTTCACCGCTGATGTTGCCTTCCATTTGTGCCATCAAGCCGAAAATATCACGTGAACTCAAGGGATTGCCATACCAGCGGTTGAGTGCTTCGAGTGCAGCGACTATGGAACTGGCGCTGGAGCCCAGGCCGCTGCCGATCGGCAAGCGCTTGTCGAGAACCACTTTCAAGGGCTGGATATCAATGCCTTTGTCTGCTGCCGCTGACTGGAATATGCGACAACTGCTGATCACAATATTTTGTTCCTGATCACTGGGCAACTTTTGTGCAAATTCTCCCTTCACTTCCAGCGCCCAGTCTGCCCCGTCCGGGCGGTCTGAATCCGGCAGGCTGAGTTGCACCAGGTCACCCAGAAGGGTGCCATCCAGCGGTGCCAGCGCCAGACCGAGGGCGTCGAAGCCGACCGAAAAATTTCCGATCGAGGCCGGCGCATAAACCGTCAGCGGCACCATGCGGTTGGCTTGTTTCTTTTCTCCGGGCCTTTTTAACAGGGTATTCATACCGTTGCTAGCCGGCCTGCTGGTCAAGTGGTCTCCAGACCGTTCGCAGAATATCTCCAAAAACACCCGCTGCTGTTACCGCAGCGCCGGCGCCGTATCCGCGCAAAACCAATGGTATGGGCTGGTAATAACGGGTGTGCAGAACCAGGGCATTTTCACCGTCCCGGATCGCACCCAGCGGTTTGCTCACCGGTACAGCTTCAACCGCTACCCGGCACTTGCCGTCTTCGATGCGGCCCACATAGCGCAGCACCTTGTTTTCCTTGGCGGCGTCACGGATTCTTGCCGAAAACTGCTCATCCAGCGACTTGAGTGCATCGATCAACTCCGAATGCTCCACATGGCTGACCGCTTCCAGAGGCACCGCCGGGGCAATATCGATGTCATCCAATCCCAGTTGCATGCCCACTTCACGGGCAATAATCAACAATTTCCTGGCCACGTCCATGCCAGACAGATCGTCCCTGGGATCCGGCTCAGTAAAGCCCAGTTCCATGGCTTTTGCCACGGCTGATGACATCGGCATGCCGTCTTCCATGAGGCCGAAGATCATCGAAAGGGAACCGGACAAAATTCCTTCGAAGGTTTTTAGTTCATCACCGGAGCGGATCAAGCCCTGCAGGGTGTCGATCACCGGCAGGCCGGCACCCACGTTGGTTTCATAGAGAAATTTACGGAAATTTTTTGCCGCCACTTCACGCATTTTGTGATAATAATCCAGGCTCGCCGTATTGGCCTTCTTGTTCGCGGCCACGACGTTGAACCCATTACCCAGGAAGCGCACATACTGTCCCGCAAGCTCCTCGTCCGTGGAACAGTCAATAATAGTGGGATTGAGCAGCCCCAAGCGCTCCCGGATCATGATGACGTCATCAATCGACCACGACCTGCCTTTCTCCTGCAGATCTTCCCTCCAGCAGTCCAGATCCAGCACATCATCGGCCACCAGTAACTTGCTGCTGTTGGCAATGGCGCGTACACGCAAGTCCGCATGATGCTCGCGCAGACCTTCCGCCTGGCGCTGGAATTGTGCCAAAAGTTCGCCGCCGACATTGCCGCAACCCAACAGGATCACATCAATATGGGTGGAGCGGCTGAAAAAGGCGGTGTGACAGGCGCGCATGGCCGACTGTGCCGACTTGCCCTTGACGACAACGGCGATGGCGCACTCCGTGGAGCCTTGTGCAAGCACCTCTACATTGACGCCTGCTGATGAAATGGCGGTCAAAAAGCGAGCAGCAATGCCACGATAGCGTTTCATGCCCTCACCCACCAGGGACACCACGGCGCGATCACTTTGCACCGAGATTTCTTCGATCAGGCCATGCAGTCTCTCAAAGTGGAATTCCTCCTCCAGGGCCTTGCGCGCCATGACTTCGTCCGCCCGCCGCACGCACAGGGTAATACTGTACTCCGAAGATGATTGCACGATCAACAGAATGGAGATGGCCTCACTGGCCAGAGCATCCATTACACGCCGCGCAATACCCACCCGGCCGCGTAGGCCGCCACCCTGCAAGGTGATTGAGGTGACGTCACTAAGGTGGGAAATACCCCTCACCACATGAGTGCGTTTTGCCCCGGCGTGCACCAGCGTGCCCGGCTTGGACGGATCGTAGGTGTTTCTGACTTCACAGGAAATCTGCTTACCGGCTAACGGCGCAAGGGCCTTGGCGGATATTACCTTGGCACCAAATAGGTCAGTTCCATGGCCTCGTCGTAGCTGACTTCATCCAGGCACTGCGCGTTGCTGACAATCCGTGGATCCGCACTGAAAAAACCGTCCACGTCTTTCCATATCTGGCACAGACTGGCCCCGGCCGCCGCAGCCAAAACCGCCGCTGAATAATCGGTGCCGTTACGCCCCAACAACTGGATACCGCCATCGGCATTGCGGCCATAGAAGCCCGGCAATACGGTGATCTGTGCACCGCCGCGCAGTCTTTCAGCCAACAAGGGCACCGCTGCATCGATATCCACCAGCGAATCCAGCCAGCTTTCGTTGGCCAGCGGCAATACATCGGTATCCGACCACTGCGCATCAAGCGAACGGTGCCGCAGCAAATCCACCATCAGGCGGCTGCTGAAGCCTTCGCCACTGGCGAGGATTTTGGCCCGGGTCTCATCGGGGCACTGCCCGAGCAGGCGAATACCCTCCTCGCGTCGGATCAACATGGCCTGCTGTTCATCCAGAAACTCAAGGGCCAGTGGTGCGGGAATCCCCTGCGCGGCCAATTCATCGATTATCGAGCGTTCTCTGTCAATGGCCTGTTCCAGGTATTGAGCGCCGCTTTCACCTTCAACTGCCGTATCAATGATAGCCAGAAGCAGATCGGTAACGCCCTTGACTGCGGACAGCACAACGACCAGCCGCCGGTCTGTTGCATGGCTTTGGATGATATCCGCACTGGCATTAAAACCCTCAAGGTCCGCCAGCGATGTGCCGCCGTATTTTTGTACCAGTAATTCCTTATTATTCATATCTCAGTACCCATCCTGATGCACTTTGCGCATGGCGCGTCCGGAAGGATCGTTCATTTCCTGCATGTCCTTGTCCCACAAAACAGCTTCCGGTGTACTGCAAGCCACGGTGGGCCCGCCGGGAACCGTCTGAGCGGCTGAGGCCATCGGGAAATGCTGCTCAAACATGCTACGGAAGAAATAGGCTTCCTTGGAAGCCGGTGTATTGAAGGGAAAACGCCCCTGCGCCCGGGCCATTTCAGCATCACTGACCTGCTCCTCGGCACAATCCTTGACGGCGTCAATCCAGCCATAACCCACACCATCTGAAAACTGCTCTTTCTGGCGCCAGGCGATGGATTCGGGAAGCATGTGGCTGAACGCTTCACGCAGGATCTGTTTTTCTATCCGGCCCTCGCTAATCATCTTGTCCGCCGGATTGATACTCATGGCGACATCGAGGAATTCCTTGTCGAGGAAGGGAACACGGGCTTCCACGCCCCAGGCCGACATGGCTTTGTTGGCACGCAGGCAGTCATAACTGTGCAGGCGCGAAAGCTTGCGCACGGTTTCCTCGTGAAAAGATCGAGGGTCGGGTGCTTTATGAAAATACAAATAACCCCCGAAAATTTCATCTGCGCCCTCACCTGACAACACCATCTTGATGCCCATTGCGCGGATTTTGCGCGCCAACAGGTACATCGGTGTCGCCGCGCGAATACTGGTCACATCGTAGGTTTCCAGGTGATAAATCACCTCATCCAGCGCATCCAGGCCTTCCTGAATGGTGAAAGTTACGCCATGGTATACAGTGCCGATATGGTCGGCCGCAGTTTGTGCTGCGATCAGATCAGGTGAGCCTTCCAGGCCGATGGCGAAAGAATGCAGGCGCGGCCACCAGGCGGGACTTTGTTCCTGATCTTCCACACGCATGGTGGCGTGTTTGGCGGCCAGGGCAGCGGTAATCGAGGAATCCAGCCCGCCCGAAAGTAAAACACCATAAGGTACATCGGTCATCAAGTGGCTGATCACTGCCTCTTCAAGTGCATCGTGCAGGGCCTGCCGGTCCGTGACTGCATCTTTGACCGCGTCATACTCCATCCACGGGCGCTGATACCATTTTTGCGGCTCTGCCTGACCACTGCACCAGGAGTGTCCCGGTGGAAATTCATGCACCTGGTTGCATACGTCCATCAGGGCTTTCATTTCCGATGCCACGAAAAGCTGGCCATTCTCACCATGCCCGTAGTAAAGCGGAATGATGCCGATTGGGTCGCGCGCCATCATCCAGAAATCCTTCACCTCGTCGTACAGGCAGAAGGCAAACATCCCGTTGAGTTCTTCCAGGAAGTCTGCGCCGTGCTCCAGGTAAAGCGGCAAAATAACCTCGCAGTCTGATTCGGTGCGAAAATCGTATTTGCCCGCGTAGGATTCACGAATGGACTGGTGATTGTAGATTTCGCCGTTAACGGCCAGCGCCTGCTTGCCGCTTTCACTCAGGAGGGGCTGGGCGCCGGTGTTGACATCGACAATGGCGAGTCGTTCATGCGCCAGAACCGCACTGCCGGCGGCGTAAATACCACTCCAGTCCGGCCCACGGTGCCTTAACAGGCGGGATTGCCGTAAAGCCATCTTACGGACAGATTTCAGGTCCTGGCGTATTTGCAATACGCCGAATATCGAGCACATGAGACGCCCTCAGTAACGAATCCAGGTTGTTGCCAGCGCTTGCTTTTCTTATGGCGCCAGACCATCACTCCAACCCGTGCAAGAACACAGGCCAGAACGGTTAATATTAAGGGCTAAGTGCCTAAGTGCCAAGCTATTTAAGCACTTCTTTCATAGAGCCGGGGTCACAGGGCCGGGGTCAGGCTCCCGAACCTGATAATCCTCTAGCCAGCCTCCTCGCAGTCAGTGGTTAAACTGACTGCTCTGATTAGGATGAGGAGACTGGTATGTCACATTACTGCGGAATTGATCTGCATTCAAATAACCACGTTGTGGTGGTAATAGA